>NZ_JHBX01000104.1:0-575339 GCF_001273855.1 Leucobacter japonicus | reverse complement strand
AAAGCAACTAAAACACTCTCCACCAAACCCGACACTTGACACGGATCGTGCGTGCCCTCACTCGGCGTGGCCCGGTATTCATCGCTGGGAAGCTCGGCATGCACGCCTCGACGGTCGGTCGGGTGTTGCGTCGTCATCACGCCCCGTTGTTGCGTGAACTGGATCCCGTCACGGGTATCAGGATCCGCGCGGAACGACGGTCAGCGAACCGATACGAACACGAGTATCCGGGATCCTTGATCCATATTGATGTGAAGAAGCTCGGCCGCATCCCTGACGGCGGTGGGTGGCGGCTGCACGGGCGCAGCGAACTCCCGCACCGGAAACGAGGACAAGGGTATGACTACGTCCACACCGTGATCGATGATCACTCTCGTGTCGCGTACGCCGAGATCCACGACGACGAGAGAGGCGTGACCGCGGCCGGTGTCCTGGAACGCGCCATCAGGTTCTATGCCTCACTCAGGGTGACCGTCGAGCGTGTCATCAGCGATAACGCGTTCGCGTACCGATACTCAGCCGCGTTCCGCGACGTCATGATCCGACACAGCATCCAGCAACGATTCATTCGCCCGCACTGCCCCTGGACGAACGGGAAAGTCGAACGCCTCAACCGCACCCTCGCGACCGAATGGGCGTACGCGAGGCCCTGGACCACCAACGACGAACGCAGAGCAGGATTGACGGCCTGGCTGAACTACTACAACCTAGACAGACCCCACCTCGGCATCGACGGCCAAACTCCCATCGACCGCGTCAACAACGGTCGAGGTCAGTACAACTAGCGGAAGTGCGCACGATCACGGGAGGGGTCGGCGTCGACGTTGCACTTGATGCGGTCGGTGCGAGTGAACCGTCTCCTGCTGAACAACACAGATGTGCGTGGCGTGGATTCCGCCAGTTTGATTTTCGATGCGCACGAGAGTCGGGCCGCGTGGCGGCATCTGATGGAGATGTGGCACGCAGGCTACTTCGGTGCGATGATCGTGCACGGAGGAGATATCGCCAAGTACGCAGCTGTGCTGCGGGATCTTGACGAGCGCACGGTGAGTGGCCGGCTCGTCCTCGTCACCAAAACGTGATCTTGGCGAACCGCTCGCTCAAAGCGAGAGCTGAGGGGCTGCTCCAGTGACCGAGTTCTGCCCCTGGCCAACCCCTCAGCACATGTGAACGAGACTGACCTATTTGGGATAATGGATGCCCGCGGTGGTGGCGCCGTCGATCGCGATCTCCGCGCCGCTGATATAAGAGGAGACATCGTCGAGAAGGAAAGCGACCAGGTTCGCAATGTCGCTAGGCTGACCGTATCGGCCTAGTGGGATCTCCGAAGGGGAAAGGACAGCGCCGCTTTCACTGATCGCGCCGGCGATCATCGGAGTCTCGGTGTCGCCCGGGTGAATGGAATTCACACGGATCCCATCACGGCCGAGCTCCAACGCTGCAGCCTTCGTGATGCCACGGACCGCCCACTTCGTGCCCACATAGGAGAACGCGTCGGTATAACCGACGAGGCCGGCGGTCGAGGAGATATTGACGATGGATCCGCCGCCGACGGCACGCAGGTGGGGGAGTACCGCCTGCATGCCGAGGAACGGGCCGGTCTGGTTGACGGCAATGGTGCGCTGCCAGGATTCCAGGGTGGCCGTCTCCAAGGTCTCATCCAGGAGGATACCTGCGTTGTTGACCAGGCCGTCGATCCGGCCAAAGTGGGTTAGCGCGGTATCAACGATCTCCGTCCATGATTCGGGGCGCGTGACATCGAGTCGGCAAAAGACGCAATCCGGCCCGATCTCAGCGGCCGTGGCCGCTCCTTCGGCTTCGAGGACATCCCCGATCACTACCTGGAAGCCTCGGGCGACCAGTGCTCGGGCGTGGGCCGCCCCCATGCCGCGCGCGCCACCAGTGACGATCGCTACTTTCTGCACGGTATCCGTCATACGGTTCTCTCTTTCGTTCCTCATAAGGATCAAATCGGGTTGCGCGCAGCGGTCAGCCAGCCGCCGTCGATGACCACCTCGGTGCCGTGGATGAAGGCGGCGTCATCGCTGGCCAGGTACACGGCGAGCTTCGCGATCTCCTCCGGCTCGCACCAGCGGCCGGCAGGCGTGCGAGCGATCTCCTCTTCGTTCTCGGGCAGGGTGTCTGACCCGCCCTGGGGCATCGTCAGACCCGTCTTGGTCGCGCCGGGGCAAATGGCGTTGACACGGATGCCCTTGCGCCCGTAGTCGAAGGTCAGGGCTCGAGTCAGGCCAAGCACCCCGTGCTTGGCGGCCGTATACGCAGTGCCGCCGCCCGCCGCGCTCAAGGATGCGATGCTCGCGGTATTGACGATCACGCCGCCGCCGTTGTCCAACATGTGGGGGATGACCTCGCGGGCCATCAGGAAAGGGCCGGTCAGGTTGACCGCGATGTTGAGATCCCACTCGGACAGTGGAATCTCGTGAGCGGCGCCGAAACTGTCGATGATGCCCGCGTTGTTGCACAACACATCGACCTTGCCGGCCCAGTCGAAGGTCTCCTTGATCGCGGCGGCCACGGACTCTGGCTTGCTGATGTCCACCCGCACGGCGATAGCGACCGAAGGATCCGGGAGGAGTGCCACTGACTCTTTCGCCCCATCTAAGTTGATGTCCAATGCGGCAACCCGCGCTCCCTTCGCGGCGAACTCCTGAACCATGGCGCGACCCATGCCCGAGCCACCGCCGGTGATCACCACTACCTTGCCCTCGAACGACGTCATGACTGAACTCCTTTGTTATGCCAGTGGGTGCTGAAAAGAGCGAATCGAAATCCGAGCCTTCTGCGGCAGACCGCTCGGAGCATGCAGCAGACGCAATATCCGGACCCGTCGAAAACCATGCTATACCACCAATTGAATGAGTGTAAAGGAAGGAGGGGGCGGATGTGCCCAGCTGAAGAAGTGTCGCGATCTTGACGGCGGAGTGGGTGAGTGCGTACTCTATTGAACGATAATTTAATTTGGTGATGGTGGACGAAACCCTGATTCGCACACTCTCCAGAGTTGAGGACATCCCGGGGGTAGAGCGTGTTCAGCGTGGAACAAGGCGCATGCGGCACGCCCACCGCCATCGACGCACCACGCCAGGCAGCTTTCCCAGGTGGTGGGGCGAGCGTGAATCTTGGGGTTCTCCCGCATCACTCCGTATGAACTCGCTCACCCAGCCCACTATGCAGTCGTTCGACATCAAAGGAGATGACGCCGTGAAATCCACGATGCAGCACGTCGACCTCAGTATCCTCGACATTCTTGAGCATGGTGCTCAGAACTTCGGAAGCACCGAAGTGGTCGCCCGATATGAGGATGGCACTCGCGTATCGACGTTCGCTGAGATCCGCCGACAGGCCGCGAGCCTGAGCGCCGGTCTGCGTGAACTGGGCGTCGGCGTGGGGGATCGCGTGGGAACTTTCGCGTGGAACACTAAGGAACACCTCGAGAGCTATTTTGCCGTGCCCAGCATGGGCGCCGTGCTGCACACGATGAATCCACGCTTCAGTACCGAGCAGCTGTCCTGGTGCGTCCAAGACGCTCAGACCTCGGTCGCGATCGTGGATAGTTCGCTCGCGGAGCCATTCACCGAGCTTCTCGAACGGGAGCTGCCCTTCAAAGCTGTCATCATCTACGAGAACGGTGAGCCGCTCGCTGGGAAGAAGTGCGAACGGCTGTGGAGGCAGGCGCAACGCCGCGGCATCGAGGTGCGTTTCTACTCGGAACTCGTGGATGCGCACCACGGAGAGGACGCCTTCCAGCGCGTTCCCGAGCATGCAGCGGCTGCGCTCTGCCATACCTCAGGAACGACTGGCAATCCGAAGGGCGTGGCCTACAGTCACCGGTCGATTTGGCTGCATTCGCTCCTGAACACCAGTGCCGCCCAGTTCGGACTGTCGAGCCAGGATACTATCCTGCCGGCCGTCCCCATGTTCCATGTCATGGGCTGGAACCTCTCCTTCTCCGCGTTCATGGTGGGTAGCCGCCTCATTCTCACCAACCGTTGGAATCAGGCGGAGCCGCTGCTCCAGCTCATCGCTGAGCAGGAGCCGACCTTTGGCGCCGGTGTTCCCACGATCTGGAACGATATTGCACACCGCTACGAGCAGGGGGGTGAGTCGTACGATCTTTCCTCGCTGCAGCGCATCTCCTCGGGGGGTGCCGCCGTTCCCGAGAGCCTGATCCACTGGTGGCAGCAGCAGCACGGCATCACGATCTTCCACGGCTGCGGGATGACTGAGACTTCCTCGACGATGACCTCGGGATTCCCGCCGGGTGGCATCGACCTCCAGGAGCTCTCGCCCTACCAGCGCACCCAAGGGCAGTTCCTGATCGGAGTACAGCACCGCATTGTCGACGAAGAGGGACGCGAACTCCCTCAGGACGGTGAGACGGCCGGCGAGCTGCAACTGCGCGGTCCGTGGATCACCGGCGCGTACCTGAATCGCGATGAGCCCGCGGTCACCGAGGATGGTTGGCTGCCCACGGGTGACATTGCGACGATCACGGCGAACGGGTATCTGCAGTACACCGACCGCAGCAAAGACATCATCAAATCGGGCGGGGAGTGGATATCCTCCGTCGCGCTGGAAACCCGGCTCGTCGGGCACCCCGGCGTCCACGAAGCGGTCGTGATCGGAGTCGATGATGCGCGCTGGCAGGAACGCCCGGCAGCGGTAGTGGTCTGCCGAGGCGAACGACCAGAAATCTCAGATTTGAAAGCGCACCTTCTCGAAGGTTTCCCGAAATTCTGGGTGCCGGATGAGTGGATATTCGTCGACGAGATTCCGCGAACCTCGGTCGGCAAGTACGACAAGAAGAAGCTCCGCGCTGACTACCGGGCAGGCCTACTGCCCCAAGACTCGTGACCGAATCACGGGCTGCTCGGTGCACTCCGAGAAGGCCACAACCCAGACAGCGGCACCAATGTGCCAGATGACGAACAAATGAAGGAGCGCATTGCCATGGTCCAGGACGCCTCAACCCCACACGCGTATGATCTCACCGGCTCCGAGGCGTCGTTCGCGCGCGCCAAGCAGGTGATCCCCGCAGGGCTCGTTTCACATATCCGATACCGGGAGCATCAGGCGGTATTCACCCGCGGAGCGGGAGCCTATATCTGGGATGTCGACGGAAACAAGTACATCGATGCCGTCTGTGCCCATGGGCCGGTGTTCCTCGGCCACGCGCACCCGACGGTGAATGCGGCCGCAGTTGCGTCCATCTCTGAGTCGAGCCAGTTCGGTGGCAGCATTCCCGCAGAAGCCGAGCTCGCCGAACTCGCCCTGAGTAAGCTCCCCTTCGCGCAGAAACTCACGCTGATGACTACCGGCACCGAGGCTGTCCAGCTCGCGCTCCGGATCGCGCAAACCGCAACCGGCCGGGACCGGATCGTCAAGTTCGATGGCCACTATCACGGGTGGATCGACCCGGTCTACGTGAACATTCCTGGCTACGATCCTCAGCCCCCCGCCGATCTCGGATCGCCAGGCGAGTACACGCCCATCCAGCCCGAACCGGCCGTGCTGGGGGCAACACCGCCGCCGAACATTGTCATCGCGAGATGGAATGATCTCGAGCACTTCCGCAAGCTCATGGCCGATGTGGGCGACACGATCGCCGGGATCATCATGGAGCCCCTGCTGACCGGTTTTGGTACCTTCGCCCCTCGGCAGGAGTTCATCGAGGGCATGATCGAGATCGCACATCAGCACGGTGCCCTGGTCATCTTCGACGAGATCGTCACCGGATTCCGTGTTGCTCCCGGGGGCGCTGCTGAGCTTCTCGGCGTGAACCCGGATATCGTCGTGTACGCGAAAGCCATCGCAAACGGATTCCCGATCGCCATGGTCGCCGGCAGCGAGGAGGCCATGGCATGCGTGACCGACGGAACTGTCCCCGCCGCCGGCACCTACAGCGGTACCCCGCATTGCGTCGAGGCTGCCAAAGCGACCCTGAAGATCATCTTCGACGAGGGGGGCGCGTTCTACGCACATCTTGAGACGGTCGGGGCCCGCCTCAAGGCAGGTTTCGAGCGGGTGGGGGCCGAGCAGGGACTGCCCATTTCAGCCAACCAGATCGGCCCGCTCGTCCAGCTCTTCTGGGGGGAGCATTTGGACACCACGTCCCTCGAGGGTGTCTACGCGTCCGAGCGGAAGACGATCACCGCGATCATGGAAGAGATGATCGCCCGTGGCGTCTACACCACGAGAAAGGGGCTCTTCTTTCTCAATCGCGCGCATACCGAGCAGGACATTGACGATATCGTAGAGATCTTCGCTGAATCCGTGAGTGCCGTCTCTCGGAACCTGCAGGTCGCCTAGAGCATCGGAGAGGAAGCCCGAATGACTGCGGAACGATTGGACGGTGTGGCGACAGCGGCCGCGATCAAGCGTGAGCTCGCCGAACGCATCGCCGAACTGAAACGGCAGGGAACCACCCCCGGCATCGCCACCGTCCTTGTCGGTGCCGATCGGGCATCTCAGCTGTATGTCAGTATGAAGCATCGGCAATCGCTGGAGCTCGGCATGAACTCCATCCAGCGCGAACTGCCGCATGATGCGACGCAGGCCGACGTGCTCAAACTGCTCGACGAGCTCAATTGTGACCCGACCTGCCACGGATACATCGTGCAACTTCCGCTCCCCGCACATCTCGATACACATGAGATTCTGGAGCGAATCGACCCGGCAAAGGATGCCGATGGGTTGCACCCGGTCAATCTCGGGCGTCTGGTTCTCAACGTGAACGAACCGATTGACTCGCCTCTGCCTTGCACGCCTCGCGGCGTCATTGACCTCCTGACCCGCAACGGGATCGATCTGGCAGGCAAGCACGTCGTCGTTGTGGGCCGCGGTGTGACGATAGGACGATCCATCGGCCTTCTCCTCACGCGCCGCCAAGTCAACGCGACTGTGACGCTCACGCACACCGGCACCGTCGACCTCGCCGCACATCTACGAAAAGCAGACATCATCGTAGCCGCGGCGGGGGCGAAGCACATGATCCGTGCGGATCATGTCAAGCCCGGTGCGGTGGTGATCGACGTCGGGGTCACGCGAGAAGTGGATCCCGACAGCGGGACCTTCAAGACCTACGGAGATGTTGAACCTGCGGTTGCGGAAGTGGCCACCGCGCTATCTCCGAATCCCGGCGGCGTCGGCCCGATGACCGTCGCACTCTTGCTTACTAATGTCGTTGAAGCGGCAGAACGCGCGACGCGGCTCACGCAGCCGATCGTGACGCTGTGATCTCAGACGAACATGTGAGCTAGTGTCCTGCACCGTTAATTCGTTGGTAGTTTTGTAGAAATTTAGGGTAGAGCGAGGACTGGTCGCCCCTAGGTGGAGCTGATCC
Source organism: Leucobacter japonicus (assembly GCF_001273855.1). Lineage (NCBI taxonomy): Bacteria > Bacillati > Actinomycetota > Actinomycetes > Micrococcales > Microbacteriaceae > Leucobacter > Leucobacter japonicus. The sequence goes on along the minus strand of NZ_JHBX01000104.1, from coordinate 567,976 downwards.
TGACGGATGAGGAGCGGGAGCAGCTGGTGCGGTGGACTCGCCGCTGCAGGTCGTCTCAGGCGCTCGCGGATCGTGGTGGCATGCGGGGACGGGAGGGTCTGCTCGCGTACCTGGGTCAGCTCGAAGCCGTTTCGGCTGGCCCCAAAGACTCACGAGGTGATACAGGCGGGCGCATCTTTGATGCGGCGATCGAACAGTTCGCTCATGAGGGTGCCTGGGCGACGTCGGTGCGCAAACTGAGCGCGGCCGTCGGCATCAGCGCCGCTGGCATCTACTCCCGCTTCGATTCAAAGGCGGTCATGCTCGGCGCCGACCTCGCGCGTACATACGCTGCCTTCCTTCGGCATGTATTTGTCGTCACGGGGACGACCGCCACCATGGATTTCATACCTCCTGAGATCGCCGAGCGCCACATGCGTTTCCGGATAGAACAGCACCTCAACCAGAGTCGAGCACCCAGCTGCTGAGCGGATACGTGCATGAGCGGCATATCGCCCCGGCCAACGCCGCCGTGTTCTAAAGAACGCAACGGTTCTGCGTGATGACAGTATGAGCTGCGGTCGCGCAGTACCGAGGCCGTATGTCAGTGGAAGTTTCGCTGGAGCAGAAGCAACCCTGGCCCTTTGCGACAGCTCGAAGGGAAGGCCGCGACGACCCCCGTCCGCGAACGTGGAGTAGTTCATCCGCGCTTGCCTTGACGTGTTTGACCCCATTGCGAGGGTAGGCGCGCAGCCGCAGCAACCGGACCACTGCATCATTGAATGAATAATCAATAAATACTGGTGCGCATCCTTAATGACTGCTAATCTGCCACTAGGTCGAAGCTGGAGTTCACGTTCAAGCACTGTAACTACGTGGCTCCGCATCGACGTTGTCCGAGCTTCAATGACGAAGGAGACATACAGTGAACCGCAGACAGGTAGATGCGCGGCGAGGATCGATGCTGGTGGCTGGACTGGCCGTCGTGCTATTCGCGAGTACGGCTTGCGCGCCCCCCTCGGTCGGAGGCGTTTCAGGCGCTGCCGACGACAGTTGGTCCGCGTCTGAAGAGGTGCAGCAGGCACTCGCCGCCGAGGGTGCCGTCGAAATCTTCGACGCGCAGTACGGCGAGGCAAGCCTCTACACGCATGTTCTCGCGAAGGTCTACGAACGTGCCGGGGGCGAGGCGACTGTTACTCCGCTCGCTAACCTGACGCAGCATCTTCCGGTAGTCGCCGCTGCGGACAACGGCATCTCGCCGTCACTGTGGGACTTCTCGTTCCCCGAGCTCTTCGCACAGTACGTCGACCAGGAAAAGACAGTGGACGCCTGGGACTCGGACATCGTCGCCGAGGAAGGCTGGTACGTGCCGACCTACATGATCAAGGGTGACGAGGAACGCGGCATTGAGGCCACGTGCCCCGAGTTGCCAGACTGGGAAGCGTTGAACGAATGCGTCGACCTGCTCAAGTCGGACGCCTCGGGCGACAAAGGCGCATTCTTGACGGCTGGTCCTGAATGGGCGGGCTACTACGGTGACGAAGACCGCATCAAGAATCTTGGGTTGAACTTCGAGATCGAGTTCACCGGGTCCGAAGCGGCGCTGACAGCAGCGATCAAGCGGGCATACGACCGAGGTGAGCCGTTCGTCGCACTTGCCTGGTCGCCGCACTATGTCACGCTGAAGTACGACCTCACGCGCGTTGAGTTCCCGCCGTATTCGGACGAATGCTGGGGCAACACCTATGCCTGCAACTGGCCCGATATCGTGATCAAAAAGGGAGCATCGGCCAAGCTCGACGAGCTCTACCCCACCGCTGACGCCATCTTCCGCAACGCCGACATTGACGCGGACGACATCCTCGAGATGATGATCGCGATGGAGGAGGAAGGCAAGACCTACGAACAGGCTGCCGAGGAGTGGTTGACGGCGCACCCCGACCGCTGGCAGTCCTGGGTCCCGGAAGAGCCGGTCACCGCGCGCGCGTCCTGAGCGCGATCATTCGGGCTGAGAGCGACAGATGAGCATCACGCAGATCGTGAGTCGGCGTCCTGACGTTGAGGGGGACCGCGAGTCCACCTCCACACGGACATTGGTGGCGGTGAAAAACGCTAAGCCACTGCGGCGCGGGCTTACACGGGTCGATTGGCTGCTCGCCGGCGCATTCGTCGCTGTCACGGTGTTTTCTGTCCTGCTCGGTGTCTCTGCAATCTTTCCCGAAGAATGGCGGGTTCCGCTCGGAGAGTGGGCTGAGAGTTTCACCAACTGGTTCGTTGACAACCTGGCGTTCGCCTACGAGCCAGTAACGGCAAGCCTAGACGGCTTGATGGCGTGGGTTCTGTACGGGTTATACCTCGCACCGCCCATCCTCCTGTCCGTCGTCTTCATCGCAATTGCGTGGCGGGCTGCCGGCGTTTGGATCGCAGCGCTGACGGCCGGGACGATCGTTCTCACTGTCTCCTTCGGACTATGGGAACCGATGCAGGAAACTCTCGCGCTGATGATTGTCGCGGTCGTTGCCTCCACCGCCCTGGGACTCGTCATCGGCGTGCTGGGAAGTCTAAACCGGCGGGCAGGAGCGGTCGTTCGGACTGTGCTGGACGCTATGCAGACATTCCCGATGTTCGGCTACCTCGTTCCGGCTCTCGTGATCTTCGGTCCGGGAACCGCCGCCGCCCTCGTCGTCACGATCATCTGGGCGACACCCCCTATCGCGCGCTTGACCATGGTCGGCATCAATGGGATCGCGGTAGAGACGGTCGAAGCTGCAGACTCGCAGGGCGTCAGCCGTTGGCAGCGCCTCCGAAAGGTGCAGTTGCCGCTTGCCCTGCCGAGCATTCGAGCGGGTCTGAACCAGACCATCATGTTCGCGATGGCGATGGCCATTATTGCGAGCATGATCGGGGCCGGCGGTCTCGGCGATCCAGTGTGGGTTCGCCTGCGACTACTGCAGTTCGGACCCGCGATGGAAGCCGGCATCATCCTCGTGCTCATAGCAATCGTTCTTGACCGCACGACAAGCGGTGATCATCGTCGCCCGCTCGCTCTAGAGCGTGGCAAACGTCCGATCGCAAGGTGGCCGCTCATTGGGGCGATCTACAAGCGCGGGCCGGCGGTGTTCGGCGGAGTGGTGGCGGGGCTCGTCGTCGTCTTGGCCGGGCTTATGAACGCACTGAACCTGCGATTCCTCGATTTCGCCGCACCTCCGGCGTGGTTCTCGTTCTCCATCGGCAGCGGCGTGGATGCCGCCGTCGATTGGCTCAACGTCACCCTCGGTGGCTTCTTCGATGCCTTCAGCTACCTGGTCCAAACCTTCATGATCAATCCCGTCGTCGACTCGCTCGCATCGATGCCCTGGACCGCAGCCCTGTGCGCCGTCTTCGTCGTCGGGTACGTGGCGATCGGTTGGAAGGGCGGAGTGCTATCGGCCCTCGGTGCATCCCTCATCGGACTCCTCGGCATGTGGGTCCCCGCGAGCTACACGCTCGGCTTCGTGGGGGTGGCCACCATCGTGACGCTTGTCATCGGCATCCCCCTCGGTATCCTCGCGTCGCAGAGCAGCGCCTTCGCGGCGGTGCTCCGGCCCGTGCTCGATGCCATGCAGACCCTCCCCGTCTTCCTGTTCGTGATCCCCTCGGTGGTGCTGTTCGGGCCTGGACCGGTCGCCGGACTGCTTGCCACTGTCGCGTACGCGATCCCACCCGTCATCCGGCTCACCAACCTCGCGATCCGACGCACCGATCCCGAGATCATCGAAGCGGCCGTGATCTTCGGGACGAACTCTTCGCAGATCCTCCGCAAAGTGCGAATTCCTCTGGGAACGCCGACCATCCTCGTGGGACTCAACCAGGCCGTGATGCTTGCACTTTCCATGGCCGTCATCAGCTCCTTCGTCGGCACGCCGGGGCTGGGGCGAGAGATCCTTCTCTCGATCTCCGACGGCGACCTCGCCCTGGCCGTCCAAGCGGGCGTAGCGATGTACCTCCTGGCGACGATCTGCGACCGCGTGCTCCAGTCCGGCTTCCAAAAGCTGGTGCCTGGCAGCGCGCAGGTGAAGTGACGAGGCAATGAAAGCGATACGAAGGAACACACACGTGCACAAAACTGCATCAACACGGGCAGCCCGCGACAGCCACCTCAAAGTCGAGCAGGTATGGAAGCTCTTCGGAGAAAGCGAAGCGGCGGCCGCACAGTCCTTGCGCTCGACGAATGCGCTGCCGACGGGGTTGCGCGACACAGCGGTCGCCGTGCGAGATGTCTCCTTCGACGTCGAGCGCGGTGAGACCCTGGTCATCATGGGTCTGTCCGGCAGCGGCAAATCGACTCTGATCCGGTGTATCACCCGACTGATCGAGCCTACCTCAGGAACGGTCAGCCTCAACGGCCAGCTGATCACTTCAATGAGCACCACCGAACTCCGCGAATTCCATCGCCACCAGTGCGCGATGGTGTTCCAGCATTTTGGGCTGTTCCCGCACCGCCGCGTCCTGGAAAACGTCGGCTTCGGGCTGGAGATCCGCGGCGTGCAAAGAAAGGAGCGCGAGTCGCGCTCACTCGAGATGCTCGAGCTCGTCGGACTCAAAGACAAGGGCGGGCTGTACCCGAGCCAGCTCAGCGGCGGCATGAAACAGCGTGTAGGCCTTGCCCGCGCCCTCGCTGTAGACCCAGATCTGTTGTTGTTCGACGAGCCCTTCAGCGCATTGGATCCATTGATCCGCCGCGATCTGCAGGACGAACTTCTGCGTCTGCGTAACGAGGTGAAGAAGACGATGCTGTTCATCACCCACGACATGCAGGAAGCGCTGAAGATCGGCGACCGTATCGCGATCATGCGCGATGGCGCCATCGTCCAAATCGGCTCCCCCGAGGAGATCGTTCTGCGCCCAGCTGACGAATACGTCGAGCGATTCGTCAGCGAGATCCCGCGCACCCACGTCCTGCGAGTAGGCGCCGTCACGAACAGCGGACCGACGCTCGGCGCAGCGACTGCCCCAGAGGAGGCGCTGGCGCAACTGGACCAGCTCAGCCGCAACGAGTTGCTCGTCGTAGACGAGCGCGGCGCCCTCCTGGGGGGCGCATCGCTTCACTCCCTTCGTCGGGCCGTCGCTCGCGGTGACGCCAGTCTCCGTGACGCGACGTACGAGGTGCCAACCGCGAGCGAAGACGAGAAACTCGATGCGGTGACTCGGCTCCTGGCTCGGCCCTCCACCCCCGTAGTGGCCGTGGTAGACGCCGCGGGAGCCTTGCTCGGCGAGGTGACAGCAGCCGATATCCTCACCGCGTTGGTCGGCGCACCCCAGACTGCATCGGAGGCGGACGAGGGCATCATGCGGACCGAAGAAAACAGTCGGCCGCCATTCGCGCGGCTGAGCTAAACACTGCTCCCCGTCGGCCGTTCATCACGTCACGAGCCCAGGAAGAAAGAGTGAGGCACTCAGGATGCTCAACCTCCGTTTGAAAGATCGCACAGCCATCGTCACGGGTGCCGGGCGTGGCATCGGTGAATCGATCGCGCTCCGGCTGGCAGCCGAGGGCGCCGATGTCCTTGTGGTCGGACGTGCGCTCGACACGTTGGCATCGACTGTCACATCCATCGAGGACCGGGGTGGATCGGCGCGCGCCATCGTAGCCGACATCACCCAGGAAGACGACATTCCTCGCATTGTGGAGGCAGCGCTTGAAAGGCGCGGACGCATCGACGTCTTGGTCAATAACGCCGCAATGTTCGACGAGCCGCCGTTTCTCGAGTTGACCCCACGCACGATTCGCGCCAACTTCGAGACCAACGTTTTCGGCCTGCTTCTGCTTTCGCAGGCGGTCGCACGGTCGATGGTCGAACAGCCCTCGGGGGGCTCGATAGTGCACATTTCGTCCATCGGCGCGCTGGCCGCCGATGGTCCCTTCACCGCATACATGGGAACGAAGGGTGCGGTGGTCAGCATGACGCGGGGTATGGCGATGGAGCTGTCGCCGCTCGGGGTTCGCGTGAACTGCGTTGCGCCCGGGTTCGTTAACACCGACATGACTCATAAGACGTCGACCCCCGCTGTGCTCGACTATATGCTGAACAATTTCGAGCGCGTGCCTATCAGGCGGCTCATCGAGCCCGAAGAAATCGCCGCAGCGGTGGCTTTTCTCGCCTCGGACGACGCGCTGGCGATCACTGGAACGAATCTTCTCGTGGACGGCGGGATCACATCGAGCCTGCACGTCATGGAGACGCTCCCAGACGAAATGATCGCCCTCCACCCAGACGCTTAGAGAGGCGGAATGCAACCCGAATCTGTTATTTAATTTATGATAAAGTAAGAAAATTATTCGAGATCGTCTCCAGTGTTGGGGGCGGGATCAAAGCAGCAGAAGACCGCTTCACCGCGAGTTCCGGCATGATCCATTCCGCGGCGGGTGTGACCCAAACGTGGGGAGAATGTATGGCAGGCCGGCTCGACGGGAAAGTAGCCCTCATCAGTGGCGGAGCCCGCGGAATGGGTGCTGCGTTCGCTCGTCTCTTCGTTGAAGAGGGAGCGAATGTCGTTATCGCTGACATCGAGGATGAGAGCGGAACCGCGATTGCACGCGAGCTCGGCTCAGCAGCTCGCTACGTCCATCTCGACGTGTCTTCATACACGGAATGGGAGCAGGCGGTAGCCGAGGCTGTGGATGCTTTTGACGGTCTCGACATCCTAGTAAACAACGCGGGCCTGCTCGTCTGGGCGCCGATCGAGGAGCATTCGATCGAAGACTGGGACCGGGTATTGCAGGTCAACCTTTCGGGCGCGTTCTACGGAATCAAGGCAGCGATCCCCGCGCTCCGCCAAAGAGGGGCAGGGTCGATCGTCAACATCTCGTCCACCGCCGGCATTCAGGGATGGGAGTCGCTGGCGGCCTATAGCGCCTCCAAGTTCGGAATTCGCGGATTGACGAAGAACGCGGCGCTGGACTTGGCACGCTATGGCATTCGTGTCAACTCCGTGCATCCCGGGACGATCGAAACGCCGATGTCCCGAGATACACAATCGAGCGTCGACCATGTCGCCATGCAACGCCGCGGCGAACCCATCGAAATTGCTCGTCTTGTCCTGTTCCTCTCCAGCGACGAGTCGAGCTTCTCGACCGGCGCGGAGTTCGTTGCCGACGGGGGCGAGACAGCCGGACTGGCGCACAAGGTCGAGGTAACAGGGTGAAGGCTCACTCCTTAATCTCGGTCGAACTGCTTGTGACTGCGACACAGGGTGAGATTGCACAGGCATTGCGAGCTCTCAACGAAAACCGCGACGTGACGGAATTCGTCGTGAAGCTGCCCCTGCCCCCGAGCCTCCTGCTCACGCGCAGAGGAACGGACGCCACTGTGTCGCTCGTTCACTCACGTACGACCCATCTTGCAGCAGAGTCGACGCGTGCCGACATCGTGGTTGCCGCCGTCGGCGTTCTCCACCTGGTCAAACCAGAACGGGTGAAACCCGGTGCCGTCGTCCTGGACGTGCGCATTACCCGCACGGAGACCACTGCCAGAGGGAAAGCGAAATTGTTGGGGGACGTCGATCCCGGTGTCGAGGACACTGCCTCGTGGCTGTTTCCAAATCCGGGCGGCGTGGGCCTAATGACGCGTGGAATACTCGTCGCAGCAGGCAGCGCGCCGGTCGCGCGGAGCGAGGTTAACATCTTGTCTCTGGATCAGTACTCCGACAACGTCGACTTCGTCATTCTGGCCCGATATATGCAGATCCTGAGCGACCGATTCCTTGAAAGGGTAGAGGTACCCGTCACCAACATCCATCACTCGTTCCTTGCGGCGTTCATCGGTGCCGCGCTGTACTGGAAAGCGCGCGAGCGTGGTGTGAAGCCCATCGGTGCGACTTCTCATTACGTCACCCAAGAACTGGACGAGGGGACCATCATGGAACAAAACGTCGCCCGCATGGATCACTCCATGATGGCTGCCGATTTACGGGCGCGCGGGGCTCATGTCGAACGCGCCGTCCTAAACCGTGCCGTACAATCGCACGCCGAAGACCGTGTCATCCGGCACGGCAGCCACACCCTCGTCTTCGCCTGAGGACGAAGGACAGTAACGAAGCTGGAGGAGAAGAACATGACTGAGGAAAACGTTGAGGGCGTTGTGAACTCTGACGAAGGAGCGACGCGCGACACGCTGCTGCGTAAGGCCTACGAGGGTGAGATCATCGGCGAGGCGATGTATGCCCTCCTCGCCGACATCGCCGAGGATGACTACCAGCGGAAAGCGGCCCGGCTCGCCGCCGATGTCGAACGCGCAACCGCCGACCTGCTGCTTCCTCTCATCGCGCGCCACGGCGTCGCTGTCGATCCTGATCGCGCGAAGCAGGTTGGCATCGACTTCACGAACGACAACATTCCGCAGGGGTGGTCGAACTACTTCGCGAAAATCCAGCCGCTGGCTGAACAGGCACTCGTTGGCATGGAGCGCCTCCATCAGCTGAGCGACGAAGCCGACGAGTCCGCGACCGGTCGCCTTGTGGCGCACGAACACGCCCTCCTGGAATTCATCCGGCGAGATCTCGCAGGCGCCGCCGACCCAGTCGAACCGCTACAACGCTTCCTGGACGCCGAGCGTGAGCTCATCGGCCAGTAACGCGCATCCCGCGGGTTCGCACGTGGATGGGTCGATCGGGTTGTCGACAGCTCGCTGAGACGCAACCGTCACGCTTTATTCAGTCCGCCGACACGGACAACTTCAATCCCGCGAGCCACTGTGGCCAACTCGCGATTCTGCGTGTGCGGCGGAGAGGAATCTGTGACGGTGGGCCGTCTACGGCGCTTCGTTAGTCCCGTCGCGCCGATTAGGTGGCACGTTGCACGTTTGTGTGGACCAATACCGCGGACGAGATCTTCGCTGAATCGTGTCGTGTGTGATGGAGGGTAGGGATTCTCGGAAAGAACCTGCCCCGATGCTCAAGCAACACTCCGCAGAGCTTCGCGAGCGCACGGTCCGGCTCGTGCGCAAGGCCCAGCAGATCCTGAAGCGAGCTATGGTGCCCCGGCCCGGATCATGGAGCTCGAGTGTGAAGTGCGTGAGTTGCGTCGCGGGAACCAGATATTGAAGACCTCGGCGGTTTTTTCGCGGCGGACCTAGGCCGCCCATCCCGATGAGTGACCGGATCAGGCTCTCGTCGACGAGTGCAAGAGCGAGTTCGGAGTCGAACCGAACGAAGGGCCTCCGCGCCACCAAGCCAGCACCCGAGACGGGCACGAGGCGTCTTGTTGATGTTTTTTCACACCAAATTCGTTAACGGACCTCGCGCCCGTCTTCGCGTCGCCGCGCCGCGTGCAGCGACCTATCGGCGGAACCTCTTAGATACACGATCGGCTTCAGCGCGTCGCGCCGCTCGTCGTTCCACAGCCCCAGGTCCTTTGGCGTTATGCGCCCTTCGGGAACGATCCCAGTCGACTCGACAATAATCGCGCCTACCCCACCCTTGGCAAAGCCGCCATAGTGGACAAAATGCCAGGGCGTTACTACCCCGTCGCGATGCTCCACGGAGTCCTGGCACATTGGAGACCCCCAAGGCCGGTTTCGTACGGTGAGATTCCGCAGGGCGGTAGTTCAAAGAGTCTCGCTCGATGTCTACTCATCTGCACGGCCCCGATTCGACGGTTCGCTGGCGAACTTGTCTCTCAGATCTTCACCGGTACGCACTCCCCGTTTGCCCTCTGGTCGCCATCCGTATTCACGGTAGGTCTCGGCATTTTGAATATAGAAGTGTTCATAGAAATCAGGAGCAATATGCCAGACGCTACGGTGCGTTGGGTCGTTCCGCCAAGCTTCAAGAGCATCTTTCGAGTCGAACCGAATGACTCCCAGTACTTCGCCGTCTTCCGCGGAATACGAATGAAAAGAAACAAACCCTTGGACCGTGCGGAGCGCTTCGATCAACATCTCATCCAGTTTTGCCTCGAGCTTTTTGTCGTAGCCTTCCTTATACCTCACGCCGAACAAACAGATGATCATTACTGGCCCTTCCCTGATGCGGTGCTTGAAAGCGCAGGGTCACGCAGCGTGTCATCAGGTTCTTCGCTTGTGTGTTCAGCCGTCGGTTCGTCACGGCCCAAGCGCGAGTATGTCGAAGGATCGATCCTGCGAAGCCGCAAAGCGATGACAACGCCAACCAGCAGCACAAGAGGCAGCGGAATGAGCAGCCAGTTGTACTGTCCGGGTTCCCCTCCGGCTACCAGGTGGAAATTGATCGCTGCGGTCGCAACCACGAACGAGAGCGCAAGGAACGAGAGCGCAGGCGCAATATATGTCTTCCAGGGGCCGTCTGAATTGCTCGAACGAAGCCTCACGAACCAAGCGGTGATTGCGAAACTTACGAACGCCATGAGTCCGAGCACGCCAACGGTGCCGATCGATACCACGACTCCATAGAGTGTCACCCCATCGATCGGAAGGATTGCGACGAGTATGATGGCCAGGCCAACCACAGCGGCTACGACATTGGACGCAATGTGGGGGGACGCATGTTTTCCGTGTACATGAGCGAGTACGTGCGGCAGAGCGCGATCATGTCCAAGGTTGTATGCATATCTGGTGATTGTGTTGTGTATAGACACATTCGCCGCGAAGCTTGACATGACGGCCATGATAAGGGTGATCTGAATAAAGATTGGTCCTACAAAGTGTCCTGCTGCGCTGGCGAACATATCAACCGTGTTGTTCGTAGCGACATCGACCGCAGAGGAACCGTACGCTGAGATGAGGGCCCAGCAGGTGACAGCGTACAGTAGGCCGACAAAGGTGACGGCGCCATAGGTTGCCCGCGGAATGGTGACGCTCGGCTTTCGCACCTCGTCACGGTAGAGGGCCGTCGACTCGATACCCATGAACACCATGAGCGCAAAGAGCATTGTTACCCCAACGCTTCCGGTGGAGAAGAATTCGGCCGGAGACCAGGGCGTCGCGGAGAGCCCTTCGGCGCCTCCCTGCGCCAAAGTAAAGACGTTGAAGATGAGAATGACCAGAATCTCAACCACCATCACCAAGAACAGGACTTTGGCCGACAACTCAACATTGAAGTATCCAAGGATGCTCACGATGAGGAAACCGATGGCGCCGCCGATCCACCATGGAACGGCTGGCCCGCCTAACGATTGTATGAAATCAGATGTGAGAACTCCGATGAACACATACATGCCTATTAGCACGAGCATGTATGAGGCTATCGCTAAGTATGCAGTGCCCAACCCTGCCGATTTGCCTAGGCCGCGACTTACAAAGGTGTAAAACGCACCCGGACGATCCACCCGTCGAGTCATAGTGACATAACCCACGCTGAAAATGAGCAGAATAGTCGTCGCAAGCAGGAACGCGACGGGCGTTGCTTCTCCGCCAAAGATAATCGCGATAGGGATGTAGCCTGTGGCGCACGCAATCGGGGCATTAAAGGCGAGAACAGTCAAGGTTAACGACACCGACCCCATCCTGCCTCGCAACTGAGTTGATTGCTTATCACTCGTTGCCGGGGGAACTCGGGCTGTCTGTACGGGGCTGTTCCCCGTCTCGCTTGCGAATCGTGACATAAAGATGCTCTCTCTTTCGCGTTCTTCCAACCGGTGCTTGCTGTTCTTTTCTTTCTACGACAGTTCCGGGCGAACGGTAGTCGTCTCGAGGGGGATCATCTCTTCTGGCAACGTTTCCATCACATACAGGTTGGAGGTGAGGCCGCCATCCACGATGAGGTTGGTGCCGGTGATGCCTGATGCGTCATCGGAGGCCAGGAAAGCGACAGTCGAGGCGATCTCCTCGGGTTCGATGAGGCGACGCAACGGAACGCGGTCGAAGTGGTGCAGCATGTGGTCCAGGACATTCGGCGTTGACGTCTTGTGCACCATGTCGGTGTTGACGAAGCCGGGCGCGACGCAGTTGATGCGGACTCCGAGCGGTGAGAGCTCCATCGCCATCGTCCGCGCAATACTGACGACGGCGGCCTTCGTCGCGGTGTAGGCGGTGAACGGTCCATCTGCGCCGAGGGAGTCGACGGATGAGATGTGGACGATAGAGCCTGTGCCGCGCTCGCTCATGCCGCGGGCGACGGCCTGAGACAGCAGGAGCGTTCCCACAACGTTAATGCCGAATGTCTCACGGATGGTTTCAGCTTCGAGGTCCAGGAAGGGGGGCTCTGTGAATACGGCTGCGTTGTTGACCAGGATGTCAATCTGGCCCGATCGTTCGATGGCCGCGTTGACGATGCGCGGGATGTCTGAGTCCTGAGCGATATCGGCCGCGAATGCCCAGGCTGTGCCTCCATCGTCGGTGATGAGCTGTACGGTCTGCTCGATCGTTGCCGGGGTGCGGCCGATGACCATCACATCGGCGCCTTCGGCGGCGAGACGGCGAGCGATGGACTGGCCAATGCCCTGGCCTGCGCCGGTGACGATCGCGCTCCGGCCGGCCAATCGGGGGAAGATCTGCTGGGTCATGGTGGTTCATTCCTGTTCTGATGAGTGATGCGATCAGATGCGGTGCATGGATCATGAATTGGAGTGCTAGGAGGCGTGTGGTGCTCGTTTTCGCGCCACCGCCTCGAACTCTGATTCCGGCGACCTTTGACGCTTGGATGAGCTTCAGGGAGTTGGGATTCCCGCTACCGATCGTCGATGTTCGCCAGGTTTGATGGGTTTACGGTGAAATCGCTGATGTACATGGGGAACGTCACTGATATGGGTACTGCGATGGCACTGCAATGAGAAGAAGCCGACAGGGCTTTGCAATCATCGTTGGATTTCCTAGTCCTTGGCGTAATCGGAACGCCCGAGCCGGGCGTACCGTGCTGGTTTGTTCCGGCGGAAGTAGCTGGCGACGATGATTCCTGCGACCATGGCGATCGGCAGGGGGGTGAGGAGCCAGGTGTACTGTCCCGGGTCGCCGCCGACGAGTTGGTGGAAATTCAGGGTGGCCAGCACCACGACGATGACTAACGCGGCGGCCGCGATGCCGGGGGCGACGTAAGTCTTGAAGGCGTTGTCTGGGAAGGTGTCTCGGCGCAGAACGAACCAGGTGATAACGGCCACTGAGACGAGAGCATACAAGGAGAGCACGCCTACGGACCCCATACCGATCAGCTGCGCGTAGAGCAGGCCCTCGTCCAATCGGAGCACCGCGATCAGTACGAGCACCGCACCAGTGACGACAGCGACGGTGTTGGACGCGATATACGGCGAGTGGTGCTTCGGATGCACGCGAGACAGCGAATGGGGGAGTGCCTGATCGTAGCCGAGATTGTAAGCGTATCGCGCAACTACGTTGTGGATCGAGAGCGCAGCGGCGATCGCCGAGGTCGCCACGAGGACGAGCGCGATCTGGACGAACACCGTCGCGACGTACTGGCTGACAGCCATCGGGAACATCTCGGTCGGCGTCGCGTTAGCAACCTCCACTGCTTCGGAACCGAAAGCGGTCACCAGTGCGTAGCAGGCCAGCGTGTACAGCACGCCCACGAAGATCACCGCGCCATAAGTGGCTCTGGGGATCGTAATGTTCGGGTTGCGGACCTCGTCCCGGAACAGTGCGGTTGCCTCGAACCCCATGAACACCAGGACTGCGAAGAGCAGCGTGATGCCAATATCACCCTTCAAGAACTCGGTCGGCAGCAAAGGCGCGGCGGAAAGTCCATCGGCGCCCCCCTGAACGAGCGTGAAGATACTGAAGATCATGATGAGTCCGACCTCGAGGGCCATGACGACTGTGAGGACCTTTGCGGACAGCTCGATGTTGAAGTAGCCGAGGATCGAGATCGCGGCCCATCCGGTCAGCGACCAGACATACCAGGGGGTTGCCGGACCGCCGAATCCTCCGATGAGGGCCTGCACGCAGATGCCGAACCAGGCGAGATTGCCGACATGTACGAGCAAGTAGGAAGCGACAGCCAAGAAGGCGGCGCCGAGGCCCATGGACTTGCCAAGTCCCCGGCTGACGAACGCGTAGAACGCCCCGGGCTTGTCGACCCGTTTGGTCATGGTGACGTAGCCGATGCTGAACAGGAGCAAGATGACTGTCGCCAGAATGAACCCGAACGGTGCTCCTTCGCCGCCGAAGATAATCGTCACGGGAATGAAGCCGCTCACCACCGACAGCGGGGCTGAGAACGCCAACACGGTCAGAGCAAGAGAAATGCCGCCCATCTTGCCGGTGAGCTTGCCGCCCCCCTTGCGCTGCGAAGCGTCCGGGGCGGCGGGCGGGGGAGTGCTGGGCAAAAGGTTGGTCATCGTTGACGCTCGTTTCCTGTTGGGCGGAGGCCACGCGACACGGCCGGGTATGCCCCACGTGCGACCTTGCTGATGTGCGGCGTGATCGGAGGGTGCCCGATTGTGCCGTCCACTCGGCGGTATATTTATTTCACGTTCAGTAGGGGCGGAAGTCAAGGGTTTTCGAAAATTTAATGCTCATTTATTCAATTTTTGGTAGAGTCGCAGCAACTGCTTGAAGCGAGCGGTCGTCATCGGGCTGTGCTGTGTACCTGGCGCCGCCCACGAACGGAAGGTTGACATCAATGCCGATGCCAGTTGGGCTTGAGCCTGCTCCCACCACTGCAAGGTTCGCTGATCAAGTGCAAGCGTGGGACGACTCATTCGGGATGCCCTTCGCGCGAGACTACGGAGATCCCGAAGCAGAGTATGCTGCGCTGCGCGAGGGGGTCGTCGCCCTCGAATATTCCACGATTCGCAAGTGGTACGTCGAAGGGCCGGACGCGGTTGCTGCGGTCGATGCGGTGTTCTCTCGCGACGTGGATTCACTGCCCTACGGCAGGGTTGCGTACGGCGTTGTGGTCGATGCCGACGGCCTGATGATCGAAGATGTCACGGTCGTGAAGTTCTCCGATCAGGAGGTCATCATGCTCGGCGGAGAGATGCTCACCCAGGAGCAGCTCGAGCGGGCAGTTCCTGCTGGAACGACCGTCACCGATCGCCGATCTGAGATCGCAGTGGCTTCGCTGCAGGGACCGCGCAGCCGTGAGCTGCTGCAGCGTCTGACCGACGCGGATGTGTCCAACGAGGCACTCCCGTACTACGGTTCGCTGACCGGGGTGACTGCTGCCGGAGCGCCTGCGACATTCTTGCGGCTCGGTTTCACTGCCGAGCTGGGCTACGAGGTGATGGTGCCGGTCGAGCATGCCGACCAGCTATGGGACGCGATTCTCGCCCAAACCGATCTGGGTGTGCAGATGATGGGGATGACTGCGATCCTCGTGGCGCGTACTGAGGCCGGTTTCGTGATGGGGGGCTTCGAGTACGATCGCGAAACTCTGCCGTTCGAGTGCAGTCTGGGATGGACGCTGGATCTCGAAAAGAAGAAATTCCAGGGCAGAGACGCGCTGCTCGCAAAGAAGGACAGCGCCCCCACCAGGCTTGTGAGCGTCGTTATCGATCTGCCGGCAGAGGGTCTCGATGGTCAGGAGCTTCTGGCCGGGGATGTCCCGGTCGGTCGTATTACGATGGCCGTCACCTCGCCGGTGCTGGATGGGCAGACGCTGGCGCTGGCCAAGGTTGCTCGTGAACACGCACGCATCGGTAACGAACTTGGAGTGGCTGGCAAGGGCGGCATCGCGCGCGCGGTCGTCAGGAAGACGCCGGTGTTCGATCCTGAGCGCACTCACGTGAGGTCCTGACGATGGAACGCTTCATCCTGAGGTTGAGCGCCGCTGACCAGCCGGGCATCATTCATGCCGTTTCGGGCGGCATCGCCGCCGCAGGCGGCAACATTCTCGAAAGTGCCCAGTTCGCCGATGACGGCAGCGGACTGTTCAGTGTGAGGATCGAGTTCGAAACCGCATCCTCCCGCGAGCACGCCCGAGAGGGGATCCTCTCACGCGTGTCGATCTTCGACCCCCTCGTTCAGCTCCGTTCAGTGCAAGACCATCGGCGGATGCTCGTGATGGTGTCTCAACTCGATCATTGCCTCGACGACCTCCTGTACCGGTATCGGCGCGGTGAGCTTCCGGTGGAGATCCCCGTGGTGGTTTCGAACCATGAACTGCTGCGTGAGCGAGTGGAGCGCGAGGGTATTCCTTTCGCCTACATTCCCGTCACTTCCGAGACGAAGCAGGAAGCCGAAACCCAGCTGACCGAGCTTGCGCAGCAGCATAGGGTCGACTTTATCGTCCTCGCGCGGTACATGCAGATCCTTTCTGACGGGTTCTGTGCTCAGTACTCAGGTCGGATCATCAATATCCATCACTCATTCCTTCCCAGCTTCAAAGGTGCCAAACCGTACCACCAGGCCCACCGCCGTGGTGTGAAGCTGATCGGCGCAACGGCACACTATGTCACCGCTGACCTCGATGAAGGGCCCATCATCGAGCAGGACGTCGCCCGCGTCAATCATCGGCAGTCTGCGGACGAGCTGGTCGTCCTGGGCCGCGATGTCGAGCGTTCCGTACTCGCCCGAGCCGTCAGGCTGCATGCCGAAGACCGTGTCTTCCTGACCGGGCAACACACGGTCGTCCTCGTCTAGAACGGGCTTTCGCTACGCAACGGATCGAGCGGAAGACAACGATGACCGCCAACACAACCTCCGACGGTCAGCCCGAGCTGATGCAATCTGACGAGTTTCGGCCCGTTACGGAGCACTGCCCGCGGATGAGGGCCCGATGGGTCTTCACCCCGCAGCCCGAGGGCTCGAAGAACTATGCAATCCCGGAATGGGAACTCGATCGCGCGGGATTCGCAGATCTGCACCCGCACGACGAATCTGCATGTGTATTGGAGGGAGGGCTTTATGTCGAATCCGGCGGTGAGGTCGCCAGAGGTCGCCCGGGGAGTGTTCGGGTATCCGCAGGCGCAGTGGGGAGATACTGGGTCCGGTATGCGCAGGAATGCTGGGAATCTAGGGACCGAACCCGGGCGGCCAAACTTCTGAGTACCTTGGTACTGGGAGATCGGTTAGTGAATCCGAGGCGTTCGGCGGCTTGACCTGGTTCCTTGATTAATGTTAAATAAACAGTTAGATCCGGCAACGAAGCTAAGGAGACGGCGATGCCCAAGATTACGTACCATCATCCAGACGGCGAGGTAGACACCGTTGAGGCGCCTGACGGAACCTCGGTGATGCGCGCGGCACTGGTCAACAGCGTCGATGGCATTATCGGGGAGTGCGGTGGCCAGGCCATGTGCGCCACCTGTCACGTGTACGTTCGCGAAGGCGCCGGTCTTCCGGAGATCTCTGAGGACGAAGACGAGATGCTCGACTGTACGACTGAGGATCGGCAAGACAGTTCGCGTCTGGGCTGCCAGATCGTCGCCGGTCGTGACTTCGACGAACTCGAAGTCGATCTTCCGGCCACTCAGAACTGAAATGGGAGTTCACCATGACCGTTGTCATCATCGGGGCGGGGCATGCTGGAGTGCAGGCTGCCGAGTCGTTGCGGGCTGAAGGAGATCAGGATCGAATCATCCTGCTCGATCAGGCCGACCACCTGCCCTATCAGCGGCCACCGCTGTCCAAGGATTACATGAAGGCCAATGGGGATCCGAACCCAATGCCCCTGCGCGGCTCGGAGTTCTACGGTGAGCACCGAGTCGAACTGCGCACCGGAGCCAAGGTGGTCGCCATCGATGCAGATGCGAAGAACGTGACGCTCAAGAGCGGAGAGGCGGTCGCGTACGATGACCTCGTCATCGCCGCTGGAGCTGATGCGCGTCGGGCGAACTGCGATGGCTGCGATCTTGCCGGTATCAGCTACTTGCGCACCGTAGATGACGCCGAGAGTCTTCGCGCGCAACTCGAGGAGGGGCACGGACGAGTGCTCGTCGTAGGCGCAGGGTTCATCGGCCTGGAGTTCGCAGCCGTTGCGGCACAGCGTGGTCTGGACGTTACCGTGATCGATTTCGCGCAACGCCCGATGCAACGCGTTCTCTCGCCGTCGATGTCGGACTACTTCTCTGAGCTGCATCAGGATCTGGGCGTGGATCTTCACTTCGACGAAGGGCTCGCCCACTTTGTCGGCGAGCACGGCCATGTCACCGCCGTGGTCGGCACCTCCGGCGCAGTGTACCCTTGCGATTTCGCGGTGGTCGGGCTCGGCGTCGTCACCGATGATGCCCTGGCGACAGAGGCCGGCATTGCTTGCGAGCGAGGCATCCTCGTCGACTCGCAGCTGCGCACCAATCAGCCCCATATTTACGCGATCGGCGATCTGGCCGTGTTCCCCTCGCGTCACTTCGGGGGCAATCTGCGGCTGGAGTCGGTGCAGAACGCTACCGATATGGCGAAAACTGTAGCCAAGACGATCTCTGGTACCCCGACCGAGTACGACATTGCTCCGTGGTTCTGGTCGAACCAGGCTACTGCGAAACTGCAGATCGCGGGACTGGCGGATCCGTCCGATGTGGTGATCGAACGGGGGGATCGAGGGCGCGGCAAGTTCAGCCAGTTCCTGTTCCGCGATGGGAACCTGGTCGCCGTTGAATCGGTCAACGCGCCGGCCGACCATGTCGCCGCTCGGAAGCTCCTGGAACACCAGGCGACCGTGAGCATGGAACAGATTCGCGACCACGAATTCGACCTGAAGGCGTATGCCAAGGAACTGCCCGTGACCTAAGGGGCTCGGGTCAGATCAGGAAACTCAAGGAGGAGTCATGACAGTCACAGATGCATCCCCAGAGGTGCGCAAGAAGCATCGCGCCGACTTCCGATTCGGTGGGGTCACCTTCGACGGCCTCGATCCGCTCCCTCCTGGAGACGGCAAGCTCAGCGACCATGAATACTTTCCCTGGGACGACCCAGCGTTCGAGCGTGACCCGCACCCCTGGTATGCACGCGCCCAGGCAGAGGTTCCTGTGCTGCGAGAGGAGTCCGGCACCTACGTCGTTGCACGCTATGACGACGTCATGGAGTTCGGTCTGATGCCCTGCATGTCGGTAGAACCCGGCTGGGATGCGGCCGGGCCCTGGTCGTTGGCCAGCGCCACGATCATCGGCACCGACCCTCCCGAGCACACACGCCTGCGGCGTCTCACCACAAAATGGTTTGCGCCGAAGGCCGTACGCGACTGGGTAACGACCACCGCGAGCGTCACCCGCGAGATCCTGGAGGAGAAGCAAGGGGAGGAGATCGACGGTTGGAAAGATCTTTCTGTGCTCCCCACCCATCGCACCATGTGTCGGGTGCTGCAGGTAGACGATAGCGAAGCGCTGGAAGTCATGCAGGAAATGACCGACACCATGCCGATGCTCTCCGCACTTCCGCGCGAGGGGACCTTCGAGATGGCCGCGGTCGGATTTGACAAGCTGACCGCACGCGTGGACGCCTTCCTCGCGAATCTCGACGAGGACTCCGAGGGTCTGATGGCCGCCCTGCAGGACGCCGCCCGTGAAGGCTCATTGTCGCTGGAGGAGGCACGTGCAACCCTGATTATGCTCTACAGCCTCGGGCACATGGATGTGGGCTACCTCATAGCGGCCGGGCTGCGTACCTTTGCCGAGCTGCCAGAGGTCTATCAGGCGTACCGCGAGAACGAGGATCTTCGGGATGCCATCATCAACGAAGTCGTCCGGTTTGACCTGCCCGAGCTCTCCTTCTACCGGACCACGCTAGAGGACGTGACGATTCGGGGTGTCGATATTCCCGCCGACTCGCGCATCCGCTTCATGATTGGGGCCGCCAATCGGGATCCGGACGCATTCGACGACCCGCATCGCTTCGACTTCCGGCGCCCCCAGGACCGAAGCCGCAACCTGTCCTTTGGCCTCGGTCCGCACACCTGCGCAGGCCAAGGATACGCACGCGCCCAGGCTCGCGCCATCTTCGATGTCGTCGCTGAACGCGTCCAGCACATCGAGCTCGCGGGTGCCTTTGAGATGGACAACACGGACTTCTCTCGCCACTACGTCACGCTCCCCCTGCGCCTGAGCTAGCGCCGGCATTACCCGCCCAGACACCAACGTAACTACGGAGACACCATGACCACCATGACCAAAGCGCCGAAGGCCCCTGAGGGTGAGGATTTGCTGCCTTGGCGAGACCCTGAGTTTGTTAAGGCTCCTTGGCCCTGGTTCGCTCGGGTGCGAGAAGAGTTCCCGATCTTGCAACTTGATGACGGGACCATTGTGGTGAGTCGCTACGATGATATTACTGAGCATCTGAGGAGTCAGGAGCTGGTTGCGGTTTCCCCGGACGGGATTGGCGATAGCCCTTGGGTGGCTAACACCAACTCGGTCCTGATGACTGAAGGTGAGCGGCACACTCGTATCCATAAGTCTTTCCGCAAGTGGTTGACCCCGAAGAACGCCGCTGGAATGGCCGATATTGCTGCTGATTCGACGCGTGCCGCGCTTGCGGGTATCGGTCCTGATGGCGTCATTAACGCGCATGCGTATCTGGGTGTGCAGCCTGCGCAGGATGCTATGGCTGACTTTCTTGGTATCCCGCGCGAGGATGGGATGCCGTACATTATCGCTACCAACCAGACGATGGACTCGATGGGGTGGCAGCCGACGGAACAGGAAAAGCTTCTCGCGCGCGAGGGTTTTGGTTACATGATGTTCCAGGTCGATCGGCTGATCAAGGAGAAGCGGAGGAATCCTGGGGACGGCCTCCTGGATGAGTTGATCAGAATCAATGATGAGGGTGGTCTCAGTGATCGGGAGCTCAAAGAATCGGTGCAGATTCTGTGGGGGTCAGCGGCCCACAACCCTGGCTATGTGATCGCCTCGGCGATGGCGGATCTCGCGAGTTATCCAGAGGCTTGGAAGGCGTATCGGGAGAACCCTGATGCCCGTACCGCGATCATCAACGAGATCTTCCGGCGCGCTCTGCCCGAGGTGCTCGTCGATCGGTATGCCACTGAACCGTATGAGATTCGTGGGGTAACTGTGCAGCCGGGTCAGATGGTGCGCTTCCTTCTCGGGGCGGCAGTGCGTGATCCCGAAGTGTTTAGTGATCCCGATGGGTTCGATTGGACCCGTCCGCCGTCGGCGAGTATGTCAATCGCGTTTGGTGCGGGTACCCATGCTTGCTGTGGGCAGGCGGTCGCGCGTATCGAGATTCGCGCGATCCTTGACGTGCTCGCCGAGCGGTTCGAGAAGATCGAGGTTGTCGGTGAGCCGCAGTGGGTGTTCTCCGATCGTCATCGTAACTGCGAGGAGTTGTTCGTTCGATTGACTGCTTAGGCCTGAGGAGCCAGCGCAAGAATCCCCACCATCAACTGAAGGAGCATAGGAAATGGGACTCAACGATAATACTGTTCACTGGGATCGTGTGCAGAAAGGTGTCGAGCGTGCTGAGGGGCGTCTGATTTGGCGTCCGTATGGTTTTCCCGAGATCATCGACCCGTCGCACTCGTATTTCCATGAGGGTGAGATTCAGCCTAAGTGGGATGTGTCCGACAAGATTGTCGTGCAGTCGGCGATCACGGGTGCGTTCTATACCCGGAATGCGAACCCTAATCAGCCCATTACGACTGAAGAGATACTGAAAGATGCGCAGGAGTGTGCTCGTGCTGGTGCGAGCGCGATCCATTTGCATATGCGCGGCGATAACGGCTATAACGTGCTTGATCGTGACCGTTTCAAGGCGGTTGTGAACCCGCTGCGTGAGGAGTTCCCGGGCATTTCAGTTGATGGCTGCTATGTGACGGCGCTTCCGGGTGAGTGGGAAGAGATGAAGCTTGCGATTAAGGACAAGATCCTTGATGGTGTGCCTGTGAACACGGCGGTGCTGTATAACGGGGATGCGTTGTTTGCGAAGCCTGCGCCGTTGATGATTGAGAAGACGCGTCTGATTCTTGAGGCTGGTGCGGCGCCGGTTGTGGCGGTGTATACCGATGCTGATGTGAATAATGCTGATCGTTTCTTGTTCCGCAGTGGTTTGTTGGGTCCGGGCCAGGTGTGGTGCGTGTTGCCTTCTATCCCGGGTGCGAGCCCGATGGAGAACCCGCATCAGATGTTCACGGGTCTGTTGCGGATGGTCGAGCTCGTGCGCGACGTCGACCCCGAGGCGAAGATCTTCGTCTGCGCCGCAGGCCGCGCTTCGGTGTTCCTCGCGACCGCCGCCGCGCTGCTCGGCCTGCACATCCGAGTCGGCATGGAGGACACGGTGTGGAAGTACCCGCACAAGGACGAGAAGCTGACGTCGAATCTCGAGGCCTTCCTGCAGATCAAGACGATTGTCGAGTCGCTGGGTCGCGAGGTTGCGACCCCGACCGAGTACCGCGAGATTATGGGCGTGAAGCCGCTCGTCTGACTCTCGAATGGCCGAGGGTGAGCGGTGGCGCCTACCGGTGCGCCACCGCTCAAAACCAGCCGCAGATAGAGCTGTTTCTGTATCTGAACGTGGTTGTTCTCCGCCAGCAGCTTACCGGTGCTGAAAACCGTTTGTCATCAGTTCAAAATCTCAAAACGCTACGGAGAATACGATGGCCTTGAAACTGAACCAAAGCGCGGCGGAAGCGCTCGACAGAGTGGTGCAAGACGGCATGACGATCGCCGTCGGTGGCTTCGGCCTGTGCGGGGTTCCCCACAACCTGATCGTGGCGCTGCGCGACATGGGTGTGAAGGACCTCACGATCGTCTCCAATAACATGGGCGTCGATGGCAAGGGTCTCGGCCTGCTGCTTGAAAACCGGCAGGTGTCGAAAGTGCTGGGCTCGTACGTCGGCGAGAATAGGCTCTTCGCCGAGCAGTACCTGAGCGGTGCGCTCGAGGTCGAGTTCGTGCCACAGGGCACCCTGGCCGAGCGACTGCGCGCAGGCGGCGCTGGCATCCCTGCCTTCTACACGCCGACAGGCGTCGGCACGCCGATCGCCGAGGGCAAGCCCGAGGCCGAGTTCGACGGCAAGCGCGCGATCCTCGAACGCGGCATCGTGGCCGACGTCGCGCTGGTTCGCGCGCACACGGCCGACCGTGAGGGTAATCTGCGTTACCGGCTCACGGCCCAGAACTTCAACCCGCTCGTCGCCATGTCGGGCCGAGTCACCGTCGCAGAGGTCGAGCATCTGAGCGATGACTACCTTGATCCCGAGCGGATCGACACCCCCGGAGTCTTCGTCCAACGCATCGTACGAGTCGAGGATCCAGTGAAGGACATCGAGCAACGAACCGTTCGTGCTCGCGAGACTGTGGAGGCCTGAGATGTGGACGCGTGACGAGATGGCCGCGATCGCAGCCTCGGAGCTTGAGGACGGGCAGTACGTCAATCTGGGGATCGGGATTCCGACCCTCGTGGCCAACCACCTGCCCGAGGGCGTTAGCGTGATGCTGCAGAGTGAGAACGGGATTCTTGGCATGGGCCAGTTCCCCTACGAAGGCGACGAGGACGCCGACCTCATCAACGCGGGCAAGCAAACGGTGACGCTCATACCCGGTGCCGCAATTTTTGATTCGGCGACCTCCTTCGGCATGATCCGCGGCGGTCACGTACAGACCGCGATCCTCGGCGCGCTGCAGGTTGCGGGCAACGGTGATCTCGCGAACTGGACGATCCCGGGCAAGCTCGTGAAGGGCATGGGCGGCGCTATGGATCTCGTCGCCGGAACACCGCGGGTGATCGTGATCACCGATCACGTCGCGAAGGACGGGTCGCCCAAGATCGTCGCCGAGTGCGACCTGCCGCTTACGGGAGTTGGAGTAGTTGATCGCATCATCTCCGACCAAGCCGTATTCGACATTGTCGACGGGACGCTAGTGCTGAAGCGCATCGCCCCGGGGCATGATGAAGAGGAGATCCGCGCCACCACGGGAGCCGCATTCACCGTTGACCTCGAGGAGAGCAACTGATGACCGCATTCATCGTCGGATACGCCCGCACCCCCTTCGCCCGCTTCACCGGGCAGCTGGCCGCCCAGCCCGCGACCGTGCTCGGCGCGCACGCGGCGAAGGCCGCCCTGGAGCGCGCGGGCATCTCGCCCGACGCCGTCGACGCCGTCTTCGTGGGCCAGGTGCTGCAGGGAGGCGCGGGCCAGAACCCGGCCCGTCAGACCGCGGTGGGGGCCGGGATCCCTCTGAGCGTCCCGGCGATCACGCTGAACGCCGTATGCCTCTCCGGCACGGAGGCCGTGTCGCAGGGGGTGCGCCTCATCAACGCGGGCGAGGCGGACGTGGTGGTCGCCGTTGGCCAGGAGTCGATGTCGCTCGCCCCGCACGTGATCCCGATGCGCGCTGGCACCAAGTACGGCACGGCCCAGCTGGCCGACACTGTGGACCACGACGGCCTCTCCGACGCCTTCGAGCGCACGGCCATGGGTGCTCTCACCGAGGAAGGGAACACCCCGCTCGGCCTCACCCGCGAGGAGCAGGACGCCTTCGCGGCGGCCTCTCACCAGCGGGCCGCCGCCTCGGCGGACTTCCTCGCGGGGGAGATCGCCCCATTCACCGTCTCCTCGCGCCGCGGCGACACCGTGGTCGACGCGGACGACGGGATCCGGGCCGGCACCACGGCCGAGACTCTCGCGGGCCTGCACCCCGCGTTCGCGAAGGACGGCACGATCACGGCGGGCAACGCATCGCAGATCACGGACGGCGCGGCGGCGCTCGTGCTCGTGAGCGAGGCGACGGCTGAGCGGCTCGGCCTGGCCCCGATCGCCAGGGTGGAGGCGGCCGCGTTCGTCGCGGGTCCCGATGTCCAGCTGCACTCGCAGCCGGCTCGGGCCATCGAAGCGGCGCTCGCGAAGGTCCCGGGAGGCGCGGCGGCGTCCGAGCTCGCCGCCGTCGAGATCAACGAGGCGTTCGCCGCGGTCGGAGTACATTCGAGTCGTGAGCTGGGCCTCGATCCCGCGCTCGTGAACGCGCACGGCGGTGCCATCGCGCTCGGTCACCCGATCGGCGCGTCCGGCGCTCGCATCGTTGGCACGCTCGCACGGCAGCTGGCCGAACTCGGTTCGGAAGCGCTGGGCGCTGTCGGAATTTGCGGCGGCGGAGGACAAGGCAGCGCGGTCGTGCTGCGGGCGGTGTAACCGCCCAGTGGACCGGGGCTGTCGCATACTTCCGGCGGAACTCGATCCCATTTGTGAGCCGGATGGACCCATCTAATGAGCGAGAAGATAGCGGAGGAACTGGAATGTCCGTAAATCTAATGGCAGTGTTTTGGCCGTCAGAAGGTGCCGAGGTTGATCTCGAGAACGCGCTACGAGCCTCAATCCCAGCAGTGCACGAGGAACCGGGATGCGTTCTCTATGCGGTTTTTCATGCTGACAACGGTTCGTTTGTGCTTCTTGAGAAGTGGGAATCTGAGGAGCTCCTCCATCGCCACTCTGGAGGTTCAGCGGTGGCTGAACTCAGCGAAGCCGTGGAGGCGCACCTGGCATCAGAGCCAGAAGTAGTCAGGCTCCTGGGTATTCCTGTCGGAGATACTGACCGCGGCATTTTTGACAGTGTTTGAAAAGTGAAGTTGGGATCGCAGCAGGGACCACCCGGAGTCTCTGATGCTACGCCTTTCAAGACTGGCCGGGTTTATCGGGAAATCTGTGTGTGACTGCTGCGGCGTGAGCCGCGCGGAAAGACAAATCATGCGCGGAGCATGGTCCTGACAACGACAACTGATGACAGCGAGAAGATCGATCCGTGAACGGGAAACGCCTTTGCGTCACCACATGACATGACGGCGGTCGCGGATCAACTATTCGCGGCTGTGCGTGAGCAGCGACTCGTGTCAACCACGGCCGAATTCTGAACTCACGCGTGAATTGACCGGCTCGAACGGCCCGCAGACGAGGCCTAATCGGCAGGTGCTGCAGTCCGCAATCCGCGCGGAGCTGACCGCGCACATCGGCGATGACAGCGTGGATCCTGTGGAAAAGCACGTGACGAACAGCCTGAACGAGTCGACATCCAACAAAGTGCACAGCGAGGTGGCCGAGGTTCGGGGCCTCGTGCCAGCGGAGCGAGAACACCTGCTTTACCGGTTTGATTTCCGAGAACCGGATCTTCTGCGCAATAACGACGTGCTCGACGGCGAGGTCGAGTCCACCGTACCCGGAGAATAGTGACCCGACACCGAGCGGCGCAGAGCAGGTGGGCAGTGCTGGGGCTTCTCGCATCGGGACTCCGTGTGATATGGGCTTCCAGCCCGCGCGTTTAGCGCTGCCGGATTGTCACCTCTTAGGTGCCCCAGTGTTCACCAGCCGCTTCTTACCCTGCGCAGATCCCGCACCACTAAGCTCCGCCAGCCGGTCATCCCAGTCCATCCCACCGAGGCCCCTGCCACTCAGCTCTCACGCGTCTTGCATCTGCGGTCTGAGTGAGCATTATTCGCCCCAAAAGTCACCCGCTGCTCGCTCTGATCCGCTTGCCGCGTCGTAGCTGACTGCGCGCACCTTCTTCTTGACTGAGTCCCAGCGAGGAAGGACGCACGCCATGAGTACGAGAACGCCGAGATACCAGCCAGCCCAATTCGTACCCTCGGGGTTGGGAGTCGGGCACGCCGGAACGCAAGGCCAGGTTCGTGAACGCCCTGATGCGGTTCATCGCCGCCGACTGCCCGCGTGAGCGCTTCACCCGCCCCCTGTACGAAGGCCTGTCAACTCATGGCTACTTCGGGTTCATCGCCCACCACAACCTCGACGGTTTCTACGAAGCCCAGCTCTCCACGCCAGACCGACGTGCGCGCTTCCTCCACGATCTTCGCCAAGACTGCGAACGCGATGCCAACCGCGACCGGCCCGAACTATGGAGCGACGTGAAGCGCATGCTCGCCGAACGACTGCAACCCCAAGAGTTGCCGATGCAGGCGCGGCGGTTGCTGACGCCCCAGCCAAGGCGCACCGCGCTAAAAAAGCCTGCCGATCCGACGCTCTTCTGACTTTGACCGGGGTTGCGCGGCGACAGAGCGCAACCCCGCACGCAATTCCATATGTTTTAGAACGCCGGGTACTTCCAAATCGAGAAAGCAGTAGTGCTGTGGCTTTCCAAGCCACTCAGCGGTTTGTAGCTACGCGATTGCCTCGCAGAGCGATGAGGCGAGGCGAATAGCGGTGCGGGCGTCGACCTCAGCAACAACAACGCGCTGTCCAACCTTCAGAGGGGAGTCTGGGACTGACCGAAGGTACCTCTCGTCTACGAGACCGTCAGCGTGCATATGCACATGCCGACCTGCCCAGAGCCGGAGAAGCGTTGGCCACTCCACCCCCTCAGCCTCACGAACGTTGATCCCAAGATGTTCAACGAACAGGTCGGCCAGATCGTCCAGACGTTGGAAGATGTTGCCTTTGCCTTTGAGTAGAACGCTCGCATTCGTGGCACGAGCGTTGAACGTCGCCGAAGCAACGGCTTCAATGATGCCGACGACGTGACCGATCGTGTCCACGTAGAGCCGATCGAATACCCCTTGTTCGCGGAGAACCGCGCGTTGCGCCTCGGGGATATCGCTGAGTGCGTCGAGTTTCGCCGTTTCTGCGGCGAGCGCGTCTGTTGCGACATCTCGTGCAGTGAGGGGGCCGCTGACCGGACAGAAGCGGTGCTCGCCGAAGACGGCGTACCTGGTTTTGCATGTCGGACATACACGTTCGCGCACCAGACGCTCCTCGTCGATGCCAGGGAGCGGTTCGGGATAGAAAGGTTTGGAACGATAGGTGAACTTCACGAATCGATTGCTACGTGTAGACCGAGCAAGTGAGCCGAACGACGAGTCCAAGGCTTGGCCAATCAGTTGCATGGCGAAGTCTTGCGCCGCCCTCATCGCTCTGTCCCGCTGCTGCTGGGTCATGAAGTCGCCGTGGTCATCGACATGTCCGCAGTATGCGCAAGTCAGCTTCAGATCATCTGGCAGAGCCTCGTAGTCCGCACTGTGGATACGGAAAAGCTGTTCGCAAGACGGACACTGGCGACCGAAGTAGCCATGCTCATCCGCAGGGATGGATACGCGGAAGGTCTCGTTTCCATCTGAGTCGCGCCCCTCGTAGCTGGCGCCTTCTGCCATTCGGTAGTTCACTCTCCGAGTATCTCAGCTGGGTACGACATCGCTACGGGGTTCGCTACGGGACACCTGACTGGTGTGACGGTTTCGATGCGGGTGATGAGCGCCGGCGACGGCTACAAGTACCTCCTGCGCTCTGTTGTCACCGGCGATGGAGACCGCTCGCTGTCCACCCCGCTCACGCGCTACTACTCCGAGGTCGGGAATCCTCCCGGGAGGTGGCTCGGTGCCGGTGTCGCGCAGCTAGCCGGCGGGCAGATCGCGGTCGGGGATGAGATGTCGGAGGAGCAACTGCAGCTGCTCATTGGCATGGGCCGCGACCCGGTGACCGGTGATCCGCTCGGGCACGCCTACCCGGTCTACTCGACCCCGGCACAGCGCATCGAAGCCCGGATCGAAGCCCTCGATCCCGACCTCGGCCCGGCCTCCCGCGCGGAGGCCGTCGCACTGATCGAGGACGAGGAACGACGCCGGGGTACAAGGAAGGCCGTCGTGGGGTACGACTACACGTTCTCGTTGCCGAAATCGGCATCGGTGCTGTGGGCGGTCGCAGACGCGGGCACGCAAGCCCTGATCGCTGACGCGCACCATGCAGCGATCAGTGAGGTGATCGAGTTCATGGAACGCGAGGTCGCCGCCACCCGCGTCGGCTCGACCGGCGCCGACGGCGGCGCGGTCGCCCAGGTCGATACCTTCGGCATCGCGGCGACCGCCTACGATCACTACGACTCCCGCGCCTCCGACCCGCACCTGCACACGCACGTCGTCGTATCGAACAAATTGCGGACGGTGCTCGACGGGCGATGGCGGTCGCTCGACGGCCGCCCCATGCACGCCGCGACCGTCGCACTGTCCGAGTTGCACGAGGCGATCATCGCCGACCACCTCACCAGGTTGCTCGGCATCGAATGGGAAGCCAGGGAGCGTGGCCGGGACCGGAACCCGACGTGGGCGATCAAGACGGTGCCGGAAGAACTCGTGCTCGAGTTCTCGACCCGCTCCCATCAGATCGACGCTGCGAAAGATCGCCTCATCGCCGACTACGTGCAGCGGCACGGGCGTCAGCCGTCGGCGGCGACGGTCATCAAGCTCCGCGCGCAAGCGACCCTCGAAACCCGGCCCGAGAAGAAGGTTCGTTCCCTTGCCGACCTCACGGCCGAATGGCGCAAGCGAGCCACGAGGAAGCTGGGCCGCGATGCCGGTGCGTGGGCGCGCGAAGCGATCCCCGCCAGCACCGTGCGGGTGCTGCGGGCGGATGATATGCCGCTCGACCTGATCGAAGCGATCGCACACAACGTGGTCGAGGCCGTGGGAGCGAAGCGGTCGACGTGGCATCGGTGGAACCTGACGGCGGAGGCGGCGCGGCAGACGATGGAGTACCGGTTCGCGACGACCCGCGACCGGGAGGCCGTGACCGGGCTGGTCGTCGATGCAGCCGAGCGCGCCTCGCTGCGCCTCACCCCGCCGGAGCTGGCCTCGACCCCGGCACGGTTCCAGCGCTCTGACGGCATGAGTGCGTTCCGGCCCCGCCACTCAGGCCTGTTCTCTTCAGCGGAACTGCTGGAAGCCGAAGCGCGGCTCTTGGAGCGTTCCCACACGATGACCGCACCGACGTTGCCGCTCGCGGTGATCGAGCGGGTGACGGGCGCACCGGATCGGGACGGGCGGATGCTCGGCCCCGACCAAGCCGACGCCCTCACCAAGATCGCCGTATCGGGCAGGACGCTCGACCTGCTCGTCGGCCCCGCCGGGACCGGGAAGACCACCGCCATGAACGCCCTTCGCCACGCTTGGGAACAGCAGCACGGCACAAGCTCGGTGATAGGGCTCGCACCGTCGGTCGTTGCAGCGGAAGTCCTCGCCGATGACCTCGGCATTCAGACGGAGAACACCGCGAGATGGTGGACACTGCACCAGATAGGGCGTGCCGAGTTCCGGGCGGGGCAACTGGTCATCATCGATGAAGCCAGCCTCGCCGGCACTCTCTCGCTCGACCGCATCACGAACCTCGCCGCCGACGCCGGGGCGAAAGTCCTGTTGGTCGGCGACTACTCCCAGCTCCAAGCCGTCGAAGCCGCCGGAGCTTTCGGACTCCTCGCCGGCGACCGCGCCGATACCCCCGAGCTGTTCACGATTCACCGGTTCTCGAACGAGTGGGAGAAGCGCGCGTCGCTCGGGCTCCGCCTCGGCCACACCGCCGTCATCGACACCTACCAAGACGCTAGCCGCATCACAGGCGGCGACACCGAGGATATGACCGCGCGGGCGTATGAGGCGTGGCGGGCTGACCGGGAGGCGGGGATCGCGTCGATCCTCGTCACCGACGCCGCCGAATCCATGACCGCCCTGAACCTCCGCGCCCGCGCCGAACTCATCCTCACCGGCGTCGTGAAACCCATCCGCGGAGAAGTCACCCTCGACGGCGGCGCGACCGCCGCGGTCGGAGATGTCGTCATTACTCGGAAGAATCGGCGGGATCTTCGCTCAGGCTCGACCTGGGTACAGAACGGCAACCGGTGGACAATCACGAAGGTCCGGTTCGACGGCTCCGTGACGATCCGCCCCACACGCCGTGATCGTGGCGGGTCGATTGTGCTGCCCGCCGACTACGTCTCCGAACACCTCGACCTCGGCTACGCCGTCACCGCCTACCGCGCCCAAGGCGTCACCGTGGACACGTCGCATGTGCTGGTCGACCCCTCAATGACCCGGGAGAACCTGTACGTCGCGCTCACACGTGGAAGAGACGGGAACCACGCCTACGTCACCGTCGACGCACCCGACGACGCCCACCAGCATCCGCACGAAGCCGAAGATCCAGAGGAGGCAGCACGGCGCGTACTCTTCGGTGTGCTCAATCACTCGGGGGTGGAGTTGTCGGTGCACGAGACGATCGAGCGGGAGCAAGAACGGTGGGGGTCGATCCGGCAGCTCGCGGCCGAGTACGAGACGATCGCCACGGAAGCTCAACACGACCGCTGGGCCACCCTCATCCAGGTATCCGGCCTCACCACCTCGCAGGTCGATGCCGTGCTCGACTCCGATGCCTTCGGCGCCCTCGCCTCGGAGCTCCGCCGCGCCGAAGCGAACCACCACGATGTTGACCGGCTCTTCCCGCGCCTGGTCAAAGCCCGCGGCTTCGATTACGCCGACGACATTGCCTCCGTACTGCACTGGCGCCTCGCGACCGCCACCGAGCACCCCGCTAGCGGCGGGCGTGCGGCGCAGGCGCCGCGGTTGATCGCGGGTCTGATTCCCGTTGCCGGCGGGATCACCGAGCCGGACTTGCGGCGGGCGCTCGCGGAACGGCACCAGCTCATCGAACAACGCGCCACCACCCTCGCCGAGCAAGCCGCCGCAGACACAGCACCGTGGGTGCGGGCGCTCGGGGCGCGGCCTGATGATCCGCGGAAACAGGAAGCCTGGACGCGATATGCGCGCACGGTCGCCGCATACCGCGACCGCTACGACATCACCAGTGACGACGCCCTCGGCCCGGACGCGGACGGGATCGCGCAGAAGATCGACCAAGCCCGCGCCGCACAAGTACTCCATCGCGCACGAGCACTCACCACCCAGTGGACACGCCCGAAGGCCGCTGCGAACGCGCTGATCCGCCGCGGCGGACGGTCGTTGTAGGCGACCCGAGGGTTCCACTTCTCAATGGCTCGACGTACAGTAGAAGGGCAGCGGCAGAAACCTGCATGACACATTTCGCCTCCGGGCCGGGCCTTAGGGTCACCTCCAATAGCGCCGCTACCTACAGCAGTGCGCTATTGAGAGGAATCATCATGTTGGGCTTCATCGTCTCGGGAGTCGCGGTCGTGGTCTCCGCACTGAACCGCTATGTTCCCAGTTTCCGGCTCATTCAGCGGATCGTTCACCGTCGCGACAGTCACAAGTGGGGCGCTCCCGCGATGCTGATCGCGGTGCCCTACTTCCTCGTCGCGAACATCTTCAAAGGCATTCTGGAGGACGGAGGGCACGCCTTGTTCAGCGTGCCGCTCCTGTGGTGCCTCGTGATGGGGATCTCGTTCCTCGTGCTCGGTCCGATCAGCTTGCTGCTGATCGTAAGGGCCCGGATGAAGGAGGCCGTCAACCGATGGAGGGCACGAACATCGAGCGCGAGGTAGGTGCTGCTTCGGTCGCCGCGTGTACCGATGCCAGGTAATGCGCCTTCATCGGCCTGGCTCCGTTTTTGACAGACGAGCGGAGCGATCTAGCGCCGGTTAGGTCTTGTCAGTCTCAGAAGTGGCCCGGATTTCACGGACGAGTGCAACTGCCGGCCGAACGACGTTGAGGACTGTCAGCGCGCCGATAAAGGCCGTCACCTGGCCAAGTGCCAAAATCACGCTGGAAATAAGGCCCATATAAGGCAAAACCTGACCAAGGAAGAACAACGCGCCGGACAGCACTCCGAAAAGCGCAGTGAAGTAGGCAACGCGAAGCAGGGTGTCGAGAAGCTCGACATAGAGAGCCGACCGATCCTTTGCGAGGGCTGAAACTCGATCTCGGAAAACTACATCCTGCTGAGCCCGTTTTGCGGCGCTGCGCTCGGAACGGCGATCAACTAGCTGTTGAATCCGAGGAGAGATCAGGTTCACGATGATGCCGAGCGGAATCGCGAAAAGGGCGCCTAGCGCTACCCCCTGCCACATCTCGGACATGTGCACTCCTCGGTTCTAGTTAGGGTTCTCGCGACGCAGACCGGCGACGCCCTACAAAGGTACTGGCTGGGGGCGGACGCGACCGACGCCTTGGATCCTCTGCCTCGGACGAGAAGCCCTCGGCAGCTAGTTACAACGTATCTCCAATCCGGGTGCAGCTTCTGGTGGCATGCCTTCTTCGTGCAGAAGGGCCCCTGTTTGGGGCCACGATAAGCGTCTGGGTGAGTCGATGTTCTTCGAGGTCGGGGTCACCGAAGCCGGGCGAGCCTTGAGGAGCGAGCTTGCCTGAGCAAGGCCATGGTACCTGCGCTTCATGGGGGCGTCCGCCTTTGCGACTCCTGCCTCCTGGCGCGGTCGGATTCCGAGCCGATCGCGTGTGTCGCCGCGACCGCTGTGCCTAGTGCAAATGACTCTGCAATGATGGGAGGCATGGGAATCTTCGATGGACTCGATGAGGAGAACCTAGCAGACACGATTACAGATCCAAAGAGGCTTTTCCGTGCTCTGGCGAAGCCTGCGGGGTCACCGTACAAGTTCCCGCATGACATTCAGACCGAGGTGTGGGACAGATGGTACCCGCGGCGAGAAGAACCTGACTTGATCGTCAAGATGAACACTGGCAGCGGTAAAACCGTGATCGGACTCTTGATGTTGAAATCATCGCTCAACGAGGGAATCGGGCCGGCAGTTTTCCTTGTCCGCGACAAGCAGTTGCAGAAGCAAGCGCAGGAAACAGCTACACGTCTAGGGATCTTGTGGGCCGCAAAGGCAGATGATCCGCTTTTTCGTCAGAGCGAAGCGATTCTGATTGCCCCGGTTCACGCGATGTACAACGGAAAGTCTGTCTTCGGGGTCCGTGGCTCGGGGTGGGGTACCCTCCCCGTAGGGGCGATCGTGGTCGATGACGCCCACGCCTGCATCCCGATCATTGAGCAGCAGTTCTCACTCCGGATCAGACAGGGAACAGAGGCGTATCGCAGACTGTTCGCCTTGTTTCAAAATGCACTCAAGGAGCAGTCTCTGTCTGGACACTCTGGTCTGGTGAGCGGAGAAGGGAGCGTGGCGGTGCCGGTGCCGTACTGGGATTGGCAGCATCATATTGAAGAAGCCTTCAATATCCTCAGTTCATCGGACCCAGACAAGTTCGTTTGGCCGTTGATCCAAGACCAGTTGAAGCTGTGCGACGTAGCCGTTACTCCGACGGAGATCGAGATCCGGCTTCCCCTGCCAGATCTCTCGGCGGTTCCCTCGTTTGCTGATGCTGCCCGGAGAATCTACATGACTGCGACGCTCGCGGATGACTCAATCTTGACGACCCACATGAACGTTGAACCCAGCTGTGTTACCGCGCCGATCATTCCGGCGTCTGCCAGCGACCTGGGTGACAGAATCATCTTGACGCCTCTCCAGACGAGTAGAGACATTACTCGCACGATGGTTCTCGAGAAGCTCAAGGCATGGGCCGCCAACTATAACGTGGTGGTGATCGTTCCTTCTCGCAAACGTGCTGACGAGTGGCGGCATATGACGTCGGAGGTGCATGATAAGGAGACGATTGAGCAAGCCGTCCAGCGGTTGCAGAGCGAGCACGTTGGCTTGGTCGTCCTCGTCGCAAGGTATGACGGATTGGACCTGCCAGGCGACGCGTGCAGAATCCTAGTGCTTGACGGTCTCCCAGAGATCAATTCACCATGGGAGCGCGTCGAGCTGGAGATGACTCTCGATGCGGAGGATCTCAATCAGCGCCAGATTCAACGCATCGAGCAAGGAATGGGACGCGGAGTACGTGCTACAGACGACTACTGCGCGGTAGTACTACTCGATCCGCGGCTTGTAGACCGTCTCTATCTTGCGTCCGCGGTAAATGGGCTTTCGCCGGCGACGCGTGCACAGTACGAGCTGTCGGCGGCCTTCTCGAAGCGGGGGCGCGGCAAAGGTATCGAGTTCTTCGAAGAAGCAGTGAGCGCGTTCTTGGGCCGTGAATCTGGGTGGACAAGCGCAAGCAAGCGGGCTCTGGAAGGCGTGACCTATGACTCCCTCGAAGCTGTGCCCGTCAGGGCCTCAGGAGAACGAACTGCATTCGAACATGCTCTAGCAGGCAGGTACATGGAAGCCAAGCAAGCGTTGGACCCAGCAATTCGAGCGGCGAAGAAGGGCGCAATTCGTGGGTGGGAGAAGCAGCGAGCCGCGAGCTATCTGAATTGCGTGAATGCGGTGGACGCTCGGGCTCTTCAGAAGTCGGCTCGGCTTGACAACAGTCGGCTCCTGAAGCTTGGCAATGACATCAAACTTCCCCGTTTGACCTCGCTCGGCAACCAGGCCGCAGCCGTCGCTACATACCTCACCGACAAGTTCTCATCCGCTGAAGCTCTTCAGATCAGCGTTGAAGCGATGCTGCGGGACCTCATCCCCAGTGAGGAGCATGGAAGCTACACGCGGTTCGAAGCTGCCATGGAGCAGCTCGGCCTGCTGCTCGGCTTCGCGTCATCACGCCCAGACAGGGACAGTCGTATCGGACCAGACAACCTATGGGCGATCGGGGACGATCGGTTCTGGGTGCTAGAAGCAAAGAGTGAGGCGACCGCAACTGAGATATCTCGGGATAACCTTGAGCAGCTCACCCACTCTGCGGACTGGTTCGAGCGCGACTATTCGGATCCCCGATACAGTTACACGCCCATTCTGATTCATCCCTCAGCGCTGCCAATGGTTGATGCCGTGCCGCGCCAGAACGCGCGAGTCATCACCTTCGACGACCTCGCCGGGCTCCGTGAAGCAGTCAAAGCGTTTGTCGGAGCTATCGCGTCGCCGAGCGCAATGCGCGACGAGGCGGTGATTCGGGAGAACCTTAGCCACCTCCACCTCTCGGCGGGACAGCTGGAACAGAAGTGGACGCGGCCCTTCGCATCGCGATGACTCACCCAGCGAGGCCCGGCGTTCCCGCATAGAACTGGCGGCGCCAGCCTTACGGGGTCCGACCTCGACTGATAGCACTCTCTGTGCGCAAGTCACGGTTGTGCGGCCTGCCAGGCTGCGCCTACAGGTGCACTCAGCCGAGGATGCCACATTGAGTCTGGTGTTCTGTCTGCCTGGGAGGTCATCAAACACGCACGTGACCGAACTGGCCAAGGGTCTCGATCGGCTGCCGTCGCAGCAGGACTGCGTGCAGGCGCCGACGGATGTACGTGCGGACAATGTCGGTGTGAGGCTCTAATGTGGACATAGATTCGACAACGTGGTCTCACAGAGGAGTATGTAAGCATGGCGGACTTTAGGCTCTGGTCGGATGAGCCATCATCGACAGACTTGCTTTCCTTCGATGCCATCGCTGGCACGGTTGTCGACGCGCTTTTTGATAGCGAGCTTGATCCTGTGGCGCTGGGTCTCGAAGGCCCCTGGGGCAGCGGGAAGACCACTGTGCTGCATCTGATCCAGGACCGAATCGACGCAAGAGGTGAGGCCGATTCGGGATTGGACGCGTCGAAGGTCGTGGTTGTGCGATCGAACCCATGGCAGTACGACCCGAGCCTTGGTGCGAAAGAGAGCCTGGTGAGCGAGATTCTCGGCGCGCTAAGCACTGAGTTCCGGGAAACCGATGCGGTCGGGCAAGCAGGGCTCAAAGCACTCAAGAACCTTGTGCGCCGCGTCAACTGGTCCAAAGCGATCAAGATGACGGCACGCACGGCACTGACGCTTCAGCTCCCAGAGATCGATGACGTTTTTGATCTGGTGAGCGATGACGCGGAGTCTCTCGACCAGCCCAAGGGCATGGCGTCATTTAAGAAAGAATTCTCGGAACTTCTCACCAACCCCGCGCTCCAACATGTTTCCCGTGTGGTGGTGCTCGTTGATGATCTTGATCGTTGTCTCCCATCGACAGTCGTCGAAACGCTGGAGACCATCCGCCTGTTTCTTTCCGTCCCCAGCATGTCCTTTGTTATCGCCGCGGATGAAGCCAGGGTCGCGGAAGCTATCAGAATCCATCTAGGTAACCCGCAGCAGGGTAGCGACGGGCAAGAAAGCGTTGCAAGCCTCTACTTGCATAAGATCGTTCAGACAACTGTGCCAGTCCCTGCTTTGAGCGCTTTCGATACCCGTGCATACCTCTTCCTCCTCCTTGCACGTCAGTCGTCCGCGGACGACCAAGCATTCTCGGAACTCGTTTCGAAGTGCAATCAGCTACGTACAGAGGCAGGAAGTCTGGACGACCTGACCCTCCCAGCTGACGAGCACATGGCATTTGCGATGCAGACTGCGGCGCGGCTCACTCCAATCCTGTACGAGAAGCTGCAGGCAAATCCGCGCCGTATCAAGCGTTTCATGAACGATCTCAATGTGCGTCAGTCGATTGCCGATCGCCGAGGCGTGGCGCTCTCACCGGACGCGGTCGCGAAGCTGATGGTGCTCGAACGAACCCTGCCCGCCGATTTCAATACACTGCTTGGCTGGTTGAGTTCGGGCGTCCTACGAGCACGGCTCGACAGCCTGGCCGAGGCCACGGAGTCTGGCACTCCTCCTGCGGCCTCTCTTGAGAGCAGCGAATCCGAGGAGGAAGCCTTTTCCGCGACCATGCTGCGTTGGGCGAAACTCCCCCCTCAGATCGACGCAGGAGAGGCTGGCGGATACCTCACGCTGGCGGCGGCATTCAACGGCAAACTTCTTGTGGACGAAGGACTCCCGGAACAACTGCGCGATATCGCCGCAGCTATCGCGTCCCGCTCCCAGATCGAACGAGAATCGGTCACCCCGGCTCAGTTGCGAGCGCTACCGCTTGGGGACGTCTCTACGCTCCTCGGCTTCCTGGGTCGGCGTCTCCAAGACGAGCCAGCGGTGCAGTTTGCCGTGGCCAACGCCATCATCATGCTCGTAGAAGCGCACCCGTCATCGGAACAGGAGGCGAAGAGGGCACTGCTTCAACTTCGCGGCGCTGATCTTGCGGCGTCGACGGTAGTGCTATTTGAGTCGCTTGTGGCCGGGTATGAGGATGTACTTCAGAGCTGGCGTGAAAATGCCCTGGCAGGGTCGAAGCCGGCACGCGCGTTGAACTCGCTGCTGGGTGTAGGGGTTACCGATGGGAACTAGCGGCGCGTTCAAAGGCAGTGGAGGTGCTGCCGCGGCGGCGGTACAGAACGCACTAAGCGACTGGCTGGACGGTGCGCCGCAAGTCCCAACTGGGGGAACCTCGACATCCTCCCCTCGCCTGGATCCCGCGAAACTCGGTAGCGCGCTTCGTCTCTGGGGTGGTCCGTCGGGCGGTGGTCGTCGAAGCGGCGGGTCAGGTGGGTCAGGCGGTGGGCGTTCAGGCGGCGGTGCCCAACGCTCAGTCGGCCGCGTTGCGGGGCCGGCCGGCAGCGCTGTAGCCCTGTCAAATGCATACTCGCGGGGGCAGCGGGCACCACTTGAAGCTGCTGGTCTGGACCTAGATGAGCTACGGCGCCTGGATGACCCGCTGGAAGTGCGCCGACGAATTGTCGAGGCAGCGTTCGACACTGAGCCAGATAGCTCGCTGGCGGACAGTGAGGCGCGCATGATCGTCGCGGACCT
The DNA here is from genome assembly GCF_001273855.1 of Leucobacter japonicus. Classification (NCBI taxonomy): domain Bacteria; kingdom Bacillati; phylum Actinomycetota; class Actinomycetes; order Micrococcales; family Microbacteriaceae; genus Leucobacter; species Leucobacter japonicus. The sequence goes on along the minus strand of NZ_JHBX01000104.1, from coordinate 529,908 downwards.
CGTCACATGGACTCTTGAAGCTCCGCGGGAGCCAGAACAGGTGGTTCGGCACACGGTCGAGCTGATGATCGCCAGATCGATCCTCACGGAAGTGGGTGATCGCATCCGTCAAGAGCCCAATGCTGCGCGCCGTCGGGCCGCTGAGGAGGACATTCGGCTGGCTGCGAAGGCATGGGCAATGCGGTTCGATATCAGCCCCATCACATCGGACGCCTCAGCAATTAGCGCAGCTGTGGAGTCAGGAATGACAGCGCTCCTCGCGATCTACGGAGACGAATCATGACCCGCATCGAACTATGCCTGACATCGGATCAGGTCGAGCAGAGTGATGCCGATGAGGTCCTCCTTTGGGATGGAACAGCCAACGACTCGTTCAAGACAGGCCTCCGCCCCAGCCTTGAACAGCTCGGCTCCGTTCCGACCGAGAACGCCGACTTTGTGAGGCTTGCGCTTGCTGTCTACACCGCCGACCACACTGTCCGACGCGAGCGAGGCGGCTCGAACTGGAACGAGCGCGACATCGAGCTCATTGTGCCAGTGGTGCATGTTGAACAGTGGCAAGAGATCGCCTCGGACTTCGCCCATAGCCTTGACTTCCTCACAGGAGACCGATGGACGCTGAGCTTTGTCCCGCTTCCGCCTGGGGTTGCGACGGTTACTTCGGCCTTGGTGCTTGATCCGGCGGAGCGCACGGTGCTCGTCAGCGGTGGAGCAGATTCCGCTTCCGGTGCTCTCGTCTCTGCAGCCACACTCCCGGAACGTCAAGCCCATCGTTTGGTGTCACACTCGAGCTCGGGGTCGGGTGCGAGCGCCCCGCAGAACCGCGTGGTTGACGCTCTCAAGAGGTACTACCCATCAGCCACTGCACACCACTATCAGATTCATCTGCAACGCAAGTCTCGACGTCTCGACGGCACTCGATTCCGCAATGAGCCGTCAAGTAGATCTCGATCACTCTTGTTCCTCGGGCTCGGGCTCGCAGTAGCGAGCCAGAGCGGGCGAGGGCTGTGGATTGCGGAGAACGGCTTCGCATCCATCAACCCACCGCTTGGCCCAGAACGCATCGGTGCGTTGTCGACCCGAACCACCCAACCGTGGTTCCTCTGGCGAGTGGGGGAGCATCTACGAAAGGTGGGCGGCTTCGGGACTATCGAGAATCCGTTCCAGACCCTCACAAAAGGCGAGGAATATCGACAGGTCGCAGAACTCCTCGGTCCAGACGAGGCCTCCGCGTTTCTCAGCGCCACGAACTCGTGCTCGCACAGCGACCAGCAATACCTCGGCGACGTTGCAAGCGGGACCCCGTGCGGCACCTGCTTTGGTTGCACCCTGCGACGCGCGGCGTTCGCGGCATCGGATCTCGAAGACCAGACGCCATATCTCTCTGAACGCGGGGGCAAGTACGAGGAATACGCGCACCAGCGATCCATCGACACAGCAGTTCGCGACTTCGTCGCAACCGGAATCGACGAGAGCTTCCTCATGACTACCCCGTTGCCCCCGAACCTTGCCCTCTCAGCAGTGAAGTCTCTCTACCAGCGCGGTCTGGACGAGCTGGAGGGATACCTCTCATGAGGCAACTCCCACCCCTCGACACGCACGCACACGTTGCGCTCGACATTGCGCCCCACGAGCTAGAGAATCTGGGTGCTGTCGTCCTAATCGCGACCCGGTCGACCGCAGAGTTTCAGAGGGTTCGCAGCCGAACTGACCGAGCAAGCGTCTGGGGGCTCGGTTGTCACCCCGGCCTCGTTGGCGTTCAGCAGGCCTTCGAAATCGATCAGTTTCAGGAGACACTGCATGCCACCCCGTACGTTTCCGAAATAGGCCTCGACGGATCCTCTCGGGTCAACCCCGGCATGCAACTTGCGAACTTCACGTCCATTCTCGACGCGCTCGAAGTCGTGCCGCGTGTCACGTCAATACACAGCTACCGCGCAACGCGTCCTGTCCTTGACGCACTCAAGGCAACGGGGGAGTGCTCCGGAATCATTCTGCACTGGTGGCTGGGGGACGCGGACGAAACACGTGAGGCAGTCGACCTCGGCTGCTACTTTTCCGTCAACTACGCGATGACCAAGAACCTCGACATGTTGCGAGCTGTCCCCGTATCCCGGCTCCTGCTCGAAACAGATCATCCCAGCGGGGACCGGTTCTCGCCGCCTCCGCGCAGGCCGGGCCACCTCGAACCAGTAGAACGACGACTCGCGAAAGCGCTCAACAGGTCTCCCGAAGAAGTGCGCGAGTTGACTTGGCGAAACTTCGGACACCTGGCCCAGAGCGTTGAGGTCGAAGCGCTACTCCCAGCAGCAGTCAGACGGATGCTTCAATCGCTCACCTGACAGCGATCCAGCCGCGCAGCCGACAGGCTTGAAGGATGCAACAGCGAGGTACACAATCCCATAGCATCCAGGCGGCAGTCCCCAGCATCGAGCGCAACGTTGGCTAGGCCTCGCACTCCGATCGGCACGTTCGGGAAGATCGCTCATCGTCGCCTCTCCCTAGGTCGTTTTCAAGCGCGGACGCGATTCCGGGACTGGGACGGTCGACTGCGAAACGTGCAATGCACAGGCTCGACTCGTGCTGGTGCCGAACTCGCGCTCAAACGCAAGCTCGCCGAACGATCCCTGTTCCAGCCGACTTTCACCAGGCTCAACGCCGACAGCAGTTTCGCAGTGCTCGTGGACTATTGGCTCGAAGACATGGACACCGAGAACCGTCTGTCGCTGACGACACGTCAGCTGTATGAGCGGAACATGCGCACCCTCGTGATGCCGGCCTTTGCGGAACTCACGCTTCGCGAGATCGGCGTGGCACGCTGCGACTACTTCTTGAAGCAACTCGCGAACCAGAGCTACAACCGAGCCCGACAGGCACGCGTCGCGCTCCGCCTCGCTCTTGGCCTCGCTGTCCGTCATGAGGCGATTCCACGCAATCCGATGGATCACGTGTCACGGCTGCGACGACCTGCCCGCACCGTGGACGCCTTCGATGACGCGGACATCGCGTTGATTCGTGACGCGGTCCAAGAATGGGAGAGCCGAGAGATTACAGCCGGGCCGCGACCGGATGGACAGCTCGGGCAGATCGTTGAAGTGCTCCTGGGTACATCGATGCGGATCGGGGAAGTGCTCGCGATCCGGCTCCGCGATCTGAACTTACGTGGATCAGTCCCAACGGTGCGGATATGCGGGACGATTGTCAGCCGGAAAGGAGAGCCGACCCATCGGCAGGATCACCCCAAGACCTCACGGTCCGTTCGGACCATCGCGCTACCCGCGTTCGTGGTGAAAGCGATCCGCCGACGGATGCGTGCGCGTTCGTCGATCGATCCGGACGCGTTGTTGTTCTGCAACCGCAAGGGCGGCGCCTTGACCACGAACAACGTCCGCCGGCGGCTCCGGTACGTGATGGAGAACGCCGGTGTCGAAGGTGTCACCCCTCACCGCTTCCGGCGAACAGGTGCCACGACCATCAACAAAGTCGGCGGTATTGACCTTGCAGCAGAACTCCTCGGGCATACCGACCCGCGAATCACTGCCCAGCACTACATCGTTCGCGACGACCTGGTGGATCCCGCCACCGCCAGCATCCTCGAAGCACGCTTCGGCGGCGGATCCTAGCCCCGAAGCGTCAGCGGACGTAGAGGCTCGTACAAACTTGGGCGACACGAATCGTCAACAGATCCCGCCACCTGTTGACGATTCGTGCCATCCGCCTGCCGGATGCAGAGAGTTATCTCGCTCAATTCAACAGCCGAGGAGACAGCGACGCGTTCGAACGACCATTCGCTCGAACTTGGCCATAGGCAGATTTGTTCGGGGCAGACGTAAACTCACCACAAACCCCGAAGTCAACGATCGTGTGGGTGTGATGGCGACTGGATCTAGTGGGCCAATCTAGTGGCCGACACCCTGCAACGCGTGAAATCTGTGACGCGTTGTGTACCGTATGGAACGCCGAAACCCCGGTTAACTGCAGCAAAACGGGTCCATCGCCTACCTGGGGGTCAAGGGGTCGCAGGTTCAAATCCTATTAGCCCGACCATTTGGTGCTTCGGCATCGCGAACATCCGGACTCACGTTTTGTGGGTTCGGATGTTTTGCGTTGGGTGGTCTTTCTGGGTCGATGTCGTATTCGTTGTGGATGTCGCCGGTGTGCGAGATCACGCTTGCGTGGTGTGCGTGGACGAAGCGGATGATCTCGGTGCGGGCGTTTTCCCGGCCGACCCCGAGAAGTCTGAGGCGGCCTGCGTGCCGGAGCGAGATCGTCCCGGTTTTCCCCACGATGTCGTACGTGACCTGCCTCGTGTCCGGGGTATCGGGCCTCACTGGCGTCGCTTTCGGGATCAACGTGTACGCATCATGCGGAGTGCGCCGGCTGATCGTGCGATGCGAGCTGACCTCGTTATAGTGATCACGGAATCGATCGAGCACGAGATGAAGCTCGCTCAGGGTCGCTACGTTGTTCTGGGCGAGATGCTTTTTCAGTGTTTGCCAGAACTGTTCGATCTTGCCCTGCGTGTTGTGCGTGTAGGGGCGCCCGTTTTTCTGGGTGATGCCCTCGAGCTTCAGGTGAGGTGCACTAGGGTAGTCCCGCAACGGTTTCCGGTCAACGCCCCTCTTTCGGGGGATGACGGGTTCCAGCTTAGTAGTTCTCCTCAGCCTCGAGCAGGGGCCGATAAGTGAGCGCTTAGTGCAGCCGCCGGTGGTTCCAGCACCACACGTACTCAAACGTCGCGAATTCAACTTCCCCGCCCGCAGCACGCGCCGCCACCCCAAACGACTGTAAGGCAGTACATCAGCTCGCAGCATTGACTCGACGTTCCAACCCACGATCATGCGGGAGACGACATCAATGGTGAACACGACGTACGCGAATCCAGACTATGTCGCCACATAGATGATATCGGCCACCCACAAACATCGAGGTGCACCCACCCCGCAAGCTGCAGCAGAGCGCGCATTTTCCGCACTCCGTACACGCTGTAGTTCTTAGCATGCAGACGCTGAATCTCGGGCACCAGCGACTCGTCCCGCATCTGTCGGTAAGAGACTGGCCGCCTCTTCGCTGCTCTATAACCACGTGAGGTGAGGAATTCACGAATCGCTGCACGCAGGACTCGGCGGATGAACTCGACCCCGAAACGATCACGATGCTCGTGGATGAACGCGACCATTTCGTTCGCGGGCGGTCGAGTTCCTTCGCGAAGAATATCGACGCGGCTTTCAAGACCTCGCGCGCTTTACTCAGTTCGACCCAGGCGACGGTCTTCCTCAGTGATAGCGGTGATCACGCCGGGCTTCGCGCCAATTTCGATCTGGGCTTACCCGTACCAGGTACTCAAGGCTTCGTCACCGATGCCGATGAGTGCCGGACCGCGCTGGTCGGGTTCGGGTGATCAGCAAGCGCTTCGGTCACCATGCGAACTGCGCTGGCTTTCAAATCTGGCTCGTACTTCTTTGGCATCGTGTTCATAGCCTCGTATAAAAGGTCGGAACTAAACGCAGTGCGCTTCAAAAGATAAAGCTTGGCGATCGCACTGTCCAGGCCGTACGATGGCTCCGCTTTCATGTCCCGTGGAGCTGGGTGGTAAGCCGTCAGATCGTGGAATCGCACTTGTCGGAAACAGTCCGATAGATTGACGTCCAGCTGAACGGACTGATGAGTAGCCAGCGGCTTGACGTGAGGTGAAGTGCGTCGAGGCCTTAGTAAGCCTGGAATATATAAGGAGCATTACGTGGGTGCAGGTAGTGAAGCGCAGAACCGGAAGATCAAGGACTGGCTGGTCAGTATTGATCGAGGGCAGCTTCGGCTACCGAGTTTCCAGCGCGGCGTCGCATGGGAACCCAAGCGGGTCGTTTCGATGCTGAACACGATCATCCATGACTTGCCGCTAGGGGTGGCGCTCGTACTTAACGTAGGGGACAAAGAACAGTTCGTGTCGCGTGTTCTGCTCTCCGCGCCCGACACGAATGAACTACCGACTGAGCACCTTCTCGACGGCCAACAACGGCTGACTGCGCTCTATCGCGCAATTCGGGACAATGACCCGCGATTCACCTACTTCGTGCATTTCCCGAGACTCGATAGCGATCCTGGGAACGACGATGAAGAGGTCTCAGTCCGGCATTTCCGTCGCTGGGAGGGCTGGGACGGGACGATGTACCCGCTATGGGTTGACTCGCCGGAAGAGTGCTTGCGGCGCGGGCTGGTTCCGGTGCGTCTGCTCGATCCCGCAACTGACGAGACGGCTTCGTGGGTGCACTTGGCAACGGCTCATCGGGAGCCGGGCGAAGACGTCACCGACATTGCCAAGTTTCGGACTATGAGCGCTGAAATCACCGCATTCCGCGACGACCTTAAGAAACTGATCGGAGAGAAACGAGAGGTTTTCAGTCACTTTAACCTCCCATACCTTCGCCTCCCGGCGACGACGAGTAAGCAGACCGCGCTCAGCGTGTTCGTGAACATGAACACCAACGCGAAGCCGTTGAGTGCCTACGACATCGTCGTGGCTGAGCTTGAGGGGGCGACCGGGCAGCGGCTTAAGGAGATGCAAGCTTCTCTCGATGTCGAACTTCCGAGCCTCAGAAAAATCCTATCCCTCGACAATGCTGTCTTGCAGACGTCAGCACTGTTGCAGGGCAAAATGCCGAACCAACGCGGCTACTTCGACATGGACTACAGAGTTTTCGTCGAGAACTGGACGAAGATGACCCGCGGACTTCGCCGCGCACTCGAGACGATCGAATCGCTACGCATCTTCGACGGCGAGCGGCTCCCCACCGCCATCCCGATTCCCGTAATCGCGGCACTGCTCGCGGATGAGCCAGAGACGGGCGATCGGCGTGGGCAGGTTGACAAGACTATGCGACGTTACATTTGGCGATCGTTCTTCACTAACAGGTACGAAGCAACGGCCGCAACGCGTGCAGCTGCGGACCACAAAGGGCTGGCAGCGCTGCTCGCAGGCGACGACGACGCGGTCGTTCCGGTCTTCGATGATGATCTCTTCCCGCTACCGAGCACCAAAGATCTCAAGAGCGCGGGTTGGGCGAAGAATAAGAGTTCCATTGCACGCGCGATTCTTGCTTCCGCCAACTACTTCGGCGCGCGCGATTTCGCGGACGACACCACTATCTCAGCCAATAACGTGACACATCGCGAGTACCACCACGTATTCCCCAATCAATTGCTCATCGAAGCGGAAATTGATTCGATGAAGGCGCTGAACTGCGTACTGATCACATGGAAGACGAATCGCACCATTGGACGGCTCGATCCGATTACCTACCTGGAAAAACGCGCTGAGAATGCACCCGACTCGCGGGATGTCAAGGAACGGTTGGAGTCACACCTCGTGCCTTACCAAATCATTGCTGCAGCGGGGCCGTACAACGAACCCTCGGGAGCTGAGTTGCGCGCGTCAGTCCAGCCTGACTTCGATACTTTCATGGATCAGCGCGCGGTTCTCGTGCACCGCTTCATGACGGCGGTCTGCGCCGGGCGTCAGCCTCATCTTCGCGACATCCTCGACGGCGTCGGAAACGAGTCTCACGATGGCTGAGTGGTGGTCGGGGACTACTAAATGGTGGAGTGCCATCAGTGACAGCATGGTGTTCGGATCGGTTGCCGAGTGGGTGACCGCGGTCATCGCTGTAGTCGCGGCAATTGCGGCAGTTCGAGCGCTTCGATTCAACAGGGTAGCGAACACGCATGCTCGAGCTGCGGCGGAGGCAGCTGCCCAATCCAACGAGTTGACCGCTCGGACATATCAGGACGATGTGCGGGTGCGGGACGAGGCGCAGGCGCGCCTTGTGTATGCCATCCTTGGAGTCGGCCAGCCCGTGATTCTTGGAGGGGCCGAAGCTCCGAAGCCTCAGCACCCCGACCGGCCGTTGGTGCCGCTTCCGGGAATTGTCGCTGAGTGCGGAGAAGGAATGCCCTACGCGACTGTCACGGAGAACGCGCGCACAGTTGCCGTGCACGTCCATAATCGGAGTACCGAGATCATCAGTTCGATCCGGGTATCACTTTCCTGTAAGCGCAACTCTGGCGAACTCAACGCGTCCACGGGATTAGTCGTGCTCCTTCCGGGGGAAAGCCGGGAAGTCGAGTTCATCGTCCCGTTCGGTGACATCCAATACGATCCGGATATCGCCTTCCGAGACGCCGCTGGGAAGTACTGGACTCGTCGGGGATTCGATCCGATTGTTCAGTTGTCTGACGCACGTCGAAACGAATTCGGTCTACCTGTGGCTCGTTGATTGAAGCACACGCCATGCTAGTCGTTCTCAGCGAAGGTTCTGCTGTGGGTCTTCGCAATTGTGTCCTCTCTCGCTCAACGATCGCAGGTGCGGCGCACGTGAACCGCTCTGGGTTTGATGGGGGCTCCCGACTTTGGAAACGAGAATGGAGTCATAGGAGCTAAGCAAGGATCAGGCGGGTCGGCGGGGTGTCGGTATTCGTCAAAGGAGAAGGCCGCCGTGATTCGGATGGTCAGGACAATGTGCGCGGAGCTCGGGGCCGATCGCGAGACCGTGAGGCGCGTCGCGACGCAGCTCGGTCACAGCGTTGAGCCCGTCCGCGTTTGGGTCAAGCAAGCTGACGTCGACGACGGCCATGTTGCCGGGGTGATCACGGCGGAGGCGCGGAAGCTGCTGGAGCTGGAGCAGGTGGTGCGTGAGCTTCGCCGCGCCAACGAAATCTTGCAGAGGGCTGCGTCTTTCTTCGGGGCGGAGCGCGACCTCCAACATCGAACGTAGTCACGTTCATTGACGCGAACAAGACCGACGTCGTTGATGGGTCTCCGTTCGGGGTCGAGCCATCTGTCAGCTTCTGCAGCTGACCCCAGTACCTGCTACGCCGCGAGAGACCGTGCCCCGCTGGCGCGGGCGGTAAATAAAGCTGTTCTACTTCCCGAGCGAGTCGGTCACCGGGAAGGCAACTACCAGTTCTACGGCGTCCGCAAGCTCTGGAAGACCGCACATCGCGCTGGGATCGACATCGGTCGCAATCAGACCGGTAGCCTGATGCGCGCCGCGGGGATCACGGGGGCAACAAGATCGAAGCGGGTCAAAACGGCCCGGCCCGATCCAGCCTCGGTGCGTCCCCCAGATCTTGTGAAGTGGGAGTTCGCCGCGACCGCGCCGAACCGCCTGTCGGTTACGGACATAACATTCGTGCCAGAGCGGGGGGCGTCGCGCATGTCTGCTTCATTATCGACGTCTTCTCGCGGAGGATCGTGGGGTGTCGGTGTGCGTCGCATGTGCGCACCAAGATGGTGCTTGACGCGATCGAGATGGCGAGGTGGTCGCGGGGCCGCCATTACGAGGATCTGCGGCTTCAGAGCGATGCAGGGTCGAAATTCACGTTGATTCGCTACGGCGAGCGTCTCGCTGAGATCGGTGCGACACCATCGATTAATACGGTTGGTGATTCGCATGACAACGCCCTGGCCGAGAAGGTGAACGACTACTGCAAGACCGAACTAGTCCGCGGGTCGGCGCGCCTGGGACCCTGGCGACCGGTTGAGTATCTCGAGTTGGCGACGCTCGGCTGGGTCTACCGGCACAACACCAACGCCTCCACGGATACCGCGGCTACGTCCCACCCACGGAGTTCGAGTTGGCGTTCTATGCTGACAAGACCACGGCAGCACCGCTAATGGGAATCAAATAACGTGAGTATCCATCAGACCCGTAACAGTTCAACTCGGGAAACCGACACTGGTTGAGTTCGAGATGATGATGATGATGATGATGATGATGATGAATGCCGTCGGCTTGGCGGCACGACTCCCCGGACTTGACCAGGCACTTAGTAGACGCGCAGTTGAGGCCAGATCAAGTAGACGCACCCGAGTAGATTCTCGTTGTCGGGACCATCGCCGGTGCGGATAGCAGTGGTTTGTCGTGCGGTTCAAGGGAGGAGATGATGCACCTTGCCTCCCCTTGGTAGACATGTGAGTGGATCAACTTAGGAGCCTTGGCGGCACTACAGGCCTTTCAAAAGGCGCCAGGATCGTCCCTTTTCCAGCGGGTCGAAACTGGGGTCGACGAGCAGCCGTCGCAGTTGCGAGTACTGAGTGGTCGGGGAACTAAGTATTTCTCGATATATCGAATCGCTCAAGCACATTGATCTAATATCAATTCGCCAGTAACTCCATGTGTGATCGGTAACCCGTCCGACCGAACGTAGCTCTATCTGATCCTCCGATAAACCAAGATATTCGCGAAACACAGCACGATCACCTCGTGAGGGCCTTCCCCCCAACTTATGGCGTTTCGAGAGTTGATCCATCAGCGCCCAAAAACGCAGCAGATACTGCATCTCGAGTTCGCGATGCATCTGTTGATTAAGATTCCTGATTTGAATTGCTGCGAGCGATACGGCGACTAGAGTCACGATCGAGAGCAAAGCCATGAGAGCGTCCGCCCAATTGGGAAGATCCTCAGAAATTAGCTTCGGTAGTTCATTCATCGACACGAGACTAAGAGTCAGGGGCTCTCGCATTAAATTCGCTTTCTACTTGTCTTAAATGTGGCGTCGGCGAATTTTGGCTCTGACGTACTTTGGAGGTCAAGATTCATCATTTTTATCAATACGACCTGTCGGCAAACGCGACGCGAACGTTTCTCCAACTTCCGCCTGCGTTGGCCGACTCGTGATTGCCGAGAACATTCTCCGACTAACAGAAGATTCATGCGCGCCTTTAGCGCAGCTCTCGCGGGGGTAAATGGGACTTGGGAGGAGCAGGCGGGTCGGTCAGATTCGCTGTATGAGGGCAGCGCCTCCTATGACTTATGGAAGCGCAAAAAGGCTCCGAATTCGCGCCTCACCTGGGTTCGAAGGTTCGGGCGACTTTCGCCGGGTTCGATGCTATGCGGCTCGAAGTGCTTACGTGTTGGCGCCGCCCCTAACGCGCAGAGTGCCTAGTTAATTCAACTATGTGGTCGGGGCTGCGGGGTCCTGGAAACTGCGTTTTAGCGCTGGTATTTGCTAACCCGGTCGCGCCAATCCTTAATGCGCTCGTACTCGATCTGCATTTCTGCAGTCGTGGGTGGCACGTAATTTAGTTCTTCACTCTTGTCGTGCCGCCTGGACCATTCCGACGACGCGCCGTAACCGGCTAGGAAGTTGGAATCGTCGGTATTCGAGATGCTGGCAACGATGCGGAACATTTTCGGTCGAACTTCCGTCGTACTCCGGTCGACGAGTTTGAACGCTATTTCGCTGCGAATGATGCGCTCCCAGGTCTCGGACAACTTGCCTGCCCACTCTGATGTCGCCCGTTCGTACTCTTCTGCTGACCAGGTTGCCTCAGAATTGCGGATGTTGTCGAGCTCTTCTTTCAAAGCACCAATGCGCTCTTTCGCATCCTTCGCCTTCCAAGGGTGCCCCTCAAGGATTCTGCCCGGTTTACGGACTCCGTTACGCTCAATAGTTCTCTCGGTAAGCGGAACCCCGATGTCTTCGCTCGCTTCCGCGATTTCTCCGAGAAAGACAAGGTCGTGGGTGAAGACGATCACTTGTCGATCCTCAGCAATCTCTACTATGCGGCGAGCTGCCTTCCTTCGCCGCTCGTGATCAAGCGAGGACATCGGATCGTCTAGAACCAACATTGACTTTGTCGTATCGAACTCGACTTCAGTGAAAAGGCCCGCCAAACCAGCGGCAGTTTGTTCTCCTTCACTAAGCACACTCTTCGGAGCGCCTGTCAATGCGCCGAGGAGCGCGGGTTGGTGGCGCACCTTACCTTTCACGGACCCCTTGTCACCAAGCGTCACGTGCTGAAGCTTCAGCTGTGCGGCTTCTCTCACAAAATGGGCTCGCACTGCATCCGTCACATATGTTCGGGCAAGATTCCCGCTTTTGATGGAGACCTGCTTTGTTGAAATGCTTGGTTGAATCCTCTTGAGAGTCGCAAGCGCATCGAGCCGCACAATCTCCTTTTCCAACCCATCGCGAACTGTGGAGAGCGCTATCCGTCCCTCAACGTCGGCGAGTTTCGATCTACAGTCCGCGAGCGCGGCGGCAAAAACGGTGCGGTCGATGGCTGTAGCTTCATTCCTTATGCCAGCGGCACGCATGCGCAAGTCCTGTGTATCGACGTGCGCCATGTCGACCCACTGCGCCTCAGTTGCGCCGTTCAAGCGCGCGGAAATGCCACTCTTGGCTTCCTTTGCGGTCTCGAGGACCGCGGTCAACGAATCGGCGAGCGTCTTGTCTTGGGAAGCTAGAAACAAGATTGCTTCGGTGCATTTCTCGCTCGAAATTTCAGTTGCATTCAGGCTTTCGAGTGCAGCTTTGTAAAGGTCCTCCGCTTCTTGAGCGTGTTTGGCTACCTCAGCTTCGATGAACTGATGGAAGCGTTGTAGCCGCTCTCGAGCAGTGATTTGGAGAGGTTGCTGGCAGAGCACGCAAACGTGCTCGTCTTCTGTTGCAGGGAAATCGTGCGCCGGATACGCCTCAGCCATTGAGAAATTCTCAGCGGCTTTCCAGAGCGCGCGCCATGTCTGAGTTCCAACCCCATTCAAGGGCTCATCGACGAAAGAAATACTGGACGCAGAGTCTGACACTGCGCGGAGTTCCCTCGCTCGTGCCTGCAGCCCGAGTATTTCATCTCCACGCATTGGAGAGACGGCCGACTCAACGTGATCTATGTGGTCGGCCAATTCTTCAACCAGCAAAGCTGCACCGGAAAGCCGTTTTTTCTCCTTGGCTGGATCAGTTGTTCTTAATCGGGCTTCTTCTTGAACGAGATGTGCAAGCTCGACTTTCGCATTGGGGTCTACGTCAGTTGCCTTGTCAAGCTCTTCTTTGCTGGTTGCTGCTGAAAGCGATTCGAGGAACGTTGCAGCCGGAGACCCTGCTTTGACGGCGGGAGGTAGAAAGCCGACCACTTCGTTCGCTTTTATCATTCGATCAATCGCCGCTCGAACTGCATCAATATTGGTGATTAGGTCATCAAGTAGTTTCAATGCGGAAGGTCGGTACCCGAGCACGGTATCCCGGTCTATGTAATCATTGCCGCACGCTTCGTCATAAAAATGCGCCTGCTTCAGGGCAGGGTCTGAAAGGCCCGGCCACAAAGCGGACGTCTCGACGCCGTCCAAGGTATAACGAACTTGAGCAGATTGCGGTCCGTTTGCTCCTCCAAACGCATCGGGGAGGATCTGCTCTTGGTGTCGTGCTCCAACGATTTCTTTCGCAATCCGCGCATAACCCGACTTGCCGCTACCGTTGTCCCCATAGACGACGGTTATGCCTTTCGGGTTAAACGTCAAATTCTGATTCTCAAGGAGCGAATTAACGGACTTAAGATCACCGATGCTAATGAGCTGCAAAGTTCCGACCTCGTTCTCACGAGTCAATAGATCGGACTCGGAGAGCTCCGGAGTCTCCAGTTTGACGTCGTCGATGACTAACGAGTGAGCCAACGAATCTACGTAGGCCTCGTCGATAGTTTCTGCCCGGGCAATCCGCTTCAGGAGGTTCTTCTGCCAGATTGGACGAGTACTTGCCCAGGCGAAGATATCCTGTTCGATCGAGGTCATGGTAGAGGGCCTCCTGGAGAATGAGGGTCGAAGTTTGCTTCGGGAAAATTAGAAGTCCAATTTGTATTCTATCTGTGATAAGTATTTGAATTCAATGCGTTAACTGCGGTCCATATCCTCTGTAAGTACTCTCGGTTTGCATTCTTCCTTCTGCTGGGTGCGTCCAAAGTCCACCTGACTTGGAATGTGTGGATCTCCTCGTCTTGGCCCTCGCTCGAACTCTCGCGATTGGATTGGGCCATTGATCGGGTGTCCTTCGGATCAAGTCAAGGCGAGCACTGCAGATGCTCGGCTCTCAGCGAATTACGTCCTAAGGTAAGGGCGCCAACGTCGAAGTGCGTTCTCGCTCCGATCCCACCGCCGCGGAGCCTTCGTCACCTTCCCGAGCACCCATTCGAGCGGTCCCTGCTTGATGAGCAGCGCCCAGAGTGTGCACCCCGCAATGACCCAGAGCGTCATCGGCCAGAACGGGTCGAGGGCACGGAAGTCGAGCCAGGGGTCCCAGCTCGGGTCGCGGGCCGTTTCGACGGTGAGCCAGATCGCTTAGATGCCGATGTGGGCGACGTACGCGGTGAGCGGCATGGAGCCGACCGCTCGCAGGGGCAGGGCGATCCAGCGCACGGGAGTGAGCCACAACAGCACTGCCGTGCTCGTCACCGCGAGCACGAACCTTCCCGAGCCGATCACACCGTATCCGATGCCGGCGAGCACGATGCCGGCGCCGAGCAGCGCCCACGCGTAGCGCACCGGGCGCAGGAGCGTCTCGTCGCCAATCTGCAGCGTCTGCGAGAATCGACTGGTGCAAGCGGTCTGCAATGATCCGCAGCGATGGATTCAGGGGAACGGGATCATGAGGGAAAAGAGCATTTGCCTTTCCGGCGGGTTTGAAGATCAGTTGGGGACTGTGCATGCGGTGGAAGGCGACTACCCGAGCGAGACTGACATGTCTCTGGCGAGTGGAACACAGACCAGTCCAGCGCATGAGTATTTCACTGCCCTCTGGCATTGCGAAGATCACATTCACCGTGAGATTCAGCAATTGGACAACGAACTTCAGCGCCTGCAATCAGAGATGAAAGCGGCGATTGACGAGCAACGGGCTGCCGATGATGAGACCGCCGCGACGTTGACCGCGACCATTCCTGAGATCGAGGGCATCGGGGACGATATCAACGGCTCAACGCCGGCACCTGATGGCACTCGAAATGCTGACGATACCGGTGATACTGCTAACACCGGCCAGGAGTGGATGCTGTGAAGACGCGAAAACTTGCAGTGACTGGTGGCGCGTTCATCCTCGCTCTGCTCATTATTGCCGCCCCCACGTCTGCGGTGCAGGCGCGGGCATTGGAGACTCAGGATCAGACGCAATTGCTGTGGAACGCCGAGCAGTGGCTCGATTATTCAGCGGTCCACGGCGACGGAATCGATGGCGAGGGTGTCACCATCGCGGTGATTGATGAAGCGATCAACCTCCAAGCGCCGGAACTCGCTGGCGCGAATGTTCAGGTGCGAGGGACCACCTGCCTCAGTCCCCAGACTGGTGAGCCAGCGGAAATCGAGTCCGATGATGCTGGTTTAGCGGCGCACGGGACGAATGTCGTGTCGATGCTCAGCGGGTCAGGTCAGGCCGCAGACGGAGCAGCAGGCGCCCAAGGAATTGCGCCGGGTGCGACGGTCTGGTTCTACGGTGTGGGAAGCATCGATCAAGTAAAAGATTGCACTCTCCAAGACCCCACGCGTGCCGACGACGACATCGACCTGGCAAGCGATATCACTTTGGGAGAGGGCGCGGAGGTCTACGAGAACCCGACTGGCGGGGGAGACGCAACCGCTCTCGCTGCACGAGCTGCCATCCGCGACGGCGCCGACATCATCACCGTTGCCGTGCTGAGTGGCCTTGGAGACTGGGACCAGGTGCTGCTCGAGGCGCAGGCGAACGGTGTGGTGGTCGTTTCCGGAACCCCGAATCCCGATACAGACTTTGGTTTCGTGGGAGGGCCCTGGCTCACAAACGGAGCCGCCCCCGTGAGCGCGATTGGGCCTGACGGCAGCCCGCTCGCGAGCCTCACCACGGGTGACCGCGGTGCAGGATCCTCGAATCTCGCTTTCGCCGTGCCCGGCGCATCGCTGTTGGGAGTTGGGGATGACGCGGGGTGGGGGCCGAGAGAGATCAACGGATCATCGTATTCAGCGCCGATTCTGGCCGGATCGCTCGCCTTGATGATGCAGAAGTTCGCGGGTGCGTCGGCGTTCCAAGCACTCCAAGCTCTGGTGCGCACCACTGGTGCAGGTGAACCGCACGATCCCGTGTGGAATGATGCATACCTGGGCTACGGATACGCGAACCCGAAGAGCGGTCTATTGCTCGATCCGCGAGATTTTCCGGACGAGAACCCGCTGTTCGTTTCGGATATCGATGATCCGAGGTGCACCACATCAAACGGTGAGCCAGGAACGATTGACAGTGACGGGCAGCGATGGCTGTGCGCATGGTCAGTTGGGCCGTACCCTCCACAGGCTGAGGCCTATGCTGCGGTGGTTCGCGATGGCGCGCAGGTGCTGTCGAGCAGCGGAGAGCGTGTGGACTCGGTTTACGGAAGCCAGTCGAATACCCCTGCAGGTACCGGCTTCACCGTGCCCGTGTGGGGCTGGATCGCGCTTGCTGTGGGAGTGCTGCTGGTAATCGCGATCGTTGTCGCGGTGGTGCTGGCGCGATCGACTGCGAGGCGAGGCGCGGCACAGCAGAACTCGGATCGATAACGTCGAGTGCTGAAGCAGAGCTGGAGCGGGTCGCGTCGGGAGAGCACCGGCGGCTCGACAAACTTTGGGGCTGCTCACGGTTTGGGTGACTTGTCTTGTTGGGGTGTTCAGGCCGCGTGAGCGGCCGGTGTATTTACACCCGGTCCCACTGCCGCGGTGCTTTCGTCACCTTCCCGAGCACCCACTCGAGTGGTCCCTGCTTGAACAGCAGCGCCCACAGTGTGCACCCCGCAATGACCCAGAGCGTCATCGGCCAGAACGGGTCGAGTGCTCGGAAGTCGAGCCAGGGGTCCCAGTTCGGGTCGCGGGCCGTTTCGACGGCGAGCCAGATCGCCCAGATGCCGATGTGGGTGACGTAGGCGGTGAGCGGCATGGAGCCGACCGCTCGCAGGGGCAGGGCGATCCAGCGCAGGGGAGTGAGACACAGCAGCACTGCCGCGCTTGTCACCGCGAGCGCGAAACCTCCCGAGCCGAGCGCCTCGCCGATGCCCGACGAGTGCGGGGCATCTTGCCACACGGCGAACCACCATTCGGGGGTGCCGAGCGCCGCGTGCTCGATCTCGTCGGGGCCCGCGGCGGCGCGCACCGCTGAGCCGATCACGCCGTATCCGACGACGGCGAGCACGATGCCCGCGCCGAGCAGCGCCCACGCGTAGCGCACCGAGCGCACGAGCAGGGTGCCAGCGGCCATGCCGCAGAACATAAAGGCCATCCAGAACGGAATGGGGTAGTTCCACGCGATGAGGCGCAGCGACTCGTCGATATCAAACGCGTTCGGGCTGGCTGCGACGGTGGAGTTGATCCACCACACGGCAAATGGTGCGATGAGCGCGAGCGCCGCCGAGAGCGTAAAGAGGTATCGGGGTGCGAGCGACGTGAACGGGATCGCCAGCACGAACAGCACACCGTACGCGGGCAGAATCACGTACACCGGCACGTCGAGATCATCGAGCCAGATGCCGAGCAGCCACATGAGGATGCCGCGCAGCAGCAACTGCACACGCAGCCCCCACAGCGGCCGCGTGGTGCCGGGCCCGCGAACCTCGCGGCGGCGCTTCGCCGACGTCGACACGATGCCGAGCGACACCCCGGCGAGCATCGCGAACAGCACCGACGAGCGCCCCTCAACCACGCCCGACCAGGTGCCGGGGTCGCTCCACTCGAGGGTCTCGATGACGGCGAGGTGGGCGGCGAAGACGCCGATCACGGCCAATCCGCGGGCGAGGTCGACGCCGGCGATGCGATGCGGGGGTTCGAGGCGCGCGAGGTTCGTGCGGATTCGCGAGCGACGCTCGGGTGCGTTCGCGGCCGCCGCAGCGTGCGGGGCCGGGGCATCGGTGGGGCGCGTCATGGGGCGACGCTATCGGGTGAAGCTGCGTGCCGAGGAGGAACGGGCGGGCAGCAGTATGCGCGCCCGCTCCTCCCCAGCCCGACTACCCGAACGCCGCGCGCACCTCGTCATGCGGCAACGCGTAGCTCGCGTGCCCCTCGCGCCCGACCGTGTCTTCGGCGGCGACCAGCGCGTTGAGCACCGCCTCCTCCGTCGCCTCGACCACGGCCGTGTAGAACGCGTCGATGCCGCCCCAGCTCAGATGCTCGAGCGTCGCCACGGTGCCCGTCGCCGTGCCCATGCGCGAACCGAGAGCGTCAGGGTTCGCCGTCGAGAACGCCAAGAAGATGTCGCCCGAGAAATGGCTGCCCGTCGTGCCCGTGCGGGCGAGCCCCAGCGACACCCGGCGAGCGAGCGCGCGGCACTGATCGGGCAGCAGGGGAGCGTCGGTCGCGACCACCACGATCACACTGCCCGCACCGGCGACCGCGTGCGCCGCCGATGCGGTCTCGCGCTCGAACCAGTCGCTCGTCTCCATCGGGTTCGGTGCTGCCGATTGCCGCCCGAGCGTGCGGCCGGCGACGCGCAGTTCTTTGCGCGAGCCGAAGTTGGCCTGCAGCAGCACACCAACCGTCCACGACTGGTCGCTGTCGCTGTCGCGGTCACCCTCGCCAGCAGCACCAGCGCCACCCCGCACCACGCGCGATGCCGTGCCCGTGCCGCCCTTGAACCCGTAGCAGTTCATGCCGGTGCCGCCACCGACGTTGCCCTCGGCGATCGGACCGCTCGCTGCCGCGTCGAGCGCGGCGCGCGCGTGCTCGGGGGTGACGGTGTCGGCGTTGATCTCGTTCAGATACCCGTCCCACGTCTCGCCGACGACGGGCAGCATCCACTGCGCGGCGGCCTCGGGGTGGTGCTCAGCGAGCCACTGGTCGACCCCGCGGTGCACGGCGCCGACGGCGTGCGAGTTCGTGATCGCGATGGGGGTCTGAAACTGGCCCGACTCCTCGATCCAGCTGCGCCCCGTGAGCTCGCCGTTGCCGTTGAGCACGGCGGTGCCGGCGGCGCACGGCCGTGCAGCCTCGGCGCGGCCGCGGGGCAGGATCACCGTGACCCCCGTGCGCGCCACGTGCGGGGTGTCGGTCACGATCGTGGTGTATCCGACTTCGAGTCCGGGCACGTCGGTGATGGCGTTCCACGGGCCGGGCTCGCCGTCGAACGGGATGCCGAGATCGCGGGCGCGGGGCGTGCGAGCGGCGTCAAAGTCGAAAGCGGAACCGGCGGCGGGGGCGCCGATGGCGCGGGGTGCGGTGTCGCTCACTGCGGCTCCTGAGGGTCGAGGGTGGGGGCTGTGACGGCGGCTGATCCCGCATCTGCAGCATCGGAAGCCGCGTCGCTCAAGCTGCAATCGAGCGCGATCTCGGCGAACTGCAGTGTGTTCGCGAGGTACCGGTCGCGCTGCCAGTTGTCGGGGTCGAGCAGGTAGAGGTCGTAGGCGTCTTCGAGCGCGACGAGGTTTGAGGCGATCGCGGCGACGTCCATGCGCGGGCGAAACACCCCGAGCGCCGCCCCGACCTCGATGATGGTCGTGTAGAGCGCGACCTGGCGCTCGAGCAGCAGCACCATGTCGGCGCGGAAGCGCGCCTGATCGCGCACCACCGCCGACGCCTCGTAGACGATGCGCAGGTCGTCGCTGATGGTGGCGGGAATGCCCGCCTCGATGGTGCGGCGCAGGCGCGTGAGCGGATCCGGATGCCCCTCGGCGAATTGGCGACGCCGGTCGATGAACTCCTCGATCGCCCCGCGCACCGCCGTCTCGACCAGGTGGTCGAAGCTCTCGAAGTGATAGAGCACGCTGCCCGCGCTCACCTCGGCGCGCTCGGCGACCGCACGCACGCTCACACCCGCGAGCCCGCGCTCGCTGAGCACGCGCGTGGTGGCCTCGAGCAGATCTTTGCGACGCTGGGCACTCTTCGCTGCGGCCATGCTTACGGCTCCGTTCGGTCGTCGGCGATCACGGTGACCGACTGCGTCAGCGCCGCGTAGCGCTCGGGGGAGCGCCGTCTCATCACGATAGCGACTGCCACGCCGCCCAAGAAGACGACCGGCACGCACGCAAGCATGACGCCGTTGATCGGCCCCTGCACCCCCGAGACGAGGTCGAAGTGGGTGGCGATCACGGCGAAGGCGCTGAGCAAGCCGATGGCGCCGAAGATCGGGGCGACGATCACCTGCCACACGCCGTGCCCGCGGCGATCTTTCCAGAAGAACCCCACCACCGAGACGGCGGCGACGCCCTGCGAGAAGACGAGGCCGGCGACCCCGATCGCGTAGCACCAGAGGCCGACGCCGAGAAACGGGTCGGCGCCCGAGACCGCGGCGACGAGAATCGCGACGAGCGAGAGCGTGGTCAGCGTGAGGCTCGCGACGTGCGGCGAGTGCATGCGGGGGTGCGTGCGTGCGAGCCGTTCGGGCAGCAGGCGCTCGCGGCCGAGCGAAAAGAGGTAGCGCGAGCACGCGTTGTGGAAGGCGAGGGTGCAGGCGAAGAAGCTGGTGACGACGAGGATCTCCATCACCACACCCGCCCACGCGCCGAGCGCATTGCCGCCGGCGATGAACATCATCTGCTCGAAGTCCTCTGACTGCGCGAGCGCGATGATGCCGTCGACACCGAACGCGACGGTCAGCGTGAAAAACGTGAACGCGTAGAACACCGCGAGGAACGCGATCGCGATGTACGTCGCACGCGGCACCGTGCGGCGCGGCTGCTTCGCCTCCTCGGCGTAGATCACGGTGCCCTCGAACCCGAGGAACGCGCCGAATCCGAAGACGAACAGTGCGCTTGCGCCTGACGCGAAGAACACGTTGCGCGGGTCGAACGACGCGGCGGCGGCCGGTGCGATCGCGGTGCCGTGCTGAACGATGATCGCGATCGAGATGACGAGCAGAATCGTGACCTCGGCCGTCAGCAGCACCGCGAGCACCTTCGCGCCGACGTCGATGCGCCGGTAGCCGAGCAGCCCGATCACGCACACGGACACGACCGACCACACCGCCCAGTGCACGTCGATGCCGAAGAGGTGCGCGAACGTGAGGTTCGCGAAGAAGCCGAGCAGCGCGTAGAAGCAGATGCAGAGAAACGCGTACGACACGATCGTGATGAACGCGACGCCCACCCCAACGGGCTTGCCGAGCCCGGCCGCCGCGTAGGCGTAGAAGGCCCCGGTATTGCGCACGTAGCGCGACATCGCGGTGAACCCGACGGCGAAGAGGATCAGCACGAGCCCGCTGGCGAGCATCGCCCCCGGGGCGCCGATGCCGCCGACCAGAAACGCGAGCGGTGCAGAGCTCACCGCCACCGTCAGCGGAGCCGCCGCCGACACCACGAAGAAGACGATGTCGAAGGTGCCGAGCTTGCCCGGGGCGAGGGCGCCGGGTGGCGCGGTACGAACGTCAGATGACACGAGAAACTCCCTTGTTTCTGGGCGACGGGGCGATCCCGAAGCATCGTGCAGATTTCTGAACGACTGTATCATTTTTTCTGGAATATGTTGTCGCGTAGGTAAATTTTGGTCATTCCCAGCTTGTTGTGTGTTCAGAAATTACGCTGCGGCGCGCGCTCGGGCAGCGCTTGCGTCGCCCCGCGGAGGCGCGGCAAGGGCGCCATGCGGCCGAGGCGACGCGGCGATCGTGTGTGGCGAGCCGTGCGCCCTAGGAGTCGCCCGCCGGCCGGCGCACGAACTGCAGCACGAGCACAACGACCGCGCCCAGCACGGCCGCCCACACCACCGTGCCTACGGCGAGCGGTCGAATGAACAGCACACACGCCGCAGCCGCGACGAGCACCAACACGGTGAGCCACGAGGCGTTGCGATCGACCCACACGCCGACGGCACCCGTCGAAACACCGCGGCGCTGCGCCGACGCGCGCACCCGGTCGGCAGCCCGAGCGATGCCGCCGCGCAGCCACCGAGCGACCACCGACGGCCCCGACCACCATGTCACCACCGCGACCGCAGCGCCCAGCGCGCCGATCGCGAGCACCGTCGCCGCGAGCGGATCCGTCACGGCCACGACGACAGCGCTCAGCGCCTCGGGCGTCACCACCTCAGACGCGAACGACACCGGAAGCACCGCGCGCCCGACCGCGATCGCAATGCCGAGCACCGACATGAGCGCAGCGACGGCGACGGCGGTCGCGAACACCGCCCTGCGGCGGCGACGCGCGACCAGCGCACCGACCGCGAGGAGCGCGAGCGAGACCCAGGGCAGCCACGACCCGAGCGCGACGACCGCGGCGTACACGCCGGGCAGCTTGCCGAGCTCGGGGCTCTCGACCAGCACGATGCTGCGATCGGTCGTCGGAATCGCCTCGGCGAACATCACCTCGTTCGCGACGAGCCGCTCACGCACCTCGGCGAGCAACGGGCCGAGCTCGAGCCGCACCGACCCGGCACCGCTCAACGACACCGCCGACCCCGCGTCACCGCGCAGCGTCGCGACTAGTTGCGCGTGGGTGCTGCGCAACGAAGACTGCCACACCGTCGAAAAGGTGGGCGACGCGATGACGTCGGCAACGAAGCCGTGCGCCAGCGACTGCAGACCCTGATTGATCGGACCCTGCAACAGGCGCAGGCTTGTCGTCGCACTCCGCGGCAAATCAAGATCGGCGATGCCGTCGAACACCGGTGCCGTCAGCGACGGGATGTCGACGGCCTGGTCGATCGCCTCATTCGCGCCAGCGACGACCGCCGCCTGCACGTCGGGGTCGTCGGCGAGCGGTGCGAGCATCGCGACGAACGCGTCGGTGTCGGTGAGCTGACGCTTCGCATACATCGCGACGATGCTGGCGGTGCCGAGCACAAGACCCACGATGATGAGCGCGGCCGACAGCACGGACGACCAGCGCGAACGCCGCCGAGCGGGAGGGGGTGCGGTGTCGCCGGGCTGATCCCGCGCCGCTCGCAACCGGGCATTTTCGGCCTCGAGCTCCGCGACACGCGTCGTCAGCTCGCTCGCATCGGGTGCACCGTTCGTCGCCATGAGCGTCCTTTCGAGGGCGTATGCGTTCCATAATCGCGCATGCGGCGTTCCGAATGCACGCTGATCTGCTTGCGCTCGTGAGTGCGCCGGTGCTGGCGCTGCTCTGGACCGCCGCCGGCGCGGCGGTGGTGATGCTCGTGTGCGCGTGGACCGCACTGATATTCAGTGTCTCTCGAGCCCCCTGACCCTTGACGCGCGCCGGTCGCTCCTTGCTACCGTTGATACGGTGACTTCCGAAGCCAAGCCGAACGCACCCGAGCGCGAGACCTGGGGCAAGCGCAGCGCCTTCATCATCGCCGCCATCAGCTCTGCCATCGGGCTGGGCAATATCTGGCGGTTTCCCGGCGTCGCCTACGAGAACGGCGGGGGCGCGTTTCTCATCCCGTACCTCGTCGCGTTTCTGACGGCCGGGCTGCCGATCCTCTTCCTCGACTACGCCATCGGGCACAAGTACCGCGCGGCTCCGCCGCTCGCGTTCAAGCGCCTCAACCGCAAAGCCGAGCCGCTCGGCTGGTGGCAGGTGGGGGTCTCGTTCCTCATCCTGACCTACTACGCCGTCATCATCGCCTGGGCGCTCGGCTTCGTCTGGTTCAGTTTCGGGCGGCAGTGGGGCGACGATGCCGTCGGCTTCTTCACGGGGGAGTACCTGCAGCTCGCAGATGCGCCAGGCGTCACGCTCGACTTCGTGCCCGCCGTGCTGGTGACGCTGCTGATCGTGTGGATCGCCGCCATCATCGTCATGTCGCTCGGGCTGCGCCGCGGCCTCGACCGCGCCAACCGCATCACGCTGCCGCTGCTCGTCATCGTCTTCACGATCATCGTGATCTACGCGATGACGCTGCCCGGGGCCTGGGACGGCATCAACCAATTCTTCGCCCCCAACTTCCCGGCGCTCGCCGACCCTGGCGTGTGGCTCGCGGCCTACGGGCACATCTTCTTCTCGTTCTCGATCGCCTTCGGCATCATGCTCACGTACTCGTCGTACATGAAGCGGCGCAGCGACCTCGCGGGCTCGGGCCTCGTCGTCGCCTTCGCGAACTGCGGGTTCGAGATGCTCGCCGGCATCGGTGTGTTCGCCGCCCTCGGCTTCCTCGCCTTCACCCAGGGCGTGCAGATCGACGAGCTCGAAGGCATCAGCGGCGTCGCACTCGCGTTCATGACGTTCCCGACCCTGCTCAGCGAGATGCCGGGCGGCACGGTGATGGCGCTGCTGTTCTTCGGGTCGCTGGTGCTCGCCGGGTTCACCTCGCTGCTCTCGATCTACCAGGTGGTCACCGGATCGCTCCAAGACAAGACCGGCTGGTCGAACCGCCGCGTCGCCATCGTGGTCGGCCTGGCCGCCGGCATTCCGTCGGTGCTGCTCTTCGGCACCACCTCAGGGCTCAACGTGCTCGACGTGCTCGATGCGTTCGTCAACAACATCGGCGTCACCGGGTCTGCGGTCGCGATGCTCGTGCTCGTCGCGTGGGTGTTCCGCGCGGTGCCGGGCCTGCGCTCGCACCTCAACGCACTCTCGTCGCTGAAGCTCGGGCCGGTGTGGGCCATCGCGGTGTCGGTCGTCACCCCCGTGATTCTCGCCGTCATTCTGGTGCGCGGCATCGAGTCGTACCTCGTCGACGGCTACGGCGGCTTTCCGACCTGGTTCATCTCGGTGATCGGGTGGGGCGCGATCGGCCTCCTCGCGATCTTCTCGTTCGCGATGAGCTACCGGCGCTATCGACGGCGCGACGCCGAGAGCTTCGTGCCCGATGCGCCCGAAGATCTCGAAACCGAAATGGCCGACCTCGTCGCAGAAGCGCGCGAGGCCGCCGCACAGCGCAGCAGCTCAGGAGGCGACCGATGACCACCAGTGCAATCGTGATGATGGTGCTCTCGCTCAGCGTGCTTTGGGGCGGGCTCGCCTGGGCGATCCTGCGCCTGCGCAAACACCCCGACGTGAGCGACCTCAGCGACGACTGAGTTCGTGTTGTGGTCGGCCTGAGCGCCCCGCACCGTTCTCACAATTTTCATGACGGCCCTGGTGCGCTATTTGGGTGAATAGTGCACCAGGGCCGTCACCAATTTCGCGGGTCACGCCGAACAGGCTCGCTCAGGCCTCGCTGCGAAACGGCACCGCCGGGAAGTCGACCGGCACGTCGAGCGCCACGTTCACGTAGTTGGTGAAGAGGTTGAGCGCGACCTGGCCGATGGTCTCGACAATCTGCTCGTCGCTCCACCCGTGCGCGCGCACGGCCTCGACGGCCTCGGCCGCGACCTGACCGCGCTGCTCGACGAGGGCGAGCGCGAACTGCAGCAGCGCCTCGACCTTCGGGTCGTCAGACCGGCCGGTCTGCGCCGCCGCCATACCGTCGCGGCTCACGCCCGTCTACTTGCCGAGCGCGGTGTGCGCCGCGAGGCAGTACGCGCAGGCGTTGCGGTTGGCGACGGCGACCGCGATCTGCTCGCCGATGGCGGCCCCGAGGCTGCTGGTCGAGAATGCGGCGAAGGATCCCCACATGCTGCGCAGCGCCGCCGGTGAGTGGGCGACGGCCTTGAACATTGCCGGGGTCGCGCCGAAGGTGGCGTGGATCTGGTCGAGATGCTCGCGCACCTCTCCGCTCGTGGTGCTGTGGTCGATCAGGGTGACGTGCGACATGGGTTGCTCCTCGGTTGTGGCCCGACGGGTTCGGGCCGATGCATCGAGTCTGCGGCCTTCATTCGGATGATGTGTGGCAAAAAATATGAATAACGACCCGAATCGTCCTATGCTGGGCGTATGGCTGACCCCGACCGACTCGCCCCACTGCTCGAGCGGCTGCGCATCAGCACGTCGCTGTTCTTCACCGGCGCGATGTGCGGGCGCGAGCACTTCGCCGCGCACCCGGGCCGCGGGTTTCTGCACGTGCTGCGCCGTGGCGAGCTCACTATGGAGTACCTCGCGCCCGACGGGTCGGCGCGGTCGCTGAGCGTCGACCGGCCGAGCGTTGTCTTCGTGCCGCGCCCCTGGGAGCACACGTTCGTGAATGCTCCGGTGGGCGGATCCGACTTCACCTGCGCCGCGCTCGACGTGTCGGGAGGGGCGACCCACCCGCTGTTCGCGGCGCTGCCGCACGTCGTGGTGATCCCGCTCGACGACATCGCCGAGCTCGAACCGGCGCTGCAGCTGCTCTTCGGTGAGGCCGACCAGGTGCGGTGCGGGCGCACCATCATCGCCGACCGACTGTTCGAGGTCGTGCTGATCCAACTGCTGCGCTGGATGCTCGACCACGCCGACGCGCTGCAGATCTCGGCCGGCCTGGTCACCGGCCTGGGCGACCCGCGGCTCGCGCCACTGCTCACCGAGCTGCACGCGGAGCCCGGGCGCGCGTGGACCATCGAGCAGATGGCGCGCACCGCAATGATGTCGCGCAGCGTGTTCATGGCGCGGTTCACCTCGGTGATGGGCATCGCGCCGGCCGAGTACCTGACACGCTGGAGGCTGACGCTCGCGCAGGGCCGGCTGCTCGCCGGCGAGAGCGTAACGCGGGTGGCCGCCGAGCTCGGCTACGCGAGCGCGTCGTCGTTCACGCGCGCATTCACGCAGCACCTCGGGGCGTCGCCGCGGCACTGGGCGCAAGCGCGGGATGGGGCTGGCGGCCCCGCGCCGCGTGGGTGATGCCGCCCCGCGTTTTGGTGGCAGTTTGGTGTCGTAAGCGGGGCTTTAGTGCACCAAACTGCCACTAGATCGGTGCTTCGGCCGCATCGAGCACGAGGTCGAGCGCGAACCCGAACTCGTGTGCGCTGTCGCACCCGGCGGGGGAGCGCTGCGCTGCGTCGAGCGCGATCTGCACGACGAACGGGTAGCGCTCGCGCATGTAGGCGAGCACTGCGGGCTGGTCAGCGTCGTCGGTCGTCGGGGCGTCCGGATCATCGAACGCCTCCCGGCTGAACCCCCAGATGCGGGTGCCGAGCGCGTGCATCGCGTAGTGCGTGCGGTGCGGCGAGATGCCGCCCTCGATGAACTCGCCCGCGATCGCGTTCATGTGTGCGAGCACTGGCTCCGTGCGGCGGGTACGCGACTCGATCGCCGCCGCGAGCCACGGGTGCGCGAGCACCTGGTCTCGTGCCGCGAAGACGCGGGCGCGCACGCGTTCGCGCCAGGAGCCGCCGGGTGGCGGATCCGCGTATGCCGCGACGATCGTGTCGATCATCGCCCCGATGAGGTCGTCTTTGTTCGCGACGTGCTTGTAGAGCGCCATCGGCACGACGCCGAGCTGCGCGGCGAGTGACCGCATACTGAGCGCGTCGAGGCCCTCGGCGTCGGCGAGGGCGATCGCGGCTTGCACGACGCGCGCGTGATCGAGTCGATCGCGCACGCGTTGCGGCGCGGGCTGCGTCTCGGACTGCGGTGGGGTCTCGGGCATGGCACCTCCTTGACGAAGCGTACACCGTACACCTATGCTCCGAGGTGTACGGCGTACACCCCGCTCAGGAGTGAGTGCAGCCGCCCCGCACGAGAGAACCGGAGTCGCAATGACCACCACCCGCAGTGCCGCAATCGACACCGGCCAACGCGCCAGCAACGACACGGGCGTCGGCGTCGCCCGCAGTCTCACCCCCGCGACCACCACAGCCCTTGCCCGCACCACGGGCGCGCTCTACCTCGTCACGTTCGCCACCTCGATCCCGGCACTCGCGCTCAAGCGCGCGTACCTGGAGGGCGGCGACACTGCACTGCTGACCGTCGCTGTGGTGCTCGAGCTCGCGCTCGCCGCAGCGTGTGTGGGCACCGCCGTGGCCTTCGCGCCGATCGGCCTGCGATTGCGGCCCGCGCTCGCCATCGGGTTTGTGGCGTCGCGCGTGGTCGAGGCGGCACTCGTGTTCGCCGGGGTGATCGCGCTGCTCGCGCTGGCAACGGTGGGCGACGCCGGCGCAGGCACGGGTGGCGCGGGTGGCGCGGGCAGTGACGCCGCCACAGTCGGCATTGAGACCGCGCTTGTCGCAGTGCACGACGGCGCGTTTCTGCTCGGCCCCGGGCTGCTGCCGGCGGTGAACGCGCTGCTATTCGGCACGATTCTGCTGCGGGCCCGTCTCGTGCCGCGGGTGATTCCGATCATTGGGCTCGTCGGTGCGCCGGTGCTGATGGTGTCGGCGGTGCTGACCGTCGCGGGCGTACTCGATCAGGTGTCGCCCCTTGCGGGCCTGCTCGCGCTGCCGATCGCGCTCTGGGAGTTCGCGATCGGGGTGTGGTTGCTCGTGCGCGGGGTGCGCATCGACGCAGCGCAGGATCGTGAGGCCGACGCCCCCGTTGCTAGGCTCGCACCGTGACTGAGCACGCATCCGCACCCGTGGCTGGCCGGGCAGAGCCGACCCCGCACCGCGTCTTCTCGTACGGCACCCTGCGCCAGGCCAATGTGCAGCAGGCGCTGTACGGGCGTGCGGTGCCGACCGTCGACGACACCCTGGTGGGGTGGCGCCTCGAGTGGGTGCAGATTACCGACCCCGCGGTGATCGCGGCGTCGGGCTCCGACCGGCACCCGATTCTGCGCCCCGGATCGCCGAGCGATTCGGTCGCCGGGGCCGCGTTGGCGCTCAGCGACGCCGACTTGGCCGCAACCGACGACTACGAGGTCGACGACTACGTGCGCGTGCTCGTGCGACTCGCCTCCGGGGTCGACGCGTTCGTGTACGTCGCGGCGAGCGACGCATAGCGCACCTCAGACCCACCCGTCGATGCGCTTGACCCGAACCCCTTCGAGTGGTCGACTGACGGAGTAGGGACGCCTTCGGCGGCCCGGTAAGGGGAATGACATGCGCTGGTGGCAGACGAAACAGGACGACGCGCAGGATCCCGGTCCGGGCGCGACCCCCGCGGGGTACACCCCGTTCGGCAACAGCGCCCGCATCAATCCGTTCACCTTCGGCTTGCTCGGTGCGCTCGGCGTGCTGGTCGCGCTGCTGATCGGCAGCATCGTCGGGCAGCTCGCCACGGTGCTCGTGTACGTGGGCGTCGCGCTTTTCCTCTCGCTGGGTCTCGACCCGATCGTGTCGTTCATCGAGCGCAAGCTGCCCCGACCCGCGGCGGTCGCAGTGGTGGTCGGTGTGGTGATCCTCGCCTTCGCCGGCATTCTGCTCGCGATCGTGCCCGTGCTGGTCAAGCAGATCACGAACCTGGTCGACAGTGCGCCGCAGATGGTCGACGACATCACGCACAGTGACTGGTACGCCTGGCTCACCGATCAGTTCGGCTCGAACTTCGACCAGGCGATCTCGGGGGCGCTCGACTTCTTGCAAGACCCGACCAACCTCGGCCAGATCGGCGGCGGACTCGTCGCGGTCGGGGCCGGGATTGCGGGCGGGGTCACGGGCGTCATCATCGTGCTGATTCTGACCCTCTACTTCATGGCGTCGATGCGCGCGATGAAGCGTCTCGTGGTGCGGTTCGTTCCGGCCTACCAGCGCCCGCGTTTCCGTGACCTGCTCGAAGATGTCTCTGGCGCGGTCGGCCGGTACGTCATCGGGCAGGTGAGCCTCGCGCTCTGCAACGGCATTCTGAGCCTCATCTTCTTGAGCATCATCGGGGCACCCCTGCCGGCGCTGCTCGCGCTCATCGCATTCATCGGCTCGCTGATTCCGCTCGTCGGCACACTGTCGGCCTCCGTGATCATCTCGGTGATCTGCCTGGTGAGCTCGCCGACGACGGCCCTGATCGCGGCGATCTACTACCTCGTCTACATGCAGATCGAGGCGTACGTGCTCAGCCCGCGCATCATGAGCAAGGCCGTCGCGGTGCCGGGCTCGCTCGTGGTCATCGCGGCGGTCGGCGGCGGTGCGCTCGGCGGGGTGCTCGGTGCACTGGTGGCGATCCCGGTCGCTGCATCGGTCATTATCATCGTGCAGAAGGTCGTGTTCCCGGCGCAGGATCAGAAGACGGTGCCACCGAAAGAACGCGGTGCGACGCCGATCGAAGAGGCGGCCGCGCCCGCCGAATAGTGGGGCGCGCGGGCTCGGCCGCAGCGACCGGGGCGCTGGGTCGGTGCACGCCGGATCGCGGCCCCGCTACAGCGCGTCGTTCGACCGCCCGTACCCCTCGAGCAGCCGCAGCCAGACCTCGCTGATCGTGGGGTACGCGGGCACCGCGTGCCACAGGCGCTCGAGCGGCACCTCGCCGACCACGGCGATGGTGGCCGACTGCAGCAGCTCCTGCACGTCGGGGCCCACGAACGTGACGCCCACGATGACGCTGCGGCTCTCGTCGACGACCATGCGGGCGGTGCCGCGGTAGCCGTCGCGGTGCACGCTCGCGCCCGCGACACTGCCGATCTCGATGTCGACGACGCGAGTCGTGAGGTCCGCGCGCTCGGCAGCGGCTGCGGTGAGACCGACCGAGGCGACGGGCGGATCCGTGAAGGTAACTTGCGGCACCGCCGCGTGATCAGCGGTCGCGACGTGGCGGCCCCATGGCTCGTCACGCAGCTCGGTGCCGTTCGCGCGGGCCGCGATCGCGTCTCCGGCGGCGCGCGCCTGGTACTTGCCCTGGTGCGTGAGCAGGGCCCGGTGGTTGACGTCGCCGACGGCGTACAGCCAGTCGCCGGCGAAGTGGGCGCTGCCCGTGCCCGTGACGCGCATGGTGTCGTCGACGTCGAGCCAGGCGCCGGGCTCGAGCCCGAGCTGATCGAGCCCGATGTCGCCGGTGCGGGGCACGCGGCCGGTGGCGACCAGGATCTCGTCGGCGTCGACCACATCGCCGCCGTCCGTGGTGACGTGCACAATGCCGTCGGCGTCGCGCGACACCGAGGTAGGCGAGACGCCGAGGCGCATATCGACCCCGAGCTCGCGCAGTGCGTCGCCGACGAGTTCGCCCGCGAAGGGCTCTTGCCCCGAGAGCAGGCCGCTGCGCACGAGCAGGGTGACCTGCGCGCCGAGGGTGGCGAAGGCGGTCGCGAGTTCGGCGGCCACGACACCGCCGCCGACGATGGCGAGGCGACGCGGCACCTGCTCGACGGCGGTGGCTTCGCGGTTCGTCCAGGGCTGCGCCTCAGCGAGGCCGGGAATGTCGGGGAGCAGTGCCGCCGACCCGGTCGCCACGACCACCGCGTGCCGCGCCTGCAGCACGGTCTCGCTGCCGTCGGCGGCGGTCACGGTCACTTCGCGTTCCCCCGAGATGGCGCCGTGCCCGCGCACGAGGTCGATGCCCGCACCGTCGAGCCAGCGCACCTGGCCCGAGTCGTCCCAGTTGCTCGTGAACGAGTCTCGTCGGCGCAGCACCGCCGTCGCGTCGACCGATCCCGTCACGGCCTGGCGGGCGCCGTCGACGCCCTGCGCGGCCCGCACCGCTTCGCCGGCGCGCAGTAGCGCCTTCGACGGCATGCACGCCCAGTACGAGCATTCGCCGCCGACGAGCTCAGACTCCACGATCACCACGCTGAGCCCGCCCTGCACGGCGCGATCGGCGACGTTCTCACCAACGGGCCCCGCTCCGATCACGATGACATCGAACTGCTGCGGCATGGTGCTCCCCTCGAACGGGCGATCGCGCGTGCGCCGGGTGCGCGGGCGCCGACCGCCGATAGGCCGGAGTCTATCGACGGTCGCGGCGATCCGGCACCCGTTGCGCAGCCCGCGAACGGCACTCGCGCAACGCACCAGCGCTCGTCAGTGCCAGTGCCAACGGCCGGGTCAGGCTCAGCGGCTGGTGTACTCCGCAGCCGCGGCGACCACGTCGGTCGCGAACGTGCCCTGCGTCACCGAGGTGGCGCCGCCGTCGACCGGAATCACGGTGCCGGTGACGTAGTCGGCGAGGTCGCTGGCGAGGAACGTGGCAACCTTCGCGATGTCGTCGGCCTGGCCGACGCGACCGATGGGCTGCGTCGCGCCGAGCTTCGCGGCGAGGAAGTCGGCGAACGCCTCGGCCTCGTCGAGCGGCACGCCGAAGCTGCGGGCCATGATCGGCGTCATGATGACGCCCGGGGCGATCGCGTTCGAGCGGATACCGAGCGGTGCGAGTTCGGCGACGGCCTGGCGCACGATGCCGACCACGGCGTGCTTCGCGATGGTGTATCCGGCGACCGACCAGCCCCCCTGCAGTGCGGCTGCCGAGGCGGTCGAGATGATCGATCCGCCGGTGCCCTGCTTCTGGAACTGGCGCGCGGCGTACTTGTGGCCGAGCAGCACCGAGCGGGTGAGCAGTGCCAGCGACTTGTCAAAGCCTGCCGATTCGATCTCGAGCATCGACGAGGGATCGCCCTGCGCGCCGGCATTGTTGTACATAATGTCGAGCTTGCCGAAGCGCTCGACGGTGGCGTCGACGAGGGCCGCGATGCTGGCCTCATCGGTGACGTCGGTGCGCACGTAGAGCGCAGCATCGCCCAGTCGCGCCGCCTCGGCCTGGCCGGCCTCATCCTGGATGTCGGCGATGGTGACCTGCGCGCCCTCGGCGATGAACCGCTCGACGGTTGCGAGCCCGATGCCGCTCGCGCCGCCGGTGACGATCGCGACCTTGCCTGCGAGAAGTGCTGTCATGGTGTGGTGCTCCGTGTTCTCTCGGCCCGGTGATCTGCGCTGTCGCGGTGGGTCGGGGCCGCGACGCGGAGTCCGTCAGAGTCGACGGATGGTTTCGGAGGTGAACGCGTCGAGCGCGTGCAGATACACCGTTTCGGCGTCGTCGCCGGAGTTGGCCATGGTTTCGAGGGCGATGCGGGTCGCGCTCGCGATGACCGCGGCCGCGGTGCGCGCGGAGAGCGACGCGGGATCGACCCCGAGTCGCGGCGCCAGCACGGGGGCGAGTGAGGTTTCGCCATCGTGCAACTTGCGCAGGAAGACCGCCCACATGTCGGGATCGGCGAAGACCAGCGGGAACAGTGCGCGGGTGCGGTCGAGCTGCTGATCGCCGAGCGACCGAGTGAACGCGAGTCGCGCGACCTCGCGGAGCGGCGCGTCGGTTGGTGCCGTGACGATGGCGGCGTTGAACTGCCGGGTCGTCCAGTCGAAGATCGGCGCGATGCTCTCGGCTTTGGTGGGGAAGTGCCGGTGGAAGGTGCGCGGTGCAATGCCGATGGCCGCGGTGATCTCGGCGACGGTGAGGCCGGTGGTGCCGCGCGCGACGTAGAGTTCGGCGCAGCGCTCCGCTGCCTCGAGCCGGGCGCGGTCGCCGCGCGAGAGCTGCGAGTTCGCTTCCATGCGGCTCACTGTACTCCGAAGTGGCAGAAGCTGCCACTTGTGGTGGGTGGCGATTGGAGTGCTGCGAGCGATGCAGTGTTACCGTGGTCGGGTGCAATACGCAGTGACTCGGGCCCTCGGGCGTCAGGAGGTCGGCGGCGGTTCTTCCGCCCTCGGCGCGTGACGCGAACCCAGGCCCAGATTCATCACGTACGAAAGGGCATCATCATGCTCGCACTCACCGCACCCGTCATCCGATCAAGCTTTATCAACGCGTCTCGCAAAGAGTCGTCCGTCGCGGGGCTGCCCGACGATCTCGACACCCGTGACTGGTCGCAGTTCGACTACCTCGGCTGGCACGACCCCAAATTCGCCAAGCGCGCCTACGTCGTGCTGCCCGCGTTCGACGGCACCCCGACCGGCATCATGCTGCGACAGGCCGACGCCTCGCCGCAGCGCCGCCAGATCTGCGAATGGTGCCGCGATACGCGCCTCATCAACGAGGTCGTGTTCTTCTCTGCCCGTCGCGCGGGAGAGTCGGGCCGTCGCGGCAACACCGTCGGCACCCTGATCTGCCAGAACTTCCAGTGCTCCTGGAATGTGCGCACCGACCCGCCGCTGCCCTACGACGGCTTCGACATGGCCGCTGAGCGGCAGCGGCGCATCGAGCACCTGCAGCACCGCGTCGCGAGCTTCGCCGACATGCTCGTCACCGGGCGGTAGCGCACCCGAGTCGGCGCGGTCTAGCGTGGAGGTATGCGCGCGATCACCATCACAGACGACCATCGGCTCGAACTCGTGGATATCCCCGAGCCCGTGCCGGGCGAGGGGGAGATCCTCATCGATGTCGTGTCAGCCGGGGTGAACCGAGCCGACGTGGCGCAGGCCGCGGGCGTCTATCCGCCGCCACCCGGTGCCTCGGAACTCCCGGGGCTCGAGGTCTCCGGGCGGCGGCGCGACACCGGCGCACCCGTTGTCGCGCTGCTCGCGGGCGGCGGGTACGCCGAAGTCGTCGCGGTGCCCGAGGTGCAGGTGCTGCCCGCGCCCGCCGGGCTCTCGCTCGCCGAGGCCGGCGGCATCATCGAGGTCGCCGCGACGGTGGTGTCGAATCTGGTGCTCGAGGCCGGGCTGCGCACCGAGCCCGCAGGGGGTGACGGGGGAGCGGCGCCGGATCCGCAGACCGTGCTCATCCACGGCGGCACGGGCGGCATCGGCGCGTTCGCCATCCAGTTCGCGCATGCGCTCGGCGCCCGGGTTCTCACCACCGTCGGATCCGACGATGCCGTCGCGCGCGTTCGCGAACTCGGCGCCGATCTCGCCTGGAACCGGCACTTCACCGACGTCGTCTCCGCCGCGCGCGACGCGGGAGGCGCCGACATCGTGCTCGACGTCGTCGGTGGCCCCGCGCTCAACGACAACGTGCGGATGCTGCGCGAGTTCGGGCGACTCGTGATCATCGGCACGCTCGGCGGGGCGACCGGGGAGCTCAACGTCGGCGCGCTGATGGCGAAACGCGTACATCTCATCGGCACGACCGTGCGCTCGCGCGCGCCGCACGACAAGCAGCGGATTCTCGACCGCACGCGCGAACTCGTCTGGCCGATGCTGGAGCGCGGGCAGATTCGGGTGCCGGTGCAGGCCC
The DNA here is from genome assembly GCF_001273855.1 of Leucobacter japonicus. Classification (NCBI taxonomy): domain Bacteria; kingdom Bacillati; phylum Actinomycetota; class Actinomycetes; order Micrococcales; family Microbacteriaceae; genus Leucobacter; species Leucobacter japonicus. Next base: position 495,452 of record NZ_JHBX01000104.1, on the reverse strand, counting down.
GCTTGCCGCTCGCTCGGGCGTCTGAGGCGCACAACCTGCTGCGCGCCGGCGGGCACTTCGGCAAGGTGATCCTCGATGTCGCCGAGTAAGCCGGGCGCGACGAGCGCGACCCCCGAACCCGAACTGCTCGTGTTCGCCGATGCCGCCGCCTGGCGCGCGTGGCTCGAAGCGGTGGAGCACGAGCACGACGGCGGCTGGGTGGTGCTCGCGAAGAAAGGGACCACGACGCCGACCTCGTTGAGTTATCAGGACGCCCTGGAGATCGCGCTCTGCAGCGGGTGGATCGACGGGCAGAAGCGCGCGCACGACGCGACCACGTTTCTGCAGCGGTTCACCCCCAGGCGGGCGCGCTCGATCTGGTCGCAGCGCAACGTCGATATCGTCGCTCGCCTGGAAGCTGCAGGGCTGATGCGCGAACGCGGGCGACAGGAGGTCGAGCGCGCTCAGGCCGATGGTCGCTGGGAGCGGGCGTACGCCGGATCGGCAGACATGCAGGAGCCCGGCGAACTGACCGCCGCGCTCGCCGCAGACCCGGCTGCGCGCAGCGCCTTCGACGCATTGAGCCGCAGTGCGCGATACAGCGCGCTGCACCCGATCGTCACCGCGGTGCGCGCGGAAACGCGAACGCGCCGCATCGCCCTGCTGGTCGAGCAGCTGCGGCAGACGTAGGCGCCCGCCGCAGCCACGGGGTTACTGCACCGACCACCCGCCGTCGGAGGCGAGCACCGCGCCGTTGATGTTGACGGCGTCGTCGGAGAGCAGGAACGTGATCGACGCCGCGAGATGCTCGGCCGTTGCGACCGTCGGAATCGCCTGCTGGAACGGGGCGAGTCGTGCCGACCCCGCCTCTGACATGTGCGGCGGCATGGGAATGCCGGTCGCCACTCCGCCGGGAGCCACGGAGTTCACGCGGATGCCCTTCGGCCCGTACATGAACGCCGCGGAGCGGGTGACGCCGACGATGCCGTGCTTGCTTGCCGTGTAGGCGTTGCCCGATGCGTTGCCGCGCAGCGCGGCTTCGCTCGACACATTGAGGATGGCTCCGCGCCCGGCGCGCTCCATCGCGGGGAGCACCGCGCGCATGAGCTTGAACGGTGCGGTCAGATTGATGGCGATGACGCGATCCCACACCGCGTCAGGCGTCTCGCCGGCGGGGGAGAAGTCGTCGTTGATCCCCGCGATGTTCGCGAGCGCGTCGATGCGGTCGCCTGCAGCGGCGACCACATGGTCGATCGCGTCTTGCTGCGTCAGATCGCCAGCAATGACGGTGATGTCGGCATCGGCATGCTCGGCGCGGAACGCCTCCAGCTTCTCTGCGGCAATGTCGCACGCGACCACCCGGCCGCCCTCGCGTGCGATGCGGGATGCGGTCGCGCGGCCGATGCCCGAGGCGGCCCCGGTCACGATCACGGTCTTGCCGCTGAAGCGCTCGGGGGTGATGCGCTCGGCCCAGCCGGTCGGTGCGGCATCGTCGGGGATCTCGCCACCGTTCGCGGCGCGCACGAGGTCGTCGACCACCGACTGCGGCATCGCGCCCTGGCTCAGAACGACCAGTTGTTGCAGCGGGAGGCCGAGCACCGGCGTCAGACTGTCGGGGTCTGCACCGGACTGCGCGAGCAAGCCGCGCACGAGGTCGCCGCCGGTCGGGTCTGCGAGCCAGTCGCCGATCGAGGATTGTGCGGTGAGGGCCATGAGATCTCCATTCGTCGAATTCCGGAGTGGGCTCCCGTGCTGATGCAACCATAACGCAACGGTGCGTCCACTTATGCAGCACGATACACCCCGATACCCTGAAGCCGTGCCGAGAACCCGAAGTGAAACCGCCCGACGCTCAGTGCTCGCGTCGACGCGCGCCGCGCTTGCCGCAGACGGGTACGCGGCGCTCACCATCGAGGGGCTCGCCGCCGAAGCTGGGGTATCGAAGCAGACGATCTATCGCTGGTGGCCCTCGAAGGCCGCCATTCTGGCCGAAGCGTTGCTCGACGAGGCGGCGCCCGACTTCGTGCACGGCGCGTTCGGTGCGGCGCTTCCCGTTGACGATTCGGCTGGCGATCTGGCCGAGCAGCTCGCCACGTGGTTGCGCACCTCCGCTGAGCATCTCGCCACCCCCGAAGGTCTCGGCGTCGCACGCGCCCTCATCGCGGTCACCGCGACCGACCCCGAGGTCGGGGCCGCGCTCAACGCCCGCCTGGCTGCCCCGATTCGAGACTGGGTGGGGGAGCGGCTCGCACAGGCGACGGCTCACAGCGCGGTGCGCGACGACGTCGATGCGATCCTGCTCGCAGACCACCTCATTGCGATGACGTCGTACGCCGCCCTCACCGGCCTGCCGCTCGACACCGCGCGGGTGCGCGACACGGTCGACCTGGTGATGCGCGGGATCGCCGCCCCCCGCACGGAGTAGACGTCGTCGGCCGCACCAGCTCCCGCGGGAATGCGGGCGCGCGCACACTATTCCGATCATGCGCCCCGCCGCTTACGATAGTGCGCATGGGGAAAAATCGAGGACGATGGGGTGCGTTCGTGGCCGCGCCCGTGCTGGTGCTGAGCGGCTTGGTCGCAGCGGCAGCTCCGGCGGTGGCCGACACGACGAGCCGCTGGGCCGAGTGGGCCGATCTGACCGGAACTGGCGGCAATTACCAGACCACGGTGCAGATCGCCGATTCGCCCGCACTGACCGCGCAAGTGCGGTCGGATTCGCGCGCGGGCCAGGTCGGAGTCATCTCAGGCGCGAGTACGTGGCTCTCAGCGGGAACCGAGGTGGGGCAGAAATACGGCGACAGTCGCGACCAGCAGTACCTCAACCTCCGACCGAAAGTCGACACGCCATCGGGGGCCTCGACCACGACCTACACCTTCTCGAAGCCGACGCCCACCGCCAACTGGACGTTCGTGCTCGGTGACATCGATGCCGATCTGGTGAAGATTCGCGCCATCGGCCCGAACGGCGTTGCGCTGAACGCGACGCAGCTCGGATTCAACGGCGGATTCAACTACTGCGCGCCCGGACTCCCCGGCAAGCCGTCGTGCACGGGCGACGCCACCGACGTGCCGAACTGGGATCCGTCGACGCTCACGCTCACGGGCAATGACGCTGCGGTCGACACCTCCGGGTCAGCGGCATGGTTCGAACCCTCCGCGCCGATCAGCTCGCTCACCTTCACGTTCCAGCGCCGCACGGGATTCCCGGTGTACCAGACCTGGTTCGCCTCGCTCTCTCGTGATGTTTCGGGCACGGTGACCGACGCCGGCGGCGATGGCAGTGGGGTCGTTGTGACGCTCACGGACGCGAATGGCACCGAAGTCGGTACCGCGATCACCGGCATCGGCGGCACCTACGAGTTCCCGGGCGTGCAGGCGAGCGACGGGTACATCGTGCGTGCGAAGGCGCCGGCGGGCAAGATCATCGAGGGGGCGACCGGCCGGTCGGTCGACCTGAGCGACACCGACGCAGTTGAGGACTTCTCGATGCGCGACATCGTTCCCGTTGCCGTGACGGGCGTGGTGCAGGATACGGACGGAAACCCGATTCCGGGCGCTACCGTGACGCTCGACAACGGGGCGGGAAGCGTAGTGACCGCCACCACTGGCGCAGACGGTACCTACCTCTTCGACTCCGTCGGCACCGGCACGTGGACTCCCGCGGTCACGCTGCCCGATGGCTTCGTGAACCCGTCGACGCAGCCGCCGTTCACCATCGACGGCAGCTCTGAAGACCCGATCGAGAACGTGAACTTCACCGGCGAACGGGTGAAGTATCAGACGATCTCGGGATCGGTCTCGACGCCGGGTGGGCCTGCCGCTGGCGTGACGGTGACCGCCACCGGCCCTGATGGCACGCTGACCGCGGTCACTGATGCCGACGGCCGGTACGTGTTTCCCCGATTGCTGCCGGGTGAGTACACCATCACGGCCGAAGGCGACGACACGTCGCAGACCGTCGACATCGTCGATTCGAACGTGACAGACATCGATTTCGAGATCGTGAAAGTTGGCGCTGTCAGGGGCACGGTAACCGCTGGCGGTGAACCGGTTCCCCAGGTGATGTTGGGGTTGAGTGGCGACCTCTCGTTCCGCACCAGCAGTGGCGAAGACGGGTCCTTCACGTTCGGAGACATTCCTCCGGGAACCTACGAGATGACTATCGAGGTGCCTGAGGGATACACGCTCGACGGACCCGCCATCCGCACCGTGGTGATCGACGGTTCGGGGGCACTTGTCGCCGATCAAGACTTCGTGCTCGTCGCTGTGGCGGCATCGGATGCTCAGGCGGATGCCAGCGGCGGAAGTGCTGCAAATGCTTCTGCACAGGCGAACGCTGCGCCTGATGCGACTGCAGGCGGCTCCGCCGATGCGGGCGCGGGGAGCTCTGAGGCTCAGGCATCGGCGGGGGCGCAGGGCGATCGCCCTGGTGTCGGCGGTCGAGACCTCGCGAACACGGGAACCGACTTCGCCCCGATGCTCGGCACCGGCGGAGTGCTGCTCGCGATCGGCGCGGTGGTGCTGCTCGTCGCGCGTCGACGCAAGGGCACGCCGAGCGCGTAACTCGGGGAGACTGCGCTGTCGCGCACGCGGTGGGTCGGGAATGCGTTCCCGGCCCACCGCGTTTGCGTTGCAGGAGTCGGCGACGATACGCTGACTCCAAACGAATGTTTGGAGAATAATGTCAGCCGCGCCCACCCCTGAACCCGCTGCACCGATGCCGGCGATGCCGCACGTGCCGCTCGCGATTCGCATGCTGCTGACGTGGACCGCGATCCTGCCGCTCGTGCTGCTGGTGCGCTTTGCCCTCGCGCCCCTCGTCGCCTCCTGGCCCGACGTGCTCGGCTTCGCGCTCACGGTGACCATCGTGGTGCCGATCGCGGTGGGCTTTGCCGTGCCGATGCTGACGCGCGGGTACCACGCGATGCGTCGTCGCGCGCGCAGCTAATCGACTGAGACGGGTGGGTGCCGGATCAGCGCCCAGACCCGGTCATCCCCGATGCCAGCTCGCGGCTGAGACGGACACCGCTGCGCGTCGGCCCGGCCGCTGCGGGTCGTAGCGCACGGCGCAGCGATCGCCGACCTTTGGTGAGATGCCGGAGCCGAACGGCACCGTCGCCCGGTGCCGGCGCTCGCGCCCCTCACGATCGGCGTAGCTGACCGTGACGCGCCAGCGGTTGACGTCGGCGATCGTCACGACGTCGACGTGTTCCACGACGCCCTCGGCGGTCGCACCCTGCGCCACCGCGTGCTCGCGCTCCGCGCGTCGCGACGCCAGCACGCGAGTCGTGACGGGCCGAATCGCGAGGCACACCGCACCCCCGAGGAGAGCGAGCAGCGGCAGCGACGGCGTCGCCCCGACGGTGGACGCCGCGATGGTGGCGCCGATCCCGATGCCGAGCAACGCGCACCCGAACCCGTGCGCGACCGCCCACGAACCCCCGAGCCCCGCTCGGTCGCGCCGCACGAAGTCGACGGCCGCCGCGGCCAAGAGCAGCACGGGCGCGACATTGATACTGATCGTCGAGAGGCGCTGCACGGCCACGGGTACATCGTCGGAGTCGGCGAGCCACTCGGCCCCGGCCCACCGCACCCACTCGCCGCCCGCGAGCACCTGGAGCGTCGACCACCCCGCCAGCGCGAGCGCGATGAACGCCGCCGCCCACAACGCGATGCCCACCGGACGCCAGCCCCGCCACGTCGTCCCGGTTCCCCGCATGCCGTCCCCCTTCGCCGCCGCACGTTCCCCCGTGCTGTGCCGTGCTGTGCTGTGCTGTGCCTGTCTGCCGGCCTCAGGCTATCTGACGCGGTTCACAAGGGGGAGAAACAGGGGAGTGCGTCGTCGCAGGGCATCAGCACCGTCGTGAATCACATCTCTGAGCGCGGGCTTCGTCAGCGTTGCGTGAGCTTCCCTGCGATCGCCGTATGGATTCCGCGAGGACCATCGCTCGGCACGTCGCGCCGGTGTTCGATCGGAAGTGAGCCCGACAGTCGGGTTCACGGCCGAGAGGCCGGAACGACTCTCAGGAGGAACCCGTGCTGGATGTGGTCGCCGTTTGCGGCGTGATCGCGGTCTTCGCGCTCATCGGACTGGTGGGACGGGCGGTGGAGCGCCTGTGATCGTCTTCGATATCGCCGCCACCGTGCTGGCGCTGGGAGCGCTCGTCGTGCTCGTGGTCGCGCTCGTGCGCCCGGAGCGTTTCTGATGGTCGCTCTGCAGGCCGTCGCGGCCCTCGCCACCGTTGCGCTCATCCTCGTGGTGACGCATCGCCCCCTCGGCGACTACCTCGCCTGGGTGTACACCTCTCGGAACGACTGGCGCGCCGAGCGCCTCGTGTATCGACTCATCGGGGTCGACGGCGGCGCCGAGCAGCACTGGCGCGCCTACCTGCGCGGCGTGCTCGTGTTCTCGGCCGTCGGGGTGCTGCTCGTCTACGCGCTGCAGCGCCTGCAGCCGATCTTGCCAGCGGCACTCGGGCTGCCCGCGCCGTCGCCCGATCTCGCGTTCAACACGGCCGCGTCGTTCGTGGGCAACACGAACTGGCAGTCGTACTCGCCCGAACTGACGCTCGGGTACACGGTGCAGTTCGCGGGGCTCGCCGTGCAGAACTTCGTCTCGGCCGCGGTCGGCATGGCCGTCGCCATCGCACTCGTGCGCGGATTCGCGGCCCGGCGATCCGGCACCATCGGCAACTTCTGGGTCGACCTCACCCGCGGCACGACCCGCGTGCTGTTGCCGATCGCTGCGGTCTCGGCCATCGTGCTCGTGATCGGCGGGGTGGTGCAGAACTTGAGCGGATTCGTCGACGTCACGACGCTCACCGGTGCGACCCAGCAGCTGCCCGGAGGCCCGGTCGCGTCGCAGGAGGCGATCAAACTGCTCGGCACGAACGGCGGCGGGTTCTTCAATGGGAACTCCGCTCACCCCTTCGAGAACCCGACCGCCTGGACGAACCTGTTCGAGATCGTGCTGATGCTGCTCATTCCGTTCGCCCTGCCCCGCACCTTCGGGCGCGTGGTGGGAGACACCCGGCAGGGCACCGCGATCGCCGCCGTGATGGCGCTGCTGTTCGTCGGGTCGTTCGTGATCCTCACCGCCCTCGAGAGCGCCGGGCGCGGCACCGCGCCGCAGCTCGCCGGGGGCGCGCTCGAGGGCAAGGAGTGGCGCTTCGGGCTCGTCGGGTCGACCCTGTTCGCGACGACGAGCACGGGCACCTCGACGGGTGCGGTGAACTCCATGCACGACTCGTACACGGCGCTCGGCGGCATGCTGCCGCTCGTCAATATGATGCTCGGCGAGATCTCGCCCGGCGGGGTCGGCTCGGGGCTCTACGCGATCCTCGTGCTCGCCATCATTGCCGTGTTCATCGCCGGCCTGCTCATTGGCCGCACCCCCGAGTACCTCGGCAAGAAGCTCGGTGCGCGCGAGATCACGCTCGCCGCGCTGTACATCTTGGTCACGCCGACGCTCGTGCTCACCGGCACCGCGCTCAGCTTCGCGCTCCCCGGCATTCGCGAGAGCGTCACCGGCACCTCGATCTGGAACCCCGGCGTGCACGGTCTCACCGAAGTGCTCTACGCCTTTACCTCGGCAGCGAACAACAACGGCTCGGCCTTCGCCGGGCTCACCGCGAACACCCCGTGGTTGAACGTCGCCCTCGGCACGGTGATCTTGCTCGGCCGGTTTGCACCCATGGTGTTCGTGCTCGCCCTGGCGGGCGCGCTCGCAGCGCAGGATCGGGTGCCCGCCACCGCGGGCACCCTGCCGACGCACCGTCCCCTCTTCGTCGGAATGCTCGCCGCCGTCACGGTGCTCGTCACCGCGCTCACCTTCTTTCCCGTTCTCGCGCTGGGTCCCCTGGCGGAAGGGCTGATGCAACCATGACCGCCACACTCGAACCCGCCACGACGGCGGCCGAACCATCTCGCGCCCGCCGCGGCACCGCCCTTTCGTGGGCGCAATTGCGCGCTGCACTGCCCGGCGCATTCCACAAGCTCGATCCGCGGCGCCAGTGGCGCACGCCGGTGATGGGCATCGTCTGGCTCGGCGCGGCATTCACCACAGTGCTCGCCATCGCAGAGCCCTGGCTTGGCGGGCCCGAGAGCTCGGGCGGCACCCCGGTGCCCGTCACGTTCACCGCCGGGATCGCGTTCTGGCTCTGGGCGACCGTGCTCTTCGCAAACCTCGCGGAGTCGGTCGCCGAGGGCCGCGGCAAGGCCCAGGCCGACACCCTGCGAGCGACGCGCACGCAGACCACCGCGCACCGACTCGTCGCATACGATTCGCGGAGTGACGCCGCAGCCGAGCGTGCCGCGGTCGATGACGCGCCCTCCGCGGAGCTCAGAGTCGGAGACCACGTCGTCGTCAGCGCCGGCGAGCTCGTTCCGGGCGACGGCGACATCGTGTGGGGAATCGCCTCGGTCGACGAGTCGGCGATCACCGGCGAATCGGCCCCCGTCGTGCGCGAGTCGGGCGGCGACCGCTCGGCCGTCACCGGCGGCACCCGCGTGCTCTCCGACAGCATCGTCGTGCGCATCACCGCCAAGCCCGGGGAGTCGTTCGTCGACCGCATGATCGCACTCGTCGAGGGTGCCGCGCGCCAGAAGACGCCGAACGAGATCGCCCTGAGCATCCTGCTCGCGAGCCTGTCGATTATCTTCCTCGTCGTCGTGCTCACCATCAACCCGATCGCGTCGTACGCCGCCGCGCCTGTCAGCCTGACCGTGCTCGTCGCACTGCTCGTGTGCCTGATCCCGACCACGATCGGGGCACTGCTCAGCGCGATCGGCATCGCCGGCATGGATCGGCTCGTGCAGCGCAACGTGCTCGCGATGTCGGGTCGCGCGGTCGAGGCGGCCGGCGACGTCACCACACTGCTGCTCGACAAGACCGGCACCATCACCTACGGCAACCGCCGGGCGACGGCCTTCCACCGGCTCGACGGAGTCTCGGAGTCGCAACTCGCGACGGCCGCCGCCCTCGCCTCACTCGCCGACCCGACCCCCGAGGGCGTGTCGATCGTCGCGCTCGCCACCGAGCTCGCCACCGAGCAGGGCGCCGGCGAGCCGGGCGTCACGTTCGAATCACATCCCGACGGCGAGATCGTGCCGTTCACCGCCCAGACGCGCATGTCCGGGATCGACCTGGCCTCGGGCGAGCGCATCCGCAAGGGTGCGGCATCGGCCGTACTGCAGTGGGTCGAATCGTGTGGGGCGGCGGTCGCGCCCGTGGTGCGCGCCGACCTCGACGCTCGGGTCGCAGAAGTCTCGGAGAGCGGCGGCACCCCGCTCGTCGTCGCCGTTGCCGAGAAATCGGGCGCCGCGCGCGTGCTCGGCGTCGTGCAGCTCGCTGACGTGGTGAAGGCGGGCCTCCCCGAGAAGTTCACCGAGCTGCGGGCCATGGGGATCCGGACCGTCATGATCACCGGTGACAACCCCGTCACCGCCGCCGCGATCGCCCGCGAGGCCGGCGTCGACGACGTGCTCGCCGAGGCCACCCCCGAAGACAAACTCGCGTACATTCGGCGCGAGCAGGCGGGCGGCAACCTCGTCGCGATGACGGGCGACGGCACGAACGACGCCCCGGCGCTCGCGCAGGCCGACGTCGGCGTCGCGATGAACTCGGGCACCTCCGCCGCGAAAGAGGCGGGCAACATGGTCGACCTCGACTCCGACCCGTCGAAGCTCATCGACATCGTGCGCGTCGGCAAGCAGCTGCTCATCACGCGCGGCGCGCTCACTACGTTCTCGATCGCGAACGACGTCGCGAAGTACTTCGCCATCATTCCCGCGATGTTCATGGGCGTCTTTCCGCAGCTCGCGGCGCTCAACCTGATGGGCTTGCACTCGCCGGCCTCCGCGGTGCTCTCGGCAATCATCTTCAACGCGATCGTCATCGTGTGCCTGATTCCGCTCGCCCTGCGCGGCGTGCGGTTCCGGGCCGGGTCGGCCTCGCAGACGCTGGGCCGCAACCTCGCCATCTACGGGCTCGGCGGCCTCGTCGCCCCGTTCGTGGGCATCTGGATCATCGACCAGGCCGTGCGCCTGATCCCCGGGTTCTGACCCCGGCCCGTCTCGAACTGGAGAACACCATGTCACTGCACCGCACACCCCGCCCGGCCACCGGCACCACACTCCGCACCATCGGCGTCGGCGTCCGCGCGATGCTGCTCGCCACGCTCGTGCTGGGCGTCGGCTACACGTTCGTCATCACCGGCGTCGCCCAGATGATCGCGCCCGCGCAGGCGAACGGTTCCCGGGTTTCCGATGCCACCGGCGCCGTGGTCGGATCGGCGCTCATCGGCCAGTCGTTCACCGACGCCGACGGTGCGCCGCTCGCCACGTACTTCCAACCGCGCCCCTCGGCCGCGGGCGACGGCTACGACGCGGCGGCCTCCTCAGGCTCGAATCTCGGGCCCGAGCACCCCGACCTGATCTCGCAAATCGCCGAGCGCCGAGCGCAGGTCGCCGCGTTCAACGGGGTGCCCGAGTCATCGGTTCCTGCCGATGCGGTGACCGCCTCAGGGTCGGGGCTCGACCCCCACGTCAGTCCGGCGTACGCCGACCTGCAGGTGCGCCGCGTCGCGGAGGCGCGCGGCGTCGACAGTGCGCGGGTGCGCGAACTCGTCCACGCGCACACCCAAGGCCCCGACCTCGGATACCTCGGCGAGGCCCGAGTGAATATCCTGGAACTCAACCTGGCGCTCGATGCCGCATTCGGCACGGCGCCCCGGGCGGCGGAGGAGTGAGGATGACGAGACGGGGGCGACTCCGCGTGCTGCTCGGCGCCGCCCCCGGCGTCGGCAAGACGTTCGCCATGCTCGAGGAAGCGCGGCGCCTGCGCGCCGACGGCCTCGACGTCGTGGTCGCACTCGTCGAAACCCACGGACGTGAGGCGACCGCCGCGATGGCCGACGGCCTGCCCGAGGTGCCGCGGCTGCAGCTCGCGCACCGCGGGGTCACGCTCGAAGAGATGGACCTCGACGCCGTGCTCGCGCGGCACCCCGAGGTCGCCCTCGTCGACGAACTGGCGCACACGAACGCACCCGGCACGCGGCACGCGAAGCGCTGGCAAGACGTCGACGCGCTGCTTGAGGCCGGCATCGACGTCATCTCGACGCTGAACATTCAGCACATCGAATCGCTGAACGACGTCGTCGAACAGATCACCGGCGTGCCCCAGCGCGAGACGGTGCCCGACCGCTTCTTGCGCGGCGCCGACCAGATCGAGGTGATCGACCTCGCCCCGCAGGCGCTGCGCGACCGGCTCGCCGGGGGAGCGGTCTACCCGGCCGAGCGCATCGACGCGGCGCTCGCGAACTACTTCCGCCTCGGCAACCTCACCGCGCTGCGCGAGCTCGCCCTGCTGTGGCTCGCCGACGAAGTCGACCAGGCCCTCACCGGGTACCGCGCCGAGCATGGCATCCGCCGCACCTGGGAGGCGCGCGAACGCGTCGTCGTCGCGCTCACCGGCGGGACCGAAGGGGAGACGCTCTTGCGTCGCGGGGCGAGGATCGCCGCCCGCTCGGCCGGCGGCGAGCTGCTGGCGGTGCACGTGTCGAGCCAAGACGGGCTGCGCACGGCGCACCCCGCGCTGCTCGCCCAGCAGCGCGCCCTCGTCGAAGAGCTGGGCGGCAGCTTCCACCAGGTGATCGGCTCCGACGTGCCGAGCGCGCTCGTCGAGTTCGCGCGCTCCGTCAACGCGACGCAGCTCGTGCTCGGCGCGAGTCGTCGCGGGCGGTGGCTCGCGGCGGTCACCGGCCCGGGCATCGGCGCGACCGTGGTGCGCGAGTCGGGCGACATCGACGTGCACATGGTGAATCACGCGGAGGGATCCCGCGGCTTCGCCCTGCCCCGCCGCACCGGTGCGCTGACCGTGAAGCGCCGCGCCCTCGGGTTCGCGCTCGCCCTGGTCGGCGGGCCCTTGCTCACCTGGCTGCTCGCCACGTTCCGCAGCGATGACTCCATGACGAGCGACGTGCTCAGCTATCAGCTGCTCGTCGTGCTCGTCGCCCTCACCGGCGGCATCTGGCCGGCAGTTTTCGCCGCCGTGCTCTCAGGGCTGACGCTCGACTTCTTCTTCCTCGAACCCATTCACACCGTGCACATCCACGAGCCGTTGCACCTCCTCGCCGTCGCGCTCTACGTCGTGATCGCGATGCTCGTCAGCCTGATCGTCGACCGAGCGGCCCGCACCACCCGTGCGGCGCGGCGCTCGGCAGCGGAATCCGAGCTGATCCAGACAATCGCCGGCAGCGTGCTGCGCGGCGACGACGCCCTGCAAGCCCTGGTCGAACGCTCGCGCGAGGCGTTCGGACTGCGGCGTGCGCGGCTGGTGGATGCGAGCGGGGAGGTGCTCGTGGATGCGGTGGGTGGTGCCGAAGCTGCAGAGGCTGCAGAACGCCCGCGACCCGCTGATCGTGCCTCGACCGCCGCGCGATCCGACGATGCCGATCGGCTCGCGAGCGGAGCACGCGCCGAGACCGTGATCTCGGTCGGCTCCGGGGCAGAACTCGAACTCTTCGGCACCGAGCTCGCCGCCTCCGAGCGGCGTCTGCTCAGTGTCGTCGCCACGCAGCTCGAGGCTGCGCTCGAACACCGGCGTCTTGAAGAAACCGCCCGAGAGATCGAGCCGATCGCGGCCTCCGACCGCGTGCGCGGTGCGCTGCTCTCCGCGCTCAGCCACGACCTGCGACGCCCGCTCGCGGCGGCCACGGCCGCAATCGGCGGTTTGCGTGCCGCAGGAGTGCAACTGAGCGCGGCCGACCGGCGCGAGCTGCTCGACACCGCGACCGAGAGCCTTGACGCGCTCGCCGCGCTCGTCACCGACCTGCTCGACGTGAGTCGCATCCAAGCCGGGGCGCTGGCGATCCGGCTCGCCCCGACTGACCCCGAGTCGGTCATCGCAGCGGCGCTCGACGAACTCGACGCGGGCCCCGCCGACGTCGCGCTCGCTCTACGGCACGGCGAGGCAGCCGTGCAGGCCGATCCTGTGCTGCTGCAGCGGGTCGTCGTCAACCTGCTCGCCAACGCGCTGCGCTTCTCTCCGCAGGGAACGAACGTGCTCGTGAGCACCAGCACGTTCGCCGACCGACTCGAGATTCGCGTCATCGATCACGGGCCCGGGGTGCCCGCCGAGAAACGCGACGACATCTTCCTACCGTTCCAGCGCCTCGGCGACACCGACAACACCACGGGACTCGGCCTGGGCCTCGCCCTCTCTCGGGGCTTCGTTGAATCGATGCAGGGGACGCTCGCGCCCGAAGACACCCCCGGCGGCGGGCTCACCATGGTGGTGTCGCTGCCGGTGGTGCCGCTGCCGGTCGTGCCGCCCTCGACATTCGGTGAAGCGGCGCCCGGCGATCCGGCGCCCGCACCCCCGCACCCGTCAGCCAGCGAAAGCGAGACCCCGCGATGAAGATTCTGATCGCCGACGACGACCCGCAGATCTTGCGCGCGCTGCGCATCACTCTCACCGCGAAGGGCTACGACGTGTTCGTCGCCGCCGACGGGGCGCAGGCCATCGCCGCCGCGATCGACCACCGCCCCGACCTCTTCTTGCTCGACCTCGGCATGCCGAACCTCAACGGCATCGAAGTGATCGAGGCCGTGCGCGGCTGGTCGCAAGCGCCGATTCTCGTCGTATCGGGGCGCGCGGGTGCCGCCGACAAGGTCGACGCGCTCGACGCTGGGGCCGACGACTACGTGACGAAGCCGTTCGCGATCGAAGAACTGCTCGCGCGCATCCGTGCGCTGAGCCGGCGCATCGTGCACGACGACGCAGTGCCCGTGGTGCGCCTCGGCAACGTCACGGTCGACCTCGCCGCGCGGGCCGTGACGCGGACGACGCCCGAGGGGGAGCAGCAGATTCGCCTCACCCCGACCGAGTGGCAGGTCATGGAGCTGCTGATTCGCAACCCCGGCCGGCTCGTTACGCGACAGACGCTGCTCACCACGATCTGGGGGTCTGAGCACATCGAAGACACCGGGTACCTGCGGCTGTACCTGTCGCAGTTGCGCAAGAAGATCGAGGCGGATCCGGCCAACCCCGTCCACCTCATCACCGAGGCCGGCATGGGCTACCGCCTGGAGCGCGTCGAGAGCTGAGTCTGCGGCGCTGCGCCGCTCTGTGGGCCGCGCGCCGCTGCGCCCGCTGTGGTCCTGCGCCCTCTGTGCGATTGGGGTAACTTCGGACCGGTGCGGAGGCCGAAATCGGCCCTGCAACTGGTCCGAAGTTACCCCGATCCGTCGAAGGCTGAGGCTGACGCTGAGGCTGAGTCGGCTCGGCGGCGGCGCGGTCGCTATTCAGTGTTGCCAAGTAGTGGTACTTAGTGTTACCGTCTACCTGTAGTCAGCATCACTGAATAGCAGGGAGGTGGCCGATGGCAACCCAGATGACCGAGATGCTCAAGGGCACGCTCGAGGGGATCGTCCTGGCGATCCTCGCCGACCGCGCCGCGTACGGATACGAGATCACCGCGACCCTGCGCGAGCGGGGCTTCGATGACATCGCCGAGGGCACGATCTACGCGCTCCTCGTGCGCATCGAGCAGAAGGGGCTCGTCTCGGTCGAGCGCGTGCCCTCCGAGAAGGGGCCACCGCGCAAGGTCTACACCCTGTCGGGCGCAGGCCGCGGCCGTCTCGCCGAATTCTGGGAGTCCTGGGACTTCCTCGCCACGCACATCGCCGCGCTGCGCACCGCACGCACCGCACACGCCGCACCCAACGCACCCGCCGCATCGCCGCACGAAGGAACCGCATCATGACCGCGAAATGGATCGAAACCCTCACCGGATCACTCGACGAGAAGAAGCAGTACAAGTCCGCGATCGCCCGCATCGCCGCGCTGCCGCAGCCGTACGCGACCGTGGCGCAGGCGCTTTCGCGCTACTTCACCTACTTCGGCGCGATCGGTGACGGGCGCACACTGGTCACGATGATCGGCGACCACGCCGACCTGTGGGAGCGCGCCGCCATCGATGGCACGCCGGTGCGCGACATCGTCGGGGACGACCCGGTCGCGTTCGCCGAAGATTTCGTCAACGCGTACTCCGGTAAGCAGTGGATCGATAAGGAGCGCGAGCGCCTCACCCGCGCGATCGTCGAAGCCGAGGCGGCTGCACCGAGCGCTCCACGAGAACCCGACGGCGGCGCATCATGACCGCCGTGCTTGAGTCGCCCCCGCGCATCGACGCACCGGCGATCTCTGTGCGCGGCCTCAAGAAGTCGTTCGGCGAGACCGCGGTGCTGCGGGGCGTCGACTTCGAGGTCGCCCCGGGCGAGGTGTTCGCGCTGCTCGGCTCGAACGGAGCGGGCAAGACGACGCTCATCCGCGTGCTCGCGACACTGCTCGCCGCCGACGCGGGCGAGGCGAGGGTGTTGGATCACCGAGTCGACGAGCATCCCGACGCCGTCCGCAGCGCGATCAGTCTGACCGGACAATTCGCCGCCGTCGATGAGGTGCTCACCGGGCGAGAGAACCTGGTGCTCGTCGCCCGGCTGCGACACGTGCCGCAACCGGCGGCAGTCGCCGACGCACTGCTCGCGCGCTTCGCACTCGCCGATGCGGGAGGCCGGCGCGCGGGGGAGTACTCGGGCGGCATGCGGCGCCGACTCGACATCGCGATGAGCCTCGTCGGCGACCCGCGGATCCTCTTCCTCGACGAACCGACAACCGGGCTCGACCCGCAATCGCGCGCCGAAGTGTGGCGGCTCGTGCGTGAGCTCGCCGACGGCGGCACCACCGTGCTGCTCACCACCCAGTACCTCGACGAGGCCGAGCACTTGGCCGACCGCATCGCGATACTCCACGAGGGGCGCATCGTGCAGCAGGGCACGCTCGCGGCACTGCAACGCTTGCTGCCGCCCCAGGAGCCCGTGCTCGTGACACCGCAGCCGACGCTCGAAGACGTGTTCCTCGCCATCGTGGGGGCGGGTGCGGCGGCGCCCGGTGATCCCGCACCGACCGAACGGAGCGCATCATGACCGCGCACGCCATCACCGACACCGGAGTGCTCACCGGACGATCGCTGCGGCACATCCTCCGCAGCCCCGACACCATCATCACCACCGTGATCACGCCCATCGCGCTCATGCTGCTGTTCGTCTTCGTGCTCGGCGGGGCGATCCGCACCGGCAGCGATGGCGCCTACATCGACTACCTGCTGCCGGGCATCGTGCTCATCACGGTCGCATCGGGTGTCGCGTACACGGCCTACCGACTTTTTCTCGACCGACAGGGCGGCATCTTCGAACGGTTCCGCTCGATGCCGATCGCGCGGTCGAGTGCGCTCTGGGCCCACGTCATCACGTCACTCGTGGCAAACCTCGTGTCGGTCGCGGTGGTCATCGGTGTGGCGCTGCTGCTCGGTTTTCGCACCGGCGCCTCGGTCGGGGCCTGGCTCGCGGTCGCCGGCATCGTGACGCTGTTCACGCTCACCCTCACCTGGATCGCCGTCGTCGCCGGCCTCGCCGCTAAGACCATCGACGGGGCGAGCGCCTTCAGCTATCCGCTCATCTTTTTGCCGTTCATCAGCTCGGCGTTCGTGCCGACCGAATCGATGCCCGGCCCCGTCGCCTGGTTCGCCGAGCATCAGCCGGTCACGGCGATCGTCGACACGCTGCGGGCGCTGTTCGCAGGCCAGCCGGTCGGTGCGGCGATCTGGGTCGCCCTCGCGTGGCTCGTCGGGCTACTGGTCATTGCTGCGACCGGGGCGATGCTGCTTGCGCGGCGCCGCTGAGGCGGGCGCGGGGCTGCTGCGCTCTGATGCGATGCCGTGCTGACGCTGCGTTGCTGCTGCGTTGCTGCTGAGCCCTGATGCGATCGGGGTAACTTCGGACCGGTGCGGAGGCTGAATTCGCCCCTGCGACTGGTCCGAAGTTGCCCCAATCCGATGGGTGCGGAGCGCGGCGACCGATGAAGCGGACATCGCACCCACCGAACACCGCAGCGGGGTCAGTTTCGGAGGGTGCGATGGCGCAATACCCTCCGAAACTGACCCCGCTGCCAAAGTGGGGCGACGCGCAGTCGACGCGCGACAGACGCGCAGCCGCCGCTAGCCGCGCGGCTGGTGGGCCGGCTGCCAGATGTAGATGCCCTCGTGCTGCTCCTCTTCGTCGCCCGGGCGCAGCGAGATGCCCTTGCGGTCGCGCAGCAGCAGCGTCGCGATGAGGCCGAGCGCAGTCATGCCGAGCAGGTAGAAGGTCACCGAGGTTGAGGTGCCCGTCGTCTGCTGCAGCCAGGCCGCGATCGTCGGGGCGAATGCGCCGCCGAGAATCGCGCCGATCGCGTACGAGATCGAGACGCCCGAGAAGCGCACCGACGCCGGGAACATCTCGGAGTACCACGCCGACTGCGGGCCGTAGGTGAACCCGAGCCCGACGGTGAGCAGCATGAGGCCGCAGGCGAGCAGCAGGGGGTTGCCGGTGTTGACGAGGGGGAACAGTGCGAAGAGCGCGGCGCCCTGCAGCACCCATCCGAGAATGTAGGTGGTGCGGCGGCCGATGCGGTCGCAGATCCAGCCGGCGATGAATGTCGAGATGAGCCACGTAACCGACGACGCGGTGACCGCCCACAGTACGTCGCCGCGGTCGAGGCCGACGGGGCCGTCGGGGTTGGTGGCGTAGTTCTGCACGTAGCCGCCCGTGGTCATGTAGCCCACGGCGTTGTTGCCCGCGAAGACGAGCGCGGCGAGGATCACCAGGGGAGTGAAGCGCGCGAAAAGTTTGACGACGGGGGCGCCGGTCTGCTCCTTGCGCTCCGCGATCTCGGTGAAGACCGGGCTTTCTTCGACGCGGCGACGCACCCAGTAACCGACGAGAATCAGCACGATCGAGAACAGGAACGGAATGCGCCAGCCCCACTCGATGAACGCGTCGCCCGGGAAGATGATGTTCATGATGGCGAGCATCGCGCTGGCGAGCAGCAGGCCGATCGGCACGCCGATCTGCGGCATCGCGCCGAAGAGTCCGCGGCGATCGCGCGGTGCGTGCTCGACGGCCATGAGCACGGCGCCGCCCCACTCGCCACCGGCTGAGACGCCCTGCAAGATGCGCAGCAGAATGAGCAGGATCGGCGCGGCGATCCCGATCTGACCGTACGTGGGCAGCAGGCCGATGAGCACCGTTGCCGCACCCATGAGCATGAGGGTGACGACGAGCACGATGCGACGCCCGAAGCGGTCGCCAAAGTGGCCGGCGAGGAAGGCGCCGAGCGGTCGGAACAGGAAGCTGATGCCGACGGTGAGGAACGACAGGATCGTTCCGATGCCCTGACCTGCAGGTTCGAAGAACAACTGACTGAAGACAAGGCCCGCGGCGGATGCGTAGATGAAGTAGTCGTACCACTCGACGGTGGTGCCGACGACGGTGGCGAAGGCCACGCGACGACGATCGTGGGTCGTTGCGATGGTTCCGGTCGGGGTCAGCGATCCCTGGTGGGGAGCTGTGGACATTCGGGCACTCCTTTGTGACGAGGTACTGCGGCGCATACCGCACGCTCGATAATATACGATTTCGAATACGTTGCCGCAAGGTCTCGGGTGCGTATAGAAGGCGAGTGCAAATTTCTTGGACTCGGTCCGTATTGCGTCACTCGATTTCACATCGCGTGATCTTTGACTTATCATTCTCGGGTTATTCCCAGGCCCGCGAGGTGGGCCGGACGCGAGCGAGTAAGGCACCACTCCCGGTAATGAATTCCGCATCACACGAACCGAAGTCCGCATACTCGAGGCCCGTGTCGCCCGAGACCTCGGCAGGCTCCGTGCAGGTACCGCAGAAGAAGCTGCGCTCCCGTCACGTCACCATGATCACCCTCGGCGGCATCATCGGCGCGAGCCTCTTCGTCGGCTCGGGCAACGTCATTCGCACCGTCGGCCCTGCCGCCGTGCTCTCGTACCTCATCGGCGGCTTGCTCGTCTTCCTCGCCATGCGCATGCTCGGCGAGATGGCGGCGGCTCGACCCGCGATCGGCTCGTTCATGGAGTACGCCCGCGTCGGTCTCGGCGACTGGGCCGGGTACCTGGTCGGTTGGCTCTACTGGTACTTCTGGGTCGGCGTGCTCGCCTACGAGGCGGTGCTCGGCGGTGAGACCTTGCACGGCTGGTTCGGTTGGCTGCCGTCGTGGGCGGGCTCGCTGCTGCTGCTCGCCATCTTCGTCGGTGCGAACCTCATCTCGGTGCGCACGTTCGGCGAGGTCGAGTTCTGGCTCGCCAGCATCAAGGTGCTCGCGATCGTCGTCTTCCTGGGCGCCGGCGTGCTCTTCGCGTTTGGCCTCTGGCCGAACTCGTCGTTCTCGATTCCGAACCTCTGGGAGCACGGCGGCTTCGCCCCGAACGGCTACGGTGTGGCCTTCACCGGTGTCGCTCTCGTGATCTTCTCGTACTTCGGTACGGAGATCGCCGTCATGGCGTCGGCCGAGTCGGAAGATCCCGCCAAGGGCATCCGTCAGGCGAGCAGCACCGTCATCTGGCGCATCCTGCTCTTCTTCGTGGGCGCCGTGCTCATCATCACCACGATCATTCCCTGGGACGAGCTGCCCGAGCCCGTCGATGTCGCCTCGGCGCCGTTCACGAAGGTGTTCGAACTCTTCGGCCTGCCGGGTGCCGCGATCGTCATGCAGCTGGTGATCTTCACCGCCGTGATCTCGGTGCTGAACTCGGGCCTCTACTCGGCGTCGCGCATGTTCTCGTCGCTCGCGGAGCAGGGCTTCGCGCCGAAGTTCATCGCGAAGAAGGCGAAGAACGGCATCCCGGTCGCCGCACTGCTGGCATCCACGATCGGCGGAGTCGTTGCGACGATCGTGAACTTCGCCGCTCCCGATTCGGGCGTCTTCTCGTTCATCATGAACTCGGCCGGTCTCGTCGCCCTCTTCGTCTACGGGTTCATCGCGCTGACGCAGATGCGCATGCGCCAGAAGATGACGCCGGAGGAGGTCGCGGGCCTCAAGCTCAAGATGTGGCTGCACCCGTGGCTCAATCTGCTGCTGATCGCCGCCATCATCACCGTGCTCGTGATCATGCTGACCTCGGAGTCGGGCCGCACGCAGGTCTGGACGAGCCTCATCGCGACCGTGGTGCTCGTGATCTGCTGGCCGTTCGTGCGACGCGGGCTGGCCAAGCGCAAGGCCGCGCAGGCCGAAGCGGCGCAGGCCGAGGCAGCGCTCGAGGCGTAACGCGTCGTTCGCGCACGTCGTGCGGCGGCGGGATCGGGCTCGCCCGAACCCGCCGCCGTTTGCGTGCGCGCCGAAGCCTGACAGACTGGGGGCGTGGCGGATACCCAGAACGGCCGCGTCGCGGTCTACCTCGACTTCGATAACATCGTGCTCTCGTGGTACGACCGTGTGCACGGGCGCAATTCATTCGCGCGGGATCGCCAGCGCATCGCCGAGAATCCTTCGGAGCCCGAGATCGCCGAGCGCCTGCGCGCAGCGGTCGTCGACGTCGGCGCCATCATCGACTACGCCTCATCGTTCGGCACGCTCGTGCTGACGCGCGCCTACGCCGACTGGTCGGCGCCGATGAACGCCGAGTACCGTTCGCAGCTCGTCTCGCGCGCCGTCGACCTGGTGCAGCTCTTCCCGGCTGCGGCCTACGCCAAGAACGGCGCCGATATTCGCCTCGCGGTCGACGCGGTCGAAGACATGTTCCGCCTCGACGACCTCACCCACGTCGTGATCGTCGCCGGTGATTCTGACTACGTGCCGCTCGCTCAGCGCTGCAAGCGCCTGGGGCGCTACGTCGTGGGCGTCGGCGTCGCCGGTTCGACGGCGAAGGCGCTCACCGCGGCGTGCGACGAATTCGCCTCGTACGACGCCCTGCCCGGCATCGAGTCGATCGCGCGGGCGACGAACGCGTCGGGACGCTCGCGCAAGCCTGCGTCGCAGTCGGCGAATCAAGCGGCCTCCGAGGCACAGCAGGGCGGCACTGCGACCGCAGAGTCAGAGACGCCTCGCGAGGAGCAGCCGAAGCGCTCACGCGGCCGAGGCGGGCGCGGGGGCCAGCCGACGGATGCGCCGGCCGCCTCGGAGACTGCAGACGAGACCTCGTTCGAGCAGGGCCTCGAAACGGCACTCTCGGCGGCCCAAGAAGCAGCCCTCGACGTCGAACCGGGTGACGCGATCGAATCGGCTGAAGATGCTGAGCTCGCGGTGACCGGCCTGCTGATCCGTGCCCTCTGGCTGAGCCAAGACAAGGACGACTCCGGCTGGCTCTACAGCTCCGCGGTAAAGCAGCAGATGCGCCGCATGGACCCGTCGTTCAGCGAGAAGGCCCTCGGGTTCCGCTCGTTCTCCGACTTCCTGAAGTCGCGCTCCGACGTCGCCGAGCTCGAAGAGACCGGGCACGAGCGCCTGGTGCGCCTCCGCGATCAGAGCGAGTAGACACCCCCGAGCGGCGGGGCGAGCGCGTGGGGCGATCCCGCGCAGATTTCAGCGAACCTGGGAACACGCTTGACGTGGCGCTCCCGGTCGCTCTACCGTGGGATCCACACGAGTTCGCGAGGAGGTGCGGAACATGGACGCCATCGATTTCATCCCAGTGCAGGGAGCCACGCGTGCTGCGGTCGTTTTCCGCTCAGCATTCGCCGGCCCCTTCTCGGCCGCCGCGTAGGCCACCGGTGATCGTCGCCGCAACGCGGTGACCGCACCGGCGCAGCCGGACCCTCCAGGCGCAGTTCGCCCCTCCGCTTGTACAGCGGATGCGTGAGCGCGCCAAGCGATTCCACACCGGATCGCCCCGCCCGAATCGTCGACAGATCGGGCACGCAGTTCACCTCTTCGAAGGATCTCATCGTGAGTACCCACTCGACGGCCGAGCGCGCCCCGCGCCTCGCCTTGTCAGCGCCGCAGCCGGCGCACCCCGTCCATCTGTCCGTCACCGTGCCGAGCGGCGCAGCGCTCGCACGACTCTCACTGCTCGACCGAGCGAAGCTGCGGGTCGGTCTCTGGTTGCTGCTGCGCTCGGGTGCGACCGCATCCGGCCGCGCGGAGCATCAGTCCACCCCGCACCAGCTCGCGGTCGTCGCGCGCGAGGCCCGTGCCGCCTACGACGCGGCCGTCGCGCAGCACCCGCGGCTGCATCGCACGCTGTAAGTCGTTGCCGCGCGTGCACGCGTCTGAGCCGGTCGCCTCGACTCCCGGTAGAGCGGCCGGCTCAGGCCGTGAGCGGCGCTGCGGTCTGTGGTGCTGCGCCGTGCGCTTCTGTGGGGCGCGCGTCTGTGGGGGCCACATCTGCTGCGCCCACACTTGCGATGCCCTTCAGGTACCGGCGTACGCCGGTTGCCGCGATGCGTCCGGCGCGGTTCGCTCCGATGGTGCTCGCCGACGGGCCATACCCCACGAGTTGCACGCGCGGGTCGGCAACGGCGGTCGTGCCGCGCCCGCCGCGATCGAGTTGGATGCCGCCCGCGGCACTCCGGAGATGCAGCGGCGCGAGGTGAGCGATGGCGGGCCGAAAGCCCGTCGCCCACAGAATGATGTCGACCGGTTCGAATGACCCGTCGGCCCAGCGCACGCCGCGCGGCTCAACACTCGCGAACATCGGGCGTCGTGCGCGATACGCGCCGAGGCGCTCGGCCTCGCGTTCTTGCTCGCGCAGCATCAACCCGGTGACGCTCACCACGCTTTGCGGGGGCAGCCCTGCGGCGACGCGCTGCTCGACCAGCGCGACCGATGCGGCGCCGGCTTCAGGCGTGAAGTCATCGGTGCGCCACACGGGCTCGCGCCGTGTCACCCAGACCGTGTCGGTGATGGGAGCGAGGGCGCCGAGAAACTGCACCGCTGACGCCCCACCGCCCACGACGAGGGTGCGCTTGCCGATGAAATGCTCGGGGCCCGGGTACGCCACCGTGTGCAACTGCTCGCCGGCGAACGATTCCATGCCGGGGTAACGCGGCACGAACGGCTGCGACCAGGTGCCGGTGGCGTTGACGATCGTGCGCGAGCGCCACACTCGGCCGTGGGCGTGCGTCTCGAGCAGCAGCGGATCCTGCGCGTCGTTCTCGACGCGTTCGACGTGCACGGGGCGGATCACCGGAAGCTCGTGCGCGCGCTCGTACTCGGTGAAGTACTCGGGGATCGCGAGGTTCGCCCGCTCAGCCGTGCGCGGGGGAGGGGTGCTGCCCGGAAGCTCGGCGACGCCGTGGACGTCGCGCATCGTGAGGGCGTTCCAGCGATGCTGCCAGGCTCCGCCGGGGCCGTGATCGGCGTCGAGCACCACGTGATCGATGTCGAGTCGCTGCAGGTGGAACGAGGCGGAGAGGCCCGCCTGCCCGGCGCCGATGACGAGGGCGGGCAGGATCTCGGGGGCGTTCACACGCGGTACAACGACTGCAGCGTGCACCCCATTCCCGTGGGCACTACCTGATCACGGGAATCGACCAGGCACGAAACTCCTTGCCGCTCGATGCCCGAGCGAGGCCGACGATCGAGAACACGACGTGCACGATGCTGAGCAACAGCCAAATAGTGATCGGGATGCCGATCGGGAAGAACCCGCGTGCGTACTCGGTGTCTGTCAGTGAGAGGAGCAGTGCAAGATGGGCGATGAGCAGCACGATGGTCGCGAACAGGTAGGTGAACGCCCAGTTCATCGCGGCACGCCCATTCACCTCGGCCAGGCCGCCGCGCTTGCGCGCTTGCGCCCCGACGATGAGCATGACGATGCACGCGGCGATCGCTGAGACTCCCGGGATGAACGAGCACGCGATCAAACCGACCGCCCACGCCGCCGCGCCGGTCGCGGGGCGCGCGTACTGGGCGTAAGGATTCGGCTGGCCCGGTGCCGCGTAGGCCTGCTGGGGCTGTGGGTGTGCGTACTGCGGCGGTGCGTACTGCGGCGGTGCGTACTGGGGCGGCGAGTATTGCGGTGGCGCATACTGGGGCTGGGGCTGAGGCTGAGGCACCTGAACCTGTGGGGCCTGCGGCGGTGCATATTGCGGCTGGGGCTGCTCGTGCTGCGGCTCAGTGGGCTCGGTAGCGCTCATGCCTCAATGCTAGGCGAGGCCGCCGACACTCCGCGGAGCGTTCCGTTCCGTTTCGTTTATCTTGCGGGAGTACGCTCGTTGCGGCCGCCAGAATCCCGACGCGCCGTTCGCCCCGCGCACGCAGCCGTGCGCAGACGCCGGGCCACGAGCCCGGAGAAAGCAGGAGCCCCATGCGTGCACTGCAGTACCGTGAAATCGGAGGCCGGCCTGAGCTGGTCGAGGTGGAGAAGCCCGTTCCGGGGCCGGGGGAGATCCTGCTCAAGGTGACTGCCGCCGGCGCCTGCCACTCGGATGAGTTCATCATGGGGGCGAGTGCTGAGGATTACTACTTCAAGCCGCTGCCGCTCACCCTGGGCCACGAGGTCGCGGGCACCGTCGACGAACTCGGCGCGGGTGTGACCGGGCTCGAGGTCGGCGAGAGCGTCATCGTCTACGGCCCGTGGGGCTGCGGCCGCTGCTATCCCTGCGCGAGCGGCGAAGAGCAGAATTGCGAGCACGGCATGCGCGCGCCCGGCATCTTCAGCGACGGCGGCATGGCCGAGTACATGCTCGTCGACGATGCCCGGCACCTCGTGCCGATCGGCGATCTCGATCCGGTGCAGAACGTGTCGCTCACCGATGCCGCACTCACGCCCTACCGTGCCATCAAGTCGGCGCTGCCGAAACTGACGCCCGGCACCACCGCCGTCGTGATCGGCTCGGGCGGCCTCGGCCACGTGGCGATTCAGCTGCTGAAGGCGCTGTCGCAGACGCGGGTGGTGGTGCTCGATGTGGCGCAGGATCGTCTCGACTTCGCCCGCGAGGTCGGTGCTGACGAGGCGTTCCTCTCGAACCCTGATGCGATCTCCGCGGTCAAGGATCTGACCCGCGGTCTCGGCGCTGACGCCGTGTTCGACTTCGTCGGCATCCAGCCGACGGCCGACCTTGCGGCGGGCATGATTCGCGTCGGCGGGCAGATCGTGGTGGTCGGCGTCGCCTCGGGGTCCGTGCCGATCGGTCAGACGACGGTGCCGCTCGATGTGAACGGGCGCGCCATCAACTGGGGCTCGCGCACCGAGCTCATGGAGGTCGTGGAGCTCGCGAAGCGCGGTGCCATCAGCATCCACGTTGAGGAGTACTCGCTCGATGATGCTCCCCGGGCGTACGAGCAGCTCCACGCGGGCAAGGTTCGTGGCCGCGCGGTGATCGTGCCGGGCAAGTAGGCGAGCCCGATCCTGACATGCGCAGAACGGCCTGCCCCATCATCGAGATGGGGCAGGCCGTTCTGCTGAGGTGAAGCTTAGGCTGCCTGCGCGCGCAGCTCCGCGAGCTCGCGGCCCGAGCGAGTGGCGTGCTCTTCTGCCTGCTCCTTGAGCGAGGCGCCGAGATCAGCGAAGGCGTCGAGCGCAGGGTTCACGCCGACGAGCGTGAAGGGGCGCTCCACCACGCGAAGGTCGAGGCCCCAGACATCCTCGAGCACGCGGCGCAGCCACGGCGTCGAGTGGTCCCAGCCCTCCTTGGGCGTGCCGGGGCTGTAGTTGCCGCCGAGCACGGTGACAAGCGTCGCCGGCTTGCCCTGGAGCGCGGTGCCCTCGGGGTTGATGCGCGGATCGGTGTACGCGACGTCGAACCAGGTCTTGAAGTGCTGCGAGACGCCGAAGTTGTAGAGCGGCACGGTGAAGAGCAGGGCGTCGGCCGAGATGAGCTCGTCGGCGAGCGTGGTCGCGAGCTCGGCTGCGGCGCGCTGCTGGTCGTTGCGGTCGCCCTCGGGCACGAACCCGGTGGTAACGGCGGTCTGCCAGACCTCGGCCGAGATGGGGTTCGCGGCCACGTCGCGGCGCACGATCGCGGAGTCGGGGTGGGCCGCGGTCCACTCCTGCTCGACGAGGTCGCCAAGCGCACGGCTGGCGGAGGTGGCGGGGAGGATGCTCGCATCCAGGCGGAAGAGGGTCACACTGACTCCAATCAGGTTGCTCATAGTCGCTATGTTTTTCTGAGCGACTCGGCTGAGTGTAGCACGGTACAATCGGAGCATGGCAGACCCTCAGCACGACCGGCACGAATGCGATGCCGCCGTCAGTCTTGCCTTCTCCATTCTTGGCAAGCGCTGGAACGGCATGATCATCGACGCGCTCGGCAGCGGGGCGCTGTCGTTCGCCGAGGTGCGACGAGCGGTGCCCGGAATCAGTGACGCCGTGCTCTCCGACCGCCTCACCGAGCTGGCCGAGGCGATGCTCGTCTCGCGCACGGTCGACGCGGGCCCGCCCGTCTCCGTGAACTACGCGCTCACCGTCGGCGGCGAACAACTCGTGCCCGTGCTCGACGATCTCGGCCGCTGGGCCGAAGCCAACCTGCCGGCGCGCAGCTAGGATCATCGCGCCGCCGGGCGCCGCCTGGCTCGTCGCTTCGTCTACGCTCGCCGCGAACGTCGTCACGCCCCCTGGAACCGCTCGCGGCACCGGCGTAGGGTCGAAGACGCGGGAGAGCGGGATGACTGCTGGTACCGGACCGAAGGCGATCCTGCCCTCCGTAGAGAGAGGGAACCACCATGCGAGCAGCTCGGTACTACGGCCGTGAAGACATCCGTATCGAGGACATCGACCCCCAGCCCCTGCAGCCAGGCACGGTGCGCATCGATGTCGCCTGGACCGGCATCTGCGGCAGCGACCTGCACGAGTACCTGGACGGCCCGATCTTCGTGCCGCCGGCCGGCCACCCGCATCCAATCTCGGGCGAGGATGCTCCGGTGACCCTCGGGCACGAGTTCTCGGGTGTGGTCAGCGAGCTCGGTGAGGGGGTCACCGACCTGAAGGTCGGGCAGCACGTCGTGGTCGAGCCGTACATCATCGACTCCTCGGTCGATACTGGCCCCGAAAGCACCGACTATCACCTCTCCGAGAACATGAACTTCATCGGATTGGGTGGACGCGGTGGCGGGCTTTCTGAGAACGTCGTCGTGGAGCGCCGCTGGGTGCACCCGGTCGCCGAGACGGTGGCCCTCGACGAGGCAGCGCTCATCGAGCCCCTCTCAGTGGCCCACCACGCCGTCAAGCGTTCGGGTGTCGAGGCCGGCAAGTGGGCGCTGATCGGCGGTGCCGGGCCAATCGGGCTGCTGACCGCCGCGGTGCTGAAAGCCGAGGGGGTCAAGGTCATCATCTCCGAGATCAGCTCGCTGCGTCGCCAGAAGGCGCTCGACGCGGGCGTCGCCGACGTCGCGCTGAACCCCGCCGAGGTCGATGTCGTTACCGAGGTGAAGGCACTTACCGGCGGGCGCGGAGCCGACGTCGCTTTCGAAGCCACGAGCGTGCAGGTGGTGTTCGACACGCTGGTCGACGCGGTGCGACCCCAGGGGGTCATCGTCGTCATCTCCATCTGGGGTCACCCGGCAAGCCTCGATATGCAGAAGCTCGTGCTCAAAGAGATCGACCTGCGCGGCACCATCGCGTACGTCAACGACCATCCGGCCACCATCGCGCTCGTCGAGAGCGGCAAGATCGACCTGAAGCCGTTCATCACCGGAAAGATCGCGCTCGACGATCTCGTCTCCCAGGGCTTCGACA
Source organism: Leucobacter japonicus (assembly GCF_001273855.1). Lineage (NCBI taxonomy): Bacteria > Bacillati > Actinomycetota > Actinomycetes > Micrococcales > Microbacteriaceae > Leucobacter > Leucobacter japonicus. Next base: position 467,949 of record NZ_JHBX01000104.1, on the reverse strand, counting down.
CGCTCATCAACCACAACGAGACCGCGGTGAAGATCCTCGTCTCGCCGAGCGGCGCCGGCCTCTGAACTGAGTGCCTCCCGGCGGCGCGGGCATCTCGCGCCGCCGGGTCGTCACCCCTCCCGGGACAACCGCACTTACACAGCACCGAAGTGCCGCAGCAGTACTCGCTCCACCCACACCCCACCGACGCTCCACCGAACAGAGAGGTCGTCCCATGACCACCGTCGCCGAACACATCGTCGCCACACTGAAGACCAACGGAGTCGAGCGGGTCTACGGGCTGCCGGGCGATTCTCTGAACGGGTTCACCGACGCGCTCCGCAAAGACGGGTCGATTCGCTGGGTGCATGTGCGGCACGAAGAATCGGCGGCGTTCGCTGCGGCCGCCGACGCGGCGACGACGGGTGAGCTGGCGGTGGTTGCCGGATCCTGCGGCCCCGGAAACCTGCACCTCATCAACGGGCTCTACGACGCGAACCGTTCGCGCGTGCCCGTGCTCGCGATCGCCGCCCACATTCCGACGAGTGAGATCGGCACCAACTACTTCCAGGAGACGCACCCGCAAGACCTCTTCCGCGAGTCGAGCGTCTACAGCGAGTACGTCGCGAGCCCGAGCCAGATGCCGCGCGTGCTCGAGATTGCGATGCGCACCGCCATCGAGCGCCGGGGCGTCGCCGTCGTGGTGATCCCGGGCGACGTCGCGCTGGCCGATGCGCTCACGACCGCGACCCACGTCATCGAGCGGGCCCGCCCGGTCGTGGTGCCGAACGATGCCGAACTCGATCGCGCCGCCGAGATCTTGAACAGCGCGAAGCGGGTCACCATCCTCGCCGGTGCCGGCGTCGAGGGTGCGCATGAGCAGGTGGTCGCGCTGGCGGATCGTCTCGGCGCCCCCATCGTGCACGCGCTGCGGGGCAAGGAGTTCATCGAATACGACAACCCGTTCGACGTCGGCATGACCGGTCTGCTCGGATTCGCCTCGGGGTTCCGCGCGATGGATGGCGCCGACGCCCTGCTCATGCTCGGCACGGATTTTCCGTACGCGCAGTTCTACCCCGAGAAGGCGAAGACGATCCAGGTCGATATTCGCGGCGAGCAGATCGGCAGGCGGCACCCCGTCGATCTCGGTCTCGTCGGCGACGCCGGTGCGACGGCGCACGCACTGCTCGGGCGCATCAAGGGCGGCCGCGACCGCACGCACCTCGACGACGCCCGGGCGCACTACGTGAAGACCCGCGCGAAGCTCGACGAGCTCGCGGTGCCGTCGAAGCGCGCGCAGCCGATCCACCCGCAGTACCTCGCCAAGCTGCTCGATGAGGCGGCGGCCGACGACGCCGTCTTCACCGCGGATGTCGGATCACCCACCGTGTGGGCCGCTCGCTACTTCACCATGAACGGCAAGCGTCGGCTCATCGGCTCGTTCAGCCACGGCTCCATGGCGAACGCGCTGCTGCACGGGATCGGTGCGCAGGCCGCGCACCCCGGCCGGCAGGTCGTCGCGCTCGCGGGCGACGGCGGCCTCGCGATGATGCTCGGCGAGCTCATCACGCTCACGCAGAACCGCCTGCCGGTGAAGACGATCGTCGTGAACAACTCGTCGCTGAACTTCGTGGAGCTCGAGATGAAGGCGGCCGGATTCGTGAACTACGGCACCGACCTCGAAAACCCGAACTTCGCCGATGTGGCGCAGGCGCTCGGCATCTTCGCGCGGCGCGTGGAACGGTCGGAGGATCTGCCCGCGGCGCTCGCCGAAGTGCTCGCCCACGACGGCCCGGCGCTGCTCGACGTGGTTACCGAGCGCCAGGAACTCTCGATGCCGCCCGCCGTCACCGCCGAACAGGTGAAGGGGTTCGCGCTCTACGCGATCCGCACCGTCATGTCGGGCCGTGGCGACGAACTGCTCGATCTCGCCCGCGCGAACTGGCGCCAGCTGTTCTGAGCGGAGTTCCTCTCCGAACGCCCCTGCTCTGAGCCGCCGAACCCCTGCAATCTCGCCGAGCCCCTCCTATCTTCGCGCACAGATGAGAGGGGCTCGGCGAGAATGGAGGGGCTCGGCGGAGGTAACGGGGTGTGCGCAGCTGCCGCGGCGGCGGCTCCGCGGGAGGAGGCCAGAGCCAGTGCCGGCCCGGCCGGGCTAGTTCGGGAGCGCCGGGCGCTGCTCCTGACCCGCGCCGCGGGGGATGAACAGCGACAATACCAGCGCGATGACGCCGGCGCCGATCGCGAGCCAGAAGCACACATCGAACGCGGCGCGGCTCGGGATCGCCTGACCGTTGAACTCCGTCGTCATCGCGGCGAGCACCCCGCCCATCACCGCTGACGCACTCGACGTGCCGACGGAGCGGAAGAGCGCATTGAGCCCGTTCGAGGCGCCGGTCTCGTGCGCGGGCACCGAACGCATGATGATCATCGGCATCGCAGCGAAGGTGAACCCGATGCCCACGCCGATGAGCAGGTTCGCGGCGAAGACGTGCCACACCTCGCTCGACCAGATCAGCATGAACGCGTAGGCGAGCACGATCGTGGCCGTGCCGGCGGTGAAGAGCGGCCGCGGGCCGACGGTGCGCTCGAGCCACCCCGAGAGCGGCGAGATGATCATCATCACGATGCCGGCGGGCATCACGATGAGGGCGGCCTGCATCATGTTGAGGCCGAAGCCCGACCCCGAGGCGACGGGCAACTCGAGCAGCTGCGGAAACGCGACGTTCGACGAGAACAGTGCGAAGCCCATGCCGATCGCGGCGATGTTGGTGAAGAGCACCGCGGGTCGGGCGGCGACCCTGAGATCGAGCAGCGGATCCTTCGCCCGCATCTGGTACCAGCCCCACAGCAGCAGCACCGCGATGCCGCCGATGATGGTGGTCAGCGTGAGCGGCGACGTCCAGCCCCAGTCTGCGCCGCGCGACACGAACAGCAGGATGCCGGTGAGGCCGATCGCGAGCCCGATCGCGCCCAGCACGTCGAGCCGACCGGAGCTGCGCAGCACGTCACCGGGCACGAGCCAGGCGATCAGCGGCACGCCGAGCACGCCGAGCCCGGCGGCGAGCCAGAACAGGGCGTGCCAGTCGGCGTTGATCGCGAGATATGCGGCGAGGGGCATGCCCACCGCGCCGCCCACGCCCATCGTGGCGCTCATGAGTGCGACGGCCGTGCCGAGTCGCTCGGGCGGCAGCACGTCGCGCATGATCGCGATGCCCAGCGGAATCACACCGGTCACCACGCCCTGCAGTGCGCGCCCGATGATGACCCCCACGATCGTGCCCGACACGGCGGCGATCACCGAGCCGACGATGAGCACCGCGAGCAGCACGACGACCACGCGCTTCTTGCCGAAGAGGTCGCCGAGGCGACCCGAGATCGGCGTCGCGACCGCTGCGACGAGCAGGGTGATCGTCACGACCCACGAGGTGTCTTCGCGCGAGGCATGCAGCAGCTCGGGCAATTCGGCCTGAAGCGGCACGACGAGCGTGAACATGAACGACGAGCAGAGCCCCGCGTAGGCGAGCGCGGCGACGGTGGCCCACCGGGGAGGGGTTCGTGAAAGTCGATTCCGTTGATTCTCCGCCGCATTCCCCACGCGAGGAGTGTATCGGGTGCGTGGGGAGGTGAGCGGGCGGCGGGTCGGGCCCGCCGGTCAGGCCTGCGGCGTCAGCTCCTCGGCCAGCGCGACGATGATGCCCTCGGGGCCGCGCAGGTAGCAGAGACGATACTGATCTTCGTAGCGGGCGATCGACCCGATGAGCTCGCCGCCGACCGCGCTCATGCGATCGACCGTGGCGTCGACGTCGGTCACCGCGAACATGATGCTGCGCAGCCCGAGCGCCTGGGGCGTGTCGGGCGAGGGCGTCGTCTCGACGGCGGCGGGCTCGTCGAACCGGGTGAGTTCGATGACCCCGCTGCCGTCGGGGGTGCGCATCATCGCGATTTCAGCGCGCAGCCCAGGGATGCCGACCACCGCGTCGACCCAGTCACCCGAGATCGGGGAGCGGCCGTCGACGTTCAGGCCGAGCTCGACGAAGAAGTCGATCGCGGCCTCGAGGTCGCGCACGACGATGCTGATGTGATCCAAACGCTGCAGTGCCATACGGCAGAGAATACGCGTTCGAAACTCCCGGTGCCAGAGTGGTGCGCAGTGCGGAACTTACGCCGCGAGACGCGACGGCGCGATGCCCGCGAGCACGCCGAGCAGCGAGTCGGGCACGAGCCCGGTGTCGGCGCGGCCGTCGCGCACGATCGCGGCGATCCGCGATCCGAGCTCCGCGGTCGTCGCACCCATGTCGGCGCCCGCGAGTGCGGGCAGCGAGCCGAGCACCTCGACGGTCGCGGCCTCGACGGCGCGTGCCGCCTCACCCTCGCCGAGATGCCCGAGCATCAGCGCGAGAGAGAGGATCGCCCCGGCCGGGTTCGCCCAGCCCTTCCCGGCGATGTCGGGCGCCGATCCGTGGATCGCTTCGAACATGCTGGGTGCGGTGCCGTCGAGGTTGAGGTTCGCGCTGGTCGCGACGCCGAGCCCGCCCTGAATCACTGCGCCGAGGTCGGTGATGATGTCGCCGAAGAGGTTGTCGGTGACCACGACGTCGAAGCGCTCGGGGGCGAGTGGCAGGTGGAAGCACATCGCGTCGACGTGCACGTAGTCGAGCTCGACCTCGGGGTAGCGCTCGCCGACCTCACTGACGACCTGCTGCCAGAGCTGACCGGCGGCGACCAGAATGTTGGTCTTGTGCACGAGCGTCAGCTTCTTGCGGCGTCCCAGCGCGAGGCGGAACGAGAAGTCGACCACGCGCTCGATGCCGGCGCGAGTGTTCAGCGACTCCTGCATCGCGACCGCGTTGGGAGTGCCGGCGTGCACCGTGGAGCCGCGGCCGACGTAGGCACCCTCGGTGTTCTCGCGCACGATGACCATCTCGCACCGCTCAGGAGCGAGATCGGCGATCGGTGTGGGCACGCCGGGGTAGAGGCGCACGGGGCGCACGTTCGCCGCCTGCTGGAAGCGCTGGCGCATCTCGAGGATGAATCCGCGCTCAAGAATGCCGGGGGTGACGCGGGGGTCTCCCATGGAGCCGAACAGGATCGCGTCTTTGTCGCGCAGCTGCGCCTCGACGGCGTCGAACAGTTCGCCGGTCTCGAGGTAGTGGTTTGCACCCGCGGCGAAGGTGCTGCGGTCGGTTGTGAACCCGAAGCGCTGCTCGGCGGCGTCGAGCACCTCGAGCGCGCAGCCGACCACCTCGGGGCCGATGCCGTCGCCGGGAAGTACCGCGATCGTGTAGCTGTTCGTCATGGTCGATCCTTTCGACGGCGGTCGGCCGCACACGCCTTTGAATTGGGCCTCTTGGTGATCTATATTAAATGGTAAGACCACTCAGCGCGACGTCTCGGGTGCACCGCAGCACCGCGAACCGCGCGCTCACGCCGCAGGGAGCCGCCATGTCACACGCACTCGACCTTCTCGCGCCCGCCGGCGCACTGCCGATCGGCGACGGGTGGCGGGAGTTTGCGGCGAGCTCCGACGTCGTCTTCCCGTTCGACGGCACGGTTATCGGTACGGCCCCGGTGAGCGGCGAGCAGGATTCGCGCGACGCCCTCGATGCCGCCGATGCAGCGCGGGCCGCGGTCGCCGCGCTCACCACCGCGCAGCGCAAGGCGATCCTGACCGAACTCACTGCCCGGGTGCGCGCCGAGGCGCAGCACCTCGAAGACCTCTTGGTGCTCGAGACCGGCAAGCCGCGCGTCGACTGCCGCACCGAGGTGAACCGCACCATCGTCACGCTCGAGGCGACCGCCGAAGAGGTCTCGCACATTCACGGCGAGACCGTGCCGCTCGACCTGCAAGAGCTCGGTCGCGGCATGATCGGCTACTACACTCGCAAGCCCGCCGGCATCGTGATCGGCATCGCCGGGTTCAACTACCCGCTGCTGCTCGCGACCCACAAGCTTGCGCCCGCCATCGCCGCGGGCTGCCCCGTCATCATCAAGCCGGCACCGAACACGCCGCTCGCGACCATCGAGCTGCTCGCGATCACCCGTGAGATCCTCGCCGCGCACGGCGTCACGCCCGCCGCGGTGCAGCTCGTCAACGGCGACCCGATCGTCGGCGAGACCCTCGTGCGCGACCCGCGCGCGGCCATCGTGTCGTTCACGGGCTCGGCCAAGATTGGCCACCTCATCGCCCAGCAGGCCGCGCCGCGCAAGGCCGTACTCGAACTCGGTTCGAACACCGGCTTCATCGTCGCGAACGATGCCGACCTCGAAGCCTCAGTTGACGCCGTGCTGCGCGGTGGCTTCTACGCCAACGGGCAAGCGTGCATCTCGGTGCAGCGCGTCGTGCTCGAGCGCGGGATCGCCGAACGCTTCTCGGCCCGCCTCGTCGAGCGCATGGGCGAGCTCGTCTTCGGTGACCCCCGCGACCTCGCGACGAACGTCGCCCCCGTGATCAACGCCGCCTCGGGCGAGCGCATTCGCGCGATGATCGATAGAGCACTCGCCGCGGGCGCCACGCTGCTGACCGACGGACCCGGTGCCGTCTCGGAGCAGCGCGGCGCCGCGCACCTCGCCCCGATCGTGCTCGGCGACGTGCCCGCCGACGTCGACGTCTGGTGCGAAGAGATCTTCGGGCCCGTCGTGTGCCTCACGACCGTCGACTCCATCGACGACGCGATCGACCTCGTCAACGACTCGCGCTACGGGCTGCAGGCCGCCATCTACACCGCATCGCTCGAGAGCGCCTTCGCCGCGATCGACCGCCTCGAGGTCGGCGGCGTCGTCGTCAACGAGATCCCCGGCTTCCGATCCGACATCATGCCCTACGGCGGCGTGAAAGATTCGGGCATCGGGCGCGAAGGCCCCCGCTTCGCCATCGAGGAGTTCACGGTGACGCGCATGGCGATGATCCGCCCGCGGGCGCGCGGCTGACGCCGGCCCGGCGATCCCGCACCGCCGCGCAGCACGTCGAACTGCAGCGCACCGCACTCGATACCCAGACACGAACCGAATTCCAGGAGAATCCCGCATGAGCCACTCGCCGATCGACTACTCGCAGCTCTTCCGCCTCGACGGGCGCACGATCGTGGTGATCGGCGCCGGCAGCGGCATCGGTCGCGAGTCGGCGCAGGCGCTCGCCGCGCAGGGCGCGCACGTCGTGGTCGCCGACTACTCGCTCGAGGGCGCCGAGGCGACGGTTGCGCTGATCGCTGAACAGGGCGGCGTGGCCGAGGCCTATGAGCTGAACGTGCTCGACGACGACGCGGTCGCCGCTGCGGCCGAGCGCTTCGGCACGGCATCCGCGCTGGTCTTCACCGCCGCGACCAACGTGCGCAAGCGCATGGAAGATTACACACTCGACGAGTTCGACCGCGTCGTGAACCTCAACCTGCGGGCGTCGTTCCAGCTCATTCGCCAGTTCGGCACGAAGTTCGCCGCCAACGGTGGCGGGTCGATCATCGGATTCGCGTCGATTCGCGCCCAGGTCGTCGAACCCGGGCAGGGCGTCTACGCGGCGACCAAGGCCGGGCTCGTGCAGCTCGCGAAGACCGCGGCCGCCGAGTACGGCGCGCAGGGCGTGCGCGTCAACGTGGTGGCTCCCGGCGTCGTCGAGACGCCGCTGACCGCCCAGATCAAAGCGAACGACGAGTGGTACGGCGCCTACGCGCAGAAGAGCGCGCTCGGCCGCTGGTCGCGCCCCGACGAGCTGGCCGGCGCCGTGGTGTATCTCGCATCAGACGCGTCGTCGTTCGTGACCGGCTCCACGCTCACCGTCGACGGCGGGTGGACCGCGATCGACGGGCGCTTCACACCGCCCGCCTCGTAGCGGTTTCGGGCCGGGCCGGGGGCGCACCGAGGCACCCCGCGCCCGGCACTCAGGCCACGCGGGCCCAGTCCACCTCGGCATCGGCCCCGCGCGCGCCCTCGAACCACAGCGCCACCCGCATCAGGTGATCGTCGGTGCCGATGCGCCCCGCGATCTGCAGGCCGATGGTGCGACCGTCAGCCTGCACGCCGGCGCCGACCGACACAGCGGGCTGCCCCGACATGTTGTAGGGCACGGTGAACGAGATGTGCCCCATGGTCTGCAGCGGGTCGGTGATCGGCATGGGGTCTTCGGCGGCGAACGCGGCGACGGGCGTCACGGGGGACAGTACGAGGTCGAACGGTTGGGTCGCGGCGCGGGTGAGGCGCGCCATCTCATCGGCCATGCCCCGGTTGCGCACGGTCTGCGCGGCCGAGAAGCCGGCGCCGGCCTCGCACCAGGCCGCGATGAACGGCAGTACGGTGGCGCGGTCGGACTCCGAGAGCACTTCGAAGTCGGCGAAGGATCGGCTGCGCCAGAAGTTCACGAGACCGTCGAGCACCGTTGCGGGCACGAAGGGGTCGAGCGGCACGACCGTCGAGCCCGCTGCTTCGAAGAGTGCTGCGGCGCGCTCGATGGCGGCCCGGGTCTCCGGTTCGACGGGAAGGCCTGACCCGGCGTCGAGCTGCAGCGCGATGCGCAGGCCCGCGGGGGCGAGCGGCTCGGTCGACCACTTCATCGGTTGATACGCGCGGGTGAGGTAGTCGCGGGGGTCGGGCTGCGCCACGATCGACATGAGGCGGATCGCGTCGGCGGCCGAGCGCGTCAGCGGCCCCGCCGCGCGCCCGGTGTAGGGCACGTCGAGCGGAATGAGCCCCTCGCTGGGCTTCAGCGCGGTGAGCCCCTGCCACGAGCCGGGGAGCCGGATCGAACCGCCGATATCCGTGCCGATGTGGAATGGCCCGTAACCTGCTGCGGCGGCCGTGCCCGCGCCGGCGCTGGATCCGCCCGACGTGTGCGCGGGGTTCAGCGCACCGCGGGTGATGCCGTGGAGGCTCGAGACGCCCGACGACAGCATGCCCCAGTCGGGCATGGTGGTCGTGCCGACGATGACCGCGCCGGACTCGAGCAGGCGGTCGGTCGTGGGAGCGTTCTGGGCCGCGATCGGCGGGTTCGGGATCGCCGTGCCCGCGGGCTTCGGCTGACCGGCCCGGGCGATGTTCTCCTTGACCGTGGCGGGCACACCGTCGAACGCGCCGAGCTGGGTGCCCGAACGCCAGCGCTCCGTCGACGCGGCGGCGTCGGCGCGCACCTGCGCGGCGTCGAACAGGTACAGCGCATTGAGTTCAGGCTCGCGCGCCTCGACGCGGGCGATGACGTCTTCGGCGACCTCGGAGGGGCTGAGCGATCCGTCGGCGTAGTGCGCGTTGAGCGCGGAGGCGTCGAGGGAGGCGGGGCGGTTCGAGGTCATCCTGGGCCTTTCGTTCGGGTGAATGGTCGGGCTGGGGGAGCGCGCACCCGTGACGCGGGCCGGGGTGGGGGTGCCGCGTGGTCGCGCCGCCCCCACCCCGTCGCATCAGGCGCTCTGCGCGAGCTCCTGTCGCAGCGTCAGCGACGAATCGATGAGGCGCTGCGTGTACGGGTGCTGCGGGGCGCGGTACACGGTCTCGGTGTCGCCGGCCTCGACGATCTCGCCCGACTGCATCACGATGACCGAGTCGCAGAGGTGCCGCACCACGTTGAGGTCGTGCGACACGAAGACGAGCGTGAGCCCGTACTCGTCGACGAGGTCGGCGAGCAAGTTCAGCACCTGCGCGCGCACCGAGACGTCGAGTGCGCTGACGGGCTCGTCGGCGACGACCACCTTCGGTCGGCAGATCAGTGCGCGGGCGATCGAGATGCGCTGACGCTGTCCGCCCGAGAACTGGTGCGGAAAGCGCTCGGCCGACGAGGCGGGCAGCCCAACCGCCTCCAACATTTCGGCGACCATGCGCTTGCGGTCGGCCGCCGATTCGCCGCGGCCGGGCACGAGCAGCGGCTCCGAGATGATCTGTTCGACGGTCATGCGCGGGTCGAGCGACCCCATCGGATCCTGGAACACGATCTGCAGGTTCTGCCGCAGCTCGCGCAGTTGCGCTTCCTTCGCGCCCTTCACCTCATTGCCGGCGACGATCGCGCTGCCCGAAGTGGGCTGGTCGAGGCCGGCGAGGATGCGCAGCAGCGTCGACTTGCCCGAGCCCGATTCGCCGACGACGCCGAGGCGGCCGCCCTCGGGCACCTCGAACGAGATGCCCTTCAGTGCGTGCACCTCGGGCGCCGGCTTGAACAGGCTCGTGCGGCCGCGGGTGTAGGTGCGCACGAGATCGGTGACGCGCATCGCGGGCTCGGCGGCTGCGGTGCTGGGGGCCAAGGCGCCGGCGGGCGCGGCGGCCGCGGATGCTGTGGTCGCGGGCGTACCAGCGACGGGTGCCGGATCAGCGGGCGCCGGGTGATCCGCCGCCGCACCTGCGAGGGCCTCGTCGGCACCGAGAGCCGCATCCGCGGGCGGCGGCACGTACTCCTGCGCCGTCGCGACGGTGAAGAGGCGCCCGTTCGCGTCGACCGCGTCGAGATCGGAGGCCGCGAGCAGTCCCCGCGTGTAGGGGTGCTGCGGACGGGTGAAGACGTCTTCGGTGGTGCCCTCCTCGACGACGACGCCCTGGTTCATCACGAGCACGCGCGTGCACATGTTCGCGACGACGGCGAGGTCGTGCGTGATGAAGAGGAGGCCGGTGCCGCGCTCGCGCACGAGCTCGAGAATGAGGTCGAGCACCTGGCGCTGCACCGTGACGTCGAGCGCCGTCGTGGGCTCGTCGCAGAGCAGCAGCGACGGGTCGTTCGCGAGCGCCATCGCGAGCATGACGCGCTGACGCTGACCGCCCGAGAGCTGGTGCGGGTAGGCGCGCGCGGCCTGCGCGGGGTCGGGCAGATGCACGGCGTCGAGCATCTCGACAGCGCGACGATTCGCCTCGGCCTTCGTCGGCGCGAGCTTGTGCTGCAGAATGATCTCCGCGATCTGCGCCCCCGCCCGCATCAGCGGGTTGAGCGCCGTGAGCGGCTCCTGGAACACCATCGCCACGTCGTTGCCGCGCAGCTTCATGAGATCGCGCTCGGGCGCCTCGAGCAGGTTGCCCGCGTAGCCGTCGATCTCGACCGAACCGTCGGCCGTGACGCCGTTCGGCAGGAGGCCGAGGAGCGCGGTCGTGGTCATCGACTTGCCCGACCCCGACTCGCCGATCAGGCCGATGCGCTCGCCGTGCGCCATGTGCAGCGAGAAGTCGGAGACGAGGGTGCGGTGCGGGGTGCGCACGTTGAGGTCGTCGACGCGGAGCAGCAGGTCGCCGCGCGCGGCGGTACCGGCAGCGCCGGCGGTGGATTCGGTGCGCATCAGCCGCGGCTCCCGTTCAGTTTCGGATCGAAGCGGTCGCGCAGGCCGTCACCCAGCAGGTTGAAGCCCATGACCGCGATGGCGATGGCGATGCCCGGCCACACGGCCAGCATCGGCTCGGTGCCGAGGAACTGCTGCGACTCCTGCAGCATGCGCCCCCACGACGGGGTGGGCGGCGGGGTGCCGAGGCCCAGGAAGCTCAGGCCGGCCTCCGCGAGCACGGCGAGGGCGAACGAGACCGACGACTGCACGACGACCATGCCCACGATGTTGGGGAGCACGTGACGCAGGGCGATCCGGAACCGCGACTGGCTCGCCGCGCGCGCCGCGAGCACGTACTCGGTCGTCATCACCTGCAGGGTGCCCGAGCGGGCGACGCGCGCGAAGCCCGGAATGGTCGCGATGCCGATCGCCACCATGGCGGTCAGCGTCGAAGCGCCGAAGACCGCGCTGAACATGATCGCGAGCAGCAGTGCCGGGAAGGCGAGCGCGATGTCGGAGGCGCGCATGATGACCTCCTCGATCCACCCGCCACGGATGCCCGCGAGGATGCCGAGGGGCGTGCCGATAACGATCGCGATGCCGACCGAGATGACGCCGACGAAGAGCGTGATGCGCGCGCCGTACAGCATCGCCGAGAACACATCGCGGCCGTACTTGTCGGTGCCCATGAGGTGCGCGGCGCTGGAGCCCTGGAGGCGATCCGCCGGCATCGCCTGCGTGGGGTCGTAGGGCGTCCACACGAACGACACCAGCGCCGCGAGCGCGACGAGCCCGATCAGTACGAGGCCGATGATCAGCGTGGTCGACAGCTTGCGGCGACCGGGCTTCGCGGCCCCGCCGCTCAGGCTGGAGTTGCCCGGTGCGCTGATCGCGCTGGTGCGCGGCGCCTGGGAGGGCGGGGTGGGAACCTGTTGCGTGCTCATGGCTAGGCGCTCCTTCGCAGACGCGGATCGATGAGCGTGTAGAGCACATCGACGACGAGGTTGAGAATCAGGGTGATGGCGACGAGCACCATGACCACCGATTGCACGGTGAGCATGTCGCGGTTGCCGACGGCGTCGAGCAGCATCGAGCCGAGGCCCGGAATCACGAACACGCGCTCGATGACCACGGCGCCGATGATGAGCGCCGCGATCTGCACGCCCGTCACGGTGATGACCGGAATCGCGGCGTTGCGCAGGCCGTGCTTCAGCAGCGCGCCGTTCTTGCTCAGGCCCTTCGCGCGGGCGGTACGCAGGTAGTCCTCGCTCATCACCTCGAGCACGGCCGAGCGCACGTAGCGGGTGAGAATCGCGCCCTGCACGGAGGCGAGGGCCACGACGGGCAGGATCAACCGGCGAACGAAGTCGCCGAAGTCTTCGGATGGTGCGGTCCAGCCGTTCGCCGGGAGCCAGCCGAGGCCGACCGCGAACACCATGACGAGCAGGATGCCGGCGAGGAAGCCGGGGATCGCGACGCCGATCTGCGATCCGAGCCCGATGGCGACGCCCGAGAAGTTGCGGTGCTTCACCGCGGCCCAGGTGCCGAGCGGAATCGCGACGAGCAGGGCGACCACCATCGCGGTGAGTACGAGGATCAGGCTGACCTGCACGCGATCGAGCACCATCGGGCTGATGTCGGTGCGCGTGACGTACGAGGTGCCGAAGTCGCCAGTGAGCAAGCCGCCGAACCACTCGAAGTACTGCACGATGAGCGGGCGGTTCGTGCCGAACTGCTCGCGCGTCTGTGCGAGGAGTTCGGGGGTGGCGTTGGTGCCGAGCGCGATCTGGGCGGGGTCGCCGGGGATCAAGCGCATGAAGAGGAACACGACGACCGTGGCGACGACATAGGTCACCGCGAATCTCGCGAGATTGATCAGGATCCGTATGGCCATGCGGGTTCCTCGAGTTCAGGGGGAGGGGTGCGGGGTGTTGCGTCGTGCACACTGCGGGTGGTGCAGGGTGCTGGGTGAGCGATTACTGCCCGAACCCGTTGGGTACGGGGCAGCAATCACTCACCCAGAGTCTGGGCGAGAAGTGTTACTTCCAGCTCAGGTCGGTGAGGTCGAGCGCCTCGATAATCGCATTCTCGGGCATGCCCTGCAGCCCGGCCTTCGCAACCGTGATGTTCGGGAAGAGGAACAGCACGCCCGATGCGGCATCGTCGACGATCTGCTCGGAGACCCGCTTCATGCCCTCGACGTAGCCGGCCTCGTCGGCGGCGTCGGCCTCCGCAGCGATGGGGGCGATCTTCGAGTTGTCGTACCCGATGTAGTAGTTCGGGTCGTTGAACACGGTGAGGATGTCGCGCGCCTCGACGGCGAGCACCGTGGTCAGCTGGTAGTCATGCTTGTTGAACACCTGATCCAGCCAGACGGCGGGGAACTCGGCGGACTCGATCTTCGCGTTGATGCCCACGTCTTTCAGCTGCGACACGACGATCTCGGAGACGGCCTGCGCGTAGGGGCGGGTCGGCACCGTGAACGTGATGTCCAGGTTCTCCTGGCCGGCCTCCTTGAGGAGCTCCTTGGCCTTCTCGGGGTCGTAGGGGTACGTGTCGTTCAGATCCTCGTAGTACGGATCGGTCGGCGTCGCGTAGGTGGCGACGAGCGAGCCGTAGCCGTTCCACGCGGTGTCGAGGATCGCCTGCTTGTCGAGGGAGTAGAGCACTGCCTGGCGCACGCGCACGTCGTCGAAGGGTGCGGCCTTGTTGTTCATGGAGAGCGACACCTCGCCGCTCGACGTGCCGGTGGTGACCACGAACTTGTCGTCGGACTCGAAGCTCGACAGCAGCTCGGGCGCCTGCAGGTTCGCGATCGCGTCGACGTCGCCAGTCTGCAGCGCGTTGGTGGTGGCCGTCGCGTCGGCGAAGTACTTCAGCGTGACCTGCTCGACGCCGGGCGCTTCGCCCCAGTAGTCGTCGCGGGTGTCAAAGACGAGGCTCTCGTTCGGCGTCCACTTCTCGACGGCGTAGGGGCCGGTGCCAACGGGGGTGTTGGCGAGGTCGGCCACGCCGTCCTCCGAGAAGATCGCTCCGACGGGCGTCGCGAGGCTGAAGAGCCAGGCGTTCGACGGGGTGCTCAGCGTCACGGCCACCTCGGTCGGCGAGACGACGTCAACGCTGTCGACGACATCCATCTTCGCCTTGAGGCTCGAAACCCAGTCGGTCTTGACACGGTCGAAGCTGAACTTCACGTCATCAGCGGTGAACTCGTCGCCGTTTGAGAACGTCACGCCCTCTTGCAGGGTGAAGGTGTAGGTCTTGCGATCGTCGCTGACCGTCCACTCCTTCGCGAGGAGCGGCTGAATCTCGCCCGACTGGTCGAGCTCGACGAGGCCTTCGTAGACGTTCGACATGAGCGCCTGCGGAATCGCGGAGCCGGCGGTCGTGGTGAAGTCGAGGTTCGTCGGTGTGCCGGTGATGGCGATGGTTGCAGTCGTCGGGGTGTCGCCGTCACCGCCCGAGCTGCTGCCCGCGCCGGCGGAGCAGCCGGCTAGACCGAGAACGGCCGCGGTGGCGAGCGCCGCCGTGGTGAGAATCGCATTCTTACGTCGCATCATTGCTTTCCTGTGGCTGCTTTCCTGTGACTCAGGCCTCGGGATCCGTGGCCGTTGATGGGTGAGTATTCGGGCGACGATGCCCAATCACCGTTCCGCACAGCACAGCGTATGCGCGGAACGGGTACTGCGGGGTACTGCAAATCCCGAGAGATTTCGAACCAGGATACATGGTAAGACCACTTAAGTGGGCGCTATCATCGGATCACGCGACCGGTGACCCCGAGTCGTGATACAGCCGTAACCGAGCGCAGTCGCTCAGCCGCCCGCGGACCGCCGACCAGCCGTCGCCGCACCGCCCACCAGGAAGAGACCAGGTGTCCACGACCCACAGCTTCGAGCCGGCGGTGCCCGTGCACACCTATCAGCGCATCGTCGATCAGATCGAACAGGCGATCGTCTCGGGTGACATCCCTGTCGGATCTCAGCTGTCGAGTGAACGCGACCTCATGGTGCAGTTCGGCGTCAGCCGACCGACCGTGCGCGAGGCGCTGCGTATTCTGCAGAGCATGGGCCTGCTCGAGTCGCGCCCCGGCACGCGCGGCGGGCCCGTCGTGCTCGCGCCGTCGTCCAAGACCCTCTCGCGCTCGCTGCGCGCGCTCGTCGGTACCGACGCCCTCGACGTCTCCGCGCTGGTCGAGTACCGTGTCGTGCTCGAGGGCACGACGAGTCGCCTCGCTGCGGTGCGCCACACCCCGGATCAGCTCGACCGCATGCGCGCGGCCATCGAGCAGATGGAGCGCGACGCCGAGGCGAACGCCGATACCTTCGCCGCCGCCGATGTCGAATTCCACGAGGCGATCTGGGAGGCGAGTGGCAACGAGGTGCTGCGGCTCACCGGCGAAGCCGTGTCGGGAGTGCTGCGCGCGATCATTCAGCGCGACGTCGAGAACGAGCACCACGACAACAGCCTGAAGCTCGAATCCGCCACGATCGACCGTTCCCTGTTCACTGCGATCGAGCAGCGCAACGCCGAGCTCGCGAGCCGCATCGCCCGACGTGCGGTGGCCGACCGCTTCGGGCTGCTGGTCGAGAACGACATCGACCGCCGCGCACTGGCCGCGCTCGCCGAGTAGCGCCCGCCTGCGTTTGGCGCTGCGTGCTCACCTTCGCCGTGCGCCGACCAGCGCCAGCACCACGCTGAGCGTCGCGGCCCCCAGGGCGAACACGGTGACGGCCGGCGCCAGTCCGAGCGACCCGACCAAGACGCCGAGTCCGATCACCGGTACGGCGCTGCCGAGGTAGGTCACCGTGTAGATCGCGCTCACCGTCGATGCGTGGCGCTGCGGATCGACGGCCGCGGTCGCGGCCGTGAACGCCGACTGGAACGCGATGCCCTGCCCGGCGCCGGCGAGCGCGCAGGTGACAATGAGGAACCAGACGGCACCGATCGTGCCGGCCGCGGCCAGACCGATGAGCGCGATCGCGAGCACTGCGAGCCCGACCGGCAGACGCCAGCGTCCGCGCAGGGGCAGCACCTGCACCAGCGCCGAGGCGGCGAGGGTGATGGCGGCGAGTGCGCCGATGACCGGGCGCGACTCGGTGCCGGCGATCACGGCGAAGTGCGACGGTGCGAGCGACAAGCAGAATCCGAACACGGTGAAGCTCAAGAACCCGGTGGCCGCGGCGAGGCGGAACGCGCGTGCGGCGTGCGGGTGGTTGCGGCCCGGTGATCCGACACCATCGGGCTGAGGCTCGGGGGCATCAGCGAGGGCGATGCCGAGATACTGCGGCGCGCATTCGGGGTGCGGCGCGATGAGCAGTACCAGCTGCACGAGGGTGGCCAAGAGTGCCGCGACCACCAGATACGGGGTGTGCAACGGAACACCGACCAGTGAGAGCAGCCCGCCGGCGACCGGCCCGGCCGCCACACCGCCCGACGTTGCGAGCAGCGTGAGGCGACCGACGAGCGCCGGGCGGCCGGGCAGCAATGCGCGCAGCGCGCCCGAGCCGATGCCCGTCGCGCACGCCACCGCGATGCCCTGCACGGCGCGGGCGACGCAGAACCAGCCGAGCGTCGGCGCGAAGGCGAGGGCCGCGGTGGCGAGCGAGGCGGCCGCGAGGGCGGCGACCAGCACGGTGCGGCGATTGACCCGGTCGGCGACGTGGCGAAACACGAGCAGCCCGACGATCAGCGCGAGCACATAGCTCGAGAACGCGATCGTGACGCCGAGCGAGTCGATGCCCAACTGTGTCTCGAGCAGCGGGAACAGCGGCGTACTGAGGTTGGCACTCACCAGCAGCGTGAACAGTGCGAGTGCGGTGAGCACGACCCGGGCACGCGGTCGGTGCAGCGCCGGGTGGGGGAGGCCGGGGCGGGCCTGCCGGGAGGGGGCGTTCGGGGTGGTGAGCGCTGGGGTGCGGTGCGCGAGCGGCGCCGCGGGTGCCTGGGACATGGCGGTCTCCTTCTGCGAACGCAAGGGTGGCGCGTTCGGGTGTATCGCCCGCGGGGTGGTGCGGGAGGGATCCACGTGCGGCGGGGGTGTCCACCGGCACGTGTATGAGTTCATCGTATGCGAGTCGATCTGCGCAAGCGACTCGGTCTGAATTGATCGATATGATCAATATGGAGATCATGAGTCGGGCAGAAAGTGGGCAATATGAGCGTCATCGATACGACGGACCGGCGCATTCTGCATCTGCTTGATCAGGATGCTCGAATGCCGACCGCCATGATCGCGACGAAATTGGGTCTCGCGCGCGGCACCGTGCAGGCACGGCTCGAGAAGTTGCGCGATTCGGGCGCTTTGCGTCTGCACAGCTCCCGCGTCGCACCCGCCGCTCTGGGGCGCCCCGTCGCCGCCAGCGTGCAGGTCGAACTCGACCAGCATCTGATCGGTGACGCGATCGCGGCGCTCGCCGGCATCCCAGAGGTGCTCGAGTGCTTCGCACCCGCCGGCAGCACCGACCTCTTGCTGCGCGTCGTCGCCCGAGACCCCGACGACCTCTACCGGGTGAGTGAAGAGATTCGCCTCTGCCCGGGCATTACCCGCACCTCGACGAGCCTCTTCTTGCGCGAGGTGATCCCGTACCGCGTGACCGGTTTGCTCGATGCCGGCAGCTGACCCTCACTCATAGACTGGGTCCATGAATGATCGTGAGACCCGTCACGCCGAACTCGCCGAGCACTACCTGCCCGCCGAGGTGCTCGCGCGCGTCCGCGAGCGCGCCGCTGAGTACGACCGCGAGAACCGGTTCTTCGATGAAGACCTCGCCGAGCTGATCGACCGCGGCTACCTGCAGGTCTTCGTGCCCGCCGAGTTCGGAGGCCCCGGCCTGACCCTCCACGAGGTGTCGCGGTTGCAGCAGCGACTGGCCGGCGCCGCACCCGCGACTGCACTGGCCGTCAACATGCACCTGCTGTGCACGGGCGTTGCGGCGGCGCTGCTCGCCCGCGGTGACCGGTCCCTCGTGCGGGTACTCGACGAAGCGGTAGCCGGCGAGATCTTCGCATTCGGCATCAGCGAGCCCGGCAATGACTGGGTGCTGCAGGGCTCGAATACGGTGGCGGATCCCCAGCCCGACGGCAGCTACCGCTTGTCGGGGGTGAAGATCTTCACCTCGTTGTCGCCCGCCTGGACGCGCCTCATCGCGCACGGCCTCGACGCGAGCGACCCCGAGAGCCCGCAACTCGTCTTCGGGTTCATCGAGCGAGGCGACGCCGGCGTCTCGGTCTCCGAGCACTGGGACGTGCTCGGCATGCGCGCGTCTCAGAGCCGCGCCACGACCCTCGACGCCGCGGTCATTCCGGCCGACCGGGTGGTGCGGCGGGTGGAACCCGGCCGCGTGCCCGACCTGCTCACCTTCTCGATCGCCGCGCAGTTCCAACTGCTCGTGGGCTCGGTCTACGCCGGTGTCGCTCGGCGCTGCCTGGAGCTGGGGGCCGAAGCGCTGCGCCGTCGCCGGTCCGCAGCCCGCGATCTGGCCCTGGCTGAGGCCCCCGAATGGCGGTCGAGGATCGCCGAGGCCCACCGCGCATTCCTTTCGGTGCCCGCACTCCTCGACAGCGCGACCCGTGACTTCGACGAGCAGATCGATCACGGTGCGGCGTGGCCGCTGAAGTTCGTGACCGCGCGCATTGCGGCCGGCGACGCCGCGCGGAGTGCTGCCGAAACGGCCCTCGCCTGCTCAGGCGGGGCAGGGTTCGGCGGGGCGAACGAGGCGAGCCGCCTCTATCGCGACGCCGCGGCCAGCCTCTTTCACCCGCCGGGCGCCGAGGCGGCGCAAGCGATGTACGCCGCGGCACTGCTCGACGATCACTGACGGACGCCGCGCGGCCTGGCGCACCGTGCGGTTCGCGGTCACCGATTAGTCGCCGAGCGGTGCGAGCCGATGTTCCATGCAGACGAGTTGCGGGCGCTCGTCCCAGGAGTCGACGCGGGTGAAGCCGCGTCGCTCGTAGAGCGCGATCGCGGGGGAGCGCCACTCCCACACCGACAGGCGCAGCGCCAGCGTGCCGATCGATCGGGCGTGGGTCGCGGCGGTGTCCACCAGTGCCGACGCGACGCCCCGACCCCGCGCGGCCGGATCGGCCCATAACCGTGTGAGCTCCGAGATGCCGGATCGCGGGGCCCTCAGCACGACGCACCCGACCGCGGCGCCGCCATCGATCGCCACGAGCACGCGGTCATCCGCGAATGCTCGGGCGGGATCGTGCACCTCGCGCCGATAGCGATCCGGCAGCGCATCGACGTCTGCGACCGGCATGCCTTTTTCGCGCTCGGTCTCCAGGTGGTAGTCGGCGAGCAGCGCTCGCAGCGCACGATCGGCGTCGTCGGAACCGGGTGTCCACGTGAATACGATGATGTCGGCAGCCATGCAACCAGCCTGCCGCACGTGCGTGACGCGCGCATTTCAGGAGATGACGAGGCCCCCGCAGCGCGGCTGAGGCGAAAGTTTAGGCGACCGGCGACGCCGTTGTCGGCGGTCACCGGCCACGATAGCCCCACTTGCGACGGAAGTGAACCCGATGCAATTGCACTGGTGACCGAATCGTTATCGGGCGGCTCGCCTCGCCGAGATCGCGAGCGACGATGCTAGCGTATTCGTGGATAGCAGTCGAAGTAGGACGTGGGGGCAGGATGCGGAAACGACGGACGAGCGCGGTCAGGCGCCTGCTCGGGGCATTCGCCGTGTGCACGATTGCCGCGGGTGCGCTGGTCGGTGGGCAGCTCGGCGCCGCTCCGGCGCAGGCACTCGATCTCCCGACCTGGGACGACGTGCAGGCCGCCAAGCAGAACCAGTCGGCGGCTTCGGCCAAGGTGAAAGAGATCGAGAATCTCATCGCCGAGGGCGAGAAAGAGCTCGACCGTCTGCGGAACCTGCACGCCACCACGATCGATGAGCTGCGCGCTGCCGAAGACGCGCTCGCCGCAGCTTCGGCGAAGGCCGACACGCTCGAGAAGCAGGCGGAGCAGAGCCGCAAGGACGCCGAAGACGCCGCCGATCGCGCGGGTGCGCTGGTCGCGCAGATGTACCGCTCGGGCGGGGTGGATCGCAGCGTCGAGATGTTCCTCGACGCCGACGGCAGCACTGCCGACGCACTGCTCGACCGCATGGCGTCGATGTCGAAGGCGACCGAGCGCAACACTTCGCTCTCCCAGGAAGCCGAGCAGGCTTCGAATACCGCGGCTACGCTCGGCCAGCAGGCCGAATCCGCAGCGCAGGAGCGTGAGGAACTGCGCCAGGTCCAGGAGGACAAGGAGCAGGCCGCTGCGACGGCGGTCGCCGGTCAGGGTGAAAAGGTGCAGGCGCAAGAGGCACAGCAGAAGACCCTCGAGACGCAACTCGCGGCACTGAAAGACACGACGACCAAGACGGTCAAGGGCTACGAAGAACGACTCCGCATCGAAGAGGAGCAGCGTAAAGCCGAAGAAGAACGCCTGCGTAAAGAAGCCGAGGCTGCGGCGAAGGCGGCTGCCGAAGAAGCGGCCCGCCAGGCCCAAGAGAACGCCAACAACGGCGGCGGGGGCGGTGGAGGCACCGGTGGTGGCTCCGGCGGCTCCGGCGGTGGTGGTGGCGACACCGGTGGTGGCTCCGGCGGTGGCGGCGGTGGCAACGGCAGCTCGAACGGCTGGGTGTACCCGACCTCGGGCTTCTACGTCTCCGAGGGCTTCCGCCCGCCCGGGCGCCCCGACCACACCGGTATCGACCTCGCAACGAACTGCTGGACCCCGATCGTCGCCGCGGCTGCGGGCACGGTGCAGATGGTCTACTGGGACGGTGGCGGCGGCGGCAACATGGTCAACGTCAACCACACGAACGGCTGGCAGACCCGATACGCACACATGGTGCAGTGGGGCAGCGTCTACCAGGGGCAGTGGGTCGAAGCCGGCCAGCTGCTCGGCTACGTCGGGTCGACCGGCGCGAGCACCGGGTGCCACCTCCACTTCGAGATGCGCCCGAACCAAGACAGCGGGTGGTACGACTTCGTCGACCCGGCGGGGGTGATGAGCTTCTACTAAGGAGCAATCGACGGGCAACGCAGAGGGGCTCGGGATCATGGTGATCCCGAGCCCCTCTGCGTGCGCGGCGAGGTACTCGCCGATGCCGCTCCTGGGTCAGTGGCCCTCGGTCTTCAGACGCTCCTGCGCCTCGACGATCAGCTGCTCGGCATCGGCCGCCGAACCCCACGCATCGACCTTGACCCACTTGTTCGGCTCAAGATCCTTGTAGTGCTCGAAGAAGTGCTCGATCTCCTTGCGGGTGTACTCCGGGATGTCGGCGACATCCTGGATGTGTGCCCAGCGCGGATCCTTGTGCTGCACCGCGATGACCTTGTCGTCGCCGCCGGCCTCATCGCTCATCTTGAGCACTCCGACGGGGCGCACCTTGACGCCGACGCCCGGGAACACCGGGTAGTCGAGCAGCACGAGCACGTCGAGCGGATCGCCGTCTTCGCCAAGCGTCTCCTCGAAGAAGCCGTAGTCGGTCGGGTAGACGAAGCCCGTGTAGAGCACGCGGTCGAGGTAGACCCGCCCGGTCTCGTGATCGACCTCGTACTTGTTGCGGCTCCCCTTGGGGATCTCGATGACGGCATCGAATGCAGCGGCCATGCGCTCCTCCGTGCTTTCTGTGACGGGCCGCGTAACGGCCGTTGAGCATTTGCGCCCCCAGGCTACCCGAACGCGGGGGAGGCGGGCGCGGTGCCGGGTACGGTGGAGTCATGCTGCAGACCGACGTTCTCGCCACTCGTCACGCCGTGCGCCGCGCGCTGCAGGCCGAATTCGGGTCGCTCGATGCGGCCGCGGATGCCGCGAACGCGCCGCTCGTACTCGTCGCACTGTCGGGCGGCGCCGACTCGCTCGCACTCGCGGCGGCCACGGCCTTCGTTGCCCCGCGCGCCGGGCTGCGGGCCGGGGCGGTCGTCGTCGACCACGGTCTGCAACCGGGGTCTGCCGATGTGGCGTCGCGCGCCGCGCAGCAGGCCGTCGAACTCGGCCTTGCACCGGTGGTCGTGCGTCAGGCGAATGTCGAGGTGGTGCACGCGCGCGGTGACGGCCCAGAGGCGGCGGCTCGAGACGCCCGCTACGCGGAGTTCGCCGACGCGATCGTCGAGACCGGTGCGACGGTGCTGCTGACCGCGCACACCCGAGATGATCAGGCGGAGCAGGTGCTGCTCGGTCTTGCGCGAGGCTCGGGGGCCCGCAGTCTTGCCGGTATCCCGCCGCGGCGCGCAGTCGGTCGCAGCATCATGCTGCGGCCATTTCTCGACGAGTCGGTAGACATCACGCGAGCGGTTACTGTCGGCGCCTGCCGTGAGGCGGGTCTCGACACCTGGCAGGATCCGCAGAACCTCGATCCGCGATTCACCCGCGTGCGGGTGCGCACCTCGGTGCTCCCGCACCTCGAGCGAGAACTCGGGCCGGGCGTCGCTGCGGCGCTCGCGCGGAGCGCAGATCTGGCCCGGGAAGACGCAGAGGCCTTCGACGTCATCATCGCCGAGCAGATCGAAGAGATCGTCGAACCCGCCGAAGCGGGCATCGCCGTGTCGGTGCGCGCCCTCGCGGCGAATCCGGCGGCGCTGCGCCACCGCATCATTCGCACGGTCGCGACGGCGGAGTTCGGCAGCGAACTCAGTCGTGAGCACACGCTCGCCATTGCGGCGCTGGTGACCGATTGGCGTGGACAGGGTCCGATCGAGGTGCCGGGCATCACCGTGACCCGATCCGGTGGGCGCATCGTGTACACCCGCAGGGTCGGATCGCCCCGAGCCAGTGTCGCGGGCACCGGCGGCGCAGTGGAAGAATAGACCCATGGATGCGAAAGATCTGGGTAGTGACCTCTCCGTCGTACTGCACACCGAAGCCGAGCTGCACCAGCGTCTCGCAGAGCTGGCCCGAGAAATCGAGGCCGATTACACCGAGGAGCCCCCGCTGCTCGTCGGCGTACTGAAGGGCGCGGTCATGGTCATGGCAGACCTCGCGCGCGAGCTCCGGTTCCACGCGCAGATGGACTGGATGGCGGTGTCGTCGTACGGTGCCAGCACCAAGTCGAGCGGCGTCGTGAAGATCCTCAAGGATCTCGACGCCGATATCACCGGCCGAGATGTGCTGATCGTCGAAGACATCATCGACTCGGGTCTGACCCTGTCGTGGCTGAAGGAGAACCTGGAGAGCCGCGGGGCGAAGTCGGTGCGCATCTGCACCATGCTGCGCAAGCCCGAGGCGCTCAAGGTCGACGTCGACGTCGCCTACATCGGCTATGACATTCCCGTCGAGTTCGTCGTCGGCTACGGTCTCGACTACGCGGAGAACTACCGCAATCTTCGCGACGTCGCGGTGCTCGCACCGCACGTGTACGGCGGAGAGTAAGCCCGCGAGCGGCATCGAGGGCGTTGTTCGCGCTCCGATGCCGCTCCAACAGTGCGCCGTGAGCGGACAAGCCTCATCGGCTCAGTCCGATGTCAGAGGCATTGGCTACGCTTACTCGTGCTGGATCTTCCCGGCACGTTCCTTCTGAAAGGTCCAGTCTTGGCAGAGAATTCGACGAAGAGCACCTCGAAGAGCCGTCGCTTGTTCCGCGGCCCGTTGCTCTACCTGATCCTCGCACCGGTCATCGTGCTGCTCGGGTGGTCGCTGCTCTCTGGCGGGAGCACGCGCGAAATTTCGACGGATCGCGGCCTCGATCTGCTCTCGAGCGGAAAGGCGCAGCACGCCGAGATCATCGACGGCGATCAGCGCGTCAACCTGAAGCTCGCAAAGGCCGACGAAAAGACCGGGTCGCAAGAGGTCTACTTCTACTACGTCGCGCCGCGCGGTGCCGACGTGGTCTCGGCGGTCGACGATGCGAAGCTCAAGGACGGCTTCACCGATCAGGTGCCTCAGGCGAACCCGATCTGGTCGATCCTGAGCTTCCTGCTGCCGCTCCTCATCATCGGTGTGCTGATCTGGTGGATGCTCTCGTCCATGCAGGGCGGCGGCCGGGGGGTCATGCAGTTCGGCAAGTCGAAGGCGAAGCTCGTCTCGAAAGAGACGCCGCAGGTCACGTTCGCGGATGTCGCCGGCGCCGATGAGGCCGTCGAAGAACTGCACGAGATCAAAGACTTCCTGCAAGACGCGACGCGCTTCCAGGCCGTCGGTGCGCGCATTCCGAAGGGCGTGCTGCTCTACGGCCCTCCTGGTACGGGCAAGACCCTGCTCGCCCGCGCGGTCGCGGGTGAGGCCGGAGTGCCCTTCTACTCGATTTCGGGCTCGGACTTCGTCGAAATGTTCGTGGGTGTCGGCGCCAGCCGTGTGCGCGATCTCTTCAAGGAGGCGAAGGCCAACGCGCCCGCCATCATCTTCGTCGACGAAATCGACGCGGTCGGCCAGCGCCGCGGCCAGGGCATGGGCGGCGGTCACGACGAGCGCGAGCAGACGCTGAACCAGCTGCTCGTCGAGATGGACGGCTTCGATCCCAAGACGAACGTGATCATGATCGCGGCGACGAACCGCCCCGACATGCTCGACCCGGCGCTGCTGCGCCCGGGCCGCTTCGACCGTCAGGTCGGCGTCGACGCCCCCGATATGCCGGGCCGACTCAAGATCCTGCAGGTGCACTCGAAGGGCAAGCCGCTCTCCAAGAACGTCGACCTTGAGGTCGTGGCGCGAAAGACCCCGGGCTTCTCGGGTGCTGATCTCGCGAATGTGCTCAACGAGGCGGCGCTGCTGACGGCGCGTTCAAACGCGCAGCTCATCGACAATCGCGCGCTCGACGAGGCGATCGACCGGTCGATCGCCGGCCCGCAGCGTCGCACTCGCCTGATGCGCGATCACGAAAAGTTGATCACCGCCTACCACGAGGGCGGCCACGCGCTCGTCGCCGCGGGGCTCAACCACACCGACCCGGTGACGAAGATCACGATTCTGCCCCGCGGCCGTGCGCTCGGGTACACGATGGTGATCCCGCTCGAAGACAAGTACTCGGTCACGCGCAACGAGCTGCAAGACCAGCTCGCTTACGCGCTGGGCGGTCGTGTGGCTGAAGAACTGGTCTTCCATGACCCCACGACGGGTGCCGGCAACGACATCGAGAAGGCGACAGGCACCGCCCGCAAGATGGTCACCGAGTACGGCATGTCGGCGACCATCGGTCCGGTGAAGCTCGGGCAGGGGCAGCCGGGAGCCTTCATGGGTGAGTTCGGGCAGAACCGCGACTACTCCGAGGGCCTCGCGACGACCATCGACGCTGAAGTGCGCGAGCTCATGGAGCAGGCCCACAACGAGGCGTACGAGGTGCTCGTGAAGAACCGCGACATTCTCGACCGGCTCGCGCGCGAACTGCTCGAGAAAGAAACGCTCGATCACATTCAGATCGCCGAGATCTTCCAAGACGTTGAGAAACTCGCCCCGCGCCCCACCTGGCTGTCGCACAACGGGCGCCCGGTCTCTGATCGCCCGCCGATCGAGGTGCCGGCCGCTCTGCGCACCGATAACCGCCATGTCGGCGAGCCCGCACCTGCTGAGTCTGCGGACGCAACGCCCGCAGACGACGCGTCGACGCCCGACTCGCCGACGTCCGACGATTCAACGACTGAGGCCTCGACTGCACCCCAGGGCGACTCCGCAGCGTCGTCTCCTGAGAACCAGGCACCCGCGCCCTCGGCATCGGCCGAACCGCAGGCACCCCTGGCTCCGGGCGAATCGAGTCAGCCGCCGCGCAACCTCGGCGTGCGCAGTGACGACGATCGCGACGACTCGAGGTAACGCGCATGGGGGAGACCGTGGATCGCGAGCGGATCGCTTCGGCGGTGCGCGAGCTCATCAGTGCGATCGGGGCGAACCCCGATAGCCCGGAGCTCGCGAGCACGCCGTTCCGTGTCGCCGACTCGTACGCCGAGTTCTTTGCCGGAATCGGCCGTGATCCGGCAGTGCTGCTCTCAGATTCGGTGCCGGTCGGCGATGACACCGGCGAACTGGTGCTCGTGCGCGACATCACGCTGCGTTCGATGTGCGAGCACCACCTGCTCCCGTTCCGCGGACGAGCGCACGTCGCGTATCGTCCACGCGCGCGCGTCGTCGGCCTGAGCGCGATTCCGCGGGTCGTCGACACGCTCGCCGCGCGCCCCCAGATGCAGGAGCGGCTCGGCGAGCAGATCGCGCAAACGCTGCACGACGGCCTCGACCCCGAGGGGGTGCTGGTCGTGCTCGAAGCCAGCCACGGCTGCGTCGCCGATCGTGGCGTGCGTCAGACCGAATCTCTCACGATCACGGTGGCATCGCGCGGGTCGCTCGCGGCCCCGGTCGAGCAGGCAGCCGTTTTCGCCCTGCTCGGCCGTTCCGAGAGCTCTGAGGCGTGAGCCCCGTCGACGCGGTCGCCGCCACGGTGGCACCAATCGTGATGGGCGTGCTCAACGTCACCCCCGATTCCTTCAGCGACGGGGGCCAGTTCCTCGCCGCCGACGCCGCGATTGCGCGCGGCCTCGAACTCGCGCGGCACGGCGCCGATGTCGTCGATATCGGCGGCGAATCGACGCGGCCCGGAGCCGTCGCCGTCGCACCCGCCGAAGAACTGGAGCGCGTGCGTCCGGTCATCGCCGCCCTCGCATCGGCCGGCGTCGCAGTGTCGGTCGACACGCTGCACGCTTCGACCGCGCGTGCCGCTGTCGAAGCCGGGGCGCGGTACATCAACGACGTCTCGGGCGGTCTCTTCGACGCCGACATGCTCGCGGTCGCCTCAGAGGCGAGCCGGCACCGCGCCGTGCGCTTCATCATCGGCCACTGGCGCGGCATCCCCGACCCGGCGCACCTGCGATCGGACTACTCCGACGTGGTGCGCGACGTCTGCGAGGCACTCGCTGAGCGCGCCCGAGCAGCAATCGCGGCGGGAGTCGACCCCGCCCACATCGTGCTCGACCCGGGCCTCGGATTCGACAAGACCGCCGAGCAAGGTTGGCAGATGCTCGCCCGGCTTGACCAACTGCGCGCTCTCGGGTTCCCGGTGCTCGTGGGAGCCTCGCGCAAGCGGATGCTGGGCGAGACCATCGAGTCGCTCGCCGCTCACGTACCGGGCACCGAATCGACCCACCCGCGAGACCTGGCGACCGCCGTGGTGACGGCGCTCGTGGCGCAGGCCGGTGCCTGGGGAGTGCGTGTGCACGACGTGGTCGGCTCGCGTCAGGCGCTGGCGGTGCACGCGGCCTGGCAGTCCGGGCTGGGCATGGCGGCCGCGGCGGCCCCGAGCAGTGCCTTGAGCTCCGCGGCCGACGCAGTGGCGCACGCTGATCGCATCACGCTCACCGGCCTCGAAGTCTTCGCCCATCACGGCGTGTTCGATTTCGAGCGCGAGCAGGGTCAGCGCTTCGTCATCGATGCCGAGGTCGCCGTCGATCTGGCGCCTGCGGCAGCGGGCGACGCCCTCGAACGCACCGTGCACTACGGCGAGCTCGCCGAGGCGATCGCAGCCGCGGTCGCCTCCGATCCGGTAGACCTGATCGAAACCGTCGCCGAACGCGTCGCCGCAGTTGCACTGGGCTTCTCGGCAGTGCAGTCGGCGCGCATCACCGTGCACAAACCAGACGCGCCGATCACGGTGCCGTTCGCCGACGTCTCGGTGACCGTCGTGCGCGAGCGCTCACGCGACGGAGGCGACACATGATCGCGCAGGTCGTGCCCGTGCTGTTCGCCTTCGGCGCCAATCTCGGTGATCGCGGGGAGACGATTCGGGCGGCGCAGCGCGACCTTGCGGCGACGCCCGGCATTGATCACCTCGTGACCTCCGCGCTGCGCGAGACCATCGCGTTGACCGTGCACGGGCCTGACCCCGAGGCCCCGCGATACCTCAACGGAGTGGCGACGGCATCGACGTCGCTCGATCCGCACACGCTGCTCGACCGTATGCAGGCGATCGAGGCCGCGCACGGTCGGGTGCGCGACGCACGCTGGGGCGACCGCACGCTCGACATCGATCTGGTGCTCTTCGGGGGTCGCGTGATCCGCGACGATCGGCTCGAGGTGCCGCACCCCCGCGCGCACGAGCGCGACTTCGTGCTCGCGCCCTGGCTCGACCTCGACCCGAACGCCGTGCTCATGGGGCACGGTCGCGTCGCCGAGCTCCTGGCGCGCATCGGCGACACCACGACGCCCGCGACGCACGCAGCATCGTACGAGTCGAGCTCCTCCGGCACCGCGACAGAAACGGGGGAGCGCCGTGCGCAAGATTGATCGCACCAATCCGCTCGCTATCGTCGCCGCTGCCGCCATGGGGGCAGCGGTCGGGCTCGTGGTGCAGTTCGCGCTCTCGAGCCGCGGCGCACCGCCGCTCGTGCCCCCGCTGTCACTCTCGGCCTCACTCGCGATTCTGGCGGCGGTGCTGCTCATCTTTGGGCTCCGGCTGCACCGACAGGTGCGCAAGCGCCCCGGTGCGGTGAACCCCTTCCATGCCGTGCGCCTGCTGGTCACCGCACGCGCCGGGCAACTCGTCGGCGGGTGTTTCGGCGGCTTCGGTGCGGGGCTGCTGCTCTCGCTCGCCGGCCGCTCGATCGCTGCGCCGACCGCCACCTGGTTGCCGATGGTGTTCGTCGTCGTCGCGGCTGCCGCGCTCATCGCGTGCGCCGCGATTGCCGAGCATCTGTGCCGCGTGCCCCCGGGAGACGACGGCGCCGACGACGATTCGGGCATCGAACCGGGCCGTGGCCCGGCCGATCAGACGGCCTACCGCGAGCACTGAGGCGCAGCGGCGAACGATCGCTTCGCGCCTCTGACTCCTCGACCGGTCGGGGCCTAAGCTGGAGGCATGACTCCGGATGGTGTAGATACGGCTGAGACGACGAGCGGTTGGCAGACCGAGCAGGTCGCCTGGAAGCGGGTCTCCCCGTCGTACGCCTGGGCCGACCTCGCGATGAATCTGCTCTTCGTCGTCGCGCTCGCGGCGGTGCTCGTGGTCATTCTCGTGCTGTCGCGCGGCGATGCCCCACTGTTCTTCCGCATCGCCTTGCCGGTGCTCATCGTCATCTTCCTGATCAACGCGATCTTCGCGTTCCGCCGCGTGCGGGCCATCGGGTATGTGCTGCGCGAAGACGACCTGCTCTTCCGTCGCGGCATCATGTTCGAGCGGGTCATTGCGGTGCCGTACGGCCGACTGCAGCTCGTCGATGTGACACGTGGACCACTGCTGCGCGCGCTGGGGCTCGCAACCCTCAAATTCGTCACGGCGTCCGCGGCGACCGGGGTGCACCTCCCCGGCCTGCCGCACGCCGAAGCCGAAGAGCTGCGCGACCGTCTGGTCTCGCTCGCGGAAGCGCGGAGGTCGGGCCTGTGACCCAGGAGTCCGACGGCGCCGTCGTCGATCCCTCGGTCGACGCGCGGTTGCCGGGCACCTCCGACGCCGACGGCTGGCGTCGCATGCATCCGCTCTCACCGCTGCTCCGCGGCGGCCTCGCCCTCATCGTCATTGCGGGCATTGTGATCGCGAACTTCCGCGATCACTTCGTGCAGTTCTTCTTCGCCGATCGCTTCGCGGTGCCCGGCGGGTCGGTCGATGTCTCGGGCGAGGGCGACCTCGTCGATGTGTACGAGTACCTCGCTGCGGAGGGGCTGCTGCTGCTCGTGCTCGGCGGCATTCTGCTCGTCATTCTGCTGATCGTGCTCTTCTCGTGGCTCGCTTGGCGATTCGCGACCTACCGCATCACAGACGCCGCCGTCGAGGTGCGCAGCGGTGTGCTCTTCCGTTCGCACCGCCGCGCTCCGCTCGAGCGCATTCAGAGCGTGAACCTGCAGCGGTCGCTCCTCGCCCGCGCGCTGGGCCTCACCAAGATCGAGGTCGTCACCGCGGGCCAGGGCGGCAAGGTCGAACTCTCGTACCTCGGGCATCGGGATGCCAAGACGGTGCGCGAGCAGATATTGCAGGTGTCGGGGGCACGACGTCGTGGCGGTCACAGCGCTCAACGCGGCGTCGCAGACGTGAGTGGCCCGGCACCCGTCGGCTACGACGGCTTCGTCTACGACACCGCGGGCGATCCGGTGACGTCGCGCGCTCAAGACTTCATCGATGCCGATATCGACCCCGAAGCGCTGCGCGCCCACACACTGGTGACGGTGCCGATCGGCCGCCTCGCAGCGAGCATCGCGCTCGGTTGGGAGTCCGTGATCCTGGTCCTCATGATCGTGGGCATCGTGATCGGCGGCGCGGTGCTCGAAGCGTTCCTAATCTTCGGTGTGATCCCGCTGATCATCGTGATGGTCAGCATCATGTTCGGCCAGCTCAACAAGGGGTTCAAGTTCACGCTCTCGCGCACCGATGACGCTGTGCGCACGGGGTCGGGCCTCACCGCGACGATGACCGAATCGATTCCCTTCGGCCGCATCCACGCGGTCGAGGCACGTCAGCCGCTCCTCTGGAGGCCGCTCGGCTGGTGGAAGGTGCGCATCACGACGGCGGGGCATTCGGTGGCTCAGGGCGGGCAGAATGCGACGCAGAACGTGGTGCTGCCGGTAGGGCGAGAGGCTGACGTACTGCGCGTCATCGACACGCTGCTCCCGGGTGACGGTGATGCCGAAGCCGCTTTCGCCGCGCTGCGCGATGGGCTGACCGGCCCTGCCGCGAACTACGTCCATGCAGGGCGCCGTTCGGCGACCGTGCTGCTCTGGGGGCGACGGCGCGCCGGTCTGCGCATCGCCGACGCCGAATTCGAGCATGCGTCGCTCCGGGTGCGTCGCGGCGTGCTGACTCGCTCGCTCTCGATCATGCCGATCTTGCGTGCGCAGTCGGTGCAGTTGCGGCGCCCGATGGTGCACCGCATGCTGGGGCTGGCGTCGATCCAGGCCCATACGGTGCTCGGGCCGGTGCGCATGGAGATGCGCGGTCTCGATCTCGATGCGGCTCGTTCGGTATTCGACGATCTCACGGCCACGGTGCTCCGCATTCAGGGCGGGGAGGCGTCGCGCATCATCGCGATGCGTGACGATGCCGCGCCGGAGGCAACGCAGGCACCCGAGACGCCGCAGGTCACCGAGATGCTGGAGTCGCAGGAACCACCGGAATCGCAGGCATCACCGGAGACGCCGGAGGCACCGCGGTGAACGCGGGTGCGCAGGCCTCCCGACTCGGCATCGGCATCGTCGGTGCCGGCAGGGTCGGGCCGGTGCTAGCGCGAGCCCTGGCAGGCGCGGGTCACGCCATCGTCGCGATCCACGCCTCCGGAGAGGACGGGCGCGAGCGCGCCGAGTCGATGCTGCCGGGTGTGCCGCAGCTCGAGGTCGCTGAGGTCGTGCGGCGATCCGAACTCGTGCTGTTCGCCGTGCCGGGAGCCGAGCTGCCCGCTCTCATCTCGGGGCTCGCGGCGACGGGTGCGTGGCAGCCTGGCCAGCTCGCCATTCACACCGCGCCCGAGCACGGCATCGGCGTCTTCGCGCCGGCGCTCGCGGCCGGCGTGATTCCGCTCGCGCTGCACCCTGCAATGGTCTTCACCGGCACGAGCCTCGATCTGACTCGGCTCGCCGAGGCGACGGTCGCGGTCACTGCGCCGACTCCCGTGCTGCCGATCGGGCAGGCGCTCGCGGTCGAAATGGGGGCCGAGCCCGTGATCGTCGCCGAGCAGGATCGCGCCGCGTACGCCGAATCAGTCGGTGCCGCGAGCGAATTCTCGCGAGCGATCGTGCGCAACGCGCTCGATGCCCTCCGCGGCCTGGGCATCGAGCACCCAGAACGCGTGGTCGGCGGGATCGTGCGAGCCGCCATCGAGGAAGAGTTGATCGCCGGGACGGCCGATCCGGAGGTCTGATCACGGAAGCTAGGATGGACCGGTACGTCGACCCGATCCGGAGGATCCCGCCACAATGAGCGATCAGACCGCAGCACCCGCAGATTCCGCCCCCGAGGCGAGCGCCGAAGAGATCTTCGAGCAGAAGCGGGTGCGACTCGAGAAGCGCGATCGGCTGAACGCCGACGCCGACCTCGCGGGCGGTGCTTACCCGGTGTCGCTGCCGGTCACCACGACGATTCCGGCCGTCCGTGCCCAGTACGGGCATCTCGAAGAAACGCCCGACACGGCCTCGGGCGAGACCGTGGGCGTCGCAGGCCGCATCGTGTTCCAGCGCAACACGGGCAAGCTCTGCTTCGCATCGCTGCAGGCCGGTGACGGCACGCGCATCCAGGCCATGGTGAGCCTGGCCGAGGTGGGCGAGGAGTCGCTCGCACGCTACAAGGAGCTCACCGACCTCGGCGATCACCTGTTCATCAGCGGCGAGGTCATCTCGAGCCGCCGCGGCGAGCTCTCCATCATGGTGCGCGAGTGGGTCATTGCGGCGAAGGCGATCGCCCCGCTCCCGAACATGTACGCGGAGCTGAATGAAGAGACGCGCATTCGCCAGCGCTACCTCGACCTGATTCAGCGCGAGCAGGCGCGCATCAACGTCGTCACCCGCGCCCGCACGATGGCGAGCCTGCGCCAGACCTTCGCCGCGCGCGACTTCATCGAGGTCGAAACCCCGATGCTGCAGACGATGCACGGCGGCGCCTCGGCCCGCCCGTTCGTGACGCAGTCGAACGCGTTCGATACCGAGCTCTACCTGCGCATTGCACCTGAGCTGTACCTCAAGCGCGCGGCCGTGGGCGGCCTGGAGCGCGTCTTCGAGATCAACCGCAACTTCCGCAACGAGGGCGCCGATTCGACGCACAGCCCCGAGTTCGCGATGCTCGAGGCGTACGAGGCGTACTCCGACTACAACGGCATCGCCGACCTGACTCAGCTGCTCATCCAGAACGCGGCGCTGGCGGCCAACGCCGGCACCGACCGCGCGGGGTCTCACGTGGTGCAGTGGGCCGACGGCACGCTGTTCGACCTCGGCGGCGAGTGGGATCGCATCTCGATGTACGGCACCCTCTCGGAGGCGGCCGGCCGCGAGATCACCCCCGACACCACCGTCGACGAGCTGCAGGCCATCGCCGATGCCGAGGGCGTCGAGGTGCATCTGCCCAACCACGGCAAGCTCGTCGAAGAGCTGTGGGAGCACTTCGTGAAGGGCGGCCTCGAGCGCCCGACCTTCGTCATGGACTTCCCCGTCGAGACGAGCCCGTTGACGCGTCACCACCGCTCCATTCCGGGCGTCGTCGAGAAGTGGGATCTCTACATCCGCGGGTTCGAGCTGGCGACGGGCTACTCCGAGCTGGTCGACCCGGTGGTGCAGCGCGAGCGCTTCGTGCAGCAGGCCGCCGAGGGTGCGCGCGGCGATGACGAAGCGATGCCGATCGACGAAGACTTCTTGCGCGCGCTCGAGCATGGCATGCCGCCGTCGGGTGGCATGGGCATGGGCATGGACCGCCTCCTGATGGCCCTGACCGGGCTCGGGATCCGCGAGACCATCCTCTTCCCGATCGTCAAGTAGCGAAGACGGGCCTGCCCGGGTTATTCCCGGGCAGGCCCGATACACTAGGGGCACTATGGACAACTGGTGGCTGAACGCGGTGTGGTCGCTCACGCCGACCGTGCTGATCGGGCTCTTCTTCTGGATGGTGCTGCGGCTCATCCTGCGCGCCGACCGCACGGAGCGCCGCGTGTACCAGCAGCTCGAAGACGAGGAGCGCGCGAAAGCGGGCCTGCCGTCGCGTCGCGAATCCTGAGAAGTCGCTGATCCCCGGTACAGTGATGCATAGCGCACCCGCGCGCTGATTCACGAGGGGGCCCGCATGGACATCGACTGGTTGGGCGTCAACTGGCCGTATGTCTGGACCTGGATCGTACTGGTCGTCGACAACGTCATCCGCGTCGTCGCGGTCTTCGTCGTGCCGCGCAACCGTCGCCCGACGGCCGGCATGGCCTGGTTGATGGCGATCTTCGCGCTCCCGGTGCCGGGCCTGCTGCTCTTCCTCATCATCGGCAGCAAGCGACTGCCGCGCTCGCGCGAACGCAAGCAAGAGGCGATCAACCAGTTCGTGGCGCAGATCGCCGACGAGGAGGAAGCGGATCTCGTCACCCCGCACGAGCGCCTGTTCCCCGGCCTCGACAGCGCCGTGAAGCTCGGCCGATCGCTCGGGGCGCAGCCGATGCTGCAGGGCAACTCCGCCAGCATCTGCATCGACTACGAAGAGTCGTTCGCGCGTATGGCCGAGGCGATCCGCACCGCCAAAGAATACGTGCACGTCGAGTTCTACATACTCGTGCACGACTCGACCACCGAGCCGGTGTTCGCCGCGCTGCGCGAGGTCGCGGCTCGCGGCGTGAAGGTGCGCGTGCTGCTCGACCACATCTCGGCGGTGCGCAATCCGGGCGCCAAGCGCACCCGCAAGAGCCTCACCGACCTCGGTGCCGAGTGGGCGTACATGCTGCCCGTGCGCCCGTGGCGCGGCGAGTATCAGCGACCCGACCTGCGCAACCACCGCAAGCTGATCGTCGTCGACGGCGAGATCGGGTTCATGGGGTCGCAGAACCTCGTCGACTCGAGCTACAACAAGCCGTCGAACCGCCGCCGCGGCCTGCACTGGAAAGATCTCATGGTGCGGGTCGAGGGGCCGATCGTGCTCGGGCTCGAAGCCGTGTTCCAGGGCGACTGGTACCTCGAGACCGGCAACTACCTCACCGAGCTCACGGGCGAGGCGGTCACGGTCGATCAGCCGGGCGAGCTCGATTGCCAGATCGTGCCGAGCGGGCCGGGGTACGCGGGCGAGAACAACCTGCAGGTGTTCGTCGCGCTGCTCTATACGGCGCAGCGCCGCATCAGCATCACGAGCCCGTACTTCGTGCCCGACGGCTCGATCATGAACGCGGTGCGCGCGGCGACGGCCCGCGGGGTCGAGGTCGAACTCTTCGTCTCCGAGATCGGCGATCAGGCCGTGGTCTACCACGCCCAGCGCTCGTACTACGAAGAGTTGCTGCGGGCCGGCGTGCGCATCTGGATGTTCCGGCCGCCGTACATCTTGCACTCCAAGCACTTCACCATCGATGAAGAGGTCGCGGTC
Source organism: Leucobacter japonicus (assembly GCF_001273855.1). NCBI lineage: Bacteria > Bacillati > Actinomycetota > Actinomycetes > Micrococcales > Microbacteriaceae > Leucobacter > Leucobacter japonicus. Next base: position 432,827 of record NZ_JHBX01000104.1, on the reverse strand, counting down.
GTCGGTTCCTCGAACATGGACCAGCGATCCTTCGGCCTGAACATGGAGATTTCGATGGTGGTGCACGGTCGCGGCTTCGTCGACGATCTCGACGGGGTCAACGATTATTACCGCGAGAACTCCCGCGAGTTGACGCTTGAGGAATGGGAGAAGCAGTCACTGCCCTCCCAGCTGCTCGACGGGATCGCCCGCCTCACGTCGGCGCTGCAGTAGGGCGATCGCTGCCGCGAGGTCTACGCTGAACTCGGCGGTCACGGCCGCCGAGTTCACACCGAATGAGGGGAATCATCGTGTTCGCAGTTACCACTAACGACGTCCCGGGGTACCGGATCACCCAGGTGCTCGGGGAGGTGATGGGTCTGACGGTGCGCTCTGCGAACTTCGGTCAGAACTTCACTGCCGGGTTCCGCGCGCTCGGCGGCGGCGAGATGCCCGAGTACACCAAAGTGATCTACGAATCGCGCTGGGAAGTCATGAATCGCATGTGGGCCGAGGCCCAGTCGCGCGGCGCGAATGCCGTGGTCGCGATGCGCTTCGACTCGGGGTCCATCGGCAGCTTCACCGAATTCTGCGCGTACGGCACCGCAGTCGTGATCGAGCCCATCGCGCCGCAGGCTCCCGCGAACCCGGCGCAGGTGCAGGGGCAGTAGTCGGGATCGGGCAGCGCCCTAGACGGCGTGCTGCATCGCGGGCGTACCGAGCCGGTCGATCGAGATGCGCGCGCCCGACGCGCTGCCCTGGTCGGCCTGCTCCGCGACCAGCCAGGCCTCGCCGTTCAAGATGCGGGGGGCTGGAGCACCGCTGAGTTCGGTGAGCGCAGCACGAATGAGCGCACCGTGGGCCACCACGATCGCGCCGGGTACTTCTCGCAGCGTCCGCGCGAACGCGCTGGCCCCGCGCTGCGCGAGCGCGTCGAGCCCCTCAGCGTCGTCGACGTCGAGCCCGGGCCAGCGCGCCGAGGCGTCGCTCACGAGCAGGCCCTCGGCAGAACCGAAATCGCGTTCGGTGACGTCCTCGACGATCTCGGGCTGCGGCAGACCGAGTCGCGCAGCGATGATGTCTGCGGTGGTGCGCGCGCGATCGAGCGGGGAAGCGATCACGCGGGTCCAGGGCCCGGTGCCGGCCAGGAGTTCAGCGATCTCCCCGGCCTGTGCGCGGCCGCGCTCGTTCAGCGGGATGTCGGTCTGCCCTTGAATGCGGCGTCCGATGTTCCAGTCGGTCTCGCCGTGGCGCACCACGACGATCGAGGCGGCGGGGGCTGCGGGTTCGCTCATGCTCCCACGCTAGCCGGTTGCGTTCGCTCATGGGCTGCTGCGGCGCGTGCAGGTGCCGCATCGCTGGTCTGGGATGCGGCGTCGTGCGGCGTTGAGAACAGGGCGACGCGATCGATCTCGATGCGCACCCGGGTTCCGGCGGCACAGCGCACTCCGCTCGCGCGGGAGCGGAGCTGCAGATCACCCCAGGTGACCACCAGCTCGTCGCCCGAGCGGCCGAACAGCGACGACGTCACGGTCGCTTGCCCCGATGGGTCGGCAACCACGCGCACGTGCTCGGGTTGCACCGCAACCTCGCCTCGGCCCGCGGGGAGCCCCGGCGACGCAGAGAACCCGGTCGCCACAACCCGGTCGACAGGCACGCGGATCGGGAGTCCATCGGCCTGAAACCCGGAGCCATCGAAATGGCCGGGCAGCACGGTCGCGTCCGAGATGAATCGAGCGACGAACGGCGAGGCCGGGCGCTCGAGCAGGTCGGCGGGCGCGCCGACCTGCTGCACCCTGCCGCCGTCGAGCACGACGACTCGGTCTGCCAGCGCCAGGGCTTCACTCCGGTCGTGCGTGACGTGCAGCACGGTCAGGCCGAGTTCGCGGGTGAGGGCGCGGAGGTCGAGGCGCAGGCGATCCCGCAGCGGTTCGTCGAGTGCCGAGAGCGCTTCGTCGAGCAGCAGCACCCGCGGCCGTGCGACGATCGCTCGGGCGATGGCGACGCGCTGGCGCTGCCCGCCCGACAGGGTTGCGGGATTGCGGCGCTCGGCGCCCGGGAGCCCCACGAGTTCGAGCGCTTCGGCCACGCGGCGCGTGCGCTCGGCGCGTGCCACTCCGGCGCGGCGCAGCGGGTATGCGATGTTGCGGCCGACGTTCCAGTGCGGCCACACGGCGTGCTGCTGGAACACCATGCCGAGCCCGCGGCGCTCCGGTTCGACGCTGCGACCGGGCTGCGACACGACGGCATCGCCGATGCGCACGGTTCCGGCAGTGGGCGCGACGAACCCGGCGACGGTGCGCAGCAGCGTGGTCTTGCCCGAGCCCGAAGGGCCCACGAGGGCGACGAACTCGCCGTCGCCGATCGCGAGGTCGACGTCGGCGAGGCCGAGGTGACCGCCGGGGTAGGCGAGGCTGACGGAGTCGAGGGTGACGGATGACACGGGGAGTCCTAACGCTGGGTGCGGGCGGTGAGTCCGAGACCGGCCAGGCCGACCACCGCGACGATGAGTGAGAGCGCCGACGAGGCGTTGTACGCGCCCGCCTGCTGCAGGTTGAAGATGACGACGCCGAGCGTCTGAGAGCCGGGCGAGAGCAGCAGCACCGAGAGCGTGAGTTCGCGCACCGCGGTGAGGGCGACGAGCGTCGCACCGGAGATCGCCGCGGGCACCGCCATGCGGCACGAGATGTCCCAGAGGGCGCGCAGGCGCGAGGCGCCCGAGATGCGCGCGGCCTCCTCGGCAGTCGTCGGTGTCGCCGAGAGCGGTGCGTGCACGGACTGCACGACGAGCGCGAGGAACGACGTCAGGTACGCGCACAGGATGAGCCAAGGCGTGTTGTACAGCCCGATGCGCGGTGCAATGACGAGCCAGGCGACGGCGATCACGAGGCCCGGGATCGCCTGCGGCAGCAGCGACAGGCCGAGCAGCGCCGCGTTGCCCCGAGCGCGGGTGCGGGTCACGAAGGTGCCGATCCCGAGCCCGATGACGCCGCAGCCGAGGGCGGCGAGCGTCGCCAGCATGAGGGAGTTGCCGATGCCCTCCAGTGTGCCCGAGGCCGTCAGGGCGCGCTCGAAGCTCGCGAGCGTGACGGTTTCCGGGGTGAGCGGCACGCCGGGGGCCGGCAGCACCGACTGGATCGCGAGCGTGATGAGGGGGAGCACCGTGACCGACAGTACGGCGATCGCGGTGAGGATCGCCGCAGGTATGCGGGCTCGGCCAAGCGGTAGCAGCGCGGGCGCGCCGGCCTGGGCGTCGAGCTCGACGCGGGTGCGCGCGCGGAGCAGGTCGACGACGACCCCGACGAGTGCGATCACGAGCAGCACGAAGCCGATCGCCGCCACGACCGCGAGCGGGTCGTCGACGGTGCCCGACTGCAGGTACCGGTAGACGAGGGTCGACAGGGTGACGTAGCGCTCGGGAAGCCCGATGATCGACGGGATACCGAAGTCGGCCAGGTTTGACACCGCGATCAGGGTGAACGAGGAGAGCATGGCGGGCCGCAGCAGCGGGGTCGTGACCTCCCAGAGGGCACGGGGCGCGGAGGATCCGGCGATGCGCGCCGCCTGCTCGAGGTCGGCGGGTACACGGCGCAGTGCTGCGGTGACGATCATCATCGCGATCGGGTAGCTGTGCAGCGTGAGCAAGAAGATCACGCCGTCGCCGCCGTAAAGATTCCAGAGCGGGCCGCCGAAGTGCGTTGACCAGAACGTGTTGACCGTGGCGGAGGGCCCGAGCAGACTCAGCCAGGCGATCGCGCCGACGAACGGCGGCATCAGCATGGGACTCAGCGCGATGAGCCGCAGCGCCCGACGGCCCGGCAGGTCGGTGCGTTCGAGCAGCAGTGCCAGTGCGGTGCCGACGATCACGGCGAGCGCCCCCGAGACGCCCGCAGAGACGAGTGAGTTGCCGGCGGCGGTGAGCACATCGGGATCGCCGAGCGCCGACCAACCGCCGCCGCCGAGCGCCAGCGCGACGATCGCAGTGATGGGGACGAGGATGAGTGCGGCGACGGCGCACCACAGAGCGAGCCGGGCGGCCGTGAATCCGTCGAACGGGCGTGCGCCGAAGCGCGGCCCGCGGGCCCGGCCGACATCGACCGAGCCCGCGGAGTCGCGCTCCAGGGTGCTACTGGAAGAGACCATTGAAGGTCTCGACGGCGTCGGCCTGCGAGGCGCGGATGGTCTCGAGGTCGGGGTTCAAGAAATCGATGTCGGCGATGGCCGGCGCCCCCTCGGGGCTGTCGACATCCTCACGGATCGGCAGGTACGACTGCGATGCGGCGATCTCCTGGCCCTCCTGGCTGATGAGGAAGTCGACGAAGAGCTTCGACGCCTCGGCTTCGTCCGTGTTCGCGAAGATGCCGACCGGTTGCGAGACGAACGGAACGCCCTCGCTCGGGTAGACGGCCTCGATCGGCGATCCCGCAGCGGCGAGGTCGCGCACCAGCGAATCGACGACGATGCCGACCGGGCTGCTGCCGTCGGCCACGGCCTGCGACACCGGGCCGTTGCTCTCGGCGATCAGCGGCTTGTTGGCGGCGAGGCCTTCGAGCCAGGTCTTGCCGAGCGACGCATCGTCGAGCCAGACGGCGGCGTTGTAGGCCGCGGCACCCGACACATCGGGGTTCGGCATCGCGATCTTGCCGGCGTACTGCGCGTCGGTGAGGTCCTGCCACGACGTCGGTGCGTCGGTGATGACGTTGGTGTTCACCGCGATGACGGTGGGAATCAGGCGGGTGCCGACGTAGAAGTGCTCGGGGTCGACGAGGTCTTGCTGAATGGCATCGGCCTCGGGCGAAGCGTACTCGAGTAGCAGGTCGCGCTCGGCGTAGTCCTCGAACGTGCCGGCATCGGCGGCGAGCAGCAGGTCGGCGCCGATCTCGCCGGCCTTCTCCTCCGTTGCGATGCGCGCGGTGAGATCACCGGTGCCCGCGCGGAACACGTCGACGGTGATTTCGGGGTGGTGCTCGTTGAACGCGGCGATGACCGCGTCGATCTTCTCCTGCGGCTCCGAGGTGTAGAGCGTGATCGTGGATGCCTCGGCGGCATCCGATGCGTCGGACCCTGCGGCGTCTGCCGAAGCGGCGCACCCGGTGAGTGCGAGGGCCGAGAGGGCGAAGGCGGCGATGACGCCGGTGGTGCGGTTACGAGACATGAGTCGCTTTCTGTGCGGTGCTGCTGATGGGTTGGGTGAAGAGAGGTTCGGGGGAGGTCAGGGCGATGGTCGACGCGCTGACCCCGTCGCTGGTGAGCTGCACGAGCGAGAACATGGGGGAGTCGTGGCCGGCGACCGCGTCGGGGCCCGCATTCATCACCTGGTGGTAGGCGAGCGAGGGGCCGACGAAGACAGGGATGCCCCGGATCGATGCGGAGAGGCTGTGGTGGTAATGGCCGGCGAGGATCGCCCGCACGTCCGAGCCGACGAGCACGTCGAGCAGTGCGTCGGCGTTCGCGAGGCCCTGGCGGCGCAGGGTCGGCAGCGGCGAGGCGATCGGGGCGTGGTGCAGGGCGACGATGGTGCCTCCCTCAGCGGGGGTCGCGAGCTCCTCGGTGAGCCACGCGAGCTGGGTCTCGTCGAGTGTGCGGCGGTGCGAGTCGAGCCTGATGATGCGGGTGCCGTCGACACGGTGAGCACCGAAGTGCCCGGCCTCGTGCCCGGGGAGGGCGCGCGCCGCGATCGGGTCGTCGTGGTTGCCCAGCACCGTCAGCACGGGCACGCCCAGGCGATCCTCCAAGCGGCGGCACGCGGCCCCCACGGCGGCGTATGCCCCGGCATGCCCGCGCTCGATCAGATCGCCCGTGATCACGACTGCCTCCGGCGTGATGCCCGTTGCGCGTGCGTAGTCGCCCACGCGCTCGATGCGCCCGACCCCGTCGACCGCGTCGTAGAGCAGGCCGCTGTCGGTCGCGTGCACATCGCTCAGGTGCAGCACCGTGAAGCGGCCGGTGTCGCGGCTCATGCGGCGGCCTCCGCGTCGGGGTCGGACGGGGCAGTGGTGCGGGATCGCGCCGCGCGCTGCTGCAGCGACGCCAGATGGCGCGGCTCCGCGCCGTGCGCGAGGAGATATGCCCGCACGCCGCCGAGAGCATCGATCAGGTCGAGCGCCGATTCGAGAGCTTCAGCGGGGCTGTCGAGGTGCAGGCGTTCAGCCGCGGCGCGATCCTCCGCGTTCAGTGCGAGTGCGTCGAGCTGTGCGGCGGCGATGGCCGCGCGCGCAGGGCGCACGGTTTCGCCGGAGCGCGCGTAGTCGGCGACCACTGCGCTTCGGGGGTCGCCCGCCGCAAGTCGTGCGAGTGCGATCACAAGGCCCGTGCGATCTTTACCCGCCGTGCAGTGCACGAGGGCGACCCCGGGGTGCTCGGCGATCGCGACGACGGCGGCGGCGATGCGCGATGCGCGCTCGGTGACCAGCCCGGCATAGATCGACTCGAGCGACCCCGCGCTGGGCGGAGCCTGACCATACAGCGGTGCTGAATGCACCGGGATCCCGTGCGACCGCGTCCCGTGCTCCTCCGTCTCGCGCAGATCGATCACCAGATCGACCCCCAGCTCGCGCAGCACGCGCTCGCCGCCGGGCGCGAGGTCGTCGAGCGCTGCAGACCGTACGACCCAGGGCCGATCCGCGGAGCCGATGCTCCGGGTGTTGTAGCTGTCGTCGAGCGAGATGACGTGCACTGCGAAGATCCCCTGCCGGTTGCCGCCCGTTACATCGAGCGTGAAATGCGATTACATGAGCAGCATCTCGGGGTCGGGTGTCGCGTTCATGAACAGCGGGGAGCCTGCGCGTGACGGTCGCGAGAACCTCGCGAGATACCCCGATCAGTGCCGGTTTATGCGGTGGTTTCGGCGAGTGCGTCGGCCACGACTTCGCGCATCTCGAGCGTGTCGGAGGGGTCGGTGCGCAGGGCGACCTCGGCAACGAGAGCTTGCAGCAGCACGGAGTGACCGAGCCGGCTGAAGAACGGATCCACCGTGTGCTCGGTGCCGACGGCGCCGGTGCAGAGCGCGACATCCGCCAGGTCGGCGAGGGGCGAACGCGCGTAGCTGCCCACGGTGATGATGCGCGCGCCGCGGCGCCGCGCCGCGCGCACCGTGGCGAGCGTGTGCGCGTTCGCGCCGGAATGGCTGAGTGCGAGGCAGACGTCGTCGTCGGTCACGCTGTGCGCGGCGAACTGCTGCGCGAGGATGTCGAGAGGTGCTTCGACCGGTCGCCCTACCGTCGAGAACCGCATTGCCGCATCTTGAAGCGGCGGCGCCGAGAACCCGTTCGCCGTGCACACCACCCGGCGGGCGCCGGCGAGCGCATCCGCTGCGCGGGTAAGTGCCTCTCGGTCGACCGTCTGCTGGCCGACGAGCAGCGCGACCCGGGCGCTCTCGAACACCCGATCGACGACGTCGCCTGCGGGAGCCTCGTGCGACGCGGCCGGTGCGGACTCCCGGGCGAGCTCGAGGCGAACATGCTGAAACCCGCGGAACCCGAGTCTCTGGCAGGCCCGGATCACTGTCGCCGTCGACGTGCCCGCGGCGACCGCGAGCTCCTGCGTCGACCACTGGGGCACCTCAGCCGCCCGTTCCAGCATCACGCGCGCGACGGCCCCCTCGCTCGGGCCGAGGCCGCCGGCGAGCGCGCGGATCACCGCGAGCGCAGACCCTGACGGGAGCGCGGTCGCGGTGATGGCGTCGTCGGAACGTGCGTCGAGATCCGGTGCGGGCATGCGAACACGGTAGGCGGAGCCGGTGAACGCGAGGTGACCGGAGCGTGGCGAATCGACGGCGGCCGTCGGCACGCTGTCACCTGCCGAGCATCGGCGAGACGCTGCGTGTCACGCCTGCGGCGAACACGGCCCCGCGATCCCGCATCACCACGTAGCCTGTTCACATCGGCGGCGCCACTCCCGTGCTATGGCGTCGCAAGGAGGTAGGAGATGTTCGAGAGATTCACTGATCGTGCTCGCCGGGTCGTGGTGCTCGCCCAGGAAGAGGCGAAGATGCTCAACCACAACTACATCGGCACCGAGCACATTCTGCTCGGCCTCATCCACGAGGGTGAGGGCGTGGCGGCCAAGGCGCTCGAGCAGCTCGAGATCTCGCTCGATGCCGTGCGCGCGCAGGTGACCGACATCATCGGCACCGGGCAGCAGCCGCCGGCCGGCCACATCCCCTTCACGCCGCGCGCGAAGAAGGTGCTCGAGTTGAGCCTGCGCGAGGCGCTGCAGCTCGGCCACAACTACATCGGCACCGAGCACATCCTGCTCGGCCTGATTCGCGAGGGCGAGGGCGTTGCCGCCCAGGTGCTCGTGAAGCTTGGCGCCGACCTGAACCGAGTGCGCCAGACCGTAATCCAGCTGCTCTCCGGTTACCAGGCCGGCAAAGAGAGCGCGACCGTCGGTGCGCCCGAGACGGGTGGCGAGTCGAAGGGCTCGCAGGTGCTCGACCAGTTCGGTCGCAACCTGACCCAGGCCGCGCGCGAGGGCAAGCTCGACCCGGTCATCGGCCGCGAGAAAGAGGTCGAGCGGGTCATGCAGATCCTCTCGCGCCGCTCGAAGAACAACCCGGTGCTGATCGGCGAGCCCGGCGTCGGCAAGACCGCCGTCGTCGAGGGCCTCGCACAGGCGATCATCAAGGGCGAGGTGCCCGAGACGCTGAAAGACAAGCAGGTCTACGTGCTCGACCTCGGCTCGATGATCGCGGGCAGCCGGTACCGCGGCGACTTCGAGGAGCGCCTGAAGAAGGTCACCAAGGAGATCCGCAACCGCGGCGACATCATCATCTTCATCGACGAGATCCACACCCTCGTCGGTGCGGGTGCGGCCGAGGGCGCGATCGACGCGGCGAACATCCTGAAGCCGATGCTCGCACGTGGTGAGCTGCAGACCATCGGTGCCACCACGCTCGACGAGTACCGCAAGCACTTCGAGAAGGACGCGGCACTCGAACGCCGCTTCCAGTCGATCCAGGTCGCGGAGCCGTCGCTGCCGCACTCGATCAACATCCTCAAGGGGCTGCGCGATCGCTACGAGGCGCACCACAAGGTCTCCATCACCGACGGCGCCATCGTCGCCGCGGTGAACCTGGCCGACCGCTACGTGCAAGATCGCTTCCTGCCCGACAAGGCCATCGACCTGATCGACGAGGCCGGTGCACGCCTGCGCCTCTCGATCCTGTCGAGCCCGCCCGAGCTGCGCGAGTTCGACGAGAAGATCGCCGTCGTCCGCGCCGAGAAAGAGCAGGCGATCGAGGGGCAAGACTTCGAAGCCGCCGCGAACAAGCGCGACGAAGAGAAGAAGCTGATCGCGGAGCGTCTGCGCCTCGAGAAGCAGTGGCGCTCGGGCGACGTCGCGACGAAGGCCGAGGTCGACGAGGGACTGATCGCCGAGGTGCTCGCGCAGGCCACCGGCATCCCCGTCTTCAAGCTGACTGAAGAGGAGACCTCGCGTCTTCGCTTCATGGAAGAGGCGCTGCACCAGCGCGTCATCGGTCAGAACGAGGCCATCTCGGCACTCGCCAAGACCATCCGTCGCCAGCGCGCGGGCCTCAAGGATCCGAAGCGTCCCTCGGGCTCGTTCATCTTCGCCGGCCCCACCGGCGTCGGCAAGACCGAGCTCGCCAAGGCGCTCGCGGAGTTCCTGTTCGACGACGAAGACGCGCTGATCTCGCTCGACATGTCGGAGTACGGCGAGAAGCACACCGTGTCGCGCCTCTTCGGTGCGCCTCCCGGGTTCGTCGGCTTCGAAGAAGGCGGTCAGCTCACGGAGAAGGTGCGTCGCAAGCCGTTCTCGGTCGTGCTCTTCGACGAGATCGAGAAGGCTCACCCCGACATCTTCAACTCGCTGCTGCAGATCCTTGAAGAGGGGCGCCTGACCGATGGTCAGGGACGTGTGATCGACTTCAAGAACACGGTCATCATCATGACGACGAACCTCGGTTCGACGGCCATCGCCGGTGGCCCGGTGGGCTTCCAGATCGAGGGCGACTCGTCGGTCGGCTACGACATGATGAAGGGCAAGGTGAACGAAGAGCTGAAGAAGCACTTTAAGCCCGAGTTCCTGAACCGCGTCGACGACACGATCGTGTTCCCGCAGCTCACCAAGCCGGAGCTGCTGCAGATCGTCGACCTCTTCGTGAAGCAGCTGAAAGACCGCCTGCTCGATCGCGACATGCACATCGAGATCTCGCAGCCGGCCCGCGAGCGCCTCGCCGACGTCGGGTACGACCCCACGCTGGGTGCGCGTCCGCTGCGTCGTGCGATGCAGCGCGAGATCGAGGATCGCCTGTCCGAGCGCATCCTGAGCGCCGAGCTGTTGGCCGGCGATCTGGTGAAGGTCGACTTCGTGGACGGTCAGTTCACGTTCGAGACCGAGGCTCGCGCCGACCGCGACCCGAGCGCTGCTTCGGCGTCGTCGGCCGCGGCCGTCGCGTCGACGGCTGCGACTCCCGGCACCACCGAGTAAGGTTCTTACATGCCTGAGGGCCCCGCTGCAGTGCAGCGGGGCCCTCTCGCGTTTCTGGGTGCCCGCGGTTCTGTGAACTCGTGCCCGCGGTTCTGCGAGCTCGTGCCCGCGGGCGCACGGGCACTCGTGCCTGGGGCACCGATTCAACGAAACGCATACAGTAACCTCCCGCTCCTGTATGTGTTTCGTTGAATCGGTGTTTGTGGTCGACCCACCTAGACTGGGTGGATGACGTCAGCTCCGCAGATCAGCATCCGGAGTGCGCGCACCGGAGACGTGCCGCACATGGTCGCACTGATGGAGCCCCTCGTTGCCCGACGTATTCTGCTCGGCAAAGACCTTGTCGATCTGTACGCGGCCGTGCCCGAGTTTCTCGTGGCGGTCGATGAGACCGACGCCGTGGTCGGCTACGGCGCCGTGCACGTGATGTGGGATCAGCTCGGCGAAGTGCGCACGCTCGGAGTTTCGGAGCAACTGCTCGGCTCGGGCGTCGGCCACCGCCTCCTCACGGCTCTGGAAGCGCGCGCCCGCGACCTCGGTCTCGCCCAGCTGTTCTGCCTCACCTTCGAGGTCGACTTCTTCACGAAGCACGGCTTTTCGCAGGTGGGCGAAGACACGGAGCTCGTGGCGGGCGAGGTGTACGCCGAGCTGCTGCGTTCGAGCGATGAGGGCGTCGCCGAGTTCCTGGACCTTGCCCGTGTGAAGCCGAACACGCTCGGCAACACGCGCATGCTCAAGCACCTCTGACCCTTCGCTGAGGATACGCTGGCGCCATGTCGACCCCCCGAGAGCCAGGCGGAAGCGCGCCGCAGACCCCCGACCGTCGGGTGTTCATTCGCCGACGCCTTATTGTGCTGGCCGTGTTTCTCGCGATCGTCGCGGTGATCGTACTGATCATCGTGCGGCCCGGGTCGACGGGCGGTGCGCAAGATGCGAGCCAGGTCTCGGTGCCCAAAGATTTGGCGGGCGCTGACGCTCCGGATGACGACGAGACCGATGATGGCGAAGTCCCCGTGTGTGCGACCGGGCAGCTCGCGGTCACCCCGAAGACCGATAAGAGCGACTACGCCGCGGGGGAGGAGCCGCAGCTCTCGCTGACGGTGGAGAACACCGGTGAAGCCGCCTGTTCGGCCGACCTGGGCAGCGCAGAGCTGCAGTTCGTCGTGGCGAGCGGGGCTGACGAGGTGTGGCGATCCGCCGACTGCCAGAAGAACCCCGAGCATCTCGCGGTGATCCTCGACCCTGGCAAAACAATCGAGAGCGAGGCGATCGCCTGGGATCGCACGCGTTCAAGCACCGAAACCTGCGATATCACCCGCGATGCGGTGTCAGCAGAGGGTGCGTCGTACCACCTGCGTGCGGCTGCCGGGGGCGTGCAGGGCACCGGAACCGCACAGTTCTTGCTGTACTGATCAGCGGGACACGCCCGGGAAACCTGAGGTGCATCGCCGTACCGCAAATAGGTGCCACTTTCAGCTTCGCGGGAGTACTGTGAGGCATGACCAGAAATCATGTACCCAGCAACGGGCTCAAGGTGGAGATCACCGAGGGCACGAATGAAGCCGTCGCGGTCGACGAACTCATCGACGACCTGCTCCATGGAGACATGCGTGGCGTATTGCATGCTCTGCACGAGCCCCACCCCGAGGCACCCGCCGTGCCCGAGGCCCCTGCCGTCTGAGTCGTCTACACGGGATCGTTCGCGGGGCGAGAGCCGCTACCCCGCGAACGCATCTTCAACGCGGAGTGCGAACCAGAGCTCCGCGCGGTCATCGGGGTCGCCGAGCGACCGACCGGTGATCCGTTCGATGCGCGCGATGCGGTCGCGCAGCGTGTTGCGGTGAATACCCAGCGCGACTGACGCTGGCCCGCGCTGGCCGTCTGAGGCGAACACGGCGTAGAGCGTTTCGCGAAGTGCCGCCCGATCGATCTCGCTGACCTCGTCGGTCGACTGATCACCCGCACCATTCGAATGTCGCAGCGAGAGTGTGCGGAGCACTGCGGCAGTCAGGCTGCGCTGCGCAGCATCGACGCCGCCCGTGGCGGACGGGTCGTGCAGATCGAGCATGAGGTCGAGCAAGGGAGTATCGCGATCGGCCCAGAGCACCACGGGTACGCGGGGGGATTGGTACAGCGGCGCCGTCGGGGAGAGCGCCCCGAGGCGGGCTGCGGCCGAGCGCCGACTCAGTGAGGCTGCGCTCGCGTCTGCGCCTCTGCCCACCACCGCGTCGAGGTTGAGTGCAGCGGCGCGCTCCAGCGCGACCAGAATGCCGGCCTCGTCATCAGCGACGATCTGCCAGGCACGCGCGACTCCGGCGGCCGGGGCGTCGGCCGAATCACGTGCGATCAGCCGATCAATGCCTGAACGTGCGGATCGGTGCCACTGCGCAACGTCTTCGGCGGCGCCCTGCACCGCCACCACGCGAACGCGCTCGGGCGCTGGGAGTTCGGAAGCGAGCACCGTGAGCATCGGTTCGAGCGGGCGCCCTCGCAGTGCTGCGTCTGCCGCTCGCTCCCAGCGCTCGCGCTCGCGCTCAGCATCGGCGCGATCGCTGCTCAGCGCCAGCCCGAGCACCATGGCCCCGGCGGCGACGATCGATCGCCCCTCGGGCGATAACGCCGCACCGCCGGCGAGCGCGAGCCGGTGTCCGCCGGATGCGTCGAGATCGATCAACTCGAGGTCGCCTGCGAAAGCCTTGGCCGCCTGAGTATCGCCACCGCGCCTCGCCGCGCGCGCAGGATCCAATGCGGCAACGAAACCGGCGGTACTCGCCAGCGTCGCCCCGTCGGAGGTCAGCACCGCGAAGTGCTTGCCCGTCGACTGGGCGAGACGCGCCAGCACCTGCGCGGGTTCCTGCTCGCTGCGGGCGCCCTCGAGTAACTGCCGCTGGGTATGCAGCGCGTCGCGTGCCGCTTCGAGCTCATCTGCGCGCAACAGGCCGGCGAGGGCTTTGCTCACCGCGATGAATGGCACGGGCAACGGCACTTCGAAGAGCGCAACGCGATACGCGCTCGCGGCTCGCACGAGCGCTGACGGAACGGCATCGTGCGCAATGCCCACACCGAACCCGATTCCGGCGATTCGGGCGCGGCTGAGTCCGGCGACGAAATCGCGCCACCTCGGGTCATCGGCACCGAGCGCGAGGCCCGTCGTGAGAATGATCTCTCCGCCCTCGAGGTAGGCGCCCAGATCGAGCAGTTCCGTGTTCGATACCCAAGAGATCTCCGGATCTCCGGCCCCCGCCTGCACGAGACGAAGCCCGAGGTCGGGGAGGGCGAGCAGCTGGGAGAGTGCAACCATGGTGCGATTCTTGCACAGTCCATCACTCAGGCAGTGGGCAGTCTGGCGCGCCGAGTATTCAGTGGCGGCACCTACACTGGCCAGAGAAGCACCGCGCCGGCCGTCGAGTTCGGCCGCGATCGATGACGAGGAGTTTCCGATGACCGGCCTGCCGCAGCACCCCGCCGAGCCGCAGCCCTCTGCGTCCGCCAGTCACCCGGCGGGAGGAGCTTTGCGGGGCATCCGCGTCGCCGACTTCTCACGTGTGCTCGCAGGCCCGCACGCCACGATGATTCTCGCCGACCTCGGCGCCGACGTCATCAAGATCGAGAGCCCCGAGGGAGACGGCACGCGCCAGTGGCGCCCCCCGGTGAACGCGGTCGGTCAGAGCACCTACTTCGCGGGCGTCAACCGCGGCAAACGCTCCGTCGTCTGCGACCTACGTGACGCGGAGGGGCTCGCCCGCGCCCGCGAACTCGCACTGAGCGCCGACGTCGTCATCGAGAACTTCAAGCCGGGCACGATGGAGAAGTTCGGCCTGGGCTACGCCGAGCTCGCCGCAGCCCATCCCGGCCTCGTCTACTGCTCGATCTCGGGCTTCGGCGACACAGCCGGACGCGACCTTCCCGGATACGACCTGCTCGTCCAGGCGGTCGGCGGGCTCATGAGCATCACGGGTCAGGCCGATGCCGACGGCGGCGAACCCACGAAGGTCGGCGTCGCGCTCGTCGACATCCTCACCGGACTCAACTCCGTGATCGGCATTCAGGCCGCGCTGCGTGCACGCGACGATGCGGGATCACCCGTCGCTGGTCAGGGACAGCACGTCAAGGTGACGCTGCTCGGGTCGCTGCTCTCGGCGCTCGCCAATCAGGCGTCGTCGACGCTCGAAACCGGGGTGGCTCCCGAGCGCATGGGCAACGCGCACCCGTCGATCGCCCCCTACGAGACTTTCCGCGCTGCCGACCAGTCGATCGCGCTCGCGGTGGGCACCGACGGGCAGTTCGCCCGGCTCTGCGCAGTGCTCGGCATCGACGAACTCGCGAACGACGAGCGATTCGCGACGAACCCGCAGCGGGTCGCCCATCGGGTCGAGCTGCGGGCAGCGATCGCGCGTGCACTGTCCGCGCGATCCGCCGCCGAATGGATCGACGCTTGCACCGCAGCGAACATCCCCGCAGGTCGCGTGAACTCCATCGCGCAGGCACTCGAACTCGCCGGTGAACTCGGGCTCGAGCCGGTCGCCGAAACCGCAGCGCGCGCCGAAGACGGCACCATGCAGACGCTGCGCTCGGTGGCGACCCCGATCTCGTTCTCCGCGACTCCCGCGCAGTACCACGTTCCGCCGCCCGGCATCGGCGAGCACCAGGACGCCGCCTGGCTGCCGCGCTGAGCGCAGCCCACGGATTCCGCGCCAACCCACCCCTGCACAACTTCCGCATCACCCGCACCACTCGAGGAGCATCATGACCACCACCATCGACCAGCTGTTCGACGTCGCCGACTTCGTCACCGAAGAAGAACGCGAGTGGCAGCTGAAAGCGCGCGAATTCGCTCAGACGCGCATTCAGCCGATCATCGACCAGGCATTCGAAGACCGGCGCCTGCCGGTCGAGCTGCTGCCCGAGGTCGGCGAGTTCGGGGCGTTCGGCATGTACCTCGACGGATACGGGCTGAAGGGCGCCTCGTCGGTGGCGTACGGCCTGGTCGCCATGGAGTTCGAAGCCGTCGACTCGGGGTTCCGCACCGCGCTGTCGGTGCAGGGCTCGCTCGCGATGGGGGCGATCTACAAGTTCGGCTCCGAAGAGCAGAAGCAGCGCTGGCTGCCGCCGATGGGGCGCGGCGAAGCCATCGGGTTCTTCGGGCTCACCGAGCCGCAGGGGGGTTCGGATCCCAACACCATGCTCACCACCGCGCGCCGTGAGGGCGACACGTGGGTGCTCAACGGCAAGAAGCGCTGGATCGGCCTCGCAACGATCGCAACGCTCGGCGTGATCTGGGCGAAAGACGAGGACGGGATCGTGCGCGGTTTCATCGTGCCGACCGACACCCCCGGATTCCAAGCCACCGCCATTGAGAACAAGTTGTCGATGCGCGCGTCGCTGCAGACCGAGATCGTGCTCGACGACGTTCGCCTGCCGGCGGATGCGATCCTGCCCGGCTCGAAGGGGCTGTCGTCGCCGTTCAAGTGCCTGAACGAGGCGCGGTACGGCATCGCCTGGGGGGTCATGGGCGCGGCCCGCTCATGCCTCGAGGTCGCGGTCGAGCGCTCGCAGACCCGCGAGGTGTTCGGCGCGCCGATCGGCGGCAAGCAGATCATCCAGGCGAAGCTCGCCGATATGTTCCTCGAGTACCAGAAGGGGCTGCTGCTCGCGCTGCACCTCGGGCGGTTGAAAGACGCCGGCACGCTCACCTACGGGCAGATCTCCGTCGGCAAGCTGAACAACGTGCGCGAGGCGATCAAGATCGCCGGCACGGCGCGCTCCATTCTGGGCGGCGACGGTATCACGTCCGACTTCCCGGTGATGCGCCACATGGCGAACCTCGAGTCAGTGCGCACCTACGAGGGCACGGACGAGGTGCATCAGCTCGTGATCGGGCGCGAACTCACCGGTATCGCCGCGTTCTAGACGATCTGCGGCGCGGGAGACGCGGCCGCCACGCGCTTCGGTCATGTCGGAGATATTCCGTCGTTCGGTCGCCTCCGGGCGAAACTTCCGAATGACGGAATATCTCCGCCGGACGGAAGGAACCGAGTGATCCTCTGCCGACCATTGGCGCGGGGCATCAGTGGGCTAGGGTGGAATTGGGGCGCGCACCAAGTGTCGCGATGCGCGGCAGGGCAGGCAGCCTCGCAATTCGAGGAGCCTGAATATGCCGGAACCGCACGAATTCGTTGACCCGACGGTCGAAGTGCCGGCTGAGACGGCGCCGCGACCGGACCGCTTCGCCCGCGTTCCCTGGCGAGCCCTCGCGTTCTTCGTCGCCGTGTCCTTCGGGCTCGCCTGGCTCGTCGCGCTGCCGCTCTGGGTCAAGGACGCGAGCGAACCGGGCTATGAACTCCTCTTCACCGCCCTCGCGGCCGTGATGATGTTCACGCCGACGATCGGCGCCCTCGCGGCAGTGTTCATCGCCCGTGAGCCGCGTGGCGAACGTCTGCGCCTGCTCGGCATCTGGCCGCTGCGCCCGGCGAAACGGGTGGTCTGGTTTGTGGTCGCGGCGCTCTGCGCACCGCCCGTCATCACGCTCGCCACCATTGGCGTCGCCGCCCTGTTCGGCTGGGTGCGTCTGGATCTCGCACACTACTCCGGGTACGCAGTGCTGCTCGAGCAGCAGCTGGCGTCGGTGGGGCCAGAGACGGCAGAGATCGCTCGCCAGAGCATGCCGCCGATCGGGTTGCTCGTCTGGCTGCAGATCATCACGATTCCGCTCCTCGCCCCGATCAACGCGGTGTTCGCTCTGGGAGAGGAGCTCGGCTGGCGCGGCTGGTTGCTCCCTGCGCTGCGGCCGCTCGGCACCTGGCCGTCGCTGGCGGTCAGCGGTGCGCTCTGGGGTCTGTGGCACTCGCCGGTGATTCTGCTGGGCTATAACTTCGGGCTGCTCGACTGGCGCGGCGTCGCACTCATGGTGATCGGATGCGTGTTCTGGGGCGCGCTGCTGGGGTGGACGCGACTACGCACCGGGTCGGTGTGGCCCGCCGTGTTCGGGCACGCCGCTCTGAACGCGTCGGCGGGTATGGCCGCGATGCTCGCGGCAGCCGGCGCCCCCGTCGACCCGGTACTCGTGATGCCGCTCGGGGTCGCGGGGTGGCTGGTGCTCGCGGTGATCTTGTTTGTGCTCGTGCTCACCGGGCAGTTCGGTCAGGATCGCCAGCCCGAGCTGGCACCGAAGCGTCCGAAGGTGGTGTGGCAGTCGCCTCAGCCCGAGGCGACGCCTGAGGCGACTACGCCGACGCCGGGCGCGTGAGCTCGGCGATGCGCTGCGCCGCATCGGGGTAGCGGCGCTGCAGATCGTGGCGCTCCCCGAGCTCGAACCCGTTCCACTCGAACGGGGGAGACATGGTGGTGCCGACGAGACTCCACGAGCCGAGCGACGACGAGCCCTGCATCACACCCGGCGCGACGACGGCCTGGGGCAGTTGCCCCGCCTCGACGTCGGGCCCGAGGATGCGTTCTTCGCTGCGCCCGTCGGGGTGCAGCAGCAGCAGGCGCAGCGGGTCGCCGGCGTACCAGTGGTAGACCTCGACCGACGCGAGCGCGTGCAACGCTGAGAAGTCGGGGTCTGCCAGCAGGTAGTAGATCGCGCTGGAGTGCTCGTCCAGGTGCATGCGACGGAACAATCCACCCTCGTGCTCGAGGGGTTCGAGCTGGAGGTGATCCACCCACCGCGCCGCCTCAGCAGGAAGCGGCATCACGCGAGTGCGGCTTCGCGGGTCTTGCGGAAGCGCTTGCTCAGCAGGATCAGCACGATGAGGGTGACCACATACGGGCCGGCATCGGTGAGCTGCTGCGGCAGACCGAACGACTGCAGACGGAAGCCGATGGCATCGGCGAAGCCGAAGAGCAGCGCGGCACCGAGCACGCCGACCGGGTGCGCGCGGGCGAGCATGACGGCGACCACCGCGATCCAGCCGCGACCCGCCGACATGTTCTCGGTGAACTGCACGACGTTGCCGAGTGCGAGCTGCGCGCCACCGAGGCCCGCGAGAGCGCCCGAGGCGAGTACCGCGCCGAGCTGGTAGCGCTGCGGGTCGACGCCCATGGTGGCGGCCGCGAGCGGACGTTCCCCGACGCCGCGCAGGCGCAGGCCGAGCGGGGTGCGGAAGAGCACGATCCACAGCGTCGGAACGAGGAGGAGCGCGAGGTAGCCCAGCGGGGTGAGCGAGAAGAGCACGCCGATCCAGGGGATGTCGGCCAGCACGGGGATACGCCAGACCGGAATGCCGACGATACCCGGGTTCTGGAACACGCCCTGCACGTCGAAGATCGCGACGAGCAGGAAGCTGGTCAGGCCGACGGCGAGGATGTTCATCGCGACGGCGAGCACGATCGGATCGCCCTTGCGATACACCGCGCCGTACCCGAGGATCAGCGAGAAGAGCGCCCCTGCGAGCATCGCGACGATCGTGCCCACGATCCAACTGTGGGCGAAATATGACGCGGCGACGGCCGAGAACGCACCGACGAGCAGCATGCCCTCGAGGCCGATGTTGAAGATGCCGGCGCGCTCCGCGAGCATGCCGCCCAGGGCGGCGAGCAGAATCGGGATGAGGGAGCGCAGCACTGAGCCGATCAGGTCTTGGTCGAAGAGTTCCAGCAGATTCATCGTGCCGACTCCTGGGTCTCAGCGGGCGCCGTGGTTGCGGAAGCGGTTGCGGAAGTAGTGGCGGCGGCCGGGTCGGCGGCGCCGGGAACGGGAGCATGTGGGGCCGCGAGCGCCGATTCGGCGAGCGGCGGGCCGTCGAGCGGTGGCCCGTCTTTTGTGGAGGTCGCCCCGCCGCGCTTTCGGAAGCGGGGGAGCGCGACGCGGAACGCGAGCAAGATGATGACGAGTGCCTGGATGACCGCCGCGATCTGCGGTGACAGCCCGAGCTCGCGACCCATCGCGTCGCTGCCCACCATGATGGCGGCGAAGAACAGGCCCGCGATGACGATGCCGATGGGGCGGTACAGGGCGAGCAGGGTGACTAGCAGTGCGGTCCAAGCGAAGTTCGTCTGCACGAAGTACCCCTCGATGAGGCGAGTGCTCGGGGCGCCGATGATCAGCATGAGCCCGAACATGCCGGCGATACCGCCCGAGAGCGCCATGGTGCGGGTGACCAGCGGGCCGGGCTTGACGCCGCCGTAGCGCACGAACTCGGCATTCTGACCGCTGAGGCCGGCCTCGAAGCCGTACCGCGTGCGGCGGTTGACGAAGATTGCCGCGATGACGACGACGATCATGATGACGAGTGACCAGTTCACGCCGGTGAGCACGGCCGTGATCGGGCTCGTCGGGCCCAGTGAATTGCGGAGCGTCTCGGCGAGGCCGGAATCGCGTGGCACGATCATGTTGAGCTGCACCTCGGGGCGCAGCTGCTGCGAAGCCACCTGATCGGTGCTCGGATCCTTGAGCTGGAATCGGATCAACCATGAGGAGAAATAGCGCGCCGGGTAGTTCAGCAGTAGCGTCGAGAGCAGAATCGGGACCCCGAGGAGATTCTGCAGCAGGGCCGAGATGAGACCCCAGAGTGCGCCGACGGCGATGGCGACGATGAAGGCCAGCGGCACCACCAGGAAGGCTGGGCCGGGCAGGTAGATGGCGACGATGCCGCCGGCGAGGGCGCCGAGACCGGCTTGACCCTCGGTACCAAGATTGAGCACGCCGGCACGGAACGCCACGGCGATCGCGATGCCGATACCGATGATCGGCACGGCGCGGGCGAGCGTGTTGGCGAGCCCCACACCCGACCCGAATGAGCCGTTGACCATCGCGGCGTAGCCGCTCAGCGGGTCGACGCCCGCGATGAGCATGAAGCAGGCGCCGATGAGGAGTGCCAGCACGACCGATACCGGGATCGGCCCGGCGAGCCAGCTCCCGGCCTTGCGAGCGACGTTCATCGGGCGACCTCATTCTGATCGGAAGCGGTTGCGGATGCCGTGCCGCGGTCTGTGCGCAGTGCGGCAAATGCGCCGGGGCGGTGCCGCTCTTCGGGCTCGTGGCCGGCCATGTACAGCCCCAGCAGGGCCTCCGTGGCCTCTGCTTTCGGCACCTCGGCGACGACGCGGCCCTCGAACATCACGAGGATGCGCGACGACAGCGACAGAATCTCGCTGAGTTCGGCAGAGATGAGCAGCAGTGCGCCGCCGCCATCGCGATACTCGCAAAGCTCGCGATGGATGGACTCGATCGCGCCGATATCGACGCCTCGCGTCGGCTGTTCGGCGATGAGCACGGGCGAGCCGTAGTCGAGCTCGCGAGCGACGACGACCTTCTGCAGGTTGCCGCCTGAGAGCGTGCCGACCGGTGTCGAAGGCCCGGCGATCTTCACCCCGAAGCGACTGATGAGTCGCTTGGCGTGCTCGAGCATGGCAGCGCGAGAAAGGAGCCCGCCGTTGAGAATCGGGGCGCTGCGGTGGTGGCCGAGCGCGAGATTGTCAATCGCGTCTGCCGAGCCCGCACTGCCGACGGCGTGCCGATCTTCAGGGATATACGCGATGCCGCCATCGCGTCGCTGCGCAATCGAGGCTCCGCTGAGATCGCGATCCGCGACCGAGACCGAACCCGAGGTCGCCTTGCGCATGCCGATGATGGCCTCGGCGAGCTCGACCTGACCGTTGCCGGCCACGCCGGCGATGCCGACGACCTCGCCGCGGCGCACGAAGAGGCTCGCCGCGCTGACCGCGTCGCGTTCGCCCGAACCCGGAACGGTGAGTTCGGCGACATCGAGTACGACGTCACCGGGATCGTGGGCGGGTGGCGGCGTCGAGAGATCCACGTCGCGCCCGGTCATGTGCCGCGTGATCTCTGCGGGCGAGCTCTCGGCGGTCACGAGCTGCGCAACGTTGCGCCCGTCGCGGAGCACGGTGACGCGGTCAGAGATCGCCATGACCTCGCCGAGTTTGTGCGTGATGAGAATGATGGTGCGACCGTCGGCCTTGAGCGCGCGCAGCACCTCGAAGAGGCGCTCGGTCTCTTGCGGGGTGAGTACCGCGGTGGGCTCGTCGAGGATGAGCACGCGGGCTTCGCGGTAGAGCGCCTTCACGATCTCGACGCGCTGGAGCACGCCGACGGGCACCGAGTCGACGCGGGCGGTGGGGTCGAGCGACAGGCCGTACTTTTCAGCGATCTCCGCAACCTTGCGGTTCGCCGCCTGTCGGTCGATGAGCCCGCGCTTCGTGGGTTCGCTGCGGAACACCACGTTCTCGGCGATCGTGAGCGAGGGGAAGAGCTTGAACGACTGGAACACCATGCCGATGCCGGCATCGATGGCGTCGAGGGGAGAGGAGAGGGTGCGGCGCTCACCGCGAATGTAGATTTCGCCCTCATCGGGTTGGTAGACGCCCGCGAGCTGCGACATCAGAATCGACTTGCCGGCGCCGTTCTCGCCCATGAGGGCGTGGATCTCGCCGGATTCGACCTCGAAGTCGACATTGTCGTCGGCGAGCACACCGGGGAAACGCTTGGTGATGCCGCGCATCGAGACTTCGGCGACCATGCTCGCTCCTTCTGACGGGTTGTGAACGGAACTCGCCAATCGAGCGAGCGCAGGGAGTCGACACCCAGGCTACTGCGTCGGGTGCCGACTCCGCTGCGCTCGATCGACCGGCGGAGGGGTGCTTAGGCGAGGGGGTCGGTGACCTTGATCTTGCCCGAGACGATGTCGTCGCGCGTCTGCTTGACCTTGTCGAGCACCTCGGTGTTCTCGACAACGGTGCACTGCGAATCCGCTGCGTCATCGGTGAGGCTGACGATCGTCATGCCCTCTTCCTTGAGACCGAACGAGGTCGTCGCATCCTTCGAGCTGGTGCCGTCCTCGATTTCGCCGACGACGGTCTCGATGACCTTGTTGACCGACTTCACGGTGCCGTCGACGACGGAGCCGGGAGCGATCGGGCACTGGTTCGCGTCGACACCGTAGGTCGAGAAGCCCTTCTCGGCCGCGGCCTCAATGATGCCGCCGTTCGATGCAGCGCCCACGGCGAACACCTGATCGACACCGGTTGCTGCGAAGGCGAGTGCCTGCTCCTTGCCGCGAGCCGGATCGGCGAACGGGTTGTCGCCACCGATGACCTGCGGAGCCACGGCGTCCACGTCGGGGTTGACGCTCTTGGCGCCCTCGGCGAAACCGTCCGAGTACTTCTTGAGCAGATCGTTGTCGACCGAGATGACCGAGCCGACCTTGTTGGCCTGCGTCAGGAGACCGGCCTCGACGCCGAGGAGGTACGAGGGCTCCTGCTCGCGGAAGGTCGCCTGGTAGAGGTTCTCAGGTGCGCCATCGACGAAGGTGTCGATGAGCAGGAACTTCTGCTGCGGGTTCTGCTCGGCGAGCTCCTTGGCGACGTCGCCGAACTGGAAGCCGAGCATCACGACGACCTCGGGCGCCTTGGCGATCGCGGTCTCGAGGTTCGAACGACGAGTCGCGTCATCCTTCGACTCGTACGTCGTCGAGGTGCCCTCGAAGGTCTTCGCGACCGACTCGATGCCGACCTTGCCCGACTTCAGAAACTCGTTCTGGCCGATCGGGTCGCTCGTGATGTAGATGAAGTTGGGGCCGTCGCTGGCCGCTTCATCAGCGGACGAACCGCCGCCACCGGAGCATGCGGTGAGCAGCAGGGCGGCCGAAGCCGCGCCCGCGACGAGAGCCGCACGAACGCGGCGCTGGGTGAAGAACATGGATGTTCCTTTCGAACGGAAGGGGGATGGGATAGAGCTTACGAGCGCAGCGCTTCGAGCGACACACTGCCGGGGGTCTCGCCACGGCCGGGCAGGATCACCCGTCGTTCCGTCACGATGGCCGTGATGAGTTCGTGGGGCGTCACATCGAATGCGGGGTTCACCGCTCCGATGCCCTCGGGGGCCGTGCGCACGCCGCCGAAGCCGGCAACCTCTGCGACTCCGCGGTCCTCGATCTCGATGTCGACGCCGCTCGCGGTGCGCATGTCGATGGTCGATTCGGGCGCGACGACGATGAACGGCACGCCCGCGTGCTGCGCCGCGAGTGCGAGGGAGAATGAACCGATTTTATTGGCGGAGTCACCGTTCGCCGCGATGCGGTCGGCGCCGATGAAGACGGCGTCGGCGATCCCGCGCGAGAGCAGGAACGGGCCGGCCGAGTCGATCAGGAGCCGGAAGGGCGCCTCCATGCGCTGCAGCTCCCACGCGGTGAGGCGTGCACCCTGCAGCAGGGGGCGGGTTTCGAGAGGGAAGGCCTCTTCGAGAGAGCCCTGCTCGAGCAGCGTCTGGATCACGCCGAGCGCCGTGCCGCGCTCGACGGTGGCGAGACTGCCCGTGTTGCAGATGGTCATGACGCGCACGCGATCCTTCCCGGTGAGCTCGCGCGTCAGATCAGCGCCGCGCAGGCCCATCGAGATGCACGCCGCAATGTCTTCATCGCGGATCAGCAGCGCTTCGGCGAGGATCGCCTCGGCGCCCGCATCGAGCTTCGTCAACGCGCGATCGACGCCCCACGAGAGGTTGACCGCGGTCGGGCGCGCCTCGCGCAGGATCAGCGCCTGACGGCGCACCTCGTCGCGATCGAGCTCGTCGTCGCCGTGCTCGGCGGCCACGCTCGCGGCGATGAGGGCGACTCCGAGTGCGCCGGCGACACCGAGGGCCGGGGCGCCACGCACCGCGAGCCGCTGGATGTCGTCGATCAGCTCCGGAAGCTCGGTGATGCGACGCATCTCGACCCGCTGGGGGAGGAGCGTCTGATCAATGAGTTCGATGGCTCCGTCGACCCAGTCGATCGTGCGCAAGCGGTGCTCCTTATTCGTGACGGGATTCGCCGAGAGGGAGGTGCAGAGGTCCCCACCCCAGACTGCGGTATCGCAGCCATCAGAATACCTGACGGCGGGGCCGTGCAGCACCCGCTGTGGAACTCCCACAATCACGCCCGATTCAGCGCCCTGACGCGATTCGTTGACATACGCGACACGAAGCGTTCACAGATCGCAATGCGTGTCTTGTCGCGGGAATCGCGTCGCGCGGCGTAGCGTGTGACGCATCGGGCAGGGTGCCCGATCGAGGAGGCCGGTCGGTCACCACCTCGGAGCTACTGGCCAACTTGCTGAGTCGGGGCCCTGCCCCGGAGCAGAGGAGCCATCGTGGCTGAGATCCATCACTCCGCATCACCCTCGCCGGTTGTCCCAGGACCGGATGCTCACTCGTCGGCGACCCAGTCGCCGAGTTCGCCCGAGTTGTTCGGCGACACCCTGCAGGCCCAGCGCACCTACGTGCTCGACACGTCGGTACTGCTCAGCGATCCCGCGGCACTGTTCCGCTTCGCCGAGCACAGCGTGGTCCTCCCGATCGTCGTCGTGATGGAACTCGAGAAGAAGCGCCACGATCCCGAACTCGGCTACTTCGCGCGGCGAGCGCTGCGCATTCTCGACGAGATGCGCGACAAGCACCTGCGACTCGACTTCCCGGTGCCGGTCGGCGACGCGGGCGGATCGGTGCGCGTCGAACTCAACCACAGCAGCATGGACGGGCTGCCGAGCGGCATGCGCCTCGGCGACAACGACACCCGGATTCTGGCGGTGGCTCAGAACCTGGCCTCCGAGGGACTCGACGTGACGGTCATCTCGAAAGACATGCCGATGCGTCTCAAGGCCGCGGCGCTCGGGCTCGGCTCCGAGGAGTACCGAGCCGAACTCGCTCGTGACGATGCCTACACCGGCATTGCCTCGGTCGAGCTTGACGAGGAGCAGATGAAGCACCTCTGGGAGGACGACCGCATCGATGATGTCGAGGGGGCCGCGGGCCTGCCGTTCGGCACCGGCCTCGTACTCACCTCGCCTCGCGGGTCTGCGCTCGGTCGCGTCGACGGCGATCGCTCGCTGCATGTGGTGCGGGGGGATCGCGAGGTCTTCGGCGTCTCGGGCCGCAGCGCGGAGCAGCGTCTCGCGATCGACCTGTTGCTCGATCCGCAGATCGGCATCGTCTCGCTCGGCGGCAGCGCCGGTACGGGCAAATCGGCCCTGGCACTCGCGGCGGGCCTGGAAGCGGTGCTCGAGCGCCGACAGCACCGCAAGGTCATGGTGTTCCGGCCGCTCTACGCGGTGGGCGGCCAGGATCTCGGCTACCTGCCGGGTGATCATCAAGAGAAGATGAACCCCTGGGCCCAGGCGGTCTTTGACACGCTCGGGTCGATCGTCTCGGAGAACGTGCTGGACGAGGTCGTCGCGCGCGATCTCGTCGAGGTGCTGCCCCTCACGCACATCCGCGGGCGCTCATTGCACGATGCCTTCGTGATCGTCGACGAGGCGCAGTCGCTCGAGCGGGGTGTGCTGCTCACCATGCTCTCGCGCATCGGGCAGAACTCGCGCGTGGTGCTGACGCATGATGTCGCGCAGCGCGACAACCTGCGGGTCGGCCGCTACGACGGCATCGCCGCGGTGATCGAGAAGCTCAAGGGCCACCGCCTCTTCGGGCACGTGACCCTGACGCGCTCCGAGCGCAGTGAGATCGCCGCGCTCGTGACCGATCTGCTCGACACCCCGTAAGGCGTCGGTCGAGGGTCGGGTGCGGCTTCGGCCTCGCCCGGCCCTCGGTCGTTGGGGCTATGCTTCGTGCGCGTCTGATGCGCGCACCTCGGCGGCGTAGCCGCGAAGTGATCGGTGGTAGCGCGGCAGCGTCGGCACCAGAGCCTCCAGCGCGACGGCCAAGGCAGCGCCGGGGCGACCCGCAGAATGCAGTGCAAGGGCGAGGAATGCGGCCCGTGCCGATCCGAGATCGGGGTGGTCGGCGCCCTGTTCGAGCATTGCGACGGCCTCGTCGAAGCGACCGAGATTGCGCAGCGTCGAGGCGAACTGAATGTCGAGTTCCGCGCGTGCTCGGCCCGACAGGCCCAGCTCGACCGCGCGGGCGTAGAGCACGGCGGCCTCGGCTTCCAACCCGGCGGAATCGTGCGCCCCGCCGAGTTCGAACGGGCCGCGGGGGTCGTCGTCGGGAAGCTCCGCGACAAGCCCGGCGATTCGATCGATCACGACGTCTGGAGAAGCGTCGTCATCCGCCCACACCGCATCGATGCGAGTCTGCCAGTCTGAAGTTTCCACGGGTTCCGCTCCGTTCACGAAAGTTGAATCTCACTCCTGTTAGCTTGGGAGTGTGTCGCCGCACCAACCGCCGGAACCGAGCTCGCCGTATGCACGCGCGCTGGGGGCGCTTCGGGTGACGAGCGGACGCAGTGAAAGCGCCTCGGGCGGCGTCGATGCACTCCACCCGACGCTACAGCAGTACTTCGCGACAATACCTGAGGGGCACGTCGGGCGCGGTCGCGGCGTGTTCGATCGCGTCGGCACACCACGCCGCTGGTTGCATCCTGTGCTCCGGCTGCTCGAGCGTCGCGGCGTCGTGCGCGCCACCTGGGCGCGCGACGTCCCGTTCACGGTCGAGAACCGCACGATCGCGGGTCGTGCGGTCGGGCGCCGAAGCCTCGAACTGCCGGATGGGCTTTGGCAGATGCGCGACTCAGTCGGTCTGAACGCGCAGGGTCGGCTCGTCGACGAGATCGGTGAGCCGGCGACGGTTGTCGCGAGCTTCGACCTGAGCGCGGGCGCTGATGGCGTTCGATTGGTCAGTCGCTACGTCGGTCTGGTGCTCTTCGCTCACCGGGGCGACCGACGTCGCGTCCTACGACTGCCGAGGGCGATCGCACCCGTGGTGCGTTTGCACGAACGCTTCGACGCCCTGGCGCAGCGGCAACGCGTCGACGTCACCATCGACGTTCCGTTCTTCGGGCGGATCTACGAATACGGCGGTGCGTTCACGTACCGCATCGAGGAGGAATATTGAGCGAGGGTCGGGTCGTCATCGGCGGCGCATCGGGGTTCATGGGGCAGTATCTGCAGCGGCACTACCGCGCGGCTGGTCGCGAGGTCGTCACGATCTCGCGGAGCGCGGCCGACCTCGCCTGGGGTGACGCCGACGGCATCGCAGCGGCGGTCGACGGGGCCGCACTCGTGGTCGGGCTCGCCGGGAAGAGCGTCAACTGCCGGTACACACCCGCGAACCGCGCCGAGATCTTCAGGTCGCGTCTCGACACCACGGCGCAGCTCAGTCGCGCCATCGCCGAGGCAGCGTCGCCCCCGCCCGTGTGGGTGAACTCCTCGACCGCGACGATCTACCGGCATGCAGAAGACCGCCCGATGACCGAGCGCACCGGCGATATCGGCACAGGGTTCTCGGTTGACGTCGCGACGGCATGGGAGGCGGCGCTGTTCGCTGATGAGCTTCCGCACACGCGCCGCATCGCACTGCGCAGTGCCATCGTGATCGGAGATGGCGGGGTGCTCGGACCGCTACAGCGTCTCGCGCGACTCGGACTCGGCGGGCCGCAGTTCGACGGGCCCTGGCCCGTGTCGCGCCGCCGCCGCGAGGCCGGAACTGCACACTTCCCGGGTGCCCGTCGCGGCACCCAGCGCTTCAGCTGGGTGCACCTCGACGACGTGGCACGCATCATCGACTTCGTCGAAGAACGCGCCGATATCTCGGGACCTGTGAACGCCGCAGCGCCGAACCCGGTCGACAATCGGGAGTTCATGCGCACCGTGCGTCACATCGTCGGCGTACCGTTCGGGCCGCCGCTGCCACGATGGATGCTGGAACTGGGGGCGATCGGCATTCGCACCGAAACAGAGCTCGTGCTCAAAAGTCGCTGGGTGCTGCCGGGCGTGCTCGATGATGCGGGGTTCGTCTTCGCGCACCCCGAGCTCGAGCCCGCGCTGCGCGAGACCCTCGCCCGCACCTGAGCCTCGCGCTCGCCGCGACGGCACCGCTTCGCCGCAAACGTCAACGGGCCCGGGATCGCCTGATCCCGGGCCCGTGTCACCCGTGGTGCGGGTGGTGACGAATTACTTGGCGACGCCCGGGTGGGTCATCGAGAGTAGGTCGAGTGCCTGATCGAGATCGGCTTCGGTGACCTCGCCGCGCTCGACGTAGCCGAGATCGACCACGGCCTCGCGCACGGTGATGCCCTTCTTTACCGAGTGCTTCGCGATCTTCGCGGCAGCTTCGTAGCCGATGAGGCGGTTGAGCGGCGTCACGGTCGACGGGCTCATACCGGCGAGGGCTGCGGCGCGCTCGAGGTTCGCTTCGAGACCGTTGACGGTCTTGTCGGCGAGCACGATCGAAGCGTTCGAGAGCAGTCGGATCGACTCGAGCAGCGCGGTGCCCATGACGGGGATCTGCACGTTGAGTTCGAACGCACCCGAAGCGCCGGCCCAGGCGATGGTCGCGTCGTTGCCGATGACCCGAGCGCAGACCATGAGCACGGCTTCCGGAATCACGGGGTTGACCTTGCCCGGCATGATCGACGAGCCCGGCTGCAGATCAGGGATGTGCAGTTCGGCTAGACCGGTGTTCGGGCCCGAACCCATCCAACGGATGTCGTTGTTGATCTTGGTCAGCGACACGGCGATGGTGCGCAGGGCGCCCGACGCCTCGACGAGACCATCACGGTTCGCCTGCGCCTCGAAGTGATTGCGGGCCTCGGTGATGGGGAGGCCGCTCGACTGTGCGATCTCAGCGATCACCTTCTCCGGGAAACCGAGCGGGGTGTTGATGCCGGTGCCGACTGCGGTGCCGCCCTGGGGCACCTCGGCGACGCGGGGGAGGGCCGCGTCGATGCGCTCGATGCCGTAGCGGATCTGCGCGGCGAAACCGCCGAACTCCTGGCCGAGGGTGACCGGCGTCGCATCCATGAGGTGCGTGCGGCCCGACTTCACGGCGGTCTTCCAGAGCTCAGCCTTTGCCTCGAAGGCCTCGGCGAGGTGCGCGAGGGCCGGCTTCAGCTGCTCGATGAGCGCCCCGGTCACCGCGATGTGCACCGACGTCGGGAAAACGTCGTTCGACGACTGCGATGCGTTCACGTGATCGTTCGGGTGCACGGGTGCGCCGAGGTGGCGCGACGCGAGCGTGGCGAGTACCTCATTGGTGTTCATGTTCGACGAGGTGCCCGAACCGGTCTGGTAGGTGTCGACCGGGAACTGGTCGTGGTGCTCGCCGGCGATGATCTCATCGGCTGCCGCGACGATCGCCTGTGCGATCGGTGCCTCGAGAATGCCGAGCTCGCCGTTGGCGATGGCGGCGGCGCGCTTGATGCGCGCAAGGGCCACGATCTGCGCCGGCTCGAGTCCCTTGCCCGAGATGGGGAAGTTCTCGACGGCGCGCTGGGTCTGGGCTGCGTAGAGCGCATTCTTGGGAACGCGCACCTCGCCCATGGTGTCGTGCTCGATGCGGTACTCGGTCTCGGCGCCGGCGGCGCTGCGATCTTCGGTCACAATCATCCTTCGTTTCGTGGATACTGCTCGGGGTCGGAGAAAGTCGTGGGGTGCGGCTCAGCCGGCGATGGGGGCACCGGCGGCGATGTCGAGGTGCCCGACCGCGCTCACCGCGACGGCCTGGCCCTCGGCCAGACGGTACTGGCAGCCGACGATGCCGAGCGTACCGGCGGCGACGGCGTCGCTGATGATGCGGGAGCTGCGCAGCAGCTGATTCACGGTCGCAGCGAGGTGCACGCGGCCGACGGCGTCGGCGTCGATCGTCGATGCGTCGACGTACGGCGTATCGCGATGCTCGCGGAGCCAGAGCTCCTGCACCGAGGGCAGAATCGGTGCGAGCGTGTTCTCGACGGCCGTCGGCACGGCGGCCGGGTTCTGCTCCATCTGCCCGATCGCGGCCGCGACGGCGCCGCAGGAATCGTGCGCCAGAACAACGATCACCGCGACGCCGAGGTTGGCGACGGCGTATTCCATCGACGCCGTGATCGACTCGGCGACGACATGGCCCATGTTTCGGGCGATGAAGAGGTCGCCGAGGCCGGCATCGAAGATGATCTCTGCTGAGAGCCGCGAGTCCGAGCAGCCGAAGAGGGCAGCGTCCGGATCTTGCCCCTTGGCCAACTCGTGACGTCGCTCGACATCTTGGCGGGGGTGCTGCGGCCCGCCTGCGATGAAGCGCTGATTGCCGTCGACGAGGGCGTTCCACGCCTGCTGCGGCGTGACTCTGGGGGCGGTCATGCGGTTCCCTTCGGGGTGTCGAGCGACTCGGCGACCTGGATCGCGAGTTCGCGGAGCGTGGCTGAGGAGTCGGTTCCGTAGACGAGGATCGTGTCGCCGTTCCACGTGGTCTGCAGGCCGAAGAGCATGTTCGACTCGTCGGGGTTGCGATCGGAGTGATCGTACGTCACCCAGTCGAGGCCGCCGAGCGTTTCAGTTCCGGTGGGAGACTGCTGCTCAAGCTGCTGCGACACCCAGACGTCGTCGACCGGGCTCCCGTCGGCAGTGAAGCCCTGCACGACGGCGGCGTACGATTCGATGCGCGTCGCCTCGTCGACAGTGGTGTAGTTGATCTGCCAAGAGGTCACATCGCCGCTGCGGCGCAGCCCAGCCTCTTTCGCCTTCCACGCTGCCGGAACTTCGGGAGCGGCGAGGTCGCGACCCGCGCTGGGGGATGCTTCGACCGCCGCGGTTTGCACGTTGATGCTCTGCTCCGCGAAGGTATTCGCGCCGCCGCGAGGCACGGCCAGGAAGATCACGAGCACGAGGCCGAGACTCACGAGCAGCGAGAGCACCAGGTTGTTCACCGTCTTGCGCTCGCGATAGAGCCGGCTGTCGCGCGACTTGCGCGCCGAGGTCTCCGCTGCGGTCTCGGGGCGCCCGAGCTCGGCGACGATGACCGGGGGTTTCTGCTTCTTGGCCATCGGTTACGCGTCGTGCTCCGGTGAAGCGCCCGCTTGGCCCACGGAGGTGCGCGCGGCTTCGAGGCGCTTTCGGGCTCCGAGCAACCACTCTTCGCACCGTGCAGCGAGCGCTTCGCCGCGCTCCCAGAGCTGCAGCGATTCCTCGAGGGTCGCACCGCCCTGCTCGAGGCGGCCGACCACCTGAATGAGTTCGTCGCGCGCTTCCTCGTAACCGAGGGCGGCGGGATCCGGAAGCACCGTATCTGCCATGAGCTTCAGTCTACCCGCCGCCACCGACACGAACGCCCAGGGGGATGCGCTGCGCGACCGCGTGGGAGTTCGTGTGCGATGGTGCCGACGCCCGTAGGCTGGATGCATGTTCAGACTGCTGTTCTTCGTCGGTGTCGGATTGGTCGTCGGAGGCATCATCGTCATGGTGGTCGGACCGCCCGGTGCGGGGGTTTGGGCCCTGCCCGTGGGCCTGACGCTCGCGATTCTCTGCGGCACGTTCGTGCTCATCGGCAAGTCATTGCGTGGGGTGCACCTGCCGAGCGACGAGGTCATCGCAGCCGCTCGGAATGCCGGGAGGCTGGGGGTGGCACGCCTCGATGCGCTCCGTCAGACCGGCACGCAGATCAACGATCAACCGCTCTGCGAGATCGATCTCACGGTGGAGCCGCGATCCGGAGCCGCGTTTCGCACCTCGCTGCGCGAAATCGTACCGATCACGCAGATTCCGGCCGTTCAGCCGGGAACGCGTCGCGTTGTCGCGATCCTGACCGAAGACGGGCCCGAGGTCGCGTTCCTCCCCGATGACGTCGCAGCGGATCCGTGGCGCGACATCGTGATTCCTGACGCAGCGCATGCCGGCCCGGTGCGCGTCGGTGGCGGCGGCGTCATTCGCGCTGACGGTTCTCGCCGCGGCCCGATCATCGGCATGGGCAAGCGCGGGCGCCCGCTGCGCATCGCGCTCTTCACCGTCGCTGCTGCGGTCGCCGCTGTCGCGGTGGTACTGCCATATCATGTGGCCGTGCAGCAGACCGTCGCGGCTCTGCAGCAGGGGCGGTTGCACCCGGACTACCGCGACCCCGGGCCACTGGGCCAGGCGCTCACCGCGCTGCAGGAGGCGATCGGTCACGATCAGCTCATCGGTGCGATCGTGACCGATGAGTTCGTCATCGTCGAAGCGCCACTCGCACCGGGCGACAATGCAACCGACCGCTGGATCTATCGCGGGGGCGCGGTCACCCATGATGGCGCCGCCTCTATTCAGCCCGAGACACCGCTCGAAGCGTTCTCGATCACCGACGTCGATTGGGACCGGCTCGCCCCCGCAGCGAAGCGGGCCAGCATCGAAGCCGGGATCGAAGCGATCGACGATCTCAGCTTCTCGGTCGGGCGTTCGACCGACTCGGACACCTCATCGGAGACGTTCGGCCGAGCCGTCGGGCCCGTGGTCGTGAACTTCAGCGTCTCTGACGACTACCGTTCGGTGTCGTTCCGTATGAACGGCGACGGCTCCGGGTTTGAAACGCTCGGCGGCTGACCGACCTCACCGGCGCGAGGCCCGTCGCGCACGTGCCGCGACGCTCAGACTCCGCTCGACACCGCGCCGAGCCGACCGCCCGCCAGTGACAGGCGGATGGTCGTGCCGGTCGGCGCCGCCTCAGGGGTACGAAGCACGTCGCCCGCGGCGCCTGACGCGTCGACGACCTGGGCGATCGCGTAGCCGCGCTGCAGGGTCGCCTGCGGTGAGAGCGCGGTCAGGCGGGCGCGCGTTTCGGAGAGGGCGCGGGCGCGATCTTCCACTGCGCGTTCGGCGAGCTCTGCGCCGCGCGCGATCCAGCGCACCAGCTCTTCGGCGCGGGCGTCGACGAGGCGGTCGGGGGAGGCGAGTACCGGTCTGCCCCGGAGCTGGGCGATGCGGTCGGTTTCGTGCGCGAGCAGTTGACCGACCCGTGTGCTGAGCCGGGCACGCGCCTGATCGAGCCCCGCGAGCTCTTCGCCGACGTCGGGCACGATGCGTTTTGCGGCGTCAGTGGGCGTCGATGCGCGCAGATCGGCGACCTCATCGAGCAACGGCCGGTCTGCCTCATGACCGATCGCACTGACGATCGGGGTCGTCGCGGCGCTCGCCGCCCGCACGACGCGCTCGTCGCTGAACGGCAGCAGGTTCTGGAAATCGCCGCCGCCGCGCGCCACCACGATGATGTCGACGTCGGGATCGCGATCCAGCGCCTCAATACCCGCGGTCACCTCGCCGGCTGCGCGGTCGCCTTGCACGGCCGCGTAGTGCAGCTTGAACTTCACCCCTGGCCACCGCAGCGTCGCATTGCGGATGACGTCTTTTTCGGCGTCAGAATCTTTGCCCGTGATCAGGCCGATGAGGTTCGGCAGAAACGGAAGACGTTGCTTGAGCTCGACGGCGAACAGCCCTTCCGACTGCAATTGACGACGTAGCCGTTCGAGTCGCTCGAGCAGCTCGCCGATGCCGACGTGCGAGAGGTCGAAGACCTGTACGGTGAGCGAGCCGCCCTTGACCCAGAAGTTCGGCTTCACCAGCGCGACCACGCGGTCGCCCTGCGCGAAGTCGCTCGTGAGGCGCTGCGCGACCGAACGCCAGACCGTGAAACTCACCGTCGCGTCTTGCTGCAGGTCGCGGAGCTTGCCGTAGACGTGGCCGCCCCGCAGTTGCCACTGCGTGATCTCACCCTCGATCCACACCTGCCCGAGTCGATCGATCCAGGCCGCGATTTTCTCGCTCATCTGGGCGACCGGCCACGGCGCATCACGCGTGGCCGGAGCTTGAGCAGGTGCCTCTGTCATGCGAGTCAGCCTATCCGTCGGTACCGACATTCGGGGGAGCTGGCGGCGCGCTGGGCTGGCGTGAGCCGCGGCGGAAGCGCGCAGGGAGCGGCGGTAGAATCTCAGCCATGAACGACACGCGGGTGCAGCATCAGCGCACCATCGGTGCGCCCGTCGTGACCCTGGCGATGCCGCGCCTGCGCCGCGAGGCCGGGCGGTTGCGCGACCGCCCCGTCGACGGCATGAAGAAGGTGCTGCTCGCCGCTCCCCGTGGATACTGCGCGGGAGTCGATCGCGCGGTCGTCGCCGTCGAGAAAGCCCTCGTGCGTTACGGCGCTCCCGTCTATGTGCGCAAGCAGATCGTGCATAACGTGCACGTCGTGCGCACGCTCGAGAAGATGGGCGCGATTTTTGTCGAAGAGGTCGATGAAGTGCCCGAGGGCGCGCACGTCGTCTTCTCGGCGCACGGGGTGTCGCCGGCCGTGGTGAACGAGGCCGCTGATCGCGGGCTTCACGCGATCGACGCGACCTGCCCGCTCGTCACCAAGGTGCATCGCGAGGCGGTGCGGTTTGCGAAGCAGGATCTCGAAATTCTGCTCATCGGGCACGAAGGCCACGAAGAGGTCGAGGGCACGGCGGGCGAGGCTCCCGACCGCATCACGATCGTGAATTCGCCCGATGACGTCGACGCCCTCGAAGTGGCCGACCCGGATCGGCTCGTCTGGCTCTCACAGACCACGTTGTCGGTCGACGAGACGATGGAGACCGTGCGCCGGTTGCGCGAGCGCTTTCCCAATCTGCAAGATCCACCGAGCGACGATATTTGCTACGCCACGCAGAACCGCCAAGTCGCGATCAAGCAGATCGCCCCGCAGGCCGATCTTGTGATTGTCGTCGGATCCGCCAACTCCTCGAACTCGGTGCGCTTGAAAGAGGTCGCGCTCGAGTACGGTGCCCGGGCGGCCTATCGCGTGGACTTCGCGAGCGAGGTGCGTCAGGAATGGCTCGACGGTGTGCGCACCGTCGGCGTGACGAGCGGCGCATCGGTGCCCGAAGTGCTCGTGCAAGAGCTGCTCGACGATCTCGCCGACGCGGGCTACGCCGATGTCGAGGCCGCGGTGACGGCCGAGGAAGACCTCGTCTTCTCGCTGCCGAAAGAGTTGCGGCAAGACGCCTCGGGCAACCGCGATGCTCGCGCGCTCGGCGGCCGCGTGCGCTGACTCGTCTGAAATCGCTGCATTCACGGCGAACGGCGAGACACACACTGCTCGTGAAACGCGCTGTGCCCCCGACGCGACGGCATCGAGGGCACAGCGGAGAACAGCGCTGGTTACGGCTGCGACATGTTCTCGAAGTAGTCGAGAATCTTGCCGGTCGAGCTCGGGTCTGACGCCGCGTTCACCAGTTCGGGCACATTGAACATCATCACCGTCGTGAGCACGATCGTGCCGATCACAGCGATGGCGCCCGCGGTCAACGGGACCCAGAAAGCGATCTTTCCGGCGCGCATGCGCTGGATCGAGAAGATGAGCGAGACGGCATACAGCGCTATCACGACGATCGCCGAGACCGTGCCGACCGAGCCGATCCATGCCGGTACCGAGAAATCTTCGAGCTCGAGTGCAGAACCGACGAGCGAGAAACTCGCCGAGATATTCATGAGCGAGCCCGCGATCTGCAGTGCGCCGAACGCCCCGAGAACGAGCAAGATGATCGTAAACACGCGATCCACCGTGCGTGACTTCGGTGCGCCGGGCGTCGCCGGTGCAACCTGCTGCACGGGCTGTGCAGTCTGTGGTTGCTGAGGCGCAGCGGCGCGATATGGCTCAGGATCGCCCGGACGGCCAGTGGTCGTCGTCTTCGGGGCAGCTGCCGCCTGAGGCTCGGAACCCGCCTGATCGCCGCGCACGCCGAGATTGTGCGGCACTCCCGGCCCGGGGTGTGCACCACCGCGGGGCTCTGCCGGCTGCTGGAGTGCGGCGCCCTCGGCGGTCTCCGGCTTCCACTCCCACCCCTCGGGCGCGAGCTCTCCGTACGCGGGAAGCGGGCGCTCCGCGGGGCGAGCGGATTCGTCGTGCGGGGTCGTCACTACGCGCTCACCGACTTCCCGGCCGAGCCGAGCTGCTGCGCGGCCAGCGCGACGCGCTCGGCCATCGCCGACTCGGTGACCTTGCCCCAGGCGCGCGGGTCGTACACCTTCTTGTTGCCGACCTCGCCATCAATCTTCAGTACGCCGTCGTAGTTCTTGAGAATGTAGTCGGCGAGCGAACGCGTGAATGCGTACTGCGTGTCGGTGTCGATGTTCATCTTGATCACGCCGTTGCGCACCGCCTCGGCGATCTCTTCGGGCGTGGAGCCCGAGCCGCCGTGGAAGACGAGGTCGAGCGGCTTTTCGCCGACGCCGTACTTCGCCTGAAGGCCCTGCTGAATCTCGGCGAGGAGCTCGGGTCGCAGCGAGACGCCGCCTGGCTTGTAGACGCCGTGCACGTTGCCGAAGGTGAGTGCGGTCAGGTAGCGTCCCTGCTCGCCCAACCCGAGGGCTTCGACGGTCGCGATCGCGTCTTCGAGCGTCGTGTAGAGCTGATCGTTGATCTCGTGGCTCACGCCGTCTTCTTCGCCGCCGACGACACCGATCTCGACCTCGAGAATCACGTTGATCGCTGCGAGGCGGGGGAGGAGCTGCTGCGCGACTTTCAGGTTCTCATCGAGCGGCACGGCCGAACCGTCCCACATATGCGACTGGAAGTAGGGGAGTCCGCCGTTCTTCACGCGCTCCTCGCTCGCCGCGACCAGCGGCAGGAGGAAATCATCGAGGGCGTTCGTCGGGCAGTGATCGGTGTGCAGTGCGACGGTCACGTCGTACGACTTCGCGACCTCTTCGGCGAACTTCGCGAATGCGATGGCGCCGCCGGCGCGGTTCTTGACCGTGTGCCCGG
This sequence comes from Leucobacter japonicus, assembly GCF_001273855.1. Lineage (NCBI taxonomy): Bacteria > Bacillati > Actinomycetota > Actinomycetes > Micrococcales > Microbacteriaceae > Leucobacter > Leucobacter japonicus. The sequence continues at coordinate 395,992 of NZ_JHBX01000104.1, read as the reverse complement.
CGAAGTAGTCTGCACCGCCCGTGGTGACCTGAATGATGCCGTCTGAGCCTGCTTCGGCGAAGCCCTGGAGGGCGGCGTTGAGGGTCTGCGAGCTCGAGACGTTGACGGCGGGGAACGCGAACGCCCCCGACTTCGCCGCATCGATCATGGCTGCGTACTGTTCCGGGCTTGCGACGGGCATGCGCGCTCCTTGACTTCGTTGGGTCAGCTTCGACCTCTCAGTCTACGCGGTAGGGTTGAGGCCATGACTGAACCTGTTTCGCTGGGCGAATGGCAGCCCGATCGCAACCTCGCAATGGAGCTCGTGCGCGCTACGGAGGCCGCCGCGATGCGCGCGACTCCGTGGATCGGGCGCGGCGATAAGAACGCTGCCGATGGCGCTGCGGTCGATGCCATGCGTCGATTCCTTTCCACGGTGAACATGCGTGGCACGGTTGTGATCGGCGAGGGTGAGAAAGATGACGCTCCCTGGCTGTACAACGGCGAGGTCGTGGGCAACGGTGAGGGCGCGGAGTGCGACGTCGCCGTCGACCCGATCGACGGTACTCGGCTGACTGCCGAGGGGCGCCCCGGTGCACTGTCGGTGATCGCTGTCGCCGACCGGGGCAGCATGTACGACCCCTCAGCGGTCTTCTACATGGACAAGCTGGTCTGTGGCCCCGCAGGCGTCGGCGTCGTCGATATTCGTCGCCCGATCGGCGAGAACATTCGGGCACTCGCGCGTGCGAAGAATGTCGATGTCACCGACATCCGTGTTGCCGTGCTGGATCGGCCGCGCCACGAGCAGCTCATCGCCGAGATCCGCGAGGCCGGTGCCGGCACGCGACTGCTCATGGACGGCGATGTCGCCGGTGGTGTGAATGCGGCTCGATGGGACTCGAACATCGACCTCTGCGTCGGCATCGGCGGTACCCCGGAGGGCATCATCACCGCGTGCGCGGTGAAGGCACTCGGCGGCGTCATCCAGGGCAAGCTGTGGCCGCGCGACGATGACGAGCGTCAGCGCGCGATCGATGCGGGTCACGATCTCGATCGTGTACTCGAAGCGAACGATCTCGTTGCGAGCGACAACTGCTACTTCGTGGCGACCGGCATCACCGACGCCGAGTTCGTCGACGGTGTGAAGCGGAATGGTCCGTTCGTTCGCGCGGAGAGCATCGTGATGCGCGCGCACTCGGGCACCATCCGCCACGTCATCAGCGACATGGATCCGAACCGCTGGGTGTGATTCTGGTGTGACAACGGAGGCCCGGGCAGTGCCCGGGCCTCCGTTGCATTTGGTGCGCGTGCGAGTGTTGCGTGGTTGCTGGTACGCGGTCGTATGCGCGCGGTCGTGCTCAGATTTCGAAGGGTGCGTCGGTCGGGAAGTGCGCCCGCAGGCTGAGGCCGACGCCGTCTTCGTCGTTCGAGAGTGTGCGCACGACGTGTTCGGCGACGGACAACGCTGGGTCGGCGTTGCCCATCAGGACGCCGACGCCGACCTGTTCGAGCATGGGAATGTCGGCTTCGGTGTCGCCGAACGCGATGCATGCGTCGAGTGGAACCTTCAGGTGCTCAGCGAGAGCTGCGAGCGCGACGTGTTTGCGCGTCGTGGTGATTTCGAGCACGCGGCCGGCGAAGTGGGCGAAGACCTCGGGCAGTGATGCGTCGATGCCGGCCTTGATCGGTGCGAGGTGCTCGGGCTCCCCGCGGAACATGACTTTGTAGACGGGCTGCTCAGGGGCGCGTGCGGCGACGTCTGGGCCGATGCGGTTCGGCCAGATCGAGGTGTTCCGCGCTTCGCGCAGGCCCCAGATGCCGATGTCGCTCACGTGCCACTCGGATTCGGTGTAGACGCCCACGTGCACCGGACGCCCCGCTGCGATGTCGAGCATGGTGCCCACTGCTGCCGAGGTGAAGGGGCGATCAAGGATGGTCTCGAATTCGTCGGTGCTGCGGGCGCGCACGAGAGCGCCACCGAAGGCGATGTGCGACGTCGCGGTGCCGAGTTTGTGCTCGATGATGCGCGAGGCCGCGATGCTGCGCGCGGTCACAATCGAGACGATCGCACCAGCCTCGGCGACTCGTGCGACTTCATCTCGGGTGAACGCCATGATCTGCTTCGCGTTGTTGATCAGGGTCCCATCGATATCGATGGCGACGAGTCGCAGATCGGTGCGTGCACGTTCTGCGCTCATCGGCGAGCGCCCAGCACCTCGATGATGAGCGCATGGTCGTCTTGCTGGGGGAGGCCACTGACCGTTACCGACCCCTGTACTGAGCCATCGATGACGATGGGCACTGATCCACCGTGCGGAGCGAAGTCGGCCTCGGGCAGCTCGTCGGTGACCGGCCCCAGCCCCTGTGCGGCGAGCCGCTGCCCGACGAGGAAGCTCGGCAGACCCGTGGCCTCGGCGACATTGCGCTTGCGTCGAATCCATTCGTCGTTGACCGTGCTGGTACCAGGGAGCGCCAATCGGTAGACCTCGTGGTCGCCGAGCTTCACCGAGACGGCGAACACGAGCCCGCGCGCTCGCCCGAGTCGCACGATCTCCTCGCCGATCTCGATCGCGTCGGCGTGCGTGTACGAGTGCAGTGCCGCTTCGGTGAAGCCGGTGGCGATGATCTCGGGGTCAGCGATAAGGGGGAACGCATCTGTGGCCATGGTCATACGCTAGCGCAGCCTGGGGTCATGACAGGACAAATGATGTGCCGGCTCATCGGTCTTCCCAGAGTCCGGTGTGCGCGTCAGCCTCGGCTACGGTGACGTCGTCAGCACCGGCTCGTGCGCGAGCGGCTGCGAGCGCATCATGCTCGGGCGCGGGTTCGGTGGCGTACTCTTCGAGCGCATGCGCGCTGCCTTCGCCGGCGGTGTCGAACGTCTCGACGGCTCGGAGTCGCTTTTCGACCGCGCGCGTGCGTCGGCCGGCCTCGCTCACGGTGTTCTGTGCCGTGGCCAGCTGCTTCCCGAGTTTCTCCCAGACCTGCCCGTACTTCTGGAACTCGACTTTTGCCGCGCTCAGCACTTGCCACACCTCGGAGCTGCGCTGCTCGATGGCGAGCGTGCGGAACCCGAGCTGAAGGCTGTTGAGAAGCGACATGAGCACGGTCGGGCCGGCGACCGTGACGTGATATTCAGTCTGCAACTTGCTGGTCAAACCCGGGCGGCGGATGACTTCGGCGAAGAGGCCTTCGGTCGGCAGATACATGATGCCGAAATCGGTCGTGTACGGCGGCTCGAGGTACTTGTCGCGGATGAGTTTCGCCTGCGTCAGAATGACTCGTTCCACGGTCTTGCTCGCGGACTCGATTTCAGCGCGCTCCCCGCGCTCCTGAGCCTCGAGAAGACGCTCGTAGTCCTCCTGGGGAAACTTCGAGTCAATCGGCAGCCACACCGTGTCATCGAGATCACCGCGGCCCGGAAGTTTCACCGCGAACTCGACCCGCTCCGCGGAGCTCGGTCGCACTGCGACGTTCTCTGCATACTGCTCAGGGGTCAGCATGTCTTCGAGCTGACGCGCGAGCTGCACCTCGCCCCAACTGCCGCGATTCTTCACGTTCGTTAGCACGCGCTTCAAGCCACCGACATCGGTGGCGAGCGTCTGCATCTCTCCGAGGCCCTTCTGCACCTGCTCCAGGCGATCGCTCACCAAGCGGAACGACTCGCCGAGTCGCCGTTCGAGCGTGCCCTGCAACTTCTCGTCGACGGTCTCCCGCATCTTCTCGAGCTTGGCTTCATTGCCCTCACGAAGCTTCTCGAGCTCATCGCGCAACACGCGCTGCAGCTCTGCCTGCTTGGCGACATGCGTATCGGTGAGCGCCTGTACTCTGCCGGCGTTCTCGTCGAGTGAGGCCTTCAAACGATGCTGCAACTGCTCGCCGACGGCCTGACGCACCTGTTCGAGTTTCGCATCGTTGGCCTCGCGCAGGTCTTCGAAACGTGCTTCGACGCTGGCGCGCAACGAGTTCTGCGCGGTCAGTGTCGCTTGCGCGCCGGCGTGTACCCGATCACTGATGCCGGTGAGCGACTGTCCGATTTCGCCGCGCTGCGCGGAGAGGTCGCCGCGAATCTCAGCGGCAAGACCGCGCCCGTCGAACGTCGACGCCGGTGTTGCGCCTCGCGAGCCGGTGCGCAAGAACACGACGACCAGCAGTGCAACGAGCAGGAGCAGATTCGCTCCGAGCAGGATGAGGGTGGCAATCGCCATGATGCACCGTGCTTTCGATCAGTGGAAGGTTCGCATCCACGTTCTCACGGGCCACCGACATTCATGTCGCGGCGGCCACGGTGTCGCGTCAGAGCTTCAGCGGAATGGCTTTCAACTGCTGAATGCGCAGCCCAGTTTGCTTCGCGAGTGCCGTCACCGAGTCGACCCCGTGGCGCTGCGCGGCATCCGAAATGATGGCGGCGCAGGCTTCGGCGTCGGCGAGGGCATCGTGGTGCGCGAATTCGCCGTAGCCCGCCGCAGCCGCCGAAAGCGGCAAGCGATGCGATGGAATCTCGTAGGTCTTGCGCGAGACCTGCACACTGCAGAGGTACTTCAGGCGGGGCGTTGGTGCCACCGACTCGGCGCACGCCGCGCGAATCACGCCCATATCGAAGCTGGCATTGTGCGCAACGACAACATCGGTGCCGATGAACTCTCGGAGCTCGCCGAGCTGCTCACTCCACGATCGTGACTCGGCCACCATTGCCGCGGTGATGCCATGAATCTTGATGTTGAAGGGCAGAAACGCGGCGTGTGCGGCGGGAGGGCGGATCAACCAGTGCACGCGATCCACCACCACCCCGGCACGCACGCGGACCATGCCGACCGAGCATGCCGAAGAGGGATGGCTGTTCGCGGTCTCGAAATCGATCGCGGTAAAGTCGACGGGCACGTGTCCACTCTGACACACACCCCTGACATTGCTGCGACCGCGGGGCCTCGGGGGTGTGCATGCGGGCGTGAGGGGCGACAATGGAGTTCACGATCCACCCGTCGAGAGGGATGACCATGGCCGAGCATCGCATCTACGGCATGAGCTTTGCGAGCATCTACCCGCACTACATCGCCAAGGCTGAGCGCAAGGGGCACACGCAGGAAGAGATTCACCAGGTCATTACCTGGCTCACGGGCTACAGCGACGCCGACCTGCAACGCGTGCTCGACGACGAGATCGACCTGCGCACGTTCTTCGCCGAGGCGCCTCGCATGCATCCCAACGCGACCCTGATTACGGGCCTTATCTGCGGAATACGGGTGGAAGAGATCGAGGATCCGCTGATGCAGCAGATCCGATACATGGACAAACTCGTCGACGAGGTCGCACGGGGCAAGAAGATGACGTCGATTCTGCGCGGAGGTGCCGCATGATTCCCGAAATCAACTACTGGGCGGTGATCGTCGCCACGCTCTCCACGATGGTCGTGGGGTCGGTGTGGTACACGCCGAAGGTGTTCGGCACGCGCTGGATGCGACTCGCGAAAGTGAACCCGACTGGCGATGCGAAGGCTGCGGTCGGCCCGATCTTGGTCACGCTGGTCGTGAGTTTCATCACGGCGTGGGTGTTTGCCGGGGCGAGTTGGATCGCCTTCGCGTTCTACGGCGGCTCGTTTCTGGCGGCGACGCTCGTGACGGGGTTGCTGCTGTGGGCCGGCTTCACCGCATCGCGTTTCATCACGCACGACGCGTTCGAAGGGCGCCCGTCAGGCCTGACCGTGCTGAACATCGCGCACGAACTCGTCACCGTCGTCGTCATGGCGATCATCATCGGGGTGTGGCCGCCGGCGATCGGGTAGTACGGGATCGCCTCGCGGCGGCGAGCGGTCATGCTCGGCCGCATCCCCGCGTAGACTGATGCCTCGTGGCTCTGACTATCGGCATCGTAGGACTCCCCAACGTGGGCAAGTCGACCCTGTTCAACGCGCTCACCCAGAACGACGCGCTCGCGGCGAACTATCCGTTCGCGACGATCGAGCCGAACGTCGGCGTGGTGAACCTGCCCGACCCGCGACTCGACGCGCTCGCGGAGATCTTCGGTTCGGAGCGCATTCTGCCCGCACCGGTCAGCTTCGTCGATATCGCCGGCATCGTGCGCGGTGCCAGCGAGGGTGAAGGGTTGGGCAACCAGTTCCTCGCAAACATCCGCGAGGCTGACGCGATCGCACAGGTCGTGCGCGGGTTCTCAGACCCCGACGTCATCCACGTCGACGGTGCCGTCAATCCGGCCAGCGACATGGAGACGATCAACACCGAGCTGATCATCGCCGACTTGCAGACGATCGACAAGGCGCTCGTGCGCTACGAGAAAGAGCTGAAAAACAAGAAGATCGACGCGTCTGTCGTCGACGCAGCGAAGGCCGCGCAGGCCGCGCTGAACGACGGTCAGGTGCTTTCGCAGTCGAAGATCGATCTCGAGCCGATCAAGGAGCTCGGTCTGTTGACGGCGAAGCCGTTCTTGTATGTCTTCAACGTCGACGAGACGGTGCTGCAGGATCGCGCCAAGCTCGACGAACTTGCCGCTCTGGTGGCACCGGCCCAGGCGATCTTCCTGGACGCGAAGATCGAAAGCGAGCTCATCGAACTCGACGCCGAAGATGCCGCGGAACTGCTCGCGTCTATCGGCCAGGAAGAGAGCGGTCTCGACCAGCTCGCGCGCATCGGCTTCGAAACCCTGGGCCTGCAGACCTACCTGACCGCGGGCCCCAAGGAGGCGCGCGCCTGGACCATCAAGCAGGGTGCCACGGCGCCGCAGGCGGCCGGCGCGATCCACACCGACTTCGAAAAGGGCTTCATCAAGGGCGAGATCATCTCGTTCGAAGACCTCGTCGAGGCCGGTTCGGTCGCCGAGGCTCGCGCCAAGGGCAAGGCCCGCATGGAGGGCAAGGAATACGTCATGCAAGACGGCGACGTCTGCGAGTGGCGCTTCAACGTCTGAGCTGATGCACCGTTAGCGCGGTGCGTTGCCGCACTCGGCGGTGCCGTCCGGTCGCTCGGCGCAGAGCCGTGCTCCCGGTTGTGCGAGCCCTTCGATCGTGGCCAGTCGATCCTGCAGTGCATCCGTGCTCGAACTCTGCGGAGCGGTGACGGTCACCTTTCTTGGCGATACGGTGACTGCCGTGATGTCAGGGGAATCGAGCACGGTGCTCGCTTGGGTAGTGACTGCCCCGAGCTGCGACGGTTCAGCGGTGACGCTGAGTTCGGGGTCGTCGGGTGCTCCGACGACGATCGTCAGCGACGCGAATACCGCGGATTCCGGCTGCGCAGAGATCGCGGACGCGAGAGCTTCCGCGTCGGCTGGCGATGCCGCGCTGAACGTCGCGCGTGCGTCATCGGTCCATATCGACTCGATCAGCGCGCGGTCATCGTCTCCGAGCCCATTGAGCAGCGCACGAGCGGGCGCACCGGTCGCATCGGGACCGAGCGACACCAGCGGGCTGGCGAATGCCACCGGGTAGTCGTTCGCCAATGCCTGCTCGGCGAGGCGCGCCGTGGCGGCGGCTACCTCGGACTCATCGTCGAGCATGATGATGATGCCGTCAGAAGAAGCTCGCACGCCAGTCACTGCGGCCGCTGGGGCGGGGTCCGTGAGGCCGAGCAGTGCCGCCTCCGCGTTCGACCACCACATTCCCGGAGGGCCCTGCACAGTGAAGTGCGCTGCGGGATCGCGCAGCGTGATGTGCGGCCCCGACGCAGTGGCGATTTCGGCCAGGCGATCCGGAGCCTCACGCGCGAGCGCGAACGCCGCGGTGAAATCGGTCGGAGAAGGAAGACTGAGGTCGAGCGTCACCGCGGAGATGCGCTCCTCATCACTTGCGGCGACAAACTCGACGGACTCGACGCCCGGAACGGCCAGCAGATTATGCGCCGCGTCGGTGATGGCCGCAGTCGTCGTTGCTGACGGGAAGACGGGCAGGCTGATGGATGGGGTGTGCACCGTGATGTGCACCTCGGTGCCCGACCGCTCTGCTGCGAATGCGCTGAGTTGATTTACCAGCGACCGGAACGCATCATCGGAAGCATCTGGGCGCACGTCGACGTCGGCACTGAGCCCGCCGGTGAACGCCTGGTTATCGGCGGTCGAGAGTTCGAACCCGGCGACGGCCGGATTCTCACTGAATGTTCGCGCAAAATCCCCGCGCACCGAGTCGCCGCTGCAAGCGGCGAGCAGCAGCATTGAGGCGCCGAGCAGGGCGCCGGCCAGGCTGCGACGTGCCCGCTGCCGTATCGATCGTGACGCGCTCACCATGCACATCAGCGTAGCGAGGGTGCTCGTCGCGAGGGTGCCCGCAGGGGCCTGGGCGACCGCAAGCGTGCCGGCCGGTGTCAATGTCGGTCGTGCCGATTACGCTGACGACATGGACTCAGCACCGAATGCCTCGCGCCCCGAAAGCGATGACGAGATCGAACTCCTGCTGCGCTACCTGCAGCTCGCCCGAGACGCCCTGCTCTGGAAGCTGGAGGGCGTGGGCGAGTACGACGTTCGGCGGCCGCTCACCGCGACCGGATCGAACCTGCTCGGTATCGTGAAGCACGTCGCGAGTACGGAATACGGGTACCTCACCGAATGTCTCGGTCGCGACGGGGGCATATCGACGCCCTGGATGGCCGAGGATGCTCCCGCGAACGCGGACATGTGGGCGACCGCCTCCGAGAGCCGGGCCGACATCATTGCGCTGTATCGACGGGTCTGGGCGAGCGACGATGCGGTGGTGCGCGAACTCGGCCTTGAGGCGGTCGGTGTCGTGCCGTGGTGGAGCGAATCCAGTGTGACCGTGCGGCGACTGATCATCCACATGATCGCGGAGACCCACCGTCATGCGGGCCACGCCGACATTCTGCGCGAACAGATCGACGGTGCCGCAGGCATGCGCGCTGCGGCCATGAACCTGCCGGCGGGAGATGCCGAGTGGTGGCGCGACTACTCGCGGCGCGTCGAGTCTGCCGCGCGCGCTGCGGCAGAGGCCGCAGGGGAGACCGTCGGGCAGCCTGTCGCCGAGTGATTCGGTCCATGGGCGTGCGGCAACGTGGTTCCGCGGTCTGCCGCGAATGCGAGGTGCGGCATATCAACCCCGCGGTAGTGCTTCACGAACCGCGAGCGCACCGTCATTCCCAGTCGGATCGCCACGTTCATCGACGCGAGATTGGTGTCACGCACTTGTGCGTAGACGCGCTCCGCGTCGAGCTCAGAGAACGCGAAGTCGCGGCAGGCGGCCGCCGCCTCCGTCGCATATCCGTGATGCCAGTGCGATCGTTCGAAGAGATACCCGACCTCGTGCACGCGGGCGCCGTCGATCTGCTGCCACGTGATTCCGCACTGGCCGATCATCTCACCGGTCTCCCGCAGATCAACCGCCCACAATCCGAACCCGTCGGTGCGGTAGCGATCCCGCATGTTCGTCAGCCACGCATCAACCCCGGCGTCATCGAACGCGCCCTCATACGCGTGCATCGCTTCATCATCTTGCAAGATGCGCGAAAGCGCCGCGCGGTCGGCTGGCTGGATCTCGCGCAGAGTCAATCGTTCGGTGTGCAGCATCACCCTTCCATTCTGGGGTCTCGCGCTCGTTAGGGTGGAACGATGATGCACGCAGCACTCCACGATCTCTTCGCGCTCGATGGCCGTCGGGCGCTCGTCACCGGCGGCAGCTCAGGCATCGGCCGTGCGATCTCGATCGCTCTCGCAGACGCCGGCGCGCAGGTCGTGATCGCGGCGCGCACCGAATCCACGATCGACGAAACGGTGGTGCAGATCACCGAACGCGGCGGATCCGCGGTCGGCGCAGTAGCCGACCTGTCCGAGCGATCCGGAGCGCACGCGCTCGCGCTGGAGGTCGGCGACGTCGACATCCTGGTGAATTGCGCCGGCATCAACCTCCGACCCCCATTCCCGGAACTCCGGGAAACGGAGTGGGATGCGACGATGCGCGTCAACCTCGATGCCCCGTTCATTCTGGGCCAAGCCCTGGCACCGGGCATGGCACAGCGCGGCTACGGTCGCCTCATCCACATCAGCTCGCAGCAGGCACAGCGACCGTTCGCGGCCAGCGGTGCCTACGGCGTCTCAAAGGCTGCGCTCGAGGCGCTCGCGCGGAGCCAAGCCGAAGCCTGGTCAGCCCACGGCGTCACCGCCAACGTGCTCGTGCCGGGATTCGTGCAGACCGCCCTGAACACCCGGCTCTCGGCCGACCCCGAGACAGTGCGCGCGCTTGCGTCGCGCACGCTCATCGGGCGGAACGGCGTTCCCGAAGACTTCGCGGCGCCCGCGGTGTTTCTCGCCGGCGCGGGTTCGCGGTACGTCACCGGGCAGACGATACCCGTCGACGGCGGGTTCTCCGTGCACTGAGGTGTCGGGGGTCATCACCGACACCGAAGGGTCGAATCGTCAGCGCACCCCGCGCATCAGGTGCAGGATCGGCTTGCGCACCACGACCAGCACGATGCCGACCGCAATCGATGCCAGACCAATCGTCAAGAAGTAGGGCACCTCAGTGTCTGCCGAGTAGAAACCGGAGAGCGCGCCGGCTGCCGCCGAGCCGAGAGCGATCGACAGGAAGTACAGCGCCACCATCTGAGAGTGGAATGCGTGCGGCGACAGCTTCGTTGCGAGCGACTGACCAACCGGCGAGATGCAGAGCTCCGCGAGGGTGAAGAGGAAGAGGATCAACACGATTGCGAGGAACGGCACCGAGCCGTTCGCGCCGCCCGAGAACGGGAGGAACGCGAGGAAGGCGAGGCCCATGATCATCGTGCCGAGTGCGAACTTGATCGGCGTACTGGGCTGACGCTCGCCAAGCTTGGTCCACATCGCGGCGAAGACGCCCGCGAAGATGATGATGAACACGGGGTTGATCGAGGTCACCACGCTCGGCGGCAATTCGAAGCCGAAGACATGGCGATCGAGGCGCTGATCGGCGTAGATCGCCAACACCGTGAACTGCTGCTGGAACAACGTCCAGAAGACCGCAGATGCGATGAAGAGCGGGATGAAGGCGAAGACGCGACTGCGCTCCTCAGTGGTGACGCGGCGACTCGACCCGATGACGCTGAAGAGCGCGATCGCAGTGACGACCGTGAGCCCGACGACGATGACCGAGAGGTTCTCGGGGCGCAGTGCGCCCAGCAGGGCTGCGCCGACGATGACGATGACCGCCGCGAGCAGAATGATCGACCAGCGCGTGCGTTCGGGGCGCGTCAGCGGGTTCGTCGGTCGGGCACTCGACGCGGTGACCGTGTGCCGGCGCAGCAGCAGGTACTGCACGAGCCCGAGCGCCATGCCGATGGCCGCGAGACCGAAGCCCCAGTGGAAGCCCTGCCAGCCCCAGACCAGACTGGTCAGCAGCGGGCCGACGAAGCCGCCGATGTTCACGCCCATGTAGTAGATCGAGAACGCCGCGTCGCGTCGCAGATCTTTCGGGTCGTAGAGATCGCCCAGCACCGTCGAGGTCGTGGTCTTCAGCGATCCCGAACCGAGCGCGACGCTCACGAGACCGATGGCGAGGCCAAGGCCTCCGGGGAACACGGCGAGCGCGATATGGCCGAACATGATGATGATCGCTGCAGCGAGCAGCGTCTTCTCCGCGCCCAGCACACGGTCGGCGACCCACCCGCCGATCACCGAGGAGAGATAGACGAGCCCGCCATAGGCGCCGACGATCGATGTCGCGGCTGCCTGCGACATGCCGAGGCCGCCCTCGGAAACCGAGTAGTAGATGTAGAAGGCCAGCAGGCCTTGCATGCCGTAGAAGCTGAAGCGCTCCCACATCTCGACGCCGGCGAGGTTCGCAAGACCCCAGGGATGCCCGAAGAAGCCGCGCTCGCCGCGCGAATTCGGTCGCGGTGCGCCTGCGTCGTGCGCCGTGCTGGTCTGTTCGGTCACGGGTGTCCTCTGCATCCTCCCGCCAGGGCTGACGGGACTCGGTGGTTGCGGCCGTGCTCGATCCTACTCGGGGCCGCGGACACCGCGCAGGCTGGGGTGGCGAGCGCCCGCCGAATGTCGGCCCGTCGTGTTAGCTTGAGCGCACCACGGTGCAATCGCGACGGTGAATCAGGAGGCAGGCATGACCGAGCCAGTCAAAGGCCCCAAATCGTACTTCCCATCGATCGAGGCCAAGTATGGCCACTCGATCGATGAATGGATGGAACGCTTGCGACCATTCGCGGGTCAGAAGCACATGGAACAGGTGGCATTTCTGAAAGAGCAGGGCATGGGGCATGGCCATGCCAATGCGCTCGTGCATGTCTTCCGGGCCGAGCACGACGGAGCCTGACAGGCCATGACTCGCCTGCCGGTGCGCGCGCAGGTGCGTTTGCGCTGGGCGATTGCGGTCGTCGTGGGCGGCGCAGTCACTGCCGTTCTGGGGCCGGTTCTCGGAGTTCCGGCCGGTGTACTCGCGGGGTGGAGCGCCATTGCCGGCGTGAGCGCGGTCACCGTGCTCCTGCAGGTCTGGCGCCTCTCGCCAGCGGAGACCCGCAGCCATGCGACTGCGGAAGACCCTGGACGCAGGGTCGCGCGCGTCGTCGCCACCATCGGCAGCATCGTGAGCCTGGGGGCGGTCGCGGTGGTGATCGTGCAGGCGAGGCACGCCGAAGGGGCGCTCGGGCCGGTACTCGCGGCGCTCGCGCTCCTCAGCATCGTGGCGTCGTGGACCCTGATTCACGTCGATTACTTGTTGCGCTACGCGCGTGAGTACTACGACACCGAAGCGGACGGTACCGTGAAGCGGGGCATTGATTTCAATCAAGAAGCCGACCCCTGCTATGTCGATTTCGCCTATTTCTCGGTGGGCCTCGGCATGACCTACCAAGTGTCAGACACCGACGTGCAGCGCACGGAGATTCGGCGCCTCGTGATCGCGCAAACCCTGCTCGCCTATCTCTTCGGAGCGGGCATTCTGGCGACGGTGATCAATCTGGTCGCGGGGCTCGGATGAGTGGTGCGGCGACAGGACTGCGTACCTCGGTCGCAGTGCTCGAGGCCGGCGCTGCGAGACCGGCGATGCGGGGCGCAATCACAGACGATGCACGCGAGCGAGAGGTAGCCTGAGGCCATGAGCATTCCGGCAATGCCGGGGTTCGATGCGAACCCCGGCGAGGAACCCGAAGACGATGAGATCACGATCTCGGCGAGCGCGTTGCGATCGCTCGGAGACCAGATGCAGCGCTTCCTCCTCGAGTACCGATTCGCGATGCAAGAGGTCGAGACGAAACTCGCGATTTTGCGCGAAGAGTTTCTGCACATGCACGAGTACAACCCCATCGAGCACGTATCGAGTCGCGTGAAGTCGGTCGACAGTCTCGTCTCAAAACTGGAGCGACGCGGTATCGGCACCGACTTCGACATCATCCGCACCGAGATCTACGACATCGCGGGAGTGCGTGTCACCTGCGCATTTATTCGCGACGTCTATCAGCTCTTCGATCTGCTGACTCAGCAAGACGACATCACCGTGCTCGAAGTCGAAGACTATATCGAGACGCCGAAACCCAACGGGTACAAAAGCCTGCATACGATCATCTCGGTGCCGGTCTACCTCTCAACCGGGCGCGTGGATGTGCCCGTCGAAGTGCAATTCCGCACGATCGCCATGGATTTCTGGGCCAGCCTCGAACACAAGATCTACTACAAGTACGCACGCCAGGTGCCCGACACGCTCATTCGCGAACTCAAGCACGCCGCTGAGACCGCTGCAGAACTCGATACGCGCATGGAGCGACTGCACGTGCAAATGCACGGTGAGCCGCCGTCGCAGGCGACGCCGCTCGAATTGCACCGCGTCGCCGAGCAGATCCACCGCGCCTAGCGGAGGCGCCCATTCAGCGCTTCACGCGTGGCGAACCGGGGAGTGGCGCGGCTGTGCGATCAAGAACGCGATCACTGCGATCGCCGCTGCGCACGTCATGACGATGCCGAGCGGCACCGCAGTGCGTTCTCCGGCGATGCTCACGAGCGGTGAGGCGAGCGCGGCAAGACCGAACTGCAGTGCGCCGAGCAGCGCTGACGCGGAGCCGGCGGCACGCGGCACCGCACCCAGGGCGAGCGCAGTCGAATTGCCGAGCACGAACCCGAGCGAAGCGACCACCACGAATACTGCCGCGGCAATGCTCCACGGCGTGATCGGGGCGATCGCACAGCAGACGACGGCCACGGAGCCGACCACGACGCCGCTGAGACCGAAACTGATCAGGCGGCGGGGCGGTATGCGCCCCACCCATCGAGCCGAGATGGCGCTCGCTCCCATTAGGCCGAGGGCGTTGAGCCCGAACAGGAGCCCGTATTGCAGCTCCGAGACACCGATCAATGATTGATACAGGAATGGCGACGCTGAGATATACGCCATCATCGCGGTGAATGCGCTGGCGAACGCGACGGTGTATCCGAGATATTGGCGCGACAGCAGATCTCGCAACGGTGACCCGAGTGCCAGTTTTGCCTGGGCGAGTTCGGCGCGACGGGCGGGCGTCAGAGACTCACGCACGCCGAAGATCGCGGCGACCAGCATGATTGCGGCGATCCCGAGCACGATCGCGAGCACCCCGCGCCACCCCAGTGCGTCGGCGAACAGGCCACCGACGAGCGGTGCGATGACCGGGGCGACACCGGTGACGATCATCATCAGGCTCATTGCGCGTGCGACCGCGGCGCCTCGCGCGAGATCTGAAATGATCGCTCGACTGAGCACCATGCCCGCCGCACCCGACATGCCCTGAAGCAGGCGTGCTCCGATGAGCATGCCCAGCGAAGGCGCATACACCGCGCCGAGGCTTGAGGCCACCAGTACTGCAGCGCCGATGAGGAGCAACGGTCGACGACCGAAGCGATCGGAGAGCGGGCCGAACACGAGCTGACCGGCGGCGATTCCGAGGAGGAACGCGGTCAGTGTCAGCTGCACACCGGTCGGTGTCGCCTCGAACTCGTGGCCGATTGCGAGAAACGACGGCAGGTACAGGTCGGTCGCGAACGGTGCCACGGCAGACAGCAGCGCCAGGATGAGCAGGAGACCGCCAGAGAGGGCCGGGGGGCGCTGCGGCGAGCCGACGTGCAATGCGGGCGGTACTGGTGCAGGGGGAGTGGACACGGATAGTTATTTTAACATAACCGCTTTGGGTCACCGTACGATGTGTGCATGGCCGCATCGCAGACCGACGCCGAGGCGCTCGCCGATATCGCCAGCGCAGTGCTCTCGTTGGCGCGAGAGATCGAGTTTCGCCACGCCCACGACGACTACATTCCACTGACGCAGACTGAACGGCTCGTGCTGGGCACGCTCGATCGGCAAGGCGAGAGCGCGCCGAGCGCACTTGCCGCGCAACTGGGCCTTCAGCGTTCGAATCTGAGCACGGCCCTGCGCGGATTGGAATCGAAAAGGCTGGTCGGGCGACGCCGCTCGGACCCGGATGGTCGAGGAGTGCTCGTGAGCTCGACGCCGCTCGCCGCCGAGAATCTGGCGCGATTGCGAGCGCGGTGGTCGCAGGTCATTGCATCGGTGGCTCCTGAAGACGTCGAGCCCTCGGATCTCGCGCGGCTCTTGAGCGGCATGGCACAGGCATTCGTCGACCGCCGACGCACGGGCGAGTGAATCCGCATCCCACTCGTCGGCCGCGTATTGCCCGTGTCAGACCCACGGACGCCAACAAACGCGGTAGCGTCGCAGGTATGGTGAGCGAACATCTGCCGGGCGGATCCGGCGGCGTGTGGCGAGTATCAGAGCCGGGGCAGGAAACCCGAGTGCACCGGCCGACTGGCCCGTGGACCCCGGCTGTGCACGAACTCCTGGAGTATCTGCGTGCCGCGGAGCTTGACGGCGTGCCTCGCGTGCACGGTCTGGATGCGGACGGCCGCGAAGTGCTCGAGTATCTGCCCGGCGACACCCTCGACCCCGAGCGTGAGACGGTCTCGGACGCGGCGCTCGCTGAAGCCGTGAAGTGGTTGCGCCGGTATCACGATGTCGTGCAGGGCTTCCGGCCCGGCTCCCTCGAGTGGCGACAGGGGGTGCAGCCGCTTCGCGATGATCAGGTCATCTGCCACAACGATCCGGGGCTGTACAACTGGGTCGTGATCGATGGCGCATTCGCCGGCATGATCGATTGGGATCGGGCCGGGCCGGGTCGACCGATCGATGACCTCGCGTTTCTCTGCTGGTCAGGAGTCCCGCTGCTGCGCGAGACTCCGACGCACGATGCCGCACGACGGTTGAGAATCGCGGCCGAAGCCTACGGAGGCATAGACGTCGCGGAACTGCTGGATGCCGTCGATGCGCGCATGGCGCTCATCTCGGAGCGCTGGAAAGCCGGTCTTGACCGGCGCGATCCCGGAACCATCGCGCTGCGCGACGCCGGCATCATGGGTCGCCATGAAGCGCGCGTCGCCGCATTCCGCGAGCGCAGCGAGCTGATTCGTCGTGAAACCCGCACTGCACCGCCGAGCACCGAGGAGACACCATGACCATGTCCATCGCCGATGGCGGCATCGAGACCGCGCTCACCGACCGTCTCGGTCAGCACCTCCGAGAGTTCGCGGCATTCGAGTTGCTCGATACAGCGGCGGGCAGGATCGCCCTCACCGAGTACTACGCACCCTTCATCGCCGTGGCGCGGCAGCAGGCGTTGCCGCTCGTGCTCGATACCCCCACCTGGCGCGCGAACGCCGACTGGGGCGAGCGGCTCGGCTACCGTGCAGATGCGCTCGCACGGATCAACGCGGATGCCGTTGCCTTCGTGCGTGAACTCGACGAGGAATCGCCCGTTGGTGCACCCGAGATCGTCGTCAACGGCTGTGTCGGGCCGCGGACCGATGAGTACGTGGCTGGGCAGCGCATGACGGCCGGGGAGGCGGAGGAGTACCACGCCCCGCAGGTGCGCGCACTCGCGGAGGCTGGAGCCGACCGCGTGACCTCGGTGACCACCCTCGATGCCGCGGAAGGCATCGGGGTCGTGCGCGCCGCTCTTGCCGCGCGGGTGCCCGGTGCGGTGTCGTTCATCGTCGGTGCCGATGGCCTGCTCGCCGATGGCAGCACGCTCGATGCGGCAATCGCCGAGGTCGACGCGGCGACGGAGGGTGGGGCAGTCGGCTTTCTGGTGAACTGCGCACACCCCGCGGAGGCCGCGCGAGCACTGGAGCGCGCGCACGGTGCGCCCGAACTCGAGCGATTGATCGGCTTTCGGCTGAATGCAGCTCGCGCGGGAACAGACTCCGCTGATTCAGCAGCAGACTTCGCCGCAGCCGAGATCGCACTCCGTAACGCTGCCCCGTCGGCGCACGTGTTCGGGGGCTGCTGCGGCACCGATGTCGACCACATCTCAGCCCTCGCAAGAGCGATGGGGGAGCGGCCCACCGCGGGTTGACACCGATCTTTCCGCTGGACGTGGTTAGGCTGTCGGCGTGAGTAAAGACCCATTCGAGGAACTCTTCGGCCCGGCGGACTCTGCAGAGCCTCCGACGGAGCCGCAGCCGGTTCCCGCGCGCCAGCGCCTCTCGTACGAGCAGGCGGAACGCGTGCGCACGGCGCAGTTGTCCACTGAACCACGCGCCGCACGCACGCAGAGCGGCGAAGCTCCGCGAGCGCTGCCCTGGATCGTCGTCGGCGTCGTCGCCGTCGTCGCGATCGTCGTCTGCATCGTGCTGGTCAACGTCGCGCGCGGAGGAGAGGCCTCCGAAACCCCGAAGCCGAGCAGTTCACCGTCGTCGACGCCGAGCGCCACCCCGACTCCGTCTGCCGCAGACGACGACGATTCGAACGATGCGCAGGCCGACGCCGACGGCGACGACGCGGATGACCCGAACGCGGTTCCCGATGTCGAAGTCGGGCCGACCTCTCAACTGCAGATCACGCAGTGGAACGCGACGTCAGATCTGAGCCAGAAGTTCGGCCGCACCCAGTACTACATCGAGGGCGAGAACCTGCAGCTGCTGGAAAGCCCCCTCATCGCGTCACTGCCGGAGTCGTGCGCCGCGATGCGCACGCAATGGGGCGCAACGCGCGGAGCCGATGGCACGTTCACGCTGATGAAGCCGGCCGAGAAGTGCGCGGCGGCACCCGAGGTCTATGACGAAATCTGGGGTCTGACCGACGCGTTCGTGAAGACCATCAAAGTCACCGCGTAGCGCCGGCAGTCGCCGCGTCAGCCTCCTGCTGGCGCTGCGAACAGGCCTGGCGCAAGCAGCACGGCGAGCGGATACCCCGCGAAACTGACGATATCGAGAATCCAGTGGGCGACGATCAGCGGGAGCGATCGACCCCAGCGCTGGTAGGCCCAGCCGAAGACCACCCCCATCACGACATTGCCGATGAAGCCGCCGAAGCCCTGGTACAGGTGATAGCTGCCGCGGAGCAGTGCGCTGGCGATGATCGTCGCCCAGGGTCCCCACCCCAATCGCCGCAGTCGATCGAAGAGGTAGGCGACGACGATGAGTTCTTCGCCGAGTGCGGCGCGAAGTGCCTGCAGCACGAGCACCGGCACGGTCCACCAGGCGGCGTCGAGTGCGGTCGGAACAACGGTCGCATTGATGCCGATCTGCTTCGCGAACAGGTAGAACGCGATCCCCGGAATCCCGATGAGCGCCGCGAGGCCGAACCCGCCGCCGACCTCCCGCGCCCACCACCCGCGGGCAGCGCCGGGAACGCGTCCGAACCCGAGTCGTGACAGGTGCGGGGTGCGATACGACCACAGCAGGAACACGACGAGCGCGATCGGGGCGAGCCCGAACGCGAACTGCAGCAACTGGTAGACGAGATCGAAGACCGGGCGATCCG
Organism: Leucobacter japonicus; assembly: GCF_001273855.1. Lineage (NCBI taxonomy): Bacteria > Bacillati > Actinomycetota > Actinomycetes > Micrococcales > Microbacteriaceae > Leucobacter > Leucobacter japonicus. Next base: position 377,277 of record NZ_JHBX01000104.1, on the reverse strand, counting down.
ACAGTGATCGATTGATCGTCGCCGTCTGCGTTGACAGTGCCGTGTCTCGGGTGAGCCGCTCGGTAATGGAGACAATCGCGTAGACCGCGGATGCACCGAACGAGAGCGCGAGCACTATCGCGATCTCCCAGCGCAACCGGATGCGAGATGCAGAAGCTGGCATGGCCACAGCGTACTGCGAGCTCGCGCGACGAATGTTGGGAGCGCACAGTTCGAAGACTTTCGAATGGAAATCGGTGAGCGAACTCCTACAGAAATCGGTTACGAAGGCGTTACGCTCTGTCGATTTGTGCGCATCCGGTCTGACAGGTCGCTAGGCTGTGAACGACCATCGATTCTGTTGGGCGTCCGTGAATAGAGACATTCGCGGCCATCCGGCAGACACTTTCAAGGAGGAAACCAGTGAAGCGATCACGGATCGGTTACGGGCTCATCGCCCTGGCCGCCGCAGGCGCCCTGGCGCTGTCCGGCTGCTCGTCGAGCGGCGGAAACAGCGGCGGCGGCGAAGCAGACAGTGCGGCCATCATCACGACGAACGGCTCGGAGCCGCAGAACCCGTTGATCGCCACCAACACCAATGAGGTCGGCGGTGGCAAGATCCTCGACCTGATCTTCGCAGGTCTGGTCTACTACGACGCAGAGGGCGCGGCGCACAACGACATCGCTGAGTCCATCGAGAGCGATGACGCGACGAACTACACCATCAAGATTCGCGACGACGCGACCTTCACCGATGGCACGCCCGTCAAGGCGGAGAACTTCGTCAAGGCGTGGAACTACGGCGCCAACGCCGAGAACACGCAGCTCAACAGCTACTTCTTCGAGGACATCGAGGGCTTCAGCTACGAAGAAAACGTCGCTGAGCTCTCGGGCCTCAAGGTCGTCGATGACACCACCTTCACGGTGAAGCTCAACAAGGCCGCATCGGACTTCCCGCTGCGTTTGGGCTACTCGGCGTTCTACCCGCTGCCCGACTCGGCATTCGACGACATGGACGCACAGGGCGAGAACCCCGTCGTCAACGGCCCGTACAAGCTGGCCGGCGATGACGCGTGGCAGCACGACGAGCAGATCGAGCTCGTCGTGAACGAGGACTACAACGGACCCCGCGTGCCGCAGAACGGTGGCGTGACCATCAAGTTCTACGCCACGCAGGATGCGTCGTACTCCGACCTCCTCGGCGGCAACGTCGACGTCGTCGACCAGATCCCCGAGACCCAGCTCGCCAACTTCGAGTCTGACCTCGACGGCCGCTCGGTCAACCAGCCGGCAGCGATCTTCCAGTCCTTCACCATCCCGGAGCGCCTCGAGCACTTCTCGGGCGATGAGGGCAAGCTGCGCCGCCAGGCCATCTCGATGTCGATCAACCGCGAGCAGATCACGGACAAGATCTTCGAGGGCACCCGCACCCCGGCAAGCGACTTCACGTCGCCCGTCATCGACGGCTGGAGCGACTCGCTCAAGGGCGCTGACGTGCTGGCCTACAACCCCGATGAGGCGAAGAAGCTGTGGGCTGAAGCCGACGCTATCTCGCCGTGGTCGGGCACCTTCGAGATCGCTTACAACTCGGACGGCGGCCACCAGGCTTGGGTCGACGCGACGACGAACAGCATCGCATCGACGCTCGGCATCGACGCGGCAGGCAAGGCCTACCCGAAGTTCGACGTGTTGCGCGAAGAAGTGACGAACCGCACGATCCAGACCGCCTTCCGCACCGGTTGGCAGGCTGACTACCCGGGTCTGTTCAACTTCCTCGGGCCGTTGTACGCAACGAACGCCTCCTCGAACGACGGTGACTACTCGAACCCCGAGTTCGACAAGCTGCTGCAGGAGGGTTCGGTCGACACCGACATCGCTTCGGCGAACGAGAAGTACCAGCAGGCTCAGGAGATTCTCCTCGAAGACCTGCCGGCCTTCCCGCTCTGGTACTCGAACGTGAACGGCGGCTACGGCGAGAACGTTCAGAACGTCGAGTTCGGTTGGAACTCGGTGCCGCTCTACTACGAGATCACCAAGAACTAACCACCCCGAAGTCGGAGGCCCCGGGCGTACTGCCCGGGGCCTCCGCGCTGGGCGGAACGCTACCCGCGCACCGCCCGGACCCAGACCTGTAAACCGGAAACATCGACGTTCCCTGAGTTTGCATCGCAACACAACTGCGAGAGAATACGCGACATGTTCAACAATCAGATTCGGAGGAACGGCACATGCTGAGATACGTCCTCTTCCGACTGCTCCAGGTCATCCCAGTGCTGCTGGGCACGACCTTCCTCATCTACTTCATGGTCTTCGCCATGCCCGGCGACCCCATCCTCGCCATGTTCGGCGACAAGACGCCCGATCCCGCGGTGGTCGAGCGCCTCCGCGAGCAGTACAACCTCGATCAGCCCTTCATCGTGCAGTACCTGCTCTACCTCAAGGGCGTGCTGATCGGAGACTTCGGTACCAGCCTGTCGGGTCAGTCGGTCTCCAGTATTCTGGAGCGCACCTTCCCGGTGACGATCAAGCTTGCGGCGATGGCCATCGTCATCGAGCTCGCGATCGCGATCACCGTCGGCCTCATCTCGGGTCTGCGCAAGGGCAAGCTGTTCGACAACGTCAACCTGATCATCGGTCTGCTCTTCATGAGCGTGCCGATCTTCGTGATCGCCTTCATCGCGCAGTGGGGCCTCGGCATCAAGCTCGGCTGGTTCCGCACGACCGTCGGCACCGGGGCGCCGGTGCAAGACCTGCTGCTTCCGGCGATCGTGCTGGGCTTCTCGCTCTATGCGACGAGCATGCGGCTCACGCGAGCGTCAGTGATCGACACGATGAACCAGGACTTCGTGCGCACTGCGTACGCCAAGGGCCTGAGCCGCGGCCGCGTCATTCCGGTGCACGTGTTGCGCAACTCGCTGATCCCGACCATCACCAACACGGCCACCGACTTCGGTGTGCTCATGGTGGGCGCCACCGTCACCGAGGGCATCTTCAACGTGCCCGGTGTCGGCAACGCACTCTTCGGTGCGATCCTGAAGGGCGACAACCCGCTGGTCGTCTCCTTCGTCACGTTCATGGTGCTCATCTACCTCGGCGTCAACCTGGTCGTCGACCTGATGTACGCCGTACTCGACCCGAGGATTCGTTATGCCTGATCCGAAGAAGCCGAACGTGGAGCATTTCGTCGCTCCGTTCGAAGAGACGCCGGTCGCCGCCGTCGATGCGGTGAAGATCGACGAGAAGAAGTCGAACCTGTGGCTCGACGCCTGGCGCGACATGCGCGGCCGTCCGATGTTCTGGATCTCCGCCGTCATCATCGTCGTCGTGCTCGCTGTCGCACTGTTCCCGCAGTGGTTCACGCAGGTGGACCCCCGCGCCGCCGATCTCGCGATGTCGAAGGAGGGCCCGACCGCCGGGCACCTGCTCGGCTTCACCGCGCAGGGCCAGGATGTGTTCGCGCGCATCATCTACGGCACCTCCACCTCGGTGTCCGTCGGCATCCTCGTCGTGCTGATCACGTTCGTGGTCGGTATCGTCGCGGGCTCACTGGCCGGCTTCTTCGGGGGCTGGGTCGACACGGTGCTGTCGCGTCTCGGCGACATCTTCTTCTCGATTCCTTACATCCTCGCGGCGGTCATCGTCATGACGGTGTTCCAGGAGTATCGCAACCCACTGGTGATCGCATTCGCGATCGGCGGCTTCTCATGGCCGGTCTCCGCGCGTATTCTTCGCTCGGAGATTCTGCGAGTGCGCAACGCCGACTTCGTGATGGCATCGACGGCACTCGGGCTCTCGAAGTTCAAGACGCTGATTCGCCACGTGTTGCCGAACTCGATCGCACCGCTGCTCGTCGTCACGACGCTGTCGCTCTCCGCGGCGATCGTCGCCGAGGCCGTGCTGTCGTTCCTGGGCGTCGGCCTGCCGCCGGCCGAGTACATCAGCTGGGGCAACGATATCTCCGCGGCACAGCGAGATCTGCGGAATGATCCGCAGCTTCTTCTCTGGCCGTCACTCGCGCTCGCGACCACCGTGCTCGGCTTCGTGCTGCTGGGCGAGGTCGTTCGCGATGCGCTCGATCCGAAGGCGAGGGCACAGCGATGAGCGAGCAGCAGCCACTCCTGAGCGTCCGCGACCTGAAGGTCGAGTTCGGCTCGAAGAAGGAGCGCCGCGAGGTGCTCCACGGCATCGGTTTCGATGTCTACCCCGGCGAGACCGTCGCGATCGTCGGCGAGTCCGGTTCGGGCAAGTCGACGACGATGCACGCCGTCATCAATCTGCTCCCGGGTACCGGTCAGGTCTCCGGCGGTTCTGTCACCTGGCAGGGGCGCGAGTTGGTGGGTATCGGCCGTCGCGACATGGAATCGATTCGCGGTCGCGAGATCGGTCTCGTGCCGCAGGATCCGATGTCGAACTTGAACCCGGTGTGGTCGATCGGCTTCCAGGTCGAAGAGGCGATTCGTGCGAACGGACTTGCTTCGGGCAAGAAGGAAGTTCGCGCGCGCGCCGTCGAGGTGCTCGAGCAGGCCGGCCTGCAGAACGCCGAGCAGCGCATGAAGCAGTACCCCCACCAGTTCTCGGGCGGTATGAAGCAGCGCGCGCTGATCGGCATCGGCCTCGCGGCGAACCCGCAGCTGCTGATCGCCGATGAGCCGACCTCGGCGCTCGACGTCACGGTGCAGCGGGTCGTACTCGATCACCTGCAGAAGCTGACGAACGAGCTCGGCACGGCTGTGGTCTTCATTACGCACGACCTCGGCCTCGCGGCCGAGCGCGCGGAGAAGCTCATCGTCATGTATCAGGGCAACATCGTCGAGTCGGGGCCGAGCCGCGAAATCCTCGAACGTCCGCAGCACCCGTACACGAAGCGTCTCGTGTCGGCGGCTCCGAGCCTCGCATCCCGCCGTATTGGCGATGCTGCGACGCTTCCGACGGCGCCGACTGCGACCTTCGACCTCGCCGCACTCGCGGAGGAGTCGAAGCCGACGGTCAAGCACGGCGAACCCATGATCGAGGTCAGTGATCTCGGCAAGGTGTACAAGCTGCGCAAGGGCAACTTCGGGTCGGAAGACTTCCACGCCGTCTCGGGGGCGACGTTCACGGTCAACCGCGGCGAGACCATGGCTCTCGTGGGCGAGTCCGGTTCGGGCAAGTCCACGATCGCGAAGATGGTGCTGCAACTCGAGCAGCCGTCGTCGGGCTCGGTGAAGATTGCGGGCAAGGAGACCCGGGGCATGTCGTCGCGCGAGCTCTTCGGCTTGCGACGCACGCTGCAGCCCGTGTTCCAGGATCCGTACGGCTCGCTCGATCCGCTGCACAACATCGGCAACACGATCATGGAACCGCTCAAGATCCACAACGTGGGCGATGCGGCGAGCCGCAAGGCGCGCGTGCTGGAGCTGCTCGATCAGGTCGCGCTGCCGCGCGAGCTGGCGACGCGGTACCCGAACGAGCTCTCGGGCGGTCAGCGTCAACGCGTCGCCGTGGCTCGTGGTCTGGCGCTCAAGCCCGACATCCTCGTGCTCGATGAAGCCGTCTCGGCGCTCGACGTGCTGGTGCAGGCGCAGATCCTTGATCTGCTCGCCGAGCTGCAGCGCGATCTCGGGCTGACGTATCTGTTCATCACGCACGATCTCGCGGTCGTGCGCCTCATCGCGGATCGCGTCTGCGTGATGCAACAGGGGCGCATCGTGGAGCAGGCCACCACCGATGAGGTGTTCGAGAACCCTCGCGAGGAGTACACGAAGAACTTGCTCGCGGCTATCCCGGGCGCGCATATCGAGCTCGGTCTCGAGGCGTAGTCTCTCGCACGCAGACGCCCCCGATTGTCCGGAATGCCGGACAGTCGGGGGCGTCGCTGCGTTGTCGGGGGCTTCCGGTCACGATGGGATAGAGGCACGCGGATTTCCCCGCAGACTGCACACGAAAGGTCCAATGATGGCACTTCCCGGCGCACGCCCCGTCCGATCACCCCGCGGCACCGAACTCTCGGCGAAGAGCTGGCAGACGGAGGCTCCGCTGCGCATGCTCATGAACAATCTCGATCCCGAGGTCGCCGAGCGCCCCGATGATCTGGTCGTCTACGGCGGCACGGGTCGTGCGGTGCGCAGCTGGGAGGCCTTCGATGCGATCGTCGACACGCTGCGCGATCTTGAAGAAGACGAGACCCTGCTGGTGCAGTCGGGCAAGCCGGTCGGTGTCTTCCGCACCAACGTGTGGGCGCCCCGCGTGCTGATCGCGAACTCGAATCTCGTGGGCGACTGGGCGACGTGGCCCGAGTTCCGCAAGCTCGAAGCCGAGGGGCTCATGATGTACGGCCAGATGACGGCTGGGTCGTGGATCTACATCGGCACGCAGGGCATTCTGCAGGGCACGTACGAGACTTTCGCGGCGGCCGGGCGCAAGCTGCAGGGGCAGGGGCGGATCGCCGCTGCCGCTGGCAAGGGGCCGCTCGCGGGCACGATCACCCTGACGGGCGGCTGCGGTGGCATGGGCGGCGCGCAGCCACTCGCCGTGACCCTGAACGACGGCGCCTGCCTCATCGTCGACGTCGATCGCACGCGCCTGGAGCGTCGGGTCGGCAAGCGGTACCTCGACGAGGTCGTCGATGATCTCGATGAGGCGCTGGCGAAGGTGCAGCAGGCGAAAGACGAGCAGCGCGGCTGGTCGGTGGGTCTGGTCGGCAACGCCGCCGAGGTGTTCCCGGAGATCCTGCGCCGGCACCAGTCAGGCGAGGTCGTAATCGATCTCGTGACCGACCAGACGTCGGCGCACGATCCGCTGTCGTACCTGCCGATCGGCTACCGCGTCGACGAGCGGCTCGCGCGGGCCGAGGCTGACCCGGAGCAGTTCACGACGGACGCGCAGGCGGCGATGGCCCAGCACGTGCGGGCCATGGTCGAGTTCCAGGATGCGGGTGCCGAGGTCTTCGATTACGGCAATTCCATTCGCGATGAGGCCCGCAAGGGCGGCTACGACCGTGCGTTCGAGTTCCCGGGCTTCGTACCGGCTTACATCCGTCCGCTGTTCTGCGAGGGGCTTGGGCCGTTCCGCTGGGCCGCGCTGTCGGGCGATCCCGAAGACATCCGCGTGACGGACGCGGCGCTCAAGGAGCTGTTCCCCGAGAATACGCACCTGCACAACTGGCTCGACGCTGCGGCTGAGCGGGTCGAGTTCGAGGGCCTGCCGGCGCGCATCTGCTGGCTCGGGTACGGCGAGCGCGCTCGCGCCGCGGTGCGCTTCAACGAGCTGGTCGCGGAGGGCAAGTTGTCGGCACCGATCGTCATCGGTCGCGACCACCTCGATTCGGGGTCGGTGGCGTCGCCGTATCGTGAGACCGAGGCGATGGCCGACGGTTCTGACGCGATCTCCGACTGGCCACTGCTCAACGCGCTGACCGCGGCGTCGTCGGGGGCGACGTGGGTGTCGCTGCATCACGGCGGCGGGGTCGGGATCGGCCGCTCGCAGCACTCGGGGCAGGTATCGGTTGCTGACGGAACCCCGCTGGCGGCTGAGAAGCTGCAGCGTCTGCTCACGAACGACCCGGGCATGGGCGTGATCCGTCACGTCGATGCCGGTTACCAGCGTGCGGTCGACGTGGCGCAGGAGCGCGGGGTCCGTGTTCCGGTGGCACCGGTGATTCGCAACACCGACACGGCCTGGTGATCCGATGACTCACGCGACGCGCAGCCTGCTCATCGACAACATCGGCGAGCTCACAACGAACGACGATGCACACGGCGGTCGCATGCGTGATGCGGCGGTGGTGATCGAGCAGGATCGCGTCGCGTGGGTCGGGCCGTCGTCGCAGGCGCCGTCAGCCGACGAGCGCCTCGACGCGGCCGGTCGCGCGGTATTGCCTGGGTGGGTGGATTCGCACACGCACCTCGTGTTCGCCGGTGACCGGACCGCCGAGTTCGAGGCCCGCATGGCGGGGGAGTCGTACGCGGCCGGCGGCATCAACGTGACGGTCTCGGCGACGCGCGCGGCATCGGACGCCGAGCTCGAAGCGAACCTCGAACGGCTCGTCGCGGAGGCGCGGCGGGGCGGCACGACGACAATGGAGACGAAGACCGGGTACGGGTTGACCGTCGCCGACGAGGTGCGCTCGGCGCAGATCGCGGGGCGCCACGTCGACGCGGTCACGTTCCTGGGGGCGCACGTGGTTCCCGCCGGAACGGATCCCGGATCGTACCTCGATCTCGTGACGGGACCGATGCTCGATGCCGCGGCCCCGCACGTCAGTGCGGTCGACGTGTTCTGCGAGACCGGCGCCTTCGACGAGGCGGCAAGTCGTCGCGTACTCGACGCCGCCGGACGAGCCGGCCTCGCGACGCGCGTGCACGGCAACCAGTTGGGCCACGGCCCGGGGGTGCGCGTCGCGGTCGATGCGGGATCGCTGAGCGTCGATCACCTCGGCTTTCTGAGCGAGGGCGATGTCGCGGCTCTGGCCGGGTCGTGGGGCGACTGGCGCGGTGGCGTCGGTCGGCGCGGCACGGTCGCGACGGTGCTGCCCGCCTGCGATCTCTCGACGCGCATGCCGCTGGCTCCCGCGCGTGAACTGCTCGATGCGGGTGCAGTGGTCGCGATCGCCTCGAACGCGAACCCGGGGACGTCGTATACGAGCTCGATGGCCTTCTGCGTCGCGACGGCGGTGCTGCAGATGCGTCTGACGATCCAGGAGGCCGTGCGGGCGGCGACACTCGGCGGCGCGCTGGCGCTGGGCATGGAGCGCGATGGGTGGCGTGACCCTGCCGGGGTGCCCCAGGGTGCCGTCGGCTTGGTGCGACCCGGCGCGCGCGCCGACCTGCAGATGCTCGCCGCGCCGTCGGTGACGCACCTCGCGTACCGGCCGGGAATGCCGCTCGTCGATGCCGTGTGGCGGGCGGGCGCGCGCATCGTCTGAGAGCGCTACTCTGCGGACCCCTCAACACAGAGTATTGAGGGGTCCAGTGCGACCTGCCAGACAGATTTACCGTTCCGTTACTGCTTCGTGATGACGCGTCGCTAGGCTGCGGAGTACGAAACCGGGAGCATCCACACCGACGTGATGCGCACTGCCCGGTGAGTGAGAGGGAAAGCATTGAAGAAGACGATGATGTCTGCGGCCGCTCTGATGGGCGCAGCACTGCTGTTCACCGGTTGCGCCACCAGCAGCACGACCGGCGGTTCCGGTGGCGACAGCGGTGGGGGCGGTGGCGAGATCACCGTCGGTACGACCGACAAGGTCACCTCGCTCGACCCGGCGGGCTCGTACGACAACGGCTCGTTCGCGGTCATGAACCAGGTGTACCCGTTCCTGCTCAACAGCGTGTACGGCACCGCGGAGGTCACCCCCGATATCGCCGAGTCGGCCGAGTTCACCTCGCCCACCGAATACACGGTGAAGCTCAAGTCAGGGCTGAAGTTCGCGAACGGCAACGACCTCACGTCGAGCGACGTCAAGTTCTCGTTCGACCGCCAGGTCGCGATCAACGACCCGAACGGCCCCGCATCGCTGCTCGGCAATCTCGACAAGGTCGAGGCGCCCGATGACACGACCGTGGTGTTCACGTTGAAGAACGGCGACGACCAGGTGTGGCCGCTCATTCTCTCGAGCCCCGCCGCCCCGATCGTCGACGAGGACGTGTTCTCGGCCGACTCGATCACGAGCGACGACGACATCGTGAAGGGCAAGGCGTTCGCCGGCCAGTACGAGATCACCTCGTACAAGCTCAACGAGCTCATCGCTTACGCGCCCTACGACGGCTATCAGGGCAATCTCGGTGCAGCCGAAAACGACGGCGTGAACGTGAAGTACTACGCCGACGCGTCGAACTTGAAGCTCGACATCGCGGGCGGCGCGATCGACGTGGCCTTCCGCTCGCTGTCGGCCACCGACAACGACGAACTCGCGAAGAACGACAAGGTGAAGCTCGTCGAGGGCCCCGGCGGCGAGACTCGCTACATCGTCTTCAACTTCAACACGATGCCATACGGCGCGACCACGGCCGACGCCGACCCGGCGAAGGCCCAGGCCGTGCGCCAGGCCGCGGCCGACCTCGTCGATCGCGCGGCGATCGCGAAGGACGTCTACAAAGACACCTACAGCCCGCTGTACTCGTTCGTTCCCGACGGACTCCCTGGCGCCACTGAGCCGCTGAAGGAGCTGTACGGCGATGGAGACGGCGGCCCCGACGTCGAGAAGGCGAAGAAGACGCTCGCCGATGCGGGCGTCGAGACGCCGGTGCAGCTCAGCCTGCAGTACAACGGCGATCATTACGGCCCGTCGTCGGGCGACGAGTACGCGCAGGTGAAGTCGCAGCTGGAGCAGGACGGTCTCTTCGCAGTCGACCTGCAGCAGACCGAATGGGTGCAGTACAACAAGGACCGCACTGCAGACGTGTACCCGGCGTACCAGCTCGGCTGGTTCCCCGACTACTCGGACGCCGACAACTACCTGTCGCCGTTCTTCCTCAAGGAGAACTTCCTGTCGAACCACTACGACAACCCCGAGGTGAACGACCTGATCGTCGAGCAGCAGACCGAGACCGACCAGGCCAAGCGTCTCGAGGATCTGGGCAAGATCCAGGAGCTCGTCGCGAACGATCTGTCGACGCTGCCGCTGCTCCAGGGCAAGCAGGTGGCCTACACGGGCACCTCGGTCGAGGGCACGACCCTCGACGCGTCGTTCAAGTTCCGGTACGCCCCCATCACCAAGTAGCGATCGTCAGGGCAGCGGGCTCCACCCTCGGGTCGGGGCCCGTTGCCGTGATCGACGCGAACAGGCTTCACTCATGACTGCTCCCGCATCTGTCGTCGCGGCGCGACGCGCTCCGACCGGGGGAGGGCTCGGGCGCTACGTGCTCATCCGGCTTCTCCTCATCATCCCCACGGTGTTCATTCTCGTCACCGTCGTCTTCTTCCTCATGCGCCTCACCGGCGACCCGATCACGGCTGCGCTCGGAGGCCGGCTGCCCGCCGACCAACTCGCGGCGCGCGTGCACGAGGCCGGGTACGACCGGCCGCTGATCGTGCAGTACCTCGACTACCTGGGCGGCATCTTCCGCGGTGATTTCGGCACCACGATCACCGACCACCGCCCCGTGATCGAGATCCTGCTGCAGTACGGCTCGGCCACGCTCGAGCTCGCCTTCTACGCGCTCATCGTCGCGTTCGTGATCAGCATTCCGCTCGGCCTCATCGCCGCCTACCGCCGCGACCGCTGGCAAGACGCGGTGCTGCGCATCATGGCGATTCTGGCTTACGCGACGCCGATCTTCTTCGTCGGGCTGCTCTTGAAACTCGTGTTCTCCGTGTGGCTCGGGGTGCTCCCCGTGGCCGGGCGCGCGGGCACGCGCACCGAACTCGTGATGGGCGGGGTCGATTCGCCGACGGGCATCTATCTGCTCGATGCGATTCGTTTGGGCGATCCGGCACTCATCGGCGATGTGCTGCAGCACGCGATTCTGCCCGCCATCGCGCTCGGTCTGCTCACCGCCGGCGTCTTCCTGCGCCTCATCCGCACGAATGTGATCGGCACCTTCGGGCAGCAGTACGTCACCTGCGGCCGGTCGCGCGGCGTGAGCGAGTACCGTCTGCTCACCAAGCACGCGTTCCGACCCGCGCTGATTCCGATCATCACCGTCATGGGTATGCAAGTCGCGATGCTGCTCGCCGGTGCCGTGCTGACCGAGACGACATTCGAGTGGAAGGGGCTCGGCTTCATGCTCGCCGAGTATCTGAAGGCTCGTGACTTCGTGGCGGTGCAGGGCATCGTCGTCATGATCGCCGTCATCGTCGCGGTCACGAACTTCATCGTGGACCTCGTCGCTGCGGCTGTCGACCCGAGGGTGAGGTACTGATCATGTCCATGCGAGATCTTCCGACCCCCACGACCGAGGCGCTGTCGGTGACGGTGCCGAAGCGGCGCCTGCGCGAACGCCTCCCCGTCGTCTCGCACCTTCGGCAGAGCGTTGGGCTGCAGCGCGGCATGCTGATCACGGGGCTCGCGCTCACGGTGGTCTTCGTGCTGCTCGCGCTGCTGGCGCCGCTGATCGCGCCCTACGGCTGGGCGCAGCAATCGGCCGACGGCGTGGCCTTCGGTACCCAGCAGGCCCCGAATGCAACCAACCTGCTCGGCACCACGGTGTCGGGGTTCGACGTGCTGTCTCGAGTGATCTGGGGTGCCCAGACGGCGCTCTTCGTCATCGCCGCCGCGATCCTGTGCTCGATCTTCATCGGTATCGCGCTCGGCCTCGTCTCAGGCTATTTCGGCGGTTGGCTCGATCGCGTGCTCGTCGTGCTCTCCGACGCGATCTACGCGTTCCCGTCGCTGCTGCTCGCGATCGTAATGTCGATCGTGATCAGCCGGGGCCAGTCGACGCTGTTCGGTGGCATCGCGGCGACCGCGATCTCGATCACGGTGGTGTTCGTGCCGCAGTACTTCCGAGTGATTCGCGCCGAGGTGGTGCGGGTGCGCTCCGAGCCGTTCGTCGAGGCCGCACGGGTCATCGGCGTGCCGACCGGGCGCATTCTCGTGCGCCACGTGCTCCGCAACTCGGTGCGCTCGCTGCCCGTCGTCGTCACGCTCAACGCGTCCGAGGCGCTGCTGACCCTCGCAGGTCTCGGCTTCCTCGGCTTCGGCATCGAGGCCACCTCGGCGGCCGAGTGGGGGTACGACCTCAACCGTTCGGTCGCCGACGTGACAAGCGGCATCTGGTGGACGAGCGTCTTCCCCGGCCTCGCCATCGTGCTCGTGGTGCTCGGCATCACGCTCGTCGGTGAAAGCCTCAACGATCTGTCCGATCCGCGCCTGCGACAGCGGCGCCGACTGAAGCGGGTGGCACGATGAACCGCATTGCAGAAATCACCGACCTGCGGGTCACGTTCGCCACGGATGGCGCCCCGGTCGAGGCTGTGAAGGGCATTTCGATCGCTGCGAACGCGGGCGAAGTGCTCGCGATCGTGGGTGAGTCGGGATCGGGCAAGACCGTCACAGCGAACGCGCTGCTCGGCCTGCTGCCCGAAACAGCAACGCTCGAGGGTGCGCTCATCGTGCGCTCACGCAGCGGCGCCGAGATCGACGTCGTGCGCGCGAGCCACGCGGAGCTGCGCGCGATGCGCGGCGACGACGCGGCGATGGTGTTCCAGGAGCCGTCGACGGCACTGAACCCGGTGTACCCCGTCGGGTGGCAGATTGCCGAGGGCCTCCGTGCGCACCGCCAGATCGGCAAGAAAGAGGCGCGGGCCGAGGCAATTGATATTCTGCGCCGCGTCGGCATCCCCGACCCCGAGCGCCGCGTCGACGAGTATCCGCACCAGTTCTCTGGCGGTCAGAAGCAGCGCATCGTCATCGCGATGGCGCTGGTGCTGAACGCGGGGCTGATTGTCGCCGACGAGCCGACGACCGCGCTCGATGTGACGGTGCAGGCCGAGATCCTCGACCTGCTGCGCGTCTGCCGCGACGAGTTCGGGGCGACGATCGTGCTCATCACCCACAACATGGGTGTCGTCGCCGACCTCGCCGATCGCGTCGTGGTCATGTACCAGGGCGACATCGTCGAGGAGGCGCCGGTCGCCGAACTGTTCGCGTCGCCGCGCGAGCAGTACACCCGCGATCTGCTGGCCGCGGTGCCGCACGTCGGCCACGGCAAGTCGTGGACGCAGCCACGGCCAGAGCCGGGCGACGCTGAGACGCCGCGCGACACGACGGGCCACGTCATCGTCGCCGAGGGCGCACAGATCGGGTACCCGTCGCGCTTCGGCCGCGGCGCGACCGTCGCCGTGCACGGGGTCGATTTCTCGGTCGCTCCGGGCGAGGTCGTGGGGCTCGTGGGCGAGTCCGGATCGGGCAAGACGACGATCGGCCGTGCCGTCGTGGGCCTGACCAAGGTCGTCGACGGGTCGCTGCGCGTGCTCGGACACGAGATGCGCGATGTGAAGCCGCGCTCGCTCGCCCCGTTGCGGCCCGAGATCGGCTTCGTGTTCCAAGACCCGGCGACCAGCTTCAATCCGCTGCTCTCGATTGCAGAGTGCATCGCCGAGCCCCTCATCGTGCACGGTCGCGCGAGCAGTCCGGCGGCGGCTCGGGCGCGAGTGAACGAGCTGCTCGATGCGGTGCGTCTACCCGCGACGTTCGGCGACCGCTTCCCGCACGAGCTGTCGGGCGGTCAACGCCAGCGAGCCTCGCTGGCGCGTGCGCTCGCGCTCGACCCCAAGCTGCTCATCGCAGACGAGCCGACGAGCGCACTCGATGTCTCGGTGCAGGCGACGGTGCTCGAGCTCTTCGTGCAGCTGCAGGCGGAGCTCGGGTTCGCGTCGCTGTTCATCAGCCACGACCTCGCGGTCATCGATGCGGTGTCCGACCGCATCATCGTGCTGCAGCAAGGACGCATCATGGAGCAGGGCAGCACCGCGCAGGTGCTGGGCAGCCCCACCAACGCCTACACCCGCGAACTGCTGGCCGCGATTCCGGTACCGGATCCGGCCGAGCAAGCAAAGCGTCGAGAGGCCTCGCGGGCGCTGCGCGCCAGCTGAGCAGGGGTGCGCACAGCCGTCGCGCGCGGGGTTCGGGAGCGCTCCTCTCACCCCGCGCACGATTCGGCGTGAACACGCCGGTTGATCCGCTAAAATAGTGCGTCGGCGTTTTTCGGTGCCACCGCGGGGCGAACCCGCTCCGTGGCCGGCATCCCGCCGTGCCGACACAACCTCGTCTCGTTAGGACTCCACCTTTATGGCTCTCGCCACTCGCGAAGACCTCCGCAACGTTGCCATCGTCGCACACGTCGACCACGGCAAGACCACGCTCGTCGATGCCATGCTGCGTCAGACCAACTCCTTCGATGCGCACGCCGACGTCGACGATCGAGTCATGGACTCGAATGACCTCGAGCGCGAAAAGGGCATCACCATTCTGGCCAAGAACACGGCCATCACCTACGAGGGGGCGCACGCCAACGGCACCCCCATCGTCATCAACGTGGTCGATACGCCGGGTCACGCCGACTTCGGCGGCGAGGTCGAGCGCGCACTTTCGATGGTCGACGGCGTAGTGCTGCTCGTCGACGCTTCTGAGGGCCCGCTGCCCCAGACCCGCTTCGTGCTGCGCAAGGCGCTCGAGTCGAAGCTCCCCGTGATTCTCGCGGTCAACAAGACCGACCGCCCCGACTCGCGCATCGAAGAGGTCGAGGGCGAGGCGCAGGATCTGCTGCTCGGCCTCGCATCGGACCTGTCGGAGGATCACCCCGACATCGACGTCGATGCCGTGCTCAACGTGCCGACCGTCTACCTCTCGGGTCGCGCCGGCGCCGCGTCGCACGATCGCCCCGTCGATGGCGAGCTGCCGAACAACCCGGATCTGGAGCCCCTCTTCCAGACCATCCTCGAGCGCGTGCCGGCCCCGCAGTACGACACCGACTTCCCGCTGCAGGCGCACGTGACGAACCTCGACTCGTCGCCGTTCCTCGGGCGTATCGCGCTTCTGCGCGTGCACCACGGCTGGATCAAGAAGGGCGAGACCGTCGCCTGGGTGCAGCACGACGGCACCGTGCAGAACGTGCGCGTCACCGAGCTCATGCTCACCAAGGCGCTCACCCGCTACCCGGCCGAGAAGGCGGGCCCCGGCGATATCGTCGCCATCGCGGGTATCGAGAACATCACCATCGGCGAGACCATCGCCGACGCCGAAGATGTGCGGCCGCTGCCGACCATCACGGTTGATGATCCCGCAATCTCGATGACCATCGGTGCGAACACCTCGCCGCTCGTTGGCAAGGTGAAGGGCCACAAGCTCACCGCCCGCATGATCAAGGATCGCCTCGATCGCGAGCTCATCGGCAACGTGTCGCTGCGCGTGCTCGACGTGGGCCGTCCCGACGCGTGGGAGGTGCAGGGCCGCGGCGAGCTGGCTCTCGCCATCCTCGTCGAGAACATGCGCCGCGAGGGCTTCGAGCTCACCGTCGGCAAGCCCCAGGTGGTCACCAAGGAGGTCGACGGCAAGAAGCACGAGCCGTACGAGCACCTCACCATCGACACCCCCGAAGAGCACCTCGGTGCGATCACGCAGCTGCTCGCGGCGCGCAAGGGGCGCATGGAGAACATGGTGAACAACGGCACCGGCTGGGTGCGCATGGAGTTCATCGTGCCGTCGCGCGGCCTCATCGGCTTCCGCTCGGAGTTCATGACCATCACCCGCGGCACCGGCATCGCGAACGCGATCTCGCACGGCTACGACGAGTGGGCGGGCGTCATCACGACCCGCAACAACGGCTCGATCGTTTCCGACCGCTCGGGCGTCGTCACGCCCTTCGCGATGATCAACCTGCAGGAGCGCATGAGCTTCTTCGTTGCTCCGACCGAAGAGGTCTACGAGGGCATGGTCATCGGTGAGAACTCGCGCTCCGAAGACATGGACGTGAACATTACCAAGGAGAAGAAGCTGACGAACATGCGTTCGGCATCGGCTGACTCCTTCGAGTCGATGACGCCCCCGCGCAAGCTCACGCTTGAGGAGTGCCTCGAGTTCGCCCGCGAGGACGAGTGCGTCGAGGTCACCCCCGAGATCGTGCGCATCCGCAAGGTCGAGCTCGCCGCGAACCTGCGCGCCCGCTCGGCGTCGCGTCAGAAGAACCAGAAGTAACGGTCTTCCGTTCCTCGCAGGCCCCGGATCGCGCAGTGCGCGGCTCGGGGCCTGCGGTGTTTCTGGGGGCGCGCAGCGGGAGTGGAATTGCGGGCGTAGGATCGGGCCATGTCGATCATTCACCGCACCACTCTGAGCCCGTCGAAGTACGAACTGCTTGCGGCCTGGCTGCCGTCGCAGCCCTGGTTCGCGGGTGACGCAGCGCAGCTGGAGCCGGTCGGCGCCTACCGATTCGACGACCCCGAGGGGGAGGTCGGTCTCGAAGGGCACGTGTTTACCGCAGGCGACGAGACGGCGTACCACCTGGCGCTGAGCTACCGCGGCGCACCGCTCGACGATGCTGACGAGTTTCTCGTCGGCACCACGGAGCACGGGGTGCTCGGCACACGGTGGGTGTACCCCGCGATCGGCGACCCGGTGTTTCGGGCCGTGCTCGGTGCGGCGATCGTGCGCGGCGAAACGGGGAGCCGGGAGTACACGCAAGACGCCGACGGCGCGACCGCGGAGCGCGAGCCCACTGTGCGCGTGCGCGGTACGGGGAGCGATGACGGGGCGGGCCCCGAGCTCGCCGCCGTGCGGTTGGCGACCGAGGGGGCGGTGAGCATCGCCGAGACCGAATTCGCGACCCTCGCGGTGCACCACGTCGTCGCGCTCGAGGCCGGGGGAGACCCGGCGGGTACGCTCACGCTGCGCGGCGAGTGGGCTGGGGCGGTCGACGCGCTGCTCGCGTCGCTGCGCGTGTAGGTGCCGCACGCTGCTCCAGGGCCACGCGCGGCTCGCCCGCGCGACACGACCGAACCGCCTCGTTTTCGTGTTTGCGGAGGGAACCGCTAGAGTATTCCTTGCGTGAAAAACGCAATCGGGATGTGGCGCAGCTTGGTAGCGCACGTCGTTCGGGACGACGGGGTCGCAGGTTCAAATCCTGTCATCCCGACGAACTGGCCCGGAATTCCGCTGAGAAATCAGCGAGGTTCCGGGCCTTTGTCGTATCTGCATCCCTGCGATTTCTGGGCCTCAGACTGTTTTCCCCCTACTTCTCCGCGCCTCCCCGAATTGGTGTCACTTTGTGTAGGTTTCTGGCTTGAATTCGAGGGTTGGACAGCACTTTTTGACACCAATTCTTGATAGGGCAGGCCGGTCGAGGCCGTGCCCGTATTGCGGCGCCTGCAGACGGGGCGCTGAGTACCTCAGGCGTGGATCAGGAGTTGGTTGCGGTGCACTTTGCACGGTGTGCTGCAGCCAGACACTGTCATCCCGACGAACTGGCCCGGAATTCCGCTGAGAAATCAGCGAGGTTCCGGGCCTTTGTCGTATCCAGAGGTCGCGTGAGCGGGCCGGTGCGCGTACAGTCGGAGCACCATGGCCGAACCCGCTGAACTCGACGCTCTGCTCCTCGCCGAGCAGTTGCGCATTGCCGAGCGCGTGGCGAAGCTCGATGCGGACCTCGCGGCGCTGATGCGAGCCCGCCGAGGGGCGGTGGACGACGACGAGCACGATCCCGACGGCGAGCCGCTTTCGGCGCGTTGGTCGTTGCTCGCGGGGCTGCTCGAGTCGGCGCACGATGACGCGCGTCAGGCCGAAGCCGCGCTGCGCCGACGCGCCGACGGCACCTACGGGGTGTGCGTGCAGTGCGGCGAGCAGATTCCGCAGGGCCAGCTCGAGGTGCGGCCGTTTCGCGAGCGCTGCGTCGCCTGCACGCCGTAGCGTGCTTGTCGCAACGCGCTCACGCACGCAGCGATCACTCGGGGAGCGAGCGCATCCACGTTCTGAGGTCGTCCAGCGCAGTGAGCGCGACCGTCGCGTGATCGGCGTCGGGGTAGACGTGCGAGGTGACTGAGGCACCCGCTCGCTGCTGCGCGGCGACATACGCGGCCGTGATCGTGGGGCGAATGAGCGTGTCTCGCGCGCCCTGGGCGACGAACAGAGGCACCGTGATTGGCTGCGTCGGGGTGTTCTCTGCGAGCAGGTCACCCCACCCGGGAGCGGTTCGCGGGTTCGTCGTGACGAAGTCGCCGATCATGGGTGTGGCAATCTGATGCAGCTGTTGATTCTGCCCGAGCAGACAGAGGTCGGCCATGTTTGGGACGGCGGCCACGCCCCTTGGAGAGAGAATGACCGACAGCGGATCGGCGGGAAGTCGATCGGCGTAGGCCGTCGCGTAGGCATCGAATGCATACGCCCCGATCGTGACACCCGAGACATCGCCGATATCGGCGTCGAGCAGAGCGCCGAGATCGCTCGCCGGAGCCGCCACGGCGACGCCGCGCACGTCGAGATCCGGGGCATACGTCTCGGCACGCTGCGCGGCGAAGAGCGCCGCGTGCCCACCCTGCGAATGCCCCCAGAGCACGACACGGGTGCTGGCGCCGATACCGTCGACCTGCTGGGCGGCCCGGGCGATGTCGAGCACGTTCGCCGCTTCGGTCGCCCCGATCAGAAACGATGGTGGGCCGGCAACGCCCATGCCCGCGTAGTCGGTAGCGACGACAATGTTTCCGTCGGCCAGGAGGTCGGTCAGCCCTTCGATGAGTGCGAACGGCGCAATACCGATCGACGGGGCGCACCGCGGTGCGGTGCCGGTCGTCGGGTGCGCCCACGACACCACCGTCCGTGAACCGGCCGCGGCAGGCTCGACCGGCGCCACGATCACGCCGGAGACGAGCACATCGGCGCCGTCGACATCGGTCGAGTGGTAGACGACTCGAACGGCCTGTGCTCCATCTGGAGCGCCGACCACCGGCTCGGTGCGCACGATCGTGCCGGGCTCGCCGGCAGCAGGGGGTGTGTTGGACGGTGCGTAGAAGTCGACGACCGACGGCTCCGCTGCGGCCCCCTCGGCCACGCGGACCCCGAAATTGAGCAGCTTCGCGAGCATGGGTGCGGCGATGAGGCACACAACGAGCGCGGCGACGCCGATGATGCGCCTGACCCAGCGACGGCGGGGGGATCGCTGGCGCTGCTGAGACGAGGGCGTCGTGTCGTTGCCCGGCGATTCTGACTCCGTGTTCTGCACAGCACTCCCTGGATTCGGCAGGACTCCCCAGATACCCAGAGAGTACCCCGTTCGATGCGCGACGGGAAGCAGGCCGCGGTGCCAGGAAGTACGGCGCCGCGCGGCGCATCACGACGCCGACACCAGTGCGTCAGTCGGGCCGGCCGAGTGAACGCGGCAGCACTGCGGCGCGGAGACGAGCAGCGAGGCCGGCTGATGCGCGCAGCGATCGCCGGGCGAGCTGCAACTCCGCAGCGATCGCATCGGGCGGGGTGCGGTGATCCTGCACCTGCTGCTCACCCGCGCCGCCGGGCGCACGTTCGCCCGGCCCGTAGCGCTCGCGCTCCATCGTGTGCGCGATGCTCCGAGCGCTCGCCGTTGCGCTTGCGGTCAGGGCCCCACGATGCTCCCAGGCGTCGATCCACGCGGTCGAGGTGCGGGCGCGCGGAGGATCGCCGACGGCCTCGCTGAGCCACCCCAGATCGCGGGCGGTGTCGCGCAGTTCATCCCAGGCGTTGCTGCCCGGTCGGTCGCCGCGTGCGAGGCGTCGCAGTCGGCGCGATCGGCGCATGCCGCGCCACACGGAGGGCACCGCGATGAGCGCGAGCAGTGCGCAGGCGGCGAACAGGAGCGCGACGGGTGCCGGCGGGGTCGCCACGGTCGGCGAATCCGTCGCCGTGGGTACTGGATCCGTCGGGTCGAGCGTGGGCTGTTCGCTGGGTTGCGGCGCAGATGTCGGGGTGGGGCCAGTGTCGTCAGCCGGGGCGGCCGCGTCGGAGTTTGCTGTGGTGGTGTCAGAGGTGCCGTCGGCGGTGGCGCCGGCGCCGCCTGGCGTGGGTTCGAACGAGACCCAGCCCAGATCATCGACATAGATCTCGGGCCACGCGTGCAGCTGCCGTCCAAGCACGCGCGTTGCGTCGTCGCGTTCGGCGCGGCTCGCGTATCCGACGGCGACGCGGGTCGGCACCCCGAGTTCGCGCGCCATCACCGCGAACGTGGCGGCGTAGTGCACGCAGAATCCGCTTCGGGTCGTGAGAAACTCGGTCATCACGGCATAGGGGTCGTCGGGGTTCGCGCCCGGCTCGTAGGGCGCCGATTCCGAGTAGGCGAAGCTGCCGCTACGGAACCAGTCTTGGAGCGCATGGCCCACGGCGAGGCGATCAGAAGCAGAGCCGACGACCTCCGCTGCGGCACCCGAAAGCTCTGCCGGCATGCCTTCGGGGAGTGCCAGGTACGGCGCGAGAGCCGAGTCGTCGTCGAGGCTTGCCGGGTCGAGTCTCGACAGGGCGGCGGGCGTGAGCGACGCGACGGCCTCGCCGGGCAGCCGATCGGCGTCGAGCGGCGTCGCGGTTGCGGTATACCTGGAGTCGCGACGGGTGATGTCGCGCTCGGAGCGCACCGTGTTCGACTGCTCGGCCCAGTTCCAGCGATCGGGCTGGAAGGCCCCCGCGTCACCGGGGGCGGCGACGCGCTCGGTCGATTGCGGCAGCGGGAGCCAGGAGCTGAGGAGGCCCTCGACGGTCACCTGCACGGTGCGGGTGCGCAGGTGCGACTGCGCGACCGTGGGGGCGCCCGGCTCGGCAGCGACGGCAGCCGGCACCGAATCCGCCGCGCGTGCCGGTCGATCGGTGAGGTTCTGGTCGGTCAGTGCATTCTCGGGTTGCCAGACGCCGCCCTCGAAATCGGCCAGGGTTGCGAGGGTGAAGCGGAGCGGGCCCGGCACCGAGCTGCGGTAGATGAACACGGGGGCACTGCTCCGTGCGCGGAGATCCTCGGCAAGCGCGAGCGTCACGTCTGGCACTGACTGAGAGACGGGCGCCGCCAGCAGCGAGTCGTTCCAGAGTCGATCGCGCGAAGCGGGAAGCGCGGCGACGATACCCGCCGCGAGGCCGGTCACGACGAGCGCCGCGACACCGCCCTGCCAGGTCACCCGTGGGGCTGAGACGGCCGCGAGCAGTGCCAGGAGCAACGTCGTTGCGATGAGCGCCGGCGATCCGGCACTGACTCCCGTCACTGCCGAGGGCACGAGCAACACCAGCGCGACGACGCCGCCGGCGATCAACGGCGTATCTGCGGCGTCGGCGAGGAAGACGGTGGCTGCGGCCATGAGCAGCACGACCGCGAGTACGAGGTCGGAGAGGGGGCCGTCGACCGTCAGCGGCGCGGAGCCGGTGACGATCTGCAACTGCGCTTGCTCGAGCAGCGCGGTGGCATCGCTCCACCAGAGCGCCGCGCGCCCACCGCCCCACACCCACACCGCGACACCCAGTGCACCCGCGAATGTGCCGGCGAGTGCCGCATACACCGGACGCCGGTGACGCGCGCGAACGACGGCGGAGACGATGACGGTGCCAGTGATCACCCCCATTGCGGCAAACCACCAGCCGCCCCATTCGAGTACCGTCGTCAGTGCTGCGAGCACAACGCCCCATAAGACGAGCAGGAGGCCGCTCGACCAGAGTCGGGAGCGGCGGCGTTCGGGGTCGACTGATTGCTGCACGGGTTGCGGCCGCGATGCTGAGCGCAGTGGCGACGTCGCGGTGGTCACGCGGGCTCCGAGACGAACAGGACCCGCCACTCCGGCGGCAGCGGCAGCGGCCCCGTCGACGGCGACCCGTCGCGCATCACGATCATCGTGCCGCCGCGCGAGTTCGGCAGCGCTTCGAGTAGCCGTCGGTGCGGCGCTCCGGTGACGACGATGGCCGGGAGCTCGGCTGACGCGGTCAACCGCGGCGATCGTGCCTCAGAGGTGGGCGCATCGACCTCGGTGCGTGCCACGACGGCGAGCTCGCGGAGCGGGGCGTCGATGCTCCCCGTATGGTCGATCTGCCCACCACCGGGGGAGTCGAGCCGATGATCGCCCAGATCCAGATGCACCGCGACGCCCTGCTCAGCCCAGAGGGCCACCACCGTAGCCGTCGCCGAGACTGCGCGCTCGAATTCGGCGTCGCTCGCGTACGCTGCCGGGTCGAGGTCCAGGCGCACGGAGCGGACCGGTCGAGACGCCGGCTCGGGGAGATTCACCAGCAGCTCGCCCTGGCGCGCGCTCTTCTTCCAATTGATCTGCCGAGTCGCATCGCCCGTGCGGTACTCGCGCAGCGCGCCCCCGCCTTCGGCGCCCTCACCGGTGCGCCCGACCGCAGCAGCGTCGAGGTCGCCGGGGGCCGACATCTGGGACGGTTCGACCTCGAGTCGCCTGAGGAGCGCGGGAAGCGGCGCCGGGAGTACGCGCACCACGGTGTGTGCCGCACAGGGCACGCGCACGGCGGTGAGCCCGAACGGGTCGGCGTACCGGAGCGCTGAGACCTCGAGTCGCGCATCGCCGCGGCGGTCGGCGATCCATGACGTTGCGGCGCGCGCGTCACTGCCCGGGTGCAGTTCGAGCGGGCTCAACCGACGAGTCCCATCGAGCGACCACTCCGCAGTCGCGATGACGGGTACCCGGAGGCGGTGCGAGATCACCGCGGAGAGTTCGAGTGCCGACCCGACCGTGGGGGTCCGATCGGTCATGCGGAGCGTGACCCGGGCTCGCGCCAGCGCACCGATCACGCAGCTCGCACCGATCGCCACGACGACGAGCGCGGCGAAGGCCGCAGCGAACTGCCACACGTCGCGCAGGCCGATCGCGAACCAGGCCGCCGCGAGCACGGCGGCGGCGGCGAGGCATCCCCACCCGCGCGCGGTCAAGGTCACGGGCGATGTGCGCCACCAAGCGCGGGTGCGCGCCCGTCGGGGTCGTGCCGCTCGGGGTCGTGCGGCTCGCAGTCGCGCAGTTCGGGCCATCAGCGCACGGGGAGACCGGCGAGGATCTCGGCGACGACGTCGGTCGAAGCTCGGGCCGCCTCGTCTGCTCGTGCGAAGCGACCGCGGGGCACCAGACGGTGCGCGAGCACTGCCGCGGCGAGGTGCGCGACATCGTCGGGTGAGACGTAGCTGCGGCCGAGCACGGCGGCGCGGGCGCGGCTCATGCGGCTCAGGTGCACAGTAGCACGCGGGCTGGCACCGAGGGCGATACTCGGGTGGGCACGCGTCGCCGCGATGATGTCGACGAGGTATGCGCCGACGGCGTCTGACAGGTGCACCTCGCCGACAGCGAGTTGTGCGGCGCGCACCTCAGCGATGGACGCGACCGGCGGGGTGGACTGGCTGATCCGGCGCCCCGACTGCTCGAGTGCGATGCGCAGCTCGGATGCGGCATCGGGGTACCCCAGCGAGATGCGGGTCATGAATCGGTCGCGCTGCGCCTCGGGAAGCGCGAAGGTGCCCGCCATGTCTTGCGGGTTCTGCGTCGCCGCGACGATGAACACCTCGGGCAGACGATGGGTATGGCCGTCGACCGTGACCGACTGCTCTTCCATGGCCTCGAGCAGTGCCGATTGCGTCTTCGGCGTCGCCCGGTTCACCTCGTCGCCGATGATGATGTTCGCGAAGATCGGACCCGGATGGAACACGAACTGGCCCGTCTCCTGGTCGTATACCGAGAGCCCCGTGACGTCGGTGGGCAGCATGTCAGAGGTGAACTGGATGCGTCGCACGTTCGCGCTGATCGCCCGACCCAGTGCCTGCGCGAGTGTGGTCTTGCCGACGCCGGGCACGTCTTCGAGCAGCAGATGCCCACGCGCGAGCACCGTGGTGATGACGGTCTCGATGACATCAGGCTGGCCCTGGATCGCGCGGCCGAGCGCCGCGGCGAGTCGCGCGGCGAGTTCGGCGGGGGAGGGCGCGGCGGGCACGGCTCGGTCGGTCTGCTCGTCCACCTCGGTCGTCGACATCGTCACGGCCCTTCCCGTCGCGGTTCACAGGAAGCATTGCACACGAGCCCGAGTGAGCGATATATGCGGTTGGATCGAATCAGTCGGTGATGGCGTACCCGGACATGAATCGGTGCAGGTAGGCCGCGAACTTCGGTTCGGGATCGGCCCCGTCGAATCCCGCGATGAGTGCCAGGCGGGATGACGCGACGACCCCGGCGGTGACCACGACGAGCGCATCGTCATCGAGCCCGGGGAGGCGCCGGGCGAGCGTCGCGGAGTGCGTGCGCTCACTCGCATCCGCCACTTCGAGGAACACCGCCCAGTACTCTTCGCGCGTGCGCAGCAGTCGCATGAAATCGACGATGCGGCCTGGGAACGAGCCGAGAACCGCGACGCGGAATGCCTCGCGCGCGGCCGCTTCGAAGGGGAGCGGCGAGTCGATGATGCGCTCGCCGAAGGTACGTGTCATCTCGTCGAAGAACGGGCGGATGAGCTGCGGTTTTGTGGGGAAGTACCGGTGGAAGCTGCGTGCCGAGATCCCGGTCATGCCGCACAGCTCGGCCACTCCGATGTCGAGCGTGCCGGCATCGAGAAATGCCTCGATGCACGCGCGCGAGACGGCGAGCACTTTCTCTTCGGATGCCACGGGGCTAGTCTAGGTCCGCAAACGTTTGGCAGATTCTGCCAACCTTCATCAGTGATACACGTGCAAAGGAGTACCGCACATGACTCAGGTTGATCCGTACGCGAAGGTCCATCTCGATGGGAAGCGTCTCATCGTCACCGGCGGCGGCAGCGGAATGGGCAAGGAAGCGGCGCTGCTGTTCGCCGGACGCGGGGCGAAGGTGACGATCGCGGACGTGAACGTCGCCGGCGCCGAAGCCGTCGTCGAGCAGATCACGGCCGCGGGCGGCGCGGCGCACTTCGTCGAGACCAACCTCACCGTCGATGCCGACGTTCAGCGCCTCGTCGAGCGCGCAGTGGCGCAGTACGACGGGCTCGATGGTGCCTTCAACAACGCCGGCATCATCGGGCCGGTCGGTTCGGTCGCCGACCTCAGCTTCGACGAGTGGCAGAAGGTCATCGCGGTGAACCTCAACGCGGTGTTCCTCTCGCTGAAGCACGAGATCAACTACCTCGTCGAGAACGGTGGCGGCTCCATCGTCAACACCGTGTCGACCGCGGGTCGCTTCGCCTACCCGAACCTGCCCGCGTACGTCGCGAGCAAGCACGGGGCTCTCGGGCTCACCCGCCAGGCCGCCTACGACTACGCCGGCCGAGGCCTGCGCATCAACGCGGTGCTGCCCGGCTCGACCGAGACCCCGCTCGCGGCGGCGGCACTTGAGGATCCGGTGATCGCCGAGGGCGTGAAGAAGGCGCAGCCGATCGGTCGCCTGGGGCAGCCCGCCGAGATCGCCGAGGTGGCGGCGTTCCTGCTGTCTGACGCCGCGTCGTTCGTGGTCGGCGCCGACTTCTACGTCGACGGCGGTGTGAGCGTCAACCCGTAAGCGCGCTGCGCGAGCCCCGAACTTGGTGGCAGTTTGGTGCCGCATTCACCGGTTTGCTGCACCAAACTGCCACCAAAAGCGGGCTCAGTGCCGAGCTAGACGCTGCCGCCGAGCTCGCCCGTGAGGCGGGCGTGCATCGTGCGGCTGACGGCGTTCATGCCGACGAACTCCACGTTTGCCCCGTACTGGCGGTACTTCGTTTCGATGGCGTCGAGCGCCGCCACCGTCGAGGCATCCCAGACGTGCGCACCGGTCAGGTCGATGACGACGTGCGCAGGATCGCGGTGGTACTCGAAGAGCGTCGTGAGATCGTTGCTGGAGGCGAAGAAGAGCTCGCCCGTCACTGTGTAGCGCACGGAAGGCTCGGCGATCCCGCCCGCTGCATTGCCCGCACTGACCTCGCGCTGCACGTCGACGACGCGCGCGACCCGGCGCACGAACAGTACGGACGCGACGATGACGCCGCCGATGACGCCGACGGCGAGGTTGTGGGTCGCGACGACGAGGGCGACTGTCGCGAGCATCACGAAGGTCTCGCTCTTGGGGAGGCGTCGCAGCGTCGCGGGCGCGATCGAGTGCCAGTCGAAGGCGCCGATCGACACCATGATCATGACGGCCACGAGTGCCGCCATCGGAATCAGCGAGACCACGTCTCCGAGGGCGACCACCAGCACGAGCAGGAAGACGCCGGCCAGGAACGTCGAGATGCGGGTGCGCGCTCCCGATGCCTTCACGTTGATCATCGTTTGGCCGATCACGGCGCATCCGCCCATTCCGCCGAACAGCCCCGACATCATGTTGGCGACGCCCTGCCCCCAGCTCTCTCGGGTCTTGTTCGAGTGGGTATCGGTGATCTCGTCGACGAGCTTCGCCGTCATGAGCGACTCCATGAGCCCGACGAGTGCCATCGCGAACGCGAACGGTGCGATTGTGGCGAAGGTGTCCCAGGTGAGCGGCACGTGCGGAATGAAGAGTTCGGGCAGGCTCTGCGGCAGTTCGCCCTGATCGCCGACGGTCGGCACCGCGATGCGCGCGACGACCACGACGACGGTGACCACGATTACGGCGATGAGTGGTGCCGGGATCGCGGTGGTGAGCTTAGGGAAGCCGAGCAGGATCGCGATGCCGAGCACCACGAGCGGGTACACGAGCCAGGGCACCCCGATGAGGTGTGGCAGCTGTGACAGCATGACGAGGATCGCGAGCGAGTTCACGAAGCCGACCATGACGCTGCGCGGAATGAAGCGCATGAGCTTTGCGACACCGCTCACGGCGAAGAGAATCTGGAAGACGCCGGCGAGGATCACCGTGGCGATGAACATGTCCATGCCGTAGGTGGGGGCAACCGGGGCGATGACGAGCGCCACGGCGCCGGTGGCCGCCGAAATCATGGCGGGCCGACCGCCGACGAACGCGATCGTCACCGCCATGATGAAGGAGGAGAAGAGCCCGACTTTGGGGTCGACCCCGGCGATGACCGAGAAGGCGATGGCTTCAGGAATGAGGGCGAGCGCGACGACGAGCCCGGCGAGCACCTCACGGGTCAGGAGGCGCGGTGATCTGAGCGCGCCGAGCACGGAGGGCTCGGCAGCGGCGCGGTTCTGCGCCGCGAGGGGAGTGCGGTTCACCGGACTACTGTACCTCCGGCGAGCGTCGGTGCGATCACGCCGAAGCCGAGCAGCCGGTCGCGCGTTTCATGACTGGTCATCAGGGGTCAAGGGGCAGCGCGATCCCGGACTCGATCAGTAGAATTCGGGTGAAGCCACTGGGAGGTGCGATGACCGGATTGCAGGGACTCACCGGAGGGCGCGAGCTCGTGATGGTGTCGAACCGTTTGCCGGTCGATCGGGTCGTCGAAGCCGATGGCTCGACGGCGTGGCGTACCTCGCCGGGAGGCCTGGTGACCGCGGTCGAGCCGATCGTTGAACAGCTCGGCTGCGTGTGGGTGGGCTGGGCAGGCAGTGCCGACGAACACGTCGATCCGTTCGAGATCGGGCGGATGCGCCTCGAACCCGTCGAGCTCTCCACCGACGATGTCGAGCTGTACTACGAGGGCTTCTCGAACGGCACGCTGTGGCCGCTCTACCACGATGTCATCGCCCCGCCCGAGTTTCACCGGCAGTGGTGGGATCGCTATCGCAAGGTGAACCAGCGCTTCGCGGAGCGCGTCGCCGCTGTGGCGGCCGAGGGTGCGATCGCCTGGATCCACGACTATCAGCTGCAACTGGTGCCCGCGATGCTGCGCGAGCTGCGACCCGATCTCACGATCGGCTTCTTCCTGCACATCCCATTCCCACCCCGCGGTCTCTTCGAGCAGTTGCCCTGGCGCCGCTCGATCATCTCGGGGCTGCTGGGCGCCGATGTCATCGGGTTCCAGCGCGTGCCCGACGCCATCAGTTTCCGCACGATCGCCGATCGCTACACGCACACGCAGGCGCTGGGCAACACGATGGTGCTGCCGGCGACCTCCGACGCCCCGGGTCGCACGGTGCTGGCGCAAGAGTTTCCGATTTCGATCGACGCGGCGGCGTTCGCTGAGGTCGCACGTCGCCCGGAAACCCAGGATCGCGCTCGCCAGATCCGTGCGGAGCTCGGCAACCCGAAGACGGTCATGCTCGGGGTGGATCGCCTGGACTACACCAAGGGAATCCGTCACCGGCTGAAGGCGTTCGACGAGCTGCTGGTCGACGACGAGATCGACGCCTCGCAGATCGTGTTGGTGCAGGTCGCGAGCCCGAGTCGTGAGCGCGTCGACGCCTATCGGCAACTGCGCGACGAAGTCGAGGTGACCGTGGGGCGCATCAACGGCGAGCACGGCACCATTGGCCACGCACCGCTTGTCTATCTGCATCGCGGCTACTCGCGGGAGGAGATGGTGGCGATGTATTTGGCCGCCGATGTGCTGGTCGTCACGCCGCTGCGAGACGGTATGAACCTCGTCGCCAAAGAGTATGTGGCGTGCCGCGAAGACGAGCAGGGCGTGCTCATTCTCAGTGAGTTCGCCGGCGCGGCTGATGAACTTCGCGACGCGTTGCTGGTGAACCCGCACGACATCGAGGGCCTGAAGGCGGCGATGCTGCGCGCGGTGCACATGCCGCAGGAGGAGCAGCACCGGCGTATGCACGGCATGCGCCGCGCCGTGCACGACAACGATGTGGCGCACTGGGCGTCGGGGTTCTTGGGGTCGATGACCGCGATCTCGGAATCGCGCGCGACGGCGCATACCGGCGGACCTGAAGACGGCATGACCGGGCCGATTTCGATCGTGCCCCCGGCCTTCGTGCCGCGCAGCGTCGGAGACCGGTTGCGGCGCATCGCGACTGCCTCATCGCTGCTCGTCGCCACCGACTTCGACGGCACCATCGCGCCCATCGTGCGCCGACCGCAGGATGCGCGCATGCTGCCGCGCGCTCGCCAAGCGCTCGAGCTGCTGAACGCGGCGCCCGGGGTGCGCGTCGCGCTGCTGTCGGGCCGCTCGCTCGACGGTCTGGCCGAAACCGGCACCGGTACGGGAGGCGAGGGTTGGATCATTTCGGGATCGCACGGCTCGGAACTCACCGGCCTTGAGCTGCCCGGCGTCTCGGGGGCCGACGGTGGAGCGCCCACGGCCGAAGAAGTCGACTGGCTGCAGCGGGTGAATCGTCGTTTCGAACGCGTGCTCGGCGGTGAACCCGGCGTGCGACTGGAACGGAAGCCGTTCGGCATCGCGGTGCACACCCGTGAAGTGCGCGACCCCGACCAGAGTCGCGAGTTGCAGGCAGCAGCGGTCGAACTCGGCATCGCCGAGGGGTTGCACGTGCGCGAGGGCAAAGAGGTGCGCGAATTCTCGGTGCGCGCGTCGAACAAGGGTGCGGTGCTGCAGAGCATTCGCGATGCCCTGCCCAGCGGCCCCGTGCTCTTCCTGGGCGATGACGTCACCGACGAAGACGCCTTTGCCGTGCTGGGGCCCGACGATCTCGGCATCAAGGTTGGGCCTGGCGACACGGCGGCGACCGGGCGCGTGCCCGATCCGGAAACCGTCGCCGCAGTGCTCGCCCGACTGGTCGAACTGCGCACCGGCATCGTCATCGGCTCCGACTGAGCAGCCCAGGCACACGCGGCCGGGCGAAATCAACCCCGCTGACACTCGATCCGCGAAATTCTACGATCGAGTGACAGGAATGCGTCGCCGGTGATCTGCCGACGATGCTCACGCAGAGGGGAACGATCATGGCTGAATTGTGGGAGCCCACGGACGAGATCGACGGCGACGAAGAGCTGGTCGTCACGGATCATCGCGATGAGGATCGCCCGCTCGTCGACGCTGATGAGGAGCAGGCAGTCGAGGTTACTGCCGATGACCCGCGCGATGCGCTGGAAGAGCTGGGCGAAGATGTCTCGTCGTCGCCCGCACGCCGGGCTGAAGACACCGACGGAGAGGCGCTCTGAGCGTGGGCCGCGCGGACGGCGCGCGGCGGAGCTTCGGCGTCGAGGAGGAATACCTGCTGCTCGACGCTGAATCGGGCATCCCCGTCGATCGCGCCGCACAGGTCGTAGCCTTGCGTCCGGAGCTGCGCGGCGACGTCGATCGTGAGTTCTTCGCGAGTCAACTCGAAACGGCTTCACCCGTCTGCGCGTCGGGAGAGGAAGCTGACGAAGCCCTGCTGCGGTTTCGCGCGCTCGCGGGAGCTGCGGCGACCGAGGCCGGTGCAGTGCTCGCGAGCACGGGTCTACCGCCGATCGGGGGAGAACACGAGGGATCGGTCACGCCGAAAGCTCGCTACCGGGAGATCCGAGCGGAACTGCGCGCGGCAGCCGCGCACCAGTACGTGACGGGCACGCACGTGCACGTCGCCGTGCCCTCGCCCGATGCCGGGGTGATCGCCCTGCGGGGACTCGCCCGCTGGGCTCCGGCACTGCTCGCCATCACGGCGAATTCGCCCGTGTGGTGCGGCGAAGAGACCGGACTCGCGAGTTGGCGGCACATCAAGAGCATGTCGTGGCCGCTCGCGGGATATCCGCCGGAGTTCGCGGATGGCGCGGAGTACGAGCGAACGATCAGCACGCTCGTCGAGACCGGGGTACTCATCGATTCTGGTGTGGTGACCTGGGTCGCGCGGCTCTCAGAGCGGTTTCCCACCATCGAACTGCGGATTGCCGATGCGCAGTTGCGTGCGCAAGATTCGGTATCGTTCGCGCTCCTCGTGCGCGGACTCGTGGATCGCATCCTCACCAACGCTGAGTCGGGGAGCGCTCCGGGTTCGCTGGTTCCCGGGCTCGTCGACGGCGCAATCTGGATGGCGGCGCGCGATGGCCTCACCGGATCGCTGATCGACCCCGTCGACGGCGCCGCACGACCCGCGTCGGCGATGCTCGTCGAGATGCTCGCATTCGCGCTGCCGTCGCTTGAGGCGTTCGGCGATGCCGAGCGGGTCGGCACCTATCTCGAACAGTTGCGCACCACGGGCGGGCCGGCGCAACACCAGCTCACGGCGTTCCGTGAGGGTGGTGTGAACGGGCTGCTCGCGCTCTACCAAGAGGCACAGGGTCAGGCACCCGCGCACGAGCCGTCGCCGTCAGATCCGCACCCCCATGGGTGATGCTGCAGGCGGGGCCTCCGAGGGGCCCCGCCGATCCCGGGCGTCGAACCGACGCGGACGCCGCGGCGAACAGATCACGCGCGAGCGATCGGGCGATGCCTTCATCTACCGCCGGGGCGGGCGGCGCGTGACTGCGACTAAGGAGATTGCGCGGATCGAAGCACTGGCGATCCCGCCCGCCTGGAATGACGTGCGCATCGCCCGCTCGCCCGCGGCGAAAGTGCTCGCGCGCGGGATCGATGCTGCCGGCCGCACGCAGATGATTTATCACCCGAAGTTTCGGCAGCGCCGGGAACGCGAGAAGTTTGCGCGCCTGGGCCGTTTCGGCACCGCGCTTCCGAAACTACGATCGCGGGTCGACCGTGATCTGCGCCGTCGTCGGCTCAGTCGCGAGCGCGTGGTCGCCTGCGTGATTCACCTGATCGACCTCGAGTTCTTCCGCGTCGGCAACGCCGAGTACGCCGAGCAGCACGGGAGCTACGGCGTCACGACGCTGCGTGAGGAGCACATCTCGGCCACCGGCAGCTCGGTGCGCTTCGACTTCGTCGGCAAGAGCGGCAAGCGGCACGAACGACGCGTCGCCGACGCTCGAGTCGCGCGCCTGATCGCGCGTCTCGAGGAGCTTCCGGGCGCCGAGGTGTTCAGGTTTCTCGAAGACACGGGCGTTTCGCGGCGAGTGCGGAGCAGCCACGTGAACGCGTATGTGAAGCGGGTCATGGGCGAGGAGTTCACGGCGAAAGACTTTCGCACCTGGGGCGGCAGTCGCATCGCGCTCTCCGCGCTGCTTGAGCAGGACGAGTCGGAGTTCGCGACCGAACGGGCCGCCGCAGCCGCGGCGCGCGTGGCCGTACAGGCGGCGTCGGAGCGACTGGGCAATACTCCGACGGTGACTCGGACGTCGTACATCGACCCGAGAGTGCTCGCTCTGGCGGAGGACGCCGAGGCTCGGGCTCGGCTTCGGAAAGCGCGAGAAAAGATGCGGACGCGCGCGCATCTCAGCGTCGACGAGCAGTGCTTGCTCGTGCTGCTCGCGCGGCGCGCGCAAGGGTAAACCTCGCGGCCTACTCCGCCGCGCCGACGGCGTTCACGGCGTGCGCGAACCGTTGGTGATAGCGGTCGCCGGCCTCCTCGATGGCGGCCTCACCTAAGACGCCGATCGTCGCCGCGTCGGCGAGGAGAGGCGCTCCATCGGGCCCACGACCCACGACTCGCCCGCTCACCAACCACAGCGCATCGGCGTCGAATGGGGCCGCTGCGAGGTGAGTGATCTGCCTGGCGAGCCAATCGCCGACCGGGCGATACCACCACTCCTCCGGTTGCAGCGGGTGAGTGGGCACCCCGGGCAGCGCGAGGCCGCTTTCGGCATCGATATTGACCAGGCCACTGAGGCTCGGCTCATGCGCTGCGATCACGTGCAACTGGGGGTGGCGTCGCAGCAGAGATTCCACCTCGTAGAGCGAGTCGATGCTGCGCGAATGTCGATCATCGTCGGGCGTCTGCGGTGCGGCGAGTCCGTCGACCCAGACGTGATCGTGGCCGAGCGGTTCGAGGTACTCGAGCCCGAAATCGAAGGGTACGTCTGCTGCGCCACCCGGCATCACGAGTCCCACGTTGAATCCTCCCGTTCGTGTCGTGCGAGCTTACCGGCACTTCAAGCGCGGCGCACAGCGCACCGGCGAGAGTGGTGATCGTTGCTGTGTTGACGATGGTATGAGCGCTGCCCCAGGTGAGACGAGCCCCTTGCGTATCACCGTGCGAGGCGGTTACCGTCTGGAGGCGCCGCGCAGTCGTTCGAGACGTACGGCATTCGATGTCGCAAGCGACCAGAGGCTAGCAACGCCGCGTGGAGCTGTCGAGGCCCTGCTGAGGTGGCGAGACGCGGCGTAGCGTCGAGTGCACACGACGAAAGGACGACGCATGCCGAAGTCGAAAACCCCCCAGCTGAAGGATCCCGAGCTGTACGGTCGCCTGCGCGATGAGGGCAACTCCGCCGAGAAAGCAGCGCGAATCTCAAACGCTGCCGCAAAAGAGGGCCGTTCGAACATTGGCCGTCGCGGCGGTAACGCTGAAGATTACGAGGATCGTACCGTGCCTGAACTGAGCCGTCGCGCGAAAGAGCTCGGCCTCAGCGGGTACTCCGGGCTGCGCAAGACAGAGCTCATTGAGCTGCTGCGCGACCACTGACATCTCTCGCTGACGCGCGGCAAACCGACGATACGAAGAGGAGTATGTATGACCCCGAATCTCGATCCCCGCACGAAGTACCCGAAAGCGCCGCTGCCCCAGCAGGAGCAGCCGAGCCAGCCAGGACTCACGCAGCCGATGCAGCCGCAGCCCGACCATGGCGAAGACACCTATCGGGGGAGCGGTCGTCTGGCCGGGTATCGCGCCCTCATCACCGGCGGAGACTCGGGCATCGGTCGCGCCGTCGCTATCGCATACGCACGCGAGGGCGCCGACGTTGCGATCGCCTACTTACCCGAGGAGCAGGAGGACGCCGAGCAGACACTGGCTCAGATCGAGCACGCGGATCGCAAGGGCGTGCTGCTGCCCGGTGACCTGCGTCATGAATCGGACTGCATCCAGACCGTCGAACGCGCCGTTCAAGAACTCGGTGGCCTCGACATCCTGGTGCTGAACGCGGCGACCCAGCGCGAGCGCGAGGACAATGCTGCGATCTCGCGAGACGCGGTCGAGCAGGTGTTCGCAACGAACCTCGTTGCCCCGATCCTGCTCTTCCGCGAGGCCGCACCGCACTTGCAGCCGGGAGCTAGCGTCATCGTCACGGCATCGGTGCAGGCTTACCAACCATCCCCTGACCTGCTCGATTACGCCATGACGAAAGCGGCACTGGTTGCCTTTACTCACGCCCTCGCCGAGCCGCAAGGGGAACGCGGGGTGCGGGTGAACGCGGTCGCGCCTGGGCCCATCTGGACACCACTGATTCCGGCGACGGGCTGGGACCAGAAGCAAGTGCATTTTGGCGAAGACACTCCGCTCGGGAGACCCGGGCAGCCTGCCGAGCTTGCGGGTGCCTATGTCTACCTCGCCTCTGAGGAAGCGTCGTACGTGTCAGGAGCCGTAGTCCCGGTGACTGGCGGCAAGCACCTGTAATCGTGCGCCGCCGCGCCTCACGTGAGCGCGAGCATCTCGCGCGTGAACGGGTGCTGCGGGTTCGCGAAGACCGCCTCCGTCTCGCCGCGCTCCACGACTTCGCCGTGCTGCATGATGATCAGCCGGTCGCAGACGGTGCGCACTGCGGCGAAGTCGTGCGAGACGAATACGATCGCGACCGCGTGGTCTCGCTGTAGCGAGCTCAGCAGCTGGAGGATGCCGGCCTGCGTCGCCACGTCGAGCGCCGAGACCGGTTCGTCGCAGACGAGCATGTCGGGCCGGGCTGCCAGTGCGCGGGCGATCGCGACACGTTGGCGTTGGCCGCCCGAGAGCGTCACCGGGAAGCGATCGAGCAGCTCGGCTCCGAGGCCGACTTCGGCCAGCAGCTCCTCAGCGGTGCGCCTGGCGCCAGACGCATCGGCGCGCACGGACGTTTCAATGATGCGGCGCACGCGCCAGCGCGGGTCGAACGTCGCGAGGGGATCCTGCGGAATCAAGCGGACCTGCATCGCCGCGTCGGTGCGTTCGAGACGACCCGTATCCAGGCGCTCGGCACCGGCGAGGATGCGTGCGAGCGTAGTCTTGCCAGCGCCTGATTCGCCGACCACGCCGATGGCCTCGCCGCGCCGCACGTCGAGGTCCACGCCGAAGATTCCCGCGCGATCACCCGTCGGGGTGGCGAACTGCCGGCTCGCTCCGATGAGCGCGAGCAGGGGAGCGCCGGGATGCGCGGTGGGGCCGGGCTTCGGTCCGTGCGGGGTGGCAGCGACCAGCGCACGTGTGGCGCGGTGCTGCGGGCGGTGCAAGATGTCGTCGGTTGCCCCCGCCTCGACGATCCGACCGGCGTCAATGACGAGAATGCGATCGGCGAGCTGCTCCACGCTGCGCAGGTCGTGGCTGATGAACAGCACCCCGGTGCCGCGATCCCGAATCTCAGCGAACAGGCCGAGCACGCGGGCGGCGGTGGTCGGGTCGAGCGCGGTCGTGGGTTCGTCGGCGATCAGGATCGCCGGGTCTCCCGAGAGCGCTGCCGCGATCAGGGCGCGCTGACGCATGCCGCCGGAGAGCTCGGGGGAGCGCTGCCGCAGACGGTCGGCGGCGCCGGGCAGCCCCGCTTCGGTCAACGCGGTGATGACGCGTGACCGACGCTCGCTGCGCGGCACCCCGCGGATTGCGAGGGTCTCGCCGACCTCGTCACCGATGGTGCGCAGCGGATCGAGCGACTGCAGCGCATCTTGCAGCACGAGGCCGATCGCGTCGCCGCGTACGGACCGCCAGGCTCGCTGCGACGCGTTTCGCAGTTCGCGGCCGTCGACGATGAGGCGATCCGATGCGACCGACCAGTTCGGCTGGGCCTGCACGAGCCCCAGGAGCGCGCGGGCGAGCACCGACTTGCCGGCGCCCGACGCCCCCACGACGGCGACGCACTCGCCCGCGGCGACCGAGAACGAGATCGCTTCGAGTACCGAAACGCGATGGCGCCCGCGCCCGAGCCCGACCTCGAGGCCGGCGACCTCGAGCACGGGAGCGGCGCTCGCGACCGCATTCATGCGCGGCCCCCCTTCGCCAGGGCGCGGCCGATCACCGTCAGCGCCGTCGCGGTCACGACGATTGCGAGACCGGGGAAGACGGTCATCCACCACGCGGTCGTGAGATACACGCGGCCGGCGTTCAGCATGGCTCCCCACTCGGGCGACGGCGGTACCGTGCCGAGCCCCAGGAAACCGAGCGCGGAGACCCACACGATCGCCTGCCCGACCCCGAGCGTCGCCGCCGAAACGAGCGGCCACGCCGCGTTCGGAGCGATGTGGCGCACGAACCTGCGGGGCGCCGAGACCCCGTCGAGACACGCCCACTCCACGTACCCACTGGCTGCCACGCGCCGCGCGGTGCCGCGGAGCAGGCGTGCGTACCCGGGGATCGTCGCGAGCCCGATCGCCAGAATCGAGGCGCGCGGACCGCCGCCCATGACCGAGATGAAGAGTAGCGCGAGCACGAGCGTCGGCAGTGCGAAGAGCACCTCGAACACGCGCGCGAGTGCCGCGTCGACCCATCGCGGGCCCACGCCCGACGCGAAGCCGAGCACCGCGCCGATGCCGACACCGATGGCGGTCGCTGCGAGCCCGATGCCGAGCGACGCGCTCGTGCCGTGCACGATGCGGGCGGCAATGTCGCGCCCCGATTCGTCGGTGCCGAACGGGTGCGCCCACGAGGGCGGTCGGAACGCGTCTGCCGGGTGGATCGCGAGCGGGTCCGTGGGCGCGAGCACCTGCGGCGCGACGACGGCGAGCACCGCGATGGCGAGCACGAGCAGGCTGAGTGCCCCCGGCCACCCGAGTGCAGTCCACACCCGGCCTCCGCGGGGGCGCCGTCGGGTGACGCGTCGCGGCGAGAGGCTCCCTGGAGACCCGTTCAGCTGCCCGCCGCTCACAGCGTCACCTCACGGTCAGCTCGCACCCGCACCCGCACCGCCGGATCGATGAGCCGTTCAGCGATGTCGGCGAGCAGCATCACGGCGACATACAGCAGCGCGATGATCGAGACGACGCCCATGACCACGGGCACGTCGCGCACCGACGCGGCTTCGAGCAGCAGGCGGCCGAGCCCCGGGCGAGCGAACAGCGCTTCGACCACGACCGCGCCGCTGAGCAGCGACCCGTAGGCCCAACCCGAGAGTGCGATCGCCGGGAGCGCGGCGTGGCGCAGCGTGTGCGCGAGCAGCACGCGCGTCTCACTGGCGCCGCGAGCGCGAGCGGTGGTGGCGAAGGGTTGTGATCCGGCCTCCTCGAGTGAGCCGTGCATCACGTGCGCGAGATAGCCGGCGATCGGAATCGCGAGGGTCAGCACGGGCAGCACGAGCGACGCCGGGGCGTTGCCCGCGCTCGTCGCCGGGAACCAGTGCAGCGCGCCGGCGAAGATCAGGATGCCGACGGCACCGAGGAAGAACTGCGGGATCACTGACGAAACAGTGGCGATCCCGGAGAGCGCGGCCCGAGTCGCACGCCCCCAGCAGCCGCGACCGAGCACCCCGAGCAGCGCGCCGGCCAACGCCAATGCCCAGGCCACGACGAGTGCGAGCGTCGAGATGAGCACGGTCGGCCAGAAGTTCGCCGCGAGCAACCCGCTCACCGGTTGCTTGCGCGCGTACGAGTCCCCGAACTGCAGCGTCGCGGTGTTCCAGAGCTGCGTCAGGTACTGCACCGCGATCGGCTGGTCCAGGCCGTAGGCGATGCGCGCCCGTTCGAAGGCCTCGGGAGTGGCCTGCGAGCCGGGCCCGCCCATGATCGCCTCCAGCGGATCACCCGACACGCGAAGCGCGATGAACACGATGGTTGCGGTGATCCAGACCACGAGCACCGCCGAGCCGACGCGGCGCAGCACCGCGCCACCGATGCGTCGCGCCCGGAGGCGTGAGGCTTCGGCGCGCGGTGCGTCGCCCCGCGACGTGCGGGGATGCTCGGAAGTGCTCACTGCAGCAGTGTGCCGTATTCGGGGCTCCGAGTGTGACCTCGGTTACTTCGTGAGCTTCGCGTTGATGAACGTGGGCGTCGCGATCGTGCCGAGCGTCGTCACCCCGGTTGCACCGTTGACGAGGAAGTGGTTCTGCTGATCGTAGAGCGGCAGGATCGCGTAGCTCTCGAGCACGCGCTCCTGCGCGTCGGCGTAGATCGCGTCGCGCTTCGCCGTGTCCTGCTCGGCGGCGGCCGCGTCGAGGAGCTGGTCGAGCTCGGGGTCGTTGAGCTGCGCGTGATTCGCGAAGTAGCCCGATGGTGCCGGCGTGATGCCGTCCGAGTGGTAGAGGAAGCGCAGCACGTCGGGTCCGACCTTCGTGTACGGCGCGTCGACGGCCTCGTACTCGTTCGCACCGAGCTTGCCGTACCAGGTGCTCAGGTCGACGGGCTCGAGCTGCACGTCGAAGCCGACTGCGGCCGTGTTCGCCTGGATCTGTTCGAAGAGGGACTGCTCCGCGGCGACCGACTGGTTCGTGCTCACTGGGAATCGCACGGTCAGTCGCTTCCCGTCCTTCTCGCGCACGCCGTCGCTGCCGGCGGTCCAGCCGGCGTCGCCGAGCAGCTTCGCCGCGGCCTGCGCATCCGTGGTGAAGAGGCCGTCGTCGGAGGTCGCCGCGGGTTCCGTGCTGGCGAGGGGGGAGAAGCTCTGCGCCGCGGTGCCCTGGAAGAGCGACTCGATGCCCGGGCTCGGATCGGCCGCGCGCACAAACGCCTCGCGCACCCGGATGTCGTCGAACGGAGCCTGGCCCGTGTTGAGCTCGAT
Organism: Leucobacter japonicus; assembly: GCF_001273855.1. Lineage (NCBI taxonomy): Bacteria > Bacillati > Actinomycetota > Actinomycetes > Micrococcales > Microbacteriaceae > Leucobacter > Leucobacter japonicus. Next base: position 338,461 of record NZ_JHBX01000104.1, on the reverse strand, counting down.
GCGGTTCACCGAGCCCGGGCGGGGGGCGTCGATGTGGGTGAAGCCGGCGCCGTCGGCGGCGACGATATCGCTGGGCAGCGGGTTGTCGATCACGTCGACCTCGCCCGAGGCGAGCGCCGACTGACGCGTCGCGGCATCGGGGATGAAGCGCCACTCGATGGCGTCCAGGTACGCGGCACCATCGTGGTCTGCCTCGGGGCCCGGCGTGCGGTAGTCGTCGTTGCGCACGAGCGTCACGCTCTGCTGCGGCTTCCAGCTGTCCACGATGAAGGGGCCGGTGCCGATGGGCGCCTGGCAGTTCTCGTCCATGCCGCGCGCGATCCCGGCAGGAGACTCGATGGCGTTCCACTGCTGGCTCAGCGATTCGAGCAGCGCGGAGTCGGGCGACGACAGGTGGAACCGCACGTGCGTGGCATCGACGGGCTCGACGCTCTGCACCTTCGACACGGCGAGCACGCCGGTCGACGACCCGGTATCCGGATCTTGCAGGTGCTCGATGTTCGCTTTGACGGCCTCCGCGTCGAACGGTGTGCCGTCGGTGAAGGTGACGTCGCTCTGCAGCGTGAAGTCCCAGGTGAGGCCATCGGCGCTGGTGGTCCACTCGGTGGCGAGCCACGGCGTGATGGTGCCGTCGGCATCGCGGCCCACGAGCGGCTCGAGGTACTGCGTCGAGATCAGGGCCTGCGGGTAGTTGCCGCCGACGTGCGGGTCGAGGCAGGTGGGCTCGGCGTCGCCGGTCGCGTAGACGAGCGTGCCGCCATCCTCCGTTTCCGGTTCCGCGGTGGTGCCGCCCCCGGCGCACGCGGCGAGGGTGAGAGCGCTCGCCGCCGCGATGGCGGTCAGGGCAAGCGTGCGCGGAAGTGTGCGGGGGCGGTGCTGCGAGGCCATGCGGCGGCTCCTCGGGTTCGGGCGATCCACTGTTGTTGGATTGAGTTCAACAAGCCGAGTGTAGTCGATCCGCGCGCGTACGCGCATCTGCGCGGCAATTCACGGATGATCGGCCGATACAGTGAGAGCATGTCTTCGACTCGTGGGCGCCCGCACGCCTCCTCTCGCGAGATGCTCGCGGATGCCGCGTGCGAGCTCTTTCTCGAGCGCGGGTACGAGGCGACCTCAGTGACCGAGGTGACTCGCCGAGCGGGTGTGAGCCGATCCAGCTTCTTCAACTACTTCGCGTCGAAGTCCGAGATTCTCTGGTACGTCTTCGACCGTCGGATCGCGGCGCTCGATGCCGCTCTTGCCGACGCCTCGGTACCGGTCGCCACGGCACTGCGCGTGTTCGCGTCGGGGGAGCACCCCGACGCGCTCGCGCTGGCGGTCGCCGAAGCGCGCACCATGGGGGTGGAAGTCGAGCTGGCGGCCGGGCGCGCGGAGCGCCAGCTCCGCATCGCAGACCTGGTGGGAGCTCGGCTGCGGCGAGACGGCGTCGACGCCCTGGTCGCCGAGATTCAGGCCGCGGGGTACGCCGCCGCGCTCGTGAGTACCGTGTGGCGCTGGGCGCACCTCGGAGCCGGGAGACACCAGCTCAACGCGCTGCTGCTCGACTCGCTCGACGCGGCCGACACGGTCTTCGCCTAGACGAATCGCAGTGCGGGATCACCCCGCCTGCGACGGCGACACCGGTTGCGGTACGCTCTCCCGATCGCGGAACGCCTGCTGCGGCACGACGAACCTCAACGCGATGGCGGCGACCAAGGCTGATCCGCCGCAGACGCACCACACGATGACATAGCCGGTGAACGACCCCGCGGTGCCCCCGCCGGCCTCAGCACCCGTGGTTCCTGCAGCTCCCGCGACGCCGTGCATCAGGGCGATCCCGAAGATCGCGGAGGCGATGGCACCGCCGACGGTCTTCGTCGAATTGGTGAGGCCGGTCGCGACGCCCGTGAGATGATCCGGTGCGCCGGCCGCGGCTGCTGCGGGCAGTGCGGCGACCAACGCGCCCGAGCCCAGCCCCGCGATCATCATGTTGGTGACCATGTGGGTGTAGGTGTCGTGGAACGGGAGGAAGAGCAGATAACCGATCGCGACGAGCAGCGCGGCCCCCGCGAGCGTGTTGCGGGGCGTGTTGAGCCGGGCGACGAACGGGTAGAGCAGCGCGCCGATCACCATCGCAATGAGGTACAGCCCGATGACGAGCGACGTGGCGAAGCCGCCGATGCCGAGGCCGTACCCCGCTGACTCGGGGTCGGTGCGAATGAACGTCGACAGGGGCGCTTGAGCGCCGAGCACGCTCATGCCGAAGAGGGCGGCGGTGACGAAGACCGGAGCGAGTGCCGGCGAACGGAACATGCGCACGTCGATCAACGGATCGGGGTGGCGCAGCTCCCAGCGGGCGAATGGCACGACGAGCACGAGGCCGAGCACTACGACCGCCCAAGCGAGCACACTGCCCACGCCCTGCAGGCGCAGCAGGCTCAGGCCGCCGGTGAATGCCAGGAGCGCCACGGTGATGAGCATGAGGCCGACGTAGTCGAGGCGGCCGCCGAGCTGCTCGGGCGACTCTGCGACGCCGAAGGCGATCACGAAGAAGCACAGGGTGACGAGCACTCCCGGCACCAGCAGCACGCCGAAGATCGGGAACGAGTCGATCAGCTGCCCGCCGATGAGTGCTCCCGAGATCGCGCCGGCCTCGAGCGCGGCGACGAGAATGCCGGCGGCGCGAGCGGTGAGCAGTGAACGGCCGTCGCGACCTGAAGTGCGCGACCAGATGAGGGCGATTTCGAGCGGCAGCCAGACGACGTAGACGCCCTGAAGCGTCCACGCGGCGAGGAAGAGTGGGAAGGTCTGGGCGAACGGCAGCGCGAGGCTTGCGACGGCGGTGATCGCGGTTGACCAGAGCAGGATCCGCTTGTGCCCGACCATGTCGCCGAGCTTGGCGAGCGCCGGCACGACCAGCGCCGACAGCATCAACTGCGAGCCCTCGAGCCAGTTCACATCGGCATCGGGCACGTCGAGGTGACGCGCGATGTTCGAGAGCATGGGCGTGTAATAGCCCTGCAGAAACCCGCTCGTGAACTCGACGAATGCGAGGAAGCCGACGATGCCGGCGAGTACGCCGAGCCGCACGCGGGTCATGCGGCCGATTCCCTGCCGGGCAGGCTCTCGATGAGGCTGCGGTGGAATCGGGCGCCCCGCTCGAGTTCGTCGATGGCGACTCGTTCATCGACGCCGTGGATGGTCTCGCGGAGCTCGGCCGACATCGCGAGCGGCGCGAAGCGGTAGACCGCGGGTGCGAAGCGATGGAAATGCCGGGAGTCCGTGGCGGCCATCATGATGTACGGCACCGTTTCGGCCGCCGGATGCGACTGGCCGACCGCGCGCGCGATGAGCCCGAACTGCGTGTTTTCGCTCGACGATTCGGGTGAGGGCTCTTCGCCGTCGACGACCTCGATGGTGACCCGCCGGTCGGCGATCCGTCGGCGAATGCGGTCGGTGGTGCGCGCGACCGATTCGCCCAGGGCGATGCGCAGATTCACCGTGGCGCTCGCCTGCGAGGGGAGCACGTTTGCCGCGGTGCCCCCTTCGAACATTGTCGGGGCGACCGTGGTGCGCACCATCGCGGCGGGTTCGCCTCCGAGCCGCGCGAACACCCGTGCGGTGAGCCAGGGCTTCGCCGCCAGCAGACGGTACAGCGGTCGTGCGGCACCGCCCGAGCGCGGTGCGAAGCGCGCGAGCATGCGAGTGACCCCCTCTGGGGCGTGCGCGGGGAACGTGCCGGGCGTGAGGCGTCCGACGGCTCGTGCGATGCGTGCGACCGCGGTGAGTGTCGGAGGGGCCGAAGCGTGGCCGCCGTCCCCTCGGGCGCTCAGCCGCACCGTCATCGGCCCTTTTTCACCGACACCGACCATCGCTGCTTGCCCACGCACGAACGGGAGCGGGGCATCGACCACGGCCCCGCCCTCGTCGAGCACGAGCCAGGGGGTGATGCCGCGTTCCTGGAACGTCTGCGCAATGGTGTACGCCGCCTCGCCGAACGTCTCCTCGTTGCCGCCGAACGACAGGTAGACGTCGCGCGCGGGCACGAAACCGTCGGCGAGGAGCGCTTCGACGGCCTCAAGCACGACAAGCAATGGGCCCTTGTCGTCGAGTGCGCCGCGGCCGTAGACGAAACCATCGGCAATGCGTCCGTCGAACGGGGGATAGGTCCACGCATCGGAGGCATCGACGGGTACCACGTCGAAGTGCGCCATCAGCACCACCGGGTCGAGCGCGGAATCGGCGCCGCGCCAGTGGAAGAGCAGCCCGAGATCGGTGATGCGCTCGCGCTGCAGATCGGCATGCACCCTTGGGTAGAGCTCCTCGAGCAGCGCGACGAAGGCCTCGAACGGTTCGGCCCCGCGCTCGTCGATCTCCGCCGACACCGTCGGAATCTGGATCATGCGCGAGAGGCGCTCCGCTGCACCGGATGAGCTCGTCATGGCATCACCGTATCCGATCGTCGTGGCGCGGCGGTCACAGTGCGGCCGCGAGTCGAGTGCCCTGATCGATGGCCCGTTTCGCGTCGAGCTCGGCCGCCACATCGGCGCCGCCGATCACGTGCGACGTGCGCCCCGCCGCGAGCAGCTCATCGTGCAGCTTGCGGGCCGGATCCTGGCCGGTGCACAGCACGATGGTGTCGACCTCCAGGGTGCGCAGGGCGCCATCGATGTTGATGTGCAACCCGGCGTCATCAATCGCGAGGTATTCCGCGCCGGCGATCATCTGCACCCCGCGTCGCGCGAGTTCGGTGCGGTGGATCCACCCGGTGGTCTTGCCGAGGCCGGCACCGAGCTTGCCTGATTTGCGCTGCAGCATTACGACCGAGCGCCTCGGCCGAGTTTCCACTGCAACGGTGAGCCCGCCCGCGCGCGCGTACTCCGCGTCGACGCCCCAGTGCGCGAGGAACCCCGAGACATCCCGCGGATCTTCAGCGTGATCGGTCGTGAGAAACTCGGCGACGTCGAAGCCGATGCCGCCGGCGCCCAGGATCGCAACGCGGTCGCCGACGGGCACGCGATCGCGCAGCACGTCGAGATAGCCGACGACGCTCGAGTGGCCGAGCCCGGCGATGTCAGGCCGTCTCGGCTGCACGCCCGTGGCAAGGACGACCTCGTCGAAGGCCGCGGCGTCGAGATCGGCGGCGCTCACCCGCTCGCCGAGGCGCAACTCGACTCCGGTTTCGGCGATCCGGCCCGCGAAGTAGCGCAGGGTCTCACGGAACTCGCTCTTTCCCGGCACCTGCAGCGCCACATTGAGTTGGCCGCCGATGCGCGAGTCGGCCTCGTAAAGCACGACCTCGTGGCCCCGGGATGCTGCCGTGGTGGCGCACGCCAACCCGGCCGGGCCTGAGCCGACGACCGCGATGCGTTTGCGCTGGGTGGTGGGGGCGATGACCAGCTCGGTCTCGTGAGCGGCGCGCGGGTTCACGAGGCACGAGGCGACCTTGCCCGCGAAGGTGTGATCGAGGCAGGCCTGATTGCAGCCGATGCAGGTATTGATGCGCTCCGGAGTACCGGCGGCCGCCTTTGCCACGAACTCGGGGTCCGCGAGGAAGGGGCGAGCGAGCGACACCATGTCGGCGCAGCCGTCGGCGAGCAGCTGCTCAGCCGTCTCGGGAGTATTAATGCGGTTCGTGGTGATCAGTGGGATCGACACGGCGCCCATGAGTCGGTGCGTGACCCACGAGAACGCGCCGCGCGGCACTGAGCTCGCAATGGTCGGAATGCGCGCCTCGTGCCACCCGATACCGGTATTGAGCAGCGTCGCGCCGGCGGCTTCGACATCGAGCGCGAGCGCAATGACTTCGTCGAGCGTGGACCCGTCGGGCACGAGATCGAGCATGGAGAGGCGGTAGATCAGGATGCCGTCGTCGCCGACCGCCTCGCGCACCCGCCGCACGATCTCACGCGGAAAGCGGCGGCGGCGTTCGGCATCACCGCCCCAGCGATCATCACGATGATTCGTGTGCGCCGTCGCGAACTCGTTGATGAGGTAGCCCTCCGAGCCCATGACCTCGACACCGTCGTACCCGGCTTCGCGGGCGAGCCGAGCCGTGCGGGCAAAATCGTCGATGGTGCGCTCGATCTCGGCATCGTTCAGTTCGCGCGGCGTGATGGGGGAGATGGGGGCCTGCACGGGGCTCGGTGCCACGATATCGGCGTGCGCGCCGTATCGGCCGGCGTGCAAAATCTGGAGAAGGATGCGCCCGCCCACCTCGTGCACGGCGTCGGTCACCAGGCGGTGGTCGGCGACATCGTTTGCGTCGGTGAGCATTGCGGCATGAGCGGTCAAGCGGCCCTCGGCATTCGGCGCGACCCCGCCGGTGACGATGAGCCCCGCACCAGCGGCGGCCCGTTCGCGGTAGAACGCGGCGAGGCGTTCGAAGCCCCCGGGAAGCTCTTCAAGGCCCACATGCATGGAGCCCATCAGCACGCGGTTCGGGAGGGTGATGTCGCCCAGCTGCAGTGGGGCGAGGAGGTGCGGGTACGTCTGCGTCGACATGGAGCTCCGGGTGTTCTCGGATCGGATCGCCCGGCCGTGCGGCACGAGCGCGATGCTCCGAATGTAGCGATGCTCTGAAAACCTGTCGACACAAATGTGCCGAACATACAAAAACGAGGTGCGGGGGAAACCCCCGCACCTCGAATGTTCGCGCGACTTAGAGTGCGCGGATGTTGCTTGCCTGCAGGCCCTTGGGGCCCTGCTCGACGTCGAATTCGACCTTCTGCTCTTCGAAGAGGTCGCGACGGCCGTTGCCCTGGATCGCGCTGAAGTGCGCGAAGACGTCGGATCCGCCGTCATCGGGCGTGATGAAGCCGAAGCCCTTTTCGGAGTTGAACCATTTCACGGTGCCGGTGGCCATACTGTTTTCCTTCATGTTGCTGGTCGCAGACGCGACCGGGGTGCCACGGCGACGGCGCCGACGTGGAGACTGGTAGCGTGCCGCATCGCTGCGGCAAATAAAACGTGCTGGAGAATCCCTACGTTCGGCATTACTGGTCTTACTCTGTGAGCCTATCCCACGGTGTGACATGGCGCGAGCGTCGGCTACGTAATCGTTACCTTGGGTGACGATTGTTCATTCGACTTGACAGGTGCGCGATCGCACGTGATGCTACTTACAGTCACCGTGACTCTAAGTCACGTAATCGCGTCGATCGCCTGATGCCATCAGAGATTTGCGCGCAAGGTCACCGCGAACCCGGGAGCAGCGATGCAATACGCAGAGTCGAGTGCGAGTGCACGGCGCACGCTGCCGCCTGCCGTGGCGGTGTCGAGCGTCGCTTTCGCGCTGCAGCCGCCCTCCGGCGCGTTGCGATGCGGCGGGAGCGGCCTTCCGAGTATCGACGCCGAGCTCGACGACGCTGCACCGTCGCTCTGGATTCCGCTGGTGCGGCGCATCCGCGAGCCCTTCCGCGGGCAATGGGCCCTGCCGGGAGGGCCGACGCACTGGGATGAGACTCTCGCCGACACCGCCCTGCGCTCGATTCGCGACGCCGCGGGGCACGACCCCGGCTACCTCGAGCAACTGTACGCATTCGGTGGCGTCGAACGGTCGGCCGACGCGCAGCGTCTCGTGACCATCGCCTATTGGGCGCTCTTTGGCGAGGCCGATCTGGTGAGCGCGCCGTCGCTGCCTCCGGCCGACGCACCCTCCGCGACGGCGACGACTGCGGACACGTCGGATGCTCGTGCGGGCGCGGACGATGGACAAGGTCGAGAGGCCCAGCGCTGGGATGATCCGGCACCGAAGCGTGCGTCGGTGCGCGTCGCACCCCTGCCGCGAGACCGAGACGTGTCCGATGAACCAGGAAACGTCGCGTGGTGCGCCGCCGACCGGCTCCCGGAACTCGCCTTCGACCACGCCGAGATCGTCGCCTACGCGCTGGCGAGATTGCGCAGCAAGACCGCGTACGCCGCAGTCGCGCACCGTTTCCTCGGGCCCGTGTTCACAATCGCGCAGTTGCGGGCCGTGCACGAGGCAGTGCTGGGCCACGCCGTCGAGCCGGCGAACTTTCGACGGCAGATGCTCGCTCAGGGCACCCTCACCGACACCGGAGCGCGCGAGGTGGGCACTCCCTACCGACCCGCGCGGCTCTATCGCTTCCGCGAGGAGGCGGCGCCGAGTTTTCCCACAGATCGTCCCGAACCGAGGAGTCGACCATGACGAGCGTGCACGAATTGATCCGCGGTGCTGCGGCGCGCGAGCGATCCGCAACTGGGCGCCCCGCCGCTCCGACATCGCCGCACCGCAAGCCGATCGCGTTGCGAGCGACCGGAGCGTCGAGCTGCGATTCCGGGCTGGTGCAGGATCCCTGGACCATCGACCGCGCACCCGGGTACGGGCCGGGGGCGTCGAACGTCGACGTCATTCCGGGTGACGCACCGCGCCAGGGGGCGCTGCCGGCGCGATACACGTCGGCGAGCGATGCCGAACTGCACGATTGGATCGTCGCCGCGCGGGCCGCGCTCGGCAACCGCGTGCAGATTCTCGGTCACTTCTACCAGCGCGACGAGATCGTGCAGTACGCCGATTTTGTGGGCGACTCGTTCATGCTCGCGCAGGCGGCGAAAGGCAGCCCCGAAGCAGAGGCGTTCGTGTTCTGCGGTGTGCACTTCATGGCCGAAACCGCCGACATTCTCTCGGGCCCCGAGCAGGCCGTAATTCTGCCGAACCTGGCAGCCGGATGCTCGATGGCCGACATGGCGACGATCGAGCAGGTCGAAGACTGCTGGCGCGAGCTGACGGCGGCGCTGCCCCCGGCGGAGAGAGGCGGCCTGCAGCCGGTGATCCCGGTGACGTACATGAACTCGTCGGCCGCCATCAAGGCATTCTGCGGACGCAACGGCGGAATCGTGTGCACGTCGTCGAATGCGCGCACCGTGCTTGAATGGGCCTTCGCCCGTGGCCAGCGCGTCGTGTTCTTCCCCGACCAGCATCTCGGGCGCAACACCGCGAAGGCGATGGGCATCGGAGAAGAACAGATGCCGCTCTGGCGCCCCCATCTTCCGCTCGGCGGCAACACGGCGGAGCAACTCACTGATGCGCGCGTGATCCTGTGGAACGGATTCTGCTCCGTGCACAAGCGCTTCACCGTGGCACAGATCGACCGCGCGCGCGAAGAGTTTCCCGGCGTTCGCGTGATCGTGCACCCCGAGTGCCCCGCCGCCGTCGTCGAAGCCGCGGATGGTGCCGGATCGACCGAGTACATTCGTCGCGAGATCGAGAACGCGGAGCCCGGCAGCGTCATCGCGATCGGCACCGAGATCAATCTCGTCAACCGACTGCAGCAGCAGCACCCCGAGCTGACGATTTTCTGCCTCGACCCGGTCGTGTGCCCCTGCTCGACCATGTATCGCATCCACCCCGCCTACCTGGCCTGGACGCTCGAGTCGCTGCTCGCCGGCGAAACCCCCAACCGCATCAGCGTGAGCGACGCGGTTGCGGGTGACTCGCGAGTGGCGCTCGAGCGCATGCTCGCCGCGAAACCATGATCATCGTCGGCACCGGTGTCGCCGGGCTCTCGGCGGCGCTCGCCGCGCTCGAGCGCCATGCCGACGTCACGGTCGTCACCGAGGGCGACCTCGATCACGACCCCGAGGGGAACACCCCACGAGCGCAGGGCGGCATCGCGGCGGCGATCGGCGCGGGGGATCGCCCCGCCGATCACCTCGCCGACACCCTGGCGGCGGGGGCGGGGCTCGTCGACCCCGGTGCGGCCGAAGTGCTGACGCGCGAGGGAGCCCGCATCATGCGGGGGCTGCTGGCGGACGGATTTGACGCCGATCGCATGCCGGCGCACGGTCGCGCGGGCGGTGAGCCGGCACTCGGGCTCGAAGCGGCCCACGGTCGCGCACGCATTGTGCACGCGGGCGGCGATCGGACGGGAGCCGTGCTGCACGCTCACCTGGCCGCGCGGGTGCGCGCTGCGGCGAGCGCGGGGCAGCTCAGGCTGATCGAGCGCCGTCGGGTGCGGTCTCTCGTGGTCGATGCCGGTACCGTGCGCGGCGTGGTGCTTGCGGCGACGGGCTCGGCGCGCGAGGAACGGGTGTTCGACGACGCGGTGGTGCTCGCGACCGGCGGATACGCATCGCTGTTTCCGGTGAGCACGAACCATCCGTCGTCGGTGGGGCACGGAGTCGTGCTTGCCGCGCGGGCGGGTGCGATGCTCGCCGACTTGGAGTTCGTGCAGTTTCATCCGACCGCGCTCGTCGCTGCCGGCGGCGGCTCCTTTCTGATTTCTGAAGCGGTGCGCGGGGCCGGTGCAGTGCTGCGCGATGACGCGGGCGCGCGATTTCTTGAGGGGCAGCATCCGCTGGCAGAGTTGGCGCCGCGTGACGTCGTGGCGCTCGCCACGCACCGTGCGTTGCGCCGCAGCGGCCGATCTGCGGTGTGGCTCGACGCAACCGGGATCGAACGAGCCGGAGGACCAGGCACCCTTGCTCGTCAGTTCCCCGCCATCTCGCGCGTGCTGGCCGACCTCGGGTTCGATTGGCGCAGCGACCCGGTACCGGTCGCCCCTGCGGCGCACTACACGATGGGTGGCGTTGCGAGCGATCTCGACGGGCGCACGAGTGTGCCCGGACTGTTCGTCGCAGGTGAAGTCGCGTCGACCGGCGTGCACGGAGCAAATCGTCTAGCGTCGAACTCGCTGCTCGAAGGCCTCGTCTTCGGCACCCGGGCGGGTGCCGCCGCTGCGGCGTATCGTGCACGTCTCGACCCGTGGCCGGTGCGCGGCGCGGGAATGGCCGGACTGATTGCGGAAGCGGCAGTGGTGGAGATCCCGAATATGCCGACCGCGGATGAGAGCGGCAGCTCGAGCGTTCAGCCCAGCGAAACCTCGATTGAGTCACCCGTCGTCGCACGGGCGAAAGCTTCGGAAGTGCTCTCCGCACTCTCTGAGACCATCGGTGCGCAACTCGGAATCGAACGCGAGGCTTCGGGGCTGGCGGAAATGCGTCGCAGCGCTGCGCACGCCATGCAGACGAATGATGTGCACGTGGTGAACCGGGCAGCGCTCGCCGCAGCGATTGCCCAGGCGGCCGATGTTCGCGAGGAATCGCGCGGGGCCCATCGCCGCGCAGACTTTCCGCAGGTCGACGAGCGGTACGCGACGCGTCGCGCGCTGTGCTGGGTCGACCGCGCGGGTGCCGGGGCACCTGCCGTGTCCTCCCGAACACACCCATTCGTGAGCGGCGAACCTGCCGCTCAAGCACCGAGGAGCGTTTCCGCATGCTGACTGCTGCCCTGATCGAAACGGTCGTGCGATCCGCACTCGCCGAAGACGCGCCGTGGGGGGACCTCACCGTCGAACTCGCCATCGCCGAGGACGCTGTGCTCGACACCCATCTGGTGGCTCGTGAAGCGGGAGTCTTCGCCGGTGGCGCGCTCGTGCGTGAGGCGTTTCGGCAGCTCGACCCCCGGGTCGCCGTGACTGACCTCGTTGCAGACGGGACGTCATTCGCAGCGGGGGACACCCTCGCGCGAATCGCGGGGCCGGCACGGGGGGTGCTGACGGCTGAGCGTGTGGCGCTGAATTTCGTGCAGCGTATGAGCGGCATCGCGACGCTCACCGCGCAGTTCGTGAGCGCTGTCGCGCACACGTCGGCGCGGATTGCGGACACGCGGAAGACGACTCCGGGGCTGCGGGCGCTGGAGAAGCACGCCGTGCGTGCCGGTGGCGGCTCCAACCATCGATTCGGGCTCTCGGACGCGATGATGATCAAGGACAACCACCTCGCAGCGCTCGGTGCGCATGATGCAGACTCGATTACGTCAGCGCTGAGTGCGCTGCGCCAGCGCGCGGGGCATACGACGTCGATCATTGTGGAGGTCGACGACCTCTCCCAGCTCGACGCCGTGCTCAACGCCAATGTGACGGGAATTCTGCTCGACAATTTCTCAACCGATGATCTTGCGGTGGCGGTCGAGCGGATCGCGGGGCGCGTGGTCGCCGAGGCCAGCGGGGGCGTGTCGCTCGATACCGTCGCCGGGATCGCCGAGAGTGGCGTCGATGTGATCTCGGTGGGCCAGCTGACGCACGGTGCACGTGCACTCGACATCGGTCTCGACGCCGCATGAACGCGGATGCGGATGCGGGTGCCACGAGTCACTGGTACCTCGATGCCGCTGCGACCGCACCCTTGCGCCCGGAAGCTCGCGCTGCGATGGTGGCGGAATTCGACGCCGGCGCAGCGAACCCGTCGAGCGTGCACCAGGCCGGATATCGAGCGCGGGCGTCCGTCGATGCTGCCCGTGCCGGGATCGCGCGTGCGTTCGGTGCTCGGCCGAGTGAGGTCGTCTTCACCTCTGGTGGAACCGAGGCGAACAACCTCGCGATCATTGGTCTCGCACTTGCGAATCCGCGTGGCCGACACGTCGTCACCTCTGCGATCGAGCATCCGTCGGTGCTCGAGAGCTGCCGCTACCTGGAGCGCGTATTCGGTTTCTCGTGCGAGGTGTTGCCGGTCGACTCCGACGGTCGTATCGACCCCCGTGATGTCGCACGATGCGTGACCGACCGCACCGCACTGGTGTCGATCGGACTCGCCAATGCTGAAATCGGCACCGTACAAGACTTGCCGAGCATCGCCGCGATTACCGCATCGCAGGGCGCGCTGCTGCACTGCGACGCGGTGCAGGCGGCAGCATCGCTGCCGGTCTCGTTCGGCATGGGGCAGCCTCACGATGGGTGGCCGGGGCCGGGCATCGACGCGTTGACGATCGCTGCGCACAAATTCGGTGGGCCGCAGGGAATCGGTGCGTTGCTGGTGCGGCCCGGGCTCGCGATGGAGCCGTTGCTGCACGGAGGCGGACAGGAAGGCGGCCGGCGCTCGGGAACCGAAAACGTTGCGGCCATTGCGGGGTTCGCTGCTGCCGTGCGCGCATCGCACGCCGACGTCGGGTCACGAGGCGTCGCACTGTTGGGATCACGGGAAACGCTGATTGCGCGCGTGCTGGCCGAGGTGCCGGGCGCGCAGCTCACCGGCCATCGCGAGGAGCGCCTCCCCGGCCACGCCTCATTCGTCATTTCCGGCGTGAGCGGGGAGTCCTTGCTCGTCGCACTCGATGCCGCCGGAGTCGCCGTATCGTCGGGGTCGGCCTGCGCTGCCGGCTCTGACGAACCATCGCCGGTGCTGCTGGCGATGGGGATCACGCCCGAGCTGGCGCAGACCGCGATTCGGTTCACGCTCCCGACGGTGCTGCCGAGTGCGGTGATCGACCGTGTGCTGGCAGTGCTGCGGTCAGAAGTCAGTGCTCGAACGGTCATGCGGCCTCCGGCTCCACCAGCGGCGTAGTCGACCTACCGGCCGCTCCGGCGACAAAGCGCGCGTACAGCGGCTGGTCGGTCAGCCGACGCAGCATGCGGAGCAGCGGATCATCGGGATCGATGGCCTGCGCTGCATCGAGTTGACGCTGCGCCACCGACTGCGTACCGCTCAGCCACCACACCCAGGCACTGAGCCCCAGGAGCCCGGGTCGCAATGTCTCTGGAGTGAGCGAGAGCGCCTCGCGCAAGCGGGCGCGCAATTCGGGAAGGCGCTCATGCGCGGTGAACTCGGGGCAGATGCTCGCCAGCAGACGATAGACCGACCAGCCCGGCGGAGGCGCATGCAGCGCACTGCGGCACACTCCGTCAGAGTCAGGCTCTCCGTGTGCGCAACGCCCGACCCATCCGGCTGCAATCGCCGCGGATGACTGAGGGCGCGAGGCGGGTGCGATGCCCAGGTCGACATCGAGCTCAATCGGGATTCCGATGAAGTTGCCGAGCGGATGCTCTCGCCCGAGTTCGACGGGGAACTCTGGGCGGGTGAGCAGGCCCAGAGCGAGTACGAACCAGCGGCTTGGATGTGCGGCGGCGCGGATGAGGCGCGCCACGGCGTCGGCATCGACCTCGGCATTCTCGAGGAGCCAACGTGTGACCGCAGCCGTCTCCGTCATCCACCCGAGCGCATACTCGGTGAGGTTCCCGGTCTCGGGCAAGTGCGGGGGGACACCAGCCGAGACCGGGAAATCGTGGGGCAGAACGCGGTCGAGTGCTGCACCGACCGCTTCCGCCGAATCTGGATCTGGCTCGGGGATGACACCGAGGCGTGCCAAATCGCGGGGCTCGGCGCCGTGGGAGCGGGCTTCGTGCGCGACGGGGCTCTCCGCGATCTCGCTGAGGGGTCTGCCTTCGCGAGGCGCACGCGCGTCGAAGAAGCTCACCCAGGCGTCGGCGGCGAGCACGCAGAGTTCTTGCACCGGCACCCGCTCGCGACGCAGTCGGCGTTCGATGCGTCGCGCCAAGCGCTGTTGCGGCGGGGAGTCGGGGGAGTCGGCGAACCGTTCACTGGTCGCAATGACGATGGCGAGTGCGCATCGCGTGCCGCGCGCCGTCGAGATGTCTCGCGACAGACCGCAGATGAAGTCGAGGAGCGCCAATGTGTCGCTCGGTGAGTCGCGCGCCGGTAGGTCTGCGCGCACTGCCTGCCCGGAGCGACTTCCGTCGAAGCACACGATAAAGACGCTGTCGGTTGCGGTGAAGCCGGTGAGATGCGGCAGCGCCGCGAGGAAGTCGGCGGTGCCTTGGCACCGCACCACGGGGCGTGAGTCGAGTACGTCTGGGGTCATGCGTCGATTCTGCGCGGCCGCGGAACGCGTCGATGCGTTGTCCACAGGACGCCGACAATGGGGCCGGTGAAGTCGGGAAACTCCACGAATGTGAGCGCATGACCCATTGCCTGCGGTTCCGACGCGCGCCGGAGCGCATCGACGGAGGCGGCGAGGCCCATCACACGCCTGCGGCCGCCGACGCGACCGAGCAGATGTGCTCGGCCTCATCGGCGGCCGCAGGCGGTAACGTGCGAGCGCTACTCGACGAGCTTGCCCTGCACCGAATCGTCGGCATCGGCGTAGGCGAGATCACGGAACGACTCGGGAGCCTCGGGGAGTGGCTCGAAGACCGCGCCGCCCTCGGGCGTCCAGACGAAGTTGCCCTGCAGCGCCGCATCCTGCTCCGGGAAATCGGAGCGGTTGTGGCAGCCGCGCGTCTCGCGGCGCTCGCGAGCGCACTCGAGTGTCGCGCGGGCGGCAAGCATCGAACCGTACAGGTCGAAGGCGTGCGCGAGATCGTCGAAACCGGCGATATCGGGGTGCGCTGTGACGCGATCCACTCGCTCCTGCAGGGCGTTGAGCTTTTCGAGGCCGGCGGTGAGGCCCTCCTCGCTGCGCACCACGCCGACGTGCTCGGTCATGAGGTCTCGCAGCGCACGCTGCAGGCGGCGCGGGCTCTCGGTGCTCTTGCCCGCTGCGCCGTCGCCCACGAGCAGATTCTGCATCTCGGCGCGGGCCTCGGCGACGGCGGCCGGGTCGCGACGCACCTCGGTGAGCCCGGTCACGTAGTCAGCGGCGTCCCCGCCGGTGATGCGTCCGTAGACGAGCAGCTCGATGAGCGAGTTGCCGCCCAGGCGGTTCGCGCCGTGCAGGCCGCTTGAGGCCTCGCCGATGGCATACAGTCCGTCGACGCCGGTGCTGTGCTCGTCGGGCGTCACCCACACGCCGCCCATGGAGTAGTGCGCAGTCGGGGCGATTTCGATGGGCTGCTCGGTGATGTCGAGCATCTGCAGGTCGATGAGCGTGCGGTAGACGCGCGGGAGCTTCGAGAGGATCTGCTCGCGCGGCAGGTGCGATACGTCGAGGTAGACGCCGCCGTTCGGGGTGCCGCGCCCCTCTGAGATCTCGGTGTAGCTCGCGAGCGCCACGCGGTCGCGGGTCGAGAGCTCCATGCGCTCCGGGTCATAGCGCTCCATGTAGCGCTCGCCGAGCGAGTTGCGCAGAATGCCGCCCTCGCCGCGAGCTGCCTCCGAGACGAGGGTGCCGGCTGCGTCGGCCGGTTCCAGGATGCCTGACGGGTGGAACTGCACGAGTTCGGCATCGCGGATCTTGCCGCCGGCGAGTGCCGCGAGTCGGAACGAATCGCCCGTGTTCTCGTCTCGGCGCGACGAGGTGTTGCGCCAGATGCGCGTGTGACCGCCGGCCGCGAGAATGACGGCATCCGCGTGGATCACGACGGGCGCGCCGTCGACGATGTCGAAGCCGTAGGCGCCGAAGATCTTGCCCTCGCTGACGAGCAGGCGGGTGATGTAGACGGTGTCGATGATCTGCACGCGCAGTTCGGAGGCGCGGCGCATGAGGGTGCGCTGGATCTCGAGGCCGGTGTAGTCCCCGGCGTAGGCCGTACGGCGATACTTGTGCGCGCCGAAGAATCGCTGGCTGATGCGGCCGTCGGCCTCGCGAGCGAAGGGCATGCCCCAGCGCTCCAGGTCTTCAATGCCGCGTGCGGCGTTGCGCGTCACGGTTTCCACGATTGCGGGATCGGCCAGGAAGTACGATTCGCGCAGCGTATCGGCGGCATGCTGTTCCCAAGAGTCCTCGGGGTCCATCGTGCCGAGCGCAGCATTGATGCCGCCTGCGGCGAGTGTGGTGTGCGCGTCGTGGGCGCGGCGCTTGCCGACGGCGAGCACCTGCACGCCGCGTTCGGCGAGTTCGATGGAGGCGCGCAACCCGGCGCCGCCCGTGCCGATGACGAGCACGGAGGTGGAGAGGAGACGTTCGCCGCGGGCGGTGCCTTGGGCGTCGACGGTGGGGGATGAGGTGGTCATGCGAACCACGTTAGGTCTGCCTTATCCATTACTCCAATGAATAGAGCTGATGATCGTCATGCGCGTAGGCTATCGACATGAACCTCGAGCAATTGCGCGGCTTCGTCGAGATCGCCCAGACCGGCCACTTCACCCGCGCGGCCGAACGCCTGCACCTCGCGCAGCCCTCGCTCAGCCGACAGATCGCCACGCTCGAGACCGACCTCGGCGTCGAGCTGCTGCATCGCGTGCGGGGCAACGTGGCGCTGACGGCGGCAGGAGAACGGCTGCTGCCGATCGCCCGACGCATGCTCGCCGACGCCGACGCGGCACGCGATGAGATGGCGGATCTCGCCGGTCTCCGTCGCGGACGCATCCGACTCGGCGCGACCCCGACACTGTGCACGAGCCTCGTCGCCGACGTGCTGGCCGAGTTCAGCGAGCGCTACCCGGGCATCGACATCGAGATCCTCGAGCGCGGATCCCGATCCCTCATCACCGCACTGATGGAGGGCGGACTCGACCTCGCACTCATCGTGACCAGCGTCTCCTCCGGGGCGGCGCGCGCGGTGCTCGAACGCGAGCAGATCCTCAGCGAGCGTCTCGTCGTGGTGTCGGATCCGAGCCGCCCCGATCCGTTCGGACGCGACTCTGCCTCTGATGCGCCGGTGCGCCCGATCGAAATGGCCGAGCTGGCGCGCGTGCCGCAGGTCGTCTTTCCCGAAAACTACGATCTGCGCGTGACGGTCGACGCGGCGTTCCGCGCGCACGGGCTCACGCCGCTGGTCGCCGTCGAGGGTGCCGAAATGGATGCGGCGCTGAGCTTCGCGGAGCGCGGCATCGGTGTGGCGGTGGTGCCCGCGATGGTGGCGGCGGATCATCCCACCCTGCGCACGGCTCCCCTTGCCGATGCCGCGCTCGCCCGCACCGTCAGTCTGGCTCGCCGCGCCGACATGGCCCCGACACGAGCCGGCGCGGCGCTGCAGGCCGTGGTACGCGAGATCGCCGATCGGGTTACCGCTCCCGGGGCCGAACTATCGAGTCTCGTCACGCGCGTGCTGTGACGGGAGCGCCGCGATTGGCCTCGCGGTGACGACACACGCGGTCAGGCCCGCTGCGCCTCGACCTGCTTGAGGTCGGCCTCGAGCGCCACCCAGCCGAGCATCGCGCACTTCACGCGCATCACATACTTCGACACACCCTGGAGCGCGACGGCGTCGCCGAGCAACTCCTCGTCGGGTTCACCCTCGCCGCGCGCGTGGATCATCTCGCGGAACGCGTCAACGCGAACGCGTGCCTCGTCGATGGTGAGCTGATCGTCGCGCACGAGTTGCGACAGAATCGACGCCGACGCCATCGAGATCGAGCAGCCCTGACCCTCCCAGGCGACCTGGTCGATACGACCGGTCTCGGGGTCGACCGAGATGGAGAGATCGATCTCGTCACCGCAGCTGGGGTTGAACTCGTGGTGCGACGCGGTAAGCGCCGACTCGGCAACGGCGAGTTCACCCTTGCCGATCGGTCGTTTCGAGTGATCGAGAATGACCTCTTGGTACAGCCCGTCGAGCGCGCTCACGCCGACACCTCCGCTCCGAAGTACCGCTGGGCGCCGCGGAGCGCGTCGAGGAATCGATCGACCTCGTCTGCTGTCGTGGTGACGTGCACGCTGGCGCGCGTGCTCGACGTGATGCCGAGTGCGCGGTGCAGCGGCTGGGCGCAATGGTGCCCCACGCGCACGAGCACGCCCTGCTCGTCCAGAAACTGCCCGACGTCGTGGGCGTGCACGCCCTCGACCGACACCGCGGTGAGCGCGACGCGCTGCGTCGTGTCGGCGGGGCCGAGCAGCCGCAGGCCCGGCGTCGCTTCGATACCGGCGACGAGGCGCTCGACGAGCTCGTGCTCACGCGCTGCGGATCGTGCCATGCCGATCTCTTCGAGGAAGGCGACGGCAGCGCCGAGCCCGACGGCTTGCGACACCGGTTGCGTGCCCGGCTCGAAGCGCTGGGGAGCGGGCATGAACAGCGCCGACTCCATCGTTACCTTCGTGATGGCGGAGCCACCGGTGCGCGACGGCGGCAGCGCATCGAGCAGCCCGGGCTTGCCGTACAGCACACCGATGCCGTTCGGGCCGAGCATCTTGTGGCTCGAGAACGCGGCGAAGTCGACGCCGAGCGCTGCGAAATCGACGGGGATGTGCGGCACCGACTGGCAGGCGTCGAGCACCGTGATCGCCCCGACCGCCCGCGCGAGTTCTGCAAGTTCAGCGACGGGTGCGATGAATCCGGTCACGTTCGAGACGTGGGCGAACGCAAAGATACGCGTGCGCTCGGTCAGAGCTTCGCGAGCGTCATCGAGGGTCCAGGTTCCGTCTTCGCGCACCGGGATGTAGCGGAACGTTGCTCCAGTCTTGGCCGCGAGCCGCTGCCAGGGAATGAGGTTCGCGTGATGCTCGGCCTCGGTCACCAGGATTTCGTCACCGGGCTCTAGCGTGAACCGATCGCTGCCGGCGACGCCCAACCCCGCGTTCGCTTCGCCGATGCCGAGGGCGACGATGTTCAGCGCGTCGGTCGCATTCTCGGCCCACACGATCTGCTCGGCGCTCGCCGCTCCGACGAACGCGGCAACGGCGGCGCGGGCACCCTCGAACGCTGCGGTCGCTTCGCCCACGGCGCCGCTCGTACCGCGGTGCACTGCGGCGTTCGCCGTCTCCAGGAACCGCCGTTCAGCGTCGAGCACTCGGGAGGGTCGCTGCGAGGTCGCGGCCGCGTCGAGATATGCCGGCGCCGAGGGGAGCGCGTCATTCACCGCGAAGTAGGGGAATGCGGCTCGCAGCTCGGTGACGTCGGCCGCGGTGAGCGCTGTGGTGAGTGCGGGTGCAGGCATGATCTCCATTCTTCCACTCGGTGAGTGGCGATGCTGGCCTCCCGTGCAACGCCGCGTTGCTCCGGCCTATTCCGCGTGCACGGTCGCGCGGAGGGGGTGCCCCGGGTTATTCGGCGGCGGGGGCCGCGATGTGCACGGGAGCGGTGTTCGGCCCACTGTCTGCTCGGTCGCCCGGGCCGCTCAGCCACCAGTTCACGGCTCCTGTCGCGAGGGCGAGGAGTGCAGATGCCAGGGGGAGGACGAGTGCGGCTTGTGTGCCGAGGTCGGTCGCGATGACGCCGGTGAGAGCGGCAGCTGCGGATTGACCGACCATCAGACCCGAACCCAGCATCGTCATGACGGTCGCCGAGCGGCCGATCGGGCTGCGTTGCGCGCCGAAGCTGTACAGGGTGACGAGCAACGGGCCGACACCGATGCCCATGACCGCCAGGCTCAAGAGCATCGTCGGAATGTCGACCGCGAACTGGAGCAGCGCGGTGCCCGCGATGATGCACAGCGCAAAGACCGGCCAACGTGCGCGCAGCGAGAACCTCGGGGGGAGTGCGGCAACACCGATCGCGAAGATCGCGGACCCGACGCCCATCGCGCCATAGATCAAACCGGCCCGTTCGGGGTCGCCGCGATCTTGCATGAAGGAGGTGAGCGACGTCAGCATCGAACCGAAGAAGAGCCCGACCGTGATGATGCCGGCGACGGTGACGAGCAGGGCGGGGCGCGCGAGTTGCGAGGCCGGCGCGAGCACCGCCGCGCGCTCCGCGGGGGACTGTGCGGGCGCCGCGGTGTGATGCAGCGCGAACGCCGTGACGAAGATCAGGGTCAACGCGCCGGCCCCGGCGACCGGCGCCCACGCACCGAACGCCGTCGCGAGCACTCCAACGATCACCGGGCCGAAGACGAAGATGACTTCGTCGGCAGCCGACTCGTAGGCCAGCACGTTCGAGAGCATGCGCGGACGGCGCGGGGCGGGCAGCTCGTGCGTCACGATCGTGACGAGTCGCGATCGTGACATCGGCGAGGTCTGCGGCACGGTGGCGCCGGCGAGGAAGGAACCCACGAACAGCACCCAGATCGGGAGAGACGAAAACGCGATCCACGCAAGCACCCCGAGCAGCACGCTGTTGAGCGCAGCGGCAACGAGGAGCGTCGGTCGCTGGCCGAAGCGGTCGGCTGCCGCGCCGATGATCGGCCCGAAGCAGGCGACCCCGAGGCCGACCATTGCGGAATTGATGCCGCCGAGTTCGACCGATCCGCGGGCTGAGACGACCAGAGTGAGTACCCCGATCACCATCATCGCGAACGGAAGCCGCGAGATCAGGGCCAGCGGAAAGTACGCCTTACCGGTTCGCGAGAAGAGCGTCGGCGTGGTCGCTGACGCGTCGGGAACTGGGTGCTCGCTCGTCTGATGCATAGCCGACCGACTCTACCAGGAGATTGCGGGCGATGGGGCTAGGAGGCAGCGCCCACCGCGATGCCCTGGCCGGCGAGGAACTTCGTGAAGGCGCCCGAATCATCGAGCGCGCCGGAGTAGGGCACCCCGTCGACGACGACGAACGGCGTGCCCGTAATCGCGAGATCAGGGTCATCGGCGTGCGGCACCGGGTTGGCGAACGCCCAGCTGTTCAGCGCCTGCGCAAACGGAACGAACTTCTCGGTTTCGATGCAGGATCGCGCATCGTCGTTCAACCCGCCGGCTCCAGCGTCGACGGCGTCGATGAGCGCGTCATTGTCGAGTCCGGGCGTGGACTCTGCGGGCTGCACGCTTCGGTCGAAGAGGTGTCGGTTCACGTCCCACGCAGCCTCGGGCTGAGCATCGGCGACGCAGGCGAGCGCGCCGGCCGCGCGAGACGAGTAGTAGTCGGTGCCGATGCGATCGAGGAACGAGAGCGGGGTGAGCTCGAGTGTGACCTGGCCGCTTGACACGATCTGATCGAGGGTCGCGTTGTTCGTGGATTCGAACTGGCCGCAGTAGGGGCAGCGGTAGTCGACGTACAGCTGCACCCGGTGTTTCGTCGCGATCGAATCGGTCGGTTCGGGGGCCTCCGACTCGGGGGCGTCTGAGGACGCCACTCCGTCTGCGGTGAATGTGACTGCTCCCGTCGCCAGGTTGCGCGGCCAGACAATCTCAGTGTTCGAGCCCGTCTGCCCGGGGGCGCCCGTCGAGCCTCCACCGGCCGTCGGGGTCGCCGACATGATCAGCAGCATGATGCCCACGATGATCGCGGCGACCACCGAGATCGCGCCAGAGATCACCCCGACGAACGCGGGAACCTTTAGCAGTCGCGAGATGAGGCCGAATATGCCGAGCACGACCGCGGCGAGGCCGAGGAGTGCGGCCAGGAGCGCGCCCGGTGCGAAGTACAGCAGCGAGATCACCGCGGTGACGACGCCTGCCAGGCCGGCACCCATCGACGCGATCGACAGCGCACCCGAACCACGCGGGGCGGGGCGCTCGGGGACGGCGTAGGGGTGCGGAGGCGGGGCGGTCGGCAACTGGGGATCGCTCATGTGTTCCATTCTGGCAGCGACCGCCGACATCGATGCTCAGGCCTGAAGCCTTCCGAATGCAGTCGGTGGGCGGCGCTGCGCCGAGCAATTGGTGGCTGCGCCTACGATTGACGCATGATCATTCTCGCCGCGACTCCCATCGGCAATCTCGGTGATGCATCGACCCGTTTGCGCTCGACGCTCGAGGCCGCCACGGTTGTTGCGGCGGAAGACACCCGGCACACCGCGCAGCTGCTGCGGCTTCTCGAGATCGAGAATCGTCCGGAACTCATCGCCCTGCACGACCACAATGAGCACGAGCGTGCGGCGTCGCTCGTGGAGCGCGCGCGCGACGAAGACATCGTGCTCGTCAGCGACGCGGGCATGCCCACCGTTTCCGATCCCGGGTTCCGCGTCGTACAGCTCGCGGCAGAAAGCGGAGTCGAGGTGAGTGCCATTCCGGGCCCGAGCGCCGTGATCACCGCGCTCGCCGTCGCGGGGCTGCCCACGGATCGATTCGCGTTCGAGGGGTTTCTGCCGCGCAAGGCGGGCGAGCGATCCCGCACCCTTCGCGAGCTCGCCGCCGAGCGGCGCACTCTGGTGTTCTTCGAAGCGCCGACGCGGCTCGCCGCGTCACTCACCGACTTGGCGGCTGCCTTCGGCGACGACCGCCCTGCGGCGGTATGCAGAGAACTCACGAAACTGCATGAGGAAGTGCGTCGCGGAGGCCTGAGCGATCTCGCCGCGTGGGCCGCCGATGGCGTTCGGGGTGAGATCGTGGTGGTGGTCGGGGGTGCTCCCGAAGCTGAGACCTCGCCGGAAACTGCACTCGCCGAGGTGCAGGAACGGGTGCGCGGCGGCGAACGCCTGAAAGATGCGACGCGAGCGGTGGCGGAAGCGACCGGCCTGTCCTCTCGCGAGTTGTATGCTGCAGCACTTGCCGAGCGCGGCTGATACTCCGCACCAGACTCCGCACAGGGGAACCTCGGGCGCCTCTCAGCCGAAACGGCGCGGAATGCGACATACTCGGAGTGCATTCATGGCCGCACTCCGACCGTCTCGCATCGCAGCACGCTGATCGGGTCGCGTGGCCCCTCGCGAACCAAAGGACTTCAACCACTGTGAAATTGATGCGCGTACTCGCCCCCGCCGCTCTCGTCGGTGCCCTGCTGCTGGTCGGGTGCACCGCCGGCGGGTCGGCGAAAGCCGATGCTTCGGGAGCCGACTGCCTCGCCGGTGGTTCCGCCAGTTCGGGTGTGAAGGTATCGGGCTCAGTGGGTGAAGACCTCAAGCTCACCTCGAAGACTCCGGTGTCGGCGAAGAACGTTGAGCGCTCCGTGCTGAAGGAGGGCTCGGGCGACGTCGTCAAGGAAGGCCAGAACGTGCTGACCTCGATGACCCTCTTCAATGGCGCCGACGGCTCGGTGCTGCAGCAGCTGCCGGCGAGTGAGATCGCGGTCGACAAGGATGGCTTGACGGAGTGGGCATACGATGGCCTGCGCTGCGCGACGACGGGCGAGCAGATCGCGCTCGCCGCGCCGTACGACAAGGTGTTCACGACGGACCCGGCTGACAGCGGTTTGGAAGGCGTCACCAAAGATGACTCCCTCGTCATCGTCATGGAGTTCGGTGAGATTTCGGACGCGCAGGAAGATGCGACCGCAGACACCTGCGATACGTTGACGCCGCGTGACGAGAAGTACCCAGAGATCGATTTGGGTGATGGCTCCGCTGAACCGAAGATCACCATCCCCGAGTGCATGGAGCCCCCGACCGAATCCGAGTCGAAGGTGCTCACCGAAGGCGATGGTGCGGTCGTCGCCGAGGGCGACACGATCATGACGAACTATGTGGGTGTCGACTGGAACGGTGCGGTTCGCTTCGACGGCAACTGGAGTGAGACGGGCATCGAGTTCAGCACCGCCCCGGGTGCGCTCATCGAGGGCTTCCGATCCGCGATGATCGGCCAGAAGATCGGATCGGTCATCGAGGTCACCATGACCCCTGAAGACGGCTACAACGATGGCATGACGCGCACCTTCGTGCTGGAGCTGGTGAGCAAGGCGTAAGCCGCTTCGCTCCGTCGCAGTCGAACGGCGCAGCGTGCTCCGGTGCCTCCGCGCATCGGGGCACTGCTGTGTGCAGGCTCCGTGCAGTCCGCGCGGTCGCCAAGTAGCCTGGACGCATGAAGCGCGTCATCATTCTGGGTTCCACCGGTTCGATCGGCGAACAGGCGCTCGACGTCATTCGCAAGCACCCGGCGAGGTACCAAGTCTCGGGTCTCGTCGCGGGTTCGCAAGCGGATCGGCTGCAGCAGCAGGCCGATGAGTTCAATGTGGAGCACACGGCGCTCGGTGCGGCCGACGCCGTGCGGCTGATCCATGACGTGCAGGCCGACCTCGTACTCAACGGCATCACGGGCTCGGTCGGCCTGGCGCCGACGATTGCCGCACTCGAAGCCGGTCGCACCCTCGCGCTCGCGAACAAGGAATCGTTGATCGTCGGGGGAGACCTCGTCACCGGGCTCGCGAAGCCGGGCCAGATCGTGCCGGTCGATTCCGAGCACTCGGCCATCGCGCAGGCATTGCGCTCGGGAAGCCGCGATGAAGTGCGCCGGCTGATCCTCACCGCCTCTGGCGGCCCGTTCCGAGGCCGCACTCGTGACGAACTCCGCGAGGTGACTCCGGCCGAGGCCATGGCCCACCCGACCTGGAACATGGGGCGCGTGGTCACGACGAACTCTGCGACGCTCGTGAACAAGGGGCTCGAAGTGATTGAGGCGCACCTGCTCTTCGGCGTCTCCTACGGAGACATCGACGTCGTGGTGCACCCGCAATCGATCGTGCACTCGATGGTCGAATTCGTCGACGGCTCGACGATCGCGCAGGCATCGCCCCCCGATATGCGGTTGCCGATCGCGCTGGGGCTGTCGTGGCCGGATCGCATGGCGAACGTCGGGGTGCCGCTCGATTGGCGATCCGCGTCGAGCTGGGACTTCGCGCCGCTCGACGACGAGACCTTTCCCGCGGTCGAACTGGCCAAGGAGGTCGGACGAGCACGCTCCACCTACCCCGCGGCCTACAACGCCGCGAACGAGGAAGCGGTTGAGGCGTTCCACGCGGGGCGCATCGGATTCCTCGACATCGTCGACACGGTGCGCGAGGTGGTCGAGGCGCACGCGACGCCGGCAACACTGACGGTCGAAACGCTCACCGAGGCCGAGCGCCAGGCGCGCGAGCGCGCGCAGCAGGCGCTTTCTGCTCGCACTCGGTGACGCACGGCTCCTCCCCGGGTGCTCCCCGAAACCCCACAGCACCGCGCAGTAATCTGAGCTGGTGACTGAGGTTCTGCTCTACGTGCTCGGCATCTTGATCTTCGTGATCGGGCTCGCCGTTTCCATTGGCCTGCATGAAATCGGCCATCTGGTGCCGGCGAAGCTCTTCAAGGTGAAGGTGACCCAGTACATGCTGGGGTTCGGTCGCACGATCTGGTCGAAGCGGAAGGGCGAAACTGAGTACGGGGTCAAGCTGATCCCGCTCGGCGGCTATGTCGCGATGACCGGCATGTTCCCTCCGGGCAAGCCGGGGGAGGCCCCTCGCGCGTCGACCACCGGGTTCTTGAACACGGTGGTGCAAGAAGGCTCGGCGCTCGGCACGTCGGGGGCCAGTAAGAACGCAGAGGCGCGACCCGATGAGGCGCCGAAGCGCGGCGTCGTCGGCATGGTCGAAGATGCGCGGCTCGCGAGCGCGGAGTCCATTGACGAGGGCGAGGATCACCGCACCTTCTATCGGCTGGCGCCGTGGAAGAAGATCATCATCATGCTCGGCGGGCCGCTGATGAACCTCGTGCTCGCGTTCGTGTTCTTCGCGATCGTGCTCGTCGGGTTCGGCGTGCCGCAGAACAGCACCACGCTCGGCCAGGTGAGCGAGTGCCTCGTGTCGGCATCGAGCACGGCGACCTCGTGCAGCAGCGATGATCCGGCAGCCCCTGCAGCAGCCGCCGGCTTGCGCCCGGGCGACACGATCATTTCCGTCGATGGCACGGACATCACGAGCTGGGACCAGTTCCGATCGATCGTCTCCGAGGCCCCGGGCACATCGCTGGCGGTGCGCATCGAGCGCGACGGTGCCGAGCAGACGCTGCAGCTCACCCCCGTCGAAAACGAGCGCGCGGTGACCGACGCGTCGGGCAAGGTCGTCGAGAACGCCGACGGCACGGTGAAAACCGAAGTCGTCGGCATGATCGGTGCGACCCCGGCCAGCGAGAACGTGCAGCAGCCGATCACGGCGGTGCCCGCATTCCTGGGTGAGAACGTGCAGAGCGTCGTCGGCATCGTGGTGCGGATGCCCGAACGCATGGTGGACGTCTGGAACGCCGCGTTCGGGTCGGAAGCGCGTGACCCGAACGGGCCCATCAGCGTCGTCGGCGTCGGCCGCATGGCAGGCGAGATCGTCAGTCTTGAAGATGCGCCGGTCGCGGCGCGCGCCCAGACCATCATTGGGCTGCTCGGTTCGCTCAACGTCGCGCTCTTCGTGTTCAACCTCGTGCCGCTGATGCCGCTCGACGGCGGGCACATCATCGGTGCGGTGTACGAGTGGCTGAAGCGCGGGATCGCTCGAATGCTGGGCCGGCCCGATCCGGGGCCGATCGACACCGCCAAGATGGCGCCGGTCACCATGGCGGTCGCCGTCGTGCTCGGTGCGATGTTGGTGCTGCTCGTCTACGCGGACATCGTGAAGCCGGTGTCGCTGTTCGGCTGACCGGCAGCTGTGATCGTCGCGCGTGCACGCCGAACCCGGGGCCGCGCGCATCTCGCGAGAGTAGACTCGGCCGCGTGCCAGCAGTCAATTTGGGAATGCCCCAGGTCCCCGAAGTACTCGCCCCGCGCCGCAAATCCCGGGCGATTCAGGTCGGGTCGGTCACCGTGGGCGGCAACGCTCCGGTCTCCGTGCAGTCGATGACCACGACCCCCACGACCGACATCAACGCGACGCTGCAGCAGATTGCCGAGCTCACCGCCGCCGGTTGCGACATCGTGCGCGTGGCCTGCCCCAGCCGCGATGATGCCGAGGCACTGCCGATCATCGCGAAAAAGAGTCAGATCCCGGTCATCGCCGATATCCACTTCCAGCCGAACTACGTGTACGCGGCGATCGACGCCGGTTGCGCCGCCGTGCGCGTGAACCCCGGCAACATTCGCAAGTTCGACGACCAGGTCGGCGAGATCGCGCGTCGAGCCCAGGCCGCCGGTGTCTCCCTGCGGATCGGCGTCAACGCCGGGTCGCTCGACCCTCGACTGCTGCAGAAGTACGGCAAAGCCACCCCCGAGGCACTCGTCGAGAGCGCGGTCTGGGAGGCGTCGCTGTTCGAGGAGCACGACTTTCACGACTTCAAGATCTCGGTGAAGCACAACGACCCGATCGTCATGGTCAAGGCGTACCGGCAACTCGCCGAGCGCGGCGACTGGCCGCTCCATCTCGGCGTCACCGAGGCGGGCCCGGCATTCCAGGGCACCATCAAGAGCGCCACGGCGTTCGGCATCCTGCTCTCCGAAGGCATCGGCGACACGATTCGCGTCTCGCTCTCGGCGCCCCCGGTCGAGGAGGTCAAGGTCGGGCTGCAGATTTTGCAGTCGCTGAACCTGCGCGAGCGCAAGCTCGAGATCGTGTCGTGCCCGTCGTGCGGTCGAGCTCAGGTCGACGTGTACACACTCGCCGAAGAGGTGACGCAGGGGCTCGAGGGCATGAGCGTGCCGCTGCGGGTCGCGGTCATGGGCTGCGTCGTGAATGGGCCGGGCGAAGCGCGCGAAGCAGATCTGGGGGTGGCCTCGGGCAACGGCAAGGGGCAGATCTTCGTCAAGGGCGAGGTCATCAAGACGGTGCCTGAGAGCGAGATCGTGGCGACGTTGATTGAGGAGGCGAACCGACTCGCTGCCGAGATGCCCGCATCGGCGGGCTCCGGATCACCGGAGGTCGTCACGGCCTGAGCCGAGTGGTCAGGCGCTCGCGCGGTGCGTTGTCGGGGTCGATGGTGTCGTCTCTGCAGCGGAGGGCTCCGGAGCTTCTGCCGGCTCCAACTGCACGGTTCCCGACGCGACATCTGCAGCCGCGACGCGCACATCGACGCGCGTGCCGGCGGTGAAGCCGCTCGCCGAGACCTGTGCGGTGACCGCCGGGTCATCGAGCTGCACGCGTGCGCGCTCGCCGCGCACCTCCACGACGACGGCGGAGAGCACCTCGCCGACGCGGTCGCGCAGCAGCGCCGCTTCGACGCGGTCGATCGCCGCGGCACCGATCTGCCCAGCGCGCTGATTCGATGAGCGCATCAGGGAGGGCAACTCGTCGAGCGACTCGCGTGCCCAGCTCGGAATCGGCTCGCCCGCGCAGATCGCGGCGCAGATGACGAGGCCCCACCGATCGACGAGGCGGCGCAGGGGTGCGGTGACGTGGGCGTAGGGGGCCGCAATGGCGGCCTGCAGCGGCTGCTCGGGCGGGGTGCCATCGAACGGGGTGTAGTCGGCGCCGCGGAACAGCGTCGCGGCGGCCTGCAGCACGCCCGGCGTCGTGGGCGAGTGCTCGTCGAGGCGCTCCAAATACTCGCCGTACGCGAGGTCGCGGGGCCAGGGGTGTCCGAGCGCCGCGACCTTCGTGCGGAAACTGGCGAGCGCGTCGTCGTCGGGAGCCGGCATGGTGCGCAGGATGCCCACTCCCGCCTCCAACATCATGCGGCCGGCCGTGATACCGGCGAGCAGCGAGAGCTGCGCGTTCCACTCCTCGATGGGCAGTGCGTAACGGCGGACGATCCGATACCCGTCGGGGTCGCGCACCACCTCCTCGTCGGGCATATTCAGGCTCGCGCCGCCGCGGGCGCGCTCCTGCGCGATGCGGAGCTTGCCGACTTCCGGGAGCAGCTGCAGCATCTCGTCAGCCGTGCCCGCATCGAGGTCGGCTTGGGCCGACGGGTAGTCGAGCTGTGCGCGCGAGCGCACCCGCGCGCGTTCGACACGACCGGCATGGTCGGCGCCGGCCGCGTCGACCTCGACGGTCCACACGTAGGCGACGCGATCTTCGCCCGGGAGCAGCGACGCTCGGCCCTCGCTGAGTTCCGGCGGATGCAACGGAACACGAGCATCGGGGAGGTACAGGGTTTGACCCCGCTCGCGTGCCTCTCGATCGAGTGCGCCGCCCGGTGCGACGAAGCCGGGCAGGTCGGCGATGGCATAGCGGACGATGTACCCCGACTCAGAGCGCTCGATGTGAAACGCCTGGTCGAGATCTTGCGACCCGAGCGGGTCGAGCGTGACGAACGGGATGTCGCGCAGGTCGAGATCGGGCACCGTCGACTGCGCGGCGGCGGCCTCGGCGACGGCGTCATCGGGGAACCCGTCAGGGATCGCGTTCGACTCCCGGAGCGCGGCGAGCGCCGCCGCGAGTTGTCCGTGTGCGGTCTGGGGCGAGAGGTGGGCGCGCCGTGTCGGCATGCGGCCAGCCTACTGGTCGGCGCTCCTAGACTGTGAGCGTGAGTACCGAAGCCCAGCAACACTCAGATGATCCGCAGGCCGCGAGCACAGTTGTGGAGGCGGCTGCCGCGCACCCTGAGGCCGTGCGGGAGCATCTCGACGCGATCATCGAGACCGCTGGTGCCGGGGCGCAACGGGGGCTGATTCGTCGCATTCTCACCGCGGGATTGGGCCTGGGATCTGATGGAACCAGCCGACTCGACCTGAAGATCACGGCTTCCGCGGTCGAGGAGATGCGCGCCGCATTCCGACTGTTCGCGCCGTTCGTCGGCATCCCCAAGGTCACGATTTTCGGTTCGGCGCGCACCCAGTCGCAGGATCCGCTGTGGCTCGGCGCCGAGGCCGCCGCACGCGGGCTCGCCGAGCGCGGGTGGATGGTCGTCACGGGCGCCGGCCCGGGCATCATGGAGGCGGCCGCGACGGGTGCGGGGCCCGAGCGGTCGCTCGGCGTCTCGATTCGACTGCCGTTCGAGGAGACACCGCTCGACGAGCCGGCTGATGATGGGCACCGCGTCGCGATGAAGTACTTCTTCACCCGCAAGCTTATGCTCGTGAAAGAATCGCGCGGCTTCGTCTGCCTGCCCGGCGGATTCGGCACGATGGACGAGACGTTCGAACTGCTCACCCTGCAGCAGACCGGCAAGATGGAGCCGATGCCGATCGTGCTGCTCGATCGCGCGGGCGGCACGTATTGGCGCGGGTTCGCGCGCTTCGTGATCGAGGAGCTGGCAGGCGCGGGCCTGATCTCCGTTGATGACCTCGACCGGGTGCTCATCACCGATTCTCCGGAGGCCGCGATCGCCGAGGTCATCGGGTTCTGGCGCAACTACGACTCGCTGCGCTGGCAGGGCGAGCAACTGGTGCTGCGGGTGCGCGCTGCGCCCACCGACGCCGAGATCGCCGACCTGAACCGGCGCTTTGCCGGGTTGTGCGAAACCGGCGAGATCGCACGCACCGAGCCCCTCGACTCGGAGCGCGCTGACCACGATGCGCTCGACCTGCATCGCATCGTGTTCACGCCGCGTCGGCGTGCGGTGGGCGACCTCTACCGTCTGATCCGAGCGCTCAACGAGTTGGAGAGCGCCCCGGCCGCGGAGTAATGGGCAAGCGGCGTCAGCCCGCGACGTACTCCGCGAGGTGTTCGCCGGTGAGGGTCGACTTGGCGGCGATGAGGTCGGCGGGTGTGCCTTCGAACACGATGGTGCCGCCCTGCTGGCCCGCGCCGGGGCCGAGGTCGATGATCCAGTCGGCGTGCGCCATGACTGCCTGATGGTGCTCGATCACGATCACGCTCTTGCCCGCATCGACGAGGCGATCGAGGAGGCCGAGCAGCTGCTCGACGTCGGCGAGATGCAATCCGGTGGTCGGCTCGTCGAGCACGTAGATGTCGGCGTCTTCGAGCATGTGGATCGCGAGCTTGAGACGCTGACGTTCACCGCCTGACAGCGTGGACAGCGGCTGGCCGAGCTTGATGTACCCGATGCCGACGTCGACGAGCCGGTCGAGAATTTTCGCGGCCTTGGCGATCTTGGTGTCGGGTGCGGAGAAGAACTCACGGGCCTCGGCCATGGAGAGGTCGAGCACCTCGGCGATATTCTTGCCGCCGTAGGTGTAGTCGAGCACCGCGGAATCGAAGCGCTTACCTTCGCACACTTCGCAGACGCTCTCCATCGTGGCCATCATGCCGAGATCGGTGTAGATGATGCCCGCGCCCTTGCACTCGGGGCAAGCGCCCTCCGAATTCGCGCTGAAGAGCGCGGGCTTCACGCCATTCGCCTTCGCGAACGCCGTGCGCACCGGATCGAGCAGCCCGGTGTACGTCGCGGGGTTCGAGCGTCGGGATCCCTTAATCGCCCCCTGGTCGACGGCGACGACGTCGTCGCGGTTGGCGACGTAGTTGCCGATCAGGGTGCTCTTGCCCGACCCGGCGACCCCGGTCACGGCGCAGAGCACGCCGAGGGGCACGTCGACGTCGACGTTCTGCAGGTTGTGGCGATCCGCCCCGCGCACTTCGAGGGCCCCTGACGAGGTGCGCACCGAGTCTTTCACCCGCGCCCGGTCGTCGAGGTGCTGACCCGTGAGCGTGCCCGAGGCGCGGAGCTCGGCGACGGTGCCCTCGAAACAGATCTCACCGCCGTTCGTGCCGGCCCGCGGCCCAAGGTCGACGACGTGGTCGGCGATGGCGATCATCTCGGGCTTATGCTCCACGACGAGCACGGTGTTGCCCTTGTCGCGCAGCTTCAGCAGGAGCTGATTCATGCGCTGGATATCGTGCGGGTGCAAGCCGATCGAAGGCTCATCGAAGACGTACGTCGCATCGGTGATGGGGGAGCCGAGGTGCCGGATCATCTTCGTGCGCTGAGACTCGCCACCGGAGAGCGTGCCGGTCGGGCGATCCAGGCTGAGATAGCCCAGCCCGATCTGCACGAACGAGTCAAGGGTGTCGGTGAGCTTTTCGACCAGCGGCGCGATGCCCGGATCGTCGATGCCGCGCACCCACTCGGCGAGGTCGGTGATTTGCATCGCGCAGACATCGGCGATCGACTGGCCCGAGATTTTTGAGGAACGCGCGGTCTCGTTGAGGCGGGTGCCGCCGCAGTCTGGGCAGGCGTGAAAGACGATCGCGCGGTCCACGAATGCCCGAATGTGGGGCTGCATGGCCTCGCGGTCTTTCGACAGCATCGACTTCTGGATGCGCGGGATGAGGCCCTCGTACGTGACGTTGACGCCGTCGGCCTTGATCTTGCGAGGCTCGTCATGGAGCAGCACGTGCATCTGCTCGTCGGTGAAGTCGCCGAGGGGCGTGTCCATGGGCAGCAGTGCGGCGAAGATGCGACCGTACCAGCCGTCCATGCTGAACCCTGGCACTTTCAACGCGCCATCGGCCAGTGACTTTTGGGCGTCGTAGAGCTCATCGAGCGCGAAGTCGCTGACGGTGCCCCGGCCCTCGCAGGTCGGGCACATGCCGCCGAGAATCTCGAAGCTGCGGCGCTCCTTGACCGTCTTGCCGCCCTTCTCGAGCGTGACCGCGCCTGCGCCGCTGATCGAGGCGACGTTGAACGAGAACGCATTCGGAGACCCGATGCGCGGAGCACCAAGGCGCGAGAAGACGATGCGCAGCATCGCGTTGACGTCGGTGGCCGTGCCGACGGTGGAGCGCGGGTTGGCGCCCATGCGCTCCTGGTCGACGATGATGGCCGTCGTGAGGCCCTCGAGCACGTCGACATCGGGGCGACTCTGCGATGGCATGAAGCCCTGCACGAAGGCGCTGTAGGTCTCGTTGATGAGACGCTGTGACTCGGCCGCGATCGTGCCGAACACAAGCGAGCTCTTACCCGAACCCGAGACCCCGGTGAACGCTGTGAGCCGCCGCTTCGGCAGGTCGACGCTGACATCTTTCAAGTTGTGCTCGCGGGCACCCCGGACTCGAATGCGGTCGTGCGAATCTGCGACATGAGAGGAGGTCATGGAGCCAGAATAATGGGGGCCGCCGACATTGACTTCTCGAATCCTGATCGACACTCGCAGCACGCGCGAACCCGCATATGAACTCGCACTCGAACCCGACCGGAACAGCTTGCTAGGCTCGCTGCATGAGCCTCCCCGAGAGTTGGATTCCGCATCGCCGCGAAGACGGAGAGCTCGTCGGTTGGATCGAACCCGAGGGCGATGGGTTCGTGCCGTTCGACCTTCTGGGGCGCCCTCGTGCCACCGCGCCGATCGACTGGCTCGACGCAGAAGCCGCACTCGAAGAGATCGGCATCGGGTATCTCGCCGAGATCTACGCACTGCGCACCGATGCCGGCGAGTGGATCCGCGCGCGCATCGTTGAGGTGTCGCCCGAGGGCATCGGAGCCAAAGAAGACGACTTCGGAGACATCGGCGCCGTCGTCGCGAGCTTCGCACTGCCGTTCCCGATCGACGATCGTCTCGTGCTGCTCGCCGACGCGCCGGGCCCCGTGAGCGGGCACTTCAGCTGATGCCCGGGCGCGGGGGCGGAGCCGAGACACTGACGCTCGCGCGGCGCACGCGCCCCGTGGCCGTCTGCGCGGCGCTGCTGGTCTGCCTCATGGCGCCCGCCTGGTTCGTGCTCCACCAGATCTGGCTCGGGATCGGCCTCGGCGCCGTCGGCCTCGCGCTCGCGGCCTGGACATCTCGCGCCGGGCGCGACGACGCGACGCCGGCAGGGGCAACCGCCCGTGCCGGCGAACGCCCGCCGTCGTTGCTGCGCGATCTCTCACTCATTGCGATTGGCCTGTCGATCGTGCGGGTGATCCCGCTCGCCGCACACCTCGACACCGCGTCGATGGTGAAGTTCACGCTTGCGCTCGGGGGCGCCGTCGCCGTGCCATATCTCATTTCGAGGTACGTCTACCGCGACCGCGCCACCTCATTCCCCTGGCGCGGCGCGGGGAGCGCCCGGGGCGAGCGCTGGGCCAGATACCACTGGGCCTGGTTGGTCGCGGTGCTCGTGCTCGCGTGGCTGATCCTGCCCTGGTATTTCATTTCATCGGGCGTCTACGCGAACTGGCCCGTCGTCGACACCCCCGAGCTCATCGCCCGGCTCTTCGTCGGCGTCGGCGCCGTCGGGATCTGGGACGAACTCTTCTTCATCTGCACGGTGTTCGCGCTGCTGCTGCGGCACTTTCCGGCGTGGGCGGCGAATCTGCTGCAGGCGATCGTGTTCGTGTCGTTCCTGTGGGAACTGGGGTATCGCGCCTGGGGGCCGTGGCTCAC
Organism: Leucobacter japonicus; assembly: GCF_001273855.1. Taxonomy (NCBI): domain Bacteria; kingdom Bacillati; phylum Actinomycetota; class Actinomycetes; order Micrococcales; family Microbacteriaceae; genus Leucobacter; species Leucobacter japonicus. The sequence goes on along the minus strand of NZ_JHBX01000104.1, from coordinate 304,233 downwards.
GATTCCCTTCGCGCTGGTGCAGGGAATAATTTTCTTGCGCACCCGGTCGCTGTCGTACGTCGTGACCGTGCATTTGCTGTTCGACGCGGTCGTCTTCGCCGTGCTCGTGCACGCGCACCAGCCCGAACTCTTCGACTGGTTTCCGACTGCACGGTGAACGGGTGCGCCGCGGCGTCGCTAACCGGCGAGCAGCGCCGCGATGCGACGCACCGCGAAATCGTACCCCTGCACGCCGCACCCGACGATGACTGCGGCGGCCACACCCGAGAGATAGGAGTGATGGCGGAATTCTTCGCGGGCGTGCACATTCGAGATGTGCACCTCGGCCGTCGGCAGCGCAACGCCGGTGATGGCATCGCGAATCGCGATCGAGGTATGCGTGAAGGCTCCCGGGTTGATGATGATCGCCGCGCAGTCTTCGCGAGCCGCATGGATGGCGTCGATGATCGCGCCCTCGTGGTTGCTCTGCACGGCGCGCACGTCGAGCGAGAAGTCTGCGGCGACCCGCGTGACGAGCGCCTCCACATCGGCGAGCGTGTCGGTGCCGTACACCTCGGGCTCCCGGGTGCCCAGCAAATTGAGGTTCGGTCCGTTCACCAGCAGGATGCGTCTGGTCATGATGGGCCCCTTCGCTCGAATGCGGTTGACTCCCATGGTAGCGGCGGCGCCGGGGCCGGGAGGGGAGTTCGGGATCGCCGCGCGACTGAGACGCGCCCCCGCTTTGCCCGTGCGCCGTCGCCCGACTACCGTTATGGGGTGACCGAGCAGCAGCCACTCCCGTACAAGAGCTTCGACCCGACGACCTTTCGGAAGAAGCCCGTCTCGTTCGTGCGCCGCAGCGGCCGCATGACGCCCTCGCAAGAGCGTGCGTGGGCCGATCACCACGAGACCTACGTGCTCGATATCGCGCACGGGCCGGCCGCGACGAGCGTCGCCGATGGCGTGCACGGCGACCCCGAAGAAATCTTCGGTCGAACGGCGCCCCTCGTCGTCGAGGTCGGATCGGGGCAGGGCCACGCGATCCTGCACGCCGCGGAGCAGCGGCCCGACACGAACTTCCTCGCCGTCGAGGTGTTTCGCGCCGGGCTCGCGCGCACCATGATTCGTGCCGAGGTCGCCGCGCTCGACAACCTGAAGCTCGCCGAGGTGAACGCTCCCGAACTGCTCGAGAAGTATCTGCCCGCCGGGTCGGTCGACGAGATCTGGGTCTTCTTTCCCGACCCGTGGAAGAAGGTGCGTCATCACAAGCGCCGCCTGGTGAGTGACGACTTCGCCCGCATCGCGTACGGTGCGCTGCGCCCCGGCGGTGTGCTGCGACTCGCCACAGACTGGGAGGACTACGCCGAGCAGATGCGCGAGGTGCTCGACGCCGCTGACGGGTTCACGCGTGAATTCTCAGGTGAGTGGGCGGATCGCTTCGACGGGCGCATCTTGACGGCGTTCGAGCAGAAGGGCATCGATGTGGGTCGCCACATCCGCGACCTCACGTATCGCCGCGCGTAGGCGCGAGGCGGCCCGAGCGCGACGACGCGCTGCGGAGTAGCGTAGGCGCTATGAGCGAGCGACGACTGACCGAATGGGCCCGTGAACTCGGACTCACCGCACCGCTGATCTGTGCTCCCATGGGCGGCGTCGCGGGGGGCGCGCTGGCCACCGCGGTCTCGCGCGCGGGTGCGCTGGGCATGATTGGCATGGGGAGCGCCGGGTCGGTAGGTGCGCTGGAGCGCGAATTGGCCGCGCTCGGCGACGATCTGCGGGGAGCCGACGGCCTGCCGTTCGGCATTGGGCTCGTGGACTGGGGAATCGCGCGCGATCCCGAACTGCTCGGTCGTGCAATCGCGGCCGCACCCGCGCTCCTCTCGGTGAGCTTCGGAGACTGGAATGCACCGGCGCCCGCACCGCACTGGGTCACGGCGGCCCGTGACGCTGGAATCCTCACCGTGACGCAGGTCGCGACGGTGCAAGAGGCCGAAGTCGCGGCCGCAAGCGGAGTCGATGCGATCGTCGCGCGCGGCAGCGAAGGCGGCGGGCACGGGGATCACCGAGAGCCGCGCGACTCCCTGCTCGCTGCAGTGCTCGGCGCCGTCGACGTGCCGGTGATCGCAGCGGGCGCGGTCTCAGCGGGGGCCGATGTGGCGCGCGTGCTCGATGCCGGCGCGGTGGCCGCATGGGTCGGCACGGCATTCGCTGCGGCGGAGGAAGCGCTGACGTCACCGGGCGCCCGCGCGGCGCTCATCGCGGCGACGGGCGCCGATACGGTCGTCACGCGCGCCTACGACGTCGCCCTGGAACGACCGTGGCCGGCACGGTTTCCCGAACGCCTCGTGCGCACCGAATTCATTGATCGCTGGCACGGGCGCGAAGCGGAACTGGCGCACGACACCGAAGCGCGTGCGGCGTTCCGTGCCGCCGCAGCCGCGGGCGACTACTCCGTCGTTCCGGTGGATGCCGGAGCCGGTGTCGGGCTCGTCACGCGTGTGCGCCCCGCCGCGGAGGTCGTCGACGACTTGACCTGAGGGGACGCCGTCGCGGTGGGTGCTCGAGTTCAGCCCGTCATGCGCGGATCGAACGTCGGATCGATGTAGGGCTCGGCGCACCCGTTGACCGGAGCGTCGGGCTGCAACTCGAAATGCCATGATTCATTGGCGTACGTCTGGCAAAGCCCATACCCTGCGCCGTTCAGACCGAGCCAGTACGCCGCATCGAAGTCCCCGATGTCGATCGCGCGGCCGGCGACATGCTCGGAGGTCTCGGGCGTTGCCACCCACCGTGCGGCTTCCTCAGTCGACCCGTACTGCGTGACGGCGTCATCCAACAGCTGCTGCTGGTAGGCGGCGGATCGCCACCCGCTCGTCACCGTGAACTCGATGTCGCTCGCGGCGGCATCGACGGCAGCGGCCTGCACCGCTGCGAGCAACTCCGGGTCGAGGTTGCCGACCCCCGGCAGGTCGGTATCGGTCACACGTGCGTCCTCGGGCAGGTCGCCATCCGCCGCTGAGAGTGAGCCCGTCGGCAGCACGGAACGCACCGCGGTCTGCAGATCGGATCGCGCCGTGCCCGTGTCTGCTCCCGCGGCGCGGACGGCGATGACGCAGACGGTGACCGCGACGGCGGCAATGAGAAGGGCGGCCGCCGCGGTGACAATCACGGCGACGACGCGGCGGCGTGCCACGTACGTGGTGTAGGGAATGCTCATGCTCTCAGTGCATCGCACCGGATGTTGCCGCAGCGTATGGGAATTCCGATACGCCGACGATATGCGCCCCCTTCTACCATTGAGGCATGCGCGTACTGATCGTGGAAGACGAACCCTTCATGGCCGAGGCCATTCGTGATGGGTTGCGTCTCGCGGCAATCGCAGCGGACATCGCCGGCGACGGCGAGACCGCACTCGAACTGCTGAGTGTGAACGCGTATGACGTTGCCCTGCTCGACCGCGATGTTCCCGGTCCGAACGGCGATGAGATCGCGCGACGCATCGTCGCTTCAGAATCGGGGCTGCCGATTCTCATGCTCACCGCGGCGGATCGGCTCGACGACAAAGCGACGGGGTTCGAACTCGGCGCCGACGACTACCTGACGAAACCGTTCGACATGCGTGAGCTCGTGCTGCGCCTGCGCGCGCTGGCGCGCCGACGCATCCATGCACGGCCCCCCGTGCGCGAGTTCGCCGGGGTGCGGCTCGACGCATTCCGCCGCGAGGTCGTGCGCGATGGTCGGTTCGTCGCGCTGACGCGTAAGCAGTTCGCGGTGCTCGAGGTACTGCTCGATGCCGAAGGCGGCGTGGTCAGTGCCGAAACGCTGCTCGAGCGGGCGTGGGATGAGAACGCCGACCCGTTTACCAACGCCGTACGCATCACGATGTCGGCACTGCGCAAACGACTGGGCGAGCCCGGCATCATCGAGACGGTCGCCGGCGTTGGGTATCGCATCGCATCGGAACCCGAGACTGCTCCGAAGACGGGCGCCGCAACCGTGGAGCGCTCCGAATGACGCGGCACCCGGGCCTCAGCGTGCGCTGGCAGCTGACGCTGAGCTATGTCGCGGTCGTCATGGTGACCGGCGGCCTGCTCCTCGCCATCGTCTACGTCTTCCTCCTGCGCTACGTGCCGGTGCAGGCGTACGTCGGGCCGGAGGGCTTGATTCCGGGGCGAACCGACCTGCTCCGCGCATTTCTTCCGCCGGCGGCGTGGATGCTCGCGGCGCTGCTGGCTGCGAGCACGCTCGGTGGTTGGCTGCTCGCCGGGCGCGTACTGGCACCGCTCACGCAGATCGCCCGGGCGACGCGTCAGGCCGCTGCGGGCTCGCTCGGGCACCGCATCGCGATGCCCGGCAGACAAGACGAGTTTCGAGAACTCGCGGACAGTTTCGATGGCATGCTGGCCCAACTCGAATCCCAACTCGCCGAGCAGCAGCGCTTCGCGGCCAACGCTTCGCACGAGCTGCGCACCCCGCTCGCGATCACTCAGGCGCTGATCGATGTCGCCGCAGATGACCCGGCTTCAGACCGCTCCGCCATGCTGCGGCGGCTGCGCGAGGTGAACGCGCGTGCGATTCATCTCACCGAAGCGTTGCTCGTGCTCAGCCGCGCCGACCAGCGCGCATTCACCACTGAGCCGGTCGATCTCTCATTGCTTGCGGAGGAAGCCGCCGAGACGCTGCTGCCGATCGCCGAGCAGCGCGGGATCTCGCTCGAGGTGCGCGGAGACACGGCGATCACTCCGGGATCATCGGCACTGCTGCTGCAGCTCGTGACGAATCTCATGCAGAACGCGGTCGTGCACAACGCCCCGCATGATGGCTGGGTGACCGTGAGCACGGCGCGCGGTGCGGATGCGGTCGAGCTCACCGTCGAGAATCCCGGCGAGCGCATCGCGGCAGAGATGCTCGGCACCCTGGTGGAACCGTTCCAACGCGGGGCCTCGCGGGTGCGAGACGGTCGTGACGGCCACGGACTGGGGCTCGCCATCGCGCGCAGCATTGTGCGCGCCCATCACGGAGACCTGCAGCTCTCTGCGCGCGACGCCGGTGGTGTGCTGGTGCGCGTATCGTTGCCGGTGGCATCGTGACTGCGACACTGACCCGGCCACTCGCGCACACCCCGCGTCACCCGCGGCGCCCATCACCGCGCACGCTCGTCGTCGTGCTGACCGGATATCTCGTGCTGCTGACCTGGGTGATCGTCTGGAAGCTCGAGCTCCCGCAGATCGGAGACGGGTCGCTGCGCACGATCAAGCTCGTGCCGTTCGTGGCAGGCGCCGGTTTGGGGCGGAATGCGCCGCTCGAACTCGTGGCGAACATCGCGCTCTTCGTGCCGTTCGGGGTGCTGCTCGCACTGCTGGAGCGCCCGCGCAGGAGCGGGCTCGCGCTGCTCGTGTGCATGTTCGGCAGCGTAATGCTGGAAACCGCGCAATACGTGTTCGCCGTCGGGCGCTCGGATCTCACCGACGTGCTCATGAATACGCTCGGCGGCGCAATGGGTCTCGGGGTCGTCGCCGTGTCGCGAAAGCTGTGGCGTCGTCGCGGTGACCTGCTCGTGCTGCGCGCGACGATGGCCGGCTTTCTCGGCCTGCTCCTCGCCGTGGGTGTCGCGTTCACCGCGCCCGTGATGCCGGGTTCGGGAGACGGAGGAACGGTGTTCACCGAGCTTCCCGACGTGCACGTCGCGCCGGGCGACGCCTACTGATTCGAGAGGAAGCCGCGCAAGAGAGCCGACGAGCCCTCGATGTGTTCGAGCATGGCCTCGGCCGCGGACTCCGGTCTGCCCGCGAGTATTGCCGCGACCACGGCTTCATGCTGGGCATTCGAGTGCGCGAGGTTCGGTGCGAGCATCGGAATCTCTTCGAGCAGCGCGTTGACGCGGGTACGCAGGTTGGCGACCAGCGGCACGAGGCTCGTGGATCCTGACAGCTCCGCGATCAGCAAATGCAGGCGGGAGTCGAGGCGGCGGTGGTCGGCCTGCGCCGAGCCCGAGCAATCCTCGAGCGCGCGTGTCAGCGATGCGCGCTCGTCAGCGGTCAGGTCTCGTGCGGCGGCCTCGCGGGCCGCACCGACCTCGAGCACCCGCCGCAGCGTGGTGACGTCTTCCACCTCTGCGGGGCCGAACCCGCCCTGCAGCGCGCCGAGTGCCGATTCGCGCGGCAGGGAGTCGACGACGAAGGTGCCGCCGTACCGGCCGCGCCGCGACACGACATAGTCGGCCTCGGCGAGCGTGGCGAGCGCCTCGCGCACCGTGTCTCGACTGACCTTGAGCATCGCCGCGAGGTCGCGCTCGGCGGGGAGCCGCTCACCCGGACCGATCAGCCCGAGACGAATGGACTGGAGCAGGCGCTGCATGGTCTCTTCGTAGGCGTTCGTCGGTCGCACCGCGCGCACGAGCAGCTCGATCCCGTCGCCGGTCGCGGTCATGGGTGCCTCCGATGCTCGTCACGCGGTGTGACTCTGCGAGTGTACGCGCGCTCGGCGCCGGGAGCGGGAGGCCGCCCGGCGCCGAGCGCAAGAGCTCGTTAGAGCGGCGTGGTGTATGCGCTCGTCAGGCCGCCGTCGACGAGGAAGGTCGAGGCGGTGATGAACGAAGCGTCGTCGCTCGCGAGGAACGCGACGGAGGCGGCGAGCTCCTCCGGGCGGGCGAAGCGACCGACGGGCACGTGCACCAGTCGGCGGGCGGCGCGCTCCGGGTCTTTCGCGAACAGCTCCTGCAGCAGCGGGGTGTTCACCGGACCCGGGCACAGCGCATTCACTCGGATGCCCTGGCGAGCGAACTGCACGCCGAGTTCGCGGGTCATGGCGAGTACGCCGCCCTTCGACGCCGTGTACGAGATCTGCGAGGTGGCGGAGCCCATCACCGCGACGAACGAGGCCGTGTTGATGATGGAGCCGGATCCCTGCGCGGTCATGTGGCGCAGCGCCGCCCGCGAGCAGAGGTAGACGCTCTTCAGGTTCACGTCTTGAACTTTCTCCCAGGCCGGGAGTTCGGTGATCTCGATCGAGTCGTCGTCGTCGGGGGAGATGCCCGCATTGTTGAACGCGATGTCGACGCTGCCGTACTCGCGAGCGGCGGTGTCGAAGAGGTTGTTGACCTGAGCCTCGTCGGTGACGTTGACCTGCACGAAGAGGCCGTCGACCGCAGCCGCGGCGGCTTCGCCGGACTCCGGGTTCATGTCGCCGATCACGACGCGGGCGCCCTCGGCGCGGAAGCGCTTCGCGGTGGCGAGCCCGATGCCGCTCGCGCCACCGGTGATGACGGCGACCTTGCCGGCGAGTCGCTGGGTGAGATCGATGGGGGTGATGTCGCTCATGGGATGTCCTTTGCAGTCAAGAAGGAGGAAGGGAAACGTGGGTCACTCGCTGGCGAAGAACACGTTCTTCGTCTCGGTGAAGTGCTCGGCGGCGTCGGGCCCGAGCTCGCGTCCGAGCCCTGACTGCTTGAAGCCGCCGAACGGGGTCGTGTACCGCACCGACGAGTGGGAGTTGACGGAGAGATTGCCGCCCTCGACGCCGCGGGCGACGCGGATGCCGCGACCGAGGTCGTTGGTCCAGATCGAGCCGCTGAGGCCGAACTCCGTGTCGTTGGCAAGCCGCAGCGCATCGGCCTCATCCTCGAACGGGAGTACGGCGACGACCGGTCCGAAGACCTCCTCTGTGGCAATGCGCGAGCCGCGCTCCGGAGTGACGACGGTGGGGGCGAACCACGAACCGGGGCCGTCGGGGCAGGATCCCCGGAACGCGACCGGCACATCGTCCGTGAGGAACGACGCGACGCTCTCCTTGTGCGCTTGCGTCACCAGCGGGCCCACCTCGGTCGACTCGAGCGTCGGGTCGCCAACGACGACGCCCTGCACGGCCTGCTCGAATTGCTCCATGAATCGGTCGTAGACGCTGCGCTGCACGAGGAGTCGGCTGCGCGCGCAGCAATCCTGGCCCGCGTTGTCGAACACCGAGTACGGCGCGGTCGCTGCGGCGCGCTCGATGTCGGCGTCGGCGAACACGATGTTCGCGCTCTTGCCGCCGAGCTCGAGTGTGACGCGCTTCACCTGATCGGCGCACCCGGACATGATGCGCTTGCCGACCTCGGTGGAGCCGGTGAACACGACCTTGCGCACCGTCGGGTTCGTGACGAAGCGATCGCCGACCACGGAACCGCGGCCCGCCAGTACCTGGAAGAGCCCCTCGGGGAGCCCGGCCTCGAGGGCGAGCTCGCCCAGACGAATGCTGGTGAGCGGGGTCCACTCCGCGGGCTTCAGCACGACGGCGTTGCCGGCGGCGAGCGCGGGGGCGAACCCCCAGGAGGCAATGGTCATGGGAAAGTTCCACGGCGTGATGACCCCGACGACGCCGAGCGGCTCGTGGAACGTGACATCGATGCCGCCGGCTACCGGAATCTGCTGGCCGATGAGGCGCTCCGGCGTGCCCGAATAGTACTCGAGCACGTCGCGCACATGACCCGCCTCCCAGCGTGACTGCGTGATCGGATGCCCCGAATTGGTGGTCTCGAGCTGCGCCAGGTGTTCGATGTCGCCGTCGACCGCGTCGGCGAAGCGGCGCAGCACCCGCGCGCGGTCGGCCGGTGCGACCGCCGCCCAGTCGCGCTGGGCACGGGCCGCCGCCGCAATGGCGCGGTCGGTCTCAGCGGCGTCGAGGTGCGCGACCTCGGTGACGGCTTCGCCGGTGGCGGGGTTGATGACGGTGTAGCTCACGGCTGCTCCTTCGATGCGGGCTCGATCGGGGACGACGGTGGGGTGGCGCGACGCGAAGCGCGGTAGGCGCTCGCCGCATCGACCAGACCCTGGAAGAGGCGGCGATCGGCGCGGTTCTCTTCGGGATGCCACTGCACGGCGACGCCGAAGGGCAGTGCGTCGAGCTCCACCGCTTCGATGATGCCGTCGGCGGTGCGGCTGGTCACGGTGAGGCCGTCGGCGACATCACCGAGCGCCTGGTGGTGATAGAGGTGGGCGCGTGCGCTGCGGTCGTCGCCGAGCACTTCGGCGATCCGCGATCCCGCGTCGACTTCGACATCGATCTCGGTGAAGACGCCCTGCCCCGCCTGGTAGCGGTCGTCACCGACCACGTCCGGGAGATGCTGAATCAGGGTGCCTCCGAGCTCGACGTTGATGACCTGTGCGCCGCGGCAGATGCCGAGCAGCGGCAGCTCGGCCTCGATCGCGGCGTCGAGCACCGCGGCCTCGAACGCGTCGCGGTCGGTGCGCGGGGCGCCGGTGCGCTCGTGCGCGGCGGCACCGTAGCGTGCAGGATCGACGTCGGCGCCCCCGGAGAGGATGAGTCCGTCGAGCGACGCGACGATGCCGCGCGCGATCTCGGGGGAGACGGGCTGCGGAGGCAGTACCAGCGCAATGCCGCCGACGTCAGTGACCGCGTCGAGGTACACCTGCGGCAGAAACGACGCGCGCACATCCCACACCCCGGTCTGTGCCTGCTCCAGGTAGCTGGTGATGCCGATGACCGGCGCGGCGCCCGGAACGCCGGTGCCGAGTTCAGAGTCGTTCGAAGCCACGGACCCGCTCCCAATCGGTGACGGCGGCGTCGTAGGCCTGAACCTCGACCCGCGCTGCATGCGTGTAATGATCGACCACGTCGTCGCCGAACACCTCGCGTGCGAGTGCCGACTGCTCGAAGAGATCGGCGGCCTCGCGCAGCGTGGTGGGCACGCGCTCCACGTCGCTCGAATATGCGTTGCCGCGCAGCGGTTCGCCGAGTTCGAGCTCTTGCTCGATGCCCGCGAGGCCCGAAGCGAGCATGCCGGCGACCGCGAGATATTGATTCACGTCGCCGCCGGGCACTCGGTTCTCGACGCGCATCGCCTGGCCGCGACCTACGACGCGCAAAGCGCACGTGCGATTGTCGTGGCCCCAGGCCACAGCGGTCGGGGCGAAGCTGCCGTCGACGTAGCGCTTGTACGAATTGATGTTCGGTGCGTACAGCAGCGTGAACTCGCGCAGGGCCGCTTGCTGGCCGGCGATGAAGTGGCGGAAGATCTTCGACATGCCGTCAGGGTCGGAGTCGTCGGCGAAGATCGGGTCGCCCGCGCTGTTGCGGAGGCTCGTGTGCACGTGGCAGCTGTTGCCCTCGCGCTCATTGAACTTCGCCATGAAGGTGATGCTCTTGCCGTGCGCCTCGGCGATCTCCTTCGACCCGCTCTTGTAGATCGAGTGGTTGTCACAGGTGGGCAGTGCGTGGGCGTAGCGGAACGCGATCTCTTGCTGGCCGAGGTTGCACTCGCCCTTCACGCCTTCGCAGTACATGCCTGCGGCGTCCATCGAGTTGCGGATATCGCGCAGCAGCGGTTCGATGCGCGTCGACGCGTGCAGCGCGTAGTCCGTGTTGTAATCGCTCGCCGGAGTCAGGTCGCGATACCCGTTGCGCCAGGCGCTGCGGTAGTCGTCTTCGAAGACGAGGAACTCGAGTTCGGTGCCGACGTAGGGAATGAAGTCGTGGGCTGCGAGTCGGTCGATCTGGCGCTTCAAGATCTGTCGCGGTGACACCGAAATGCCCGAGTGGTCGCTCGCAAGAGTGAGGTCGGCGATGACAAGGGCGGTGCCCGGGATCCAGGGCGTGCGTCGCAGGGTGGCGAGATCCGGCAGCATCGCCATGTCTCCGTATCCGCTCTCCCAGCTGGTGAGCGCGTAGCCGTCGACCGTGTTGAGCTCCACGTCGACCGCGAGCAGATAGTTGCAGCACTCGGCGCCGTGCGACATCACATCCTCGAGGAACAACCGCGCGGAGACGCGCTTGCCGACCAATCGGCCCTGCATATCGGTGAAGGCGACGATCACCGTGTCGATCTCGCCCGAAGCCACCGCCTCGCGCAGTTCATCGGGGGTGAGATTGCCGCTTGCGGGAATCATGTGCTCTCCTTCGGCTCGTCATCGAGTTGAGATTGCGACACCGACCCGCAATCAGACGTCGCGGCGACGTCGCTCAAAAGGTCGGATTGAAGACCATTACACCACACTGTGTTGGTGGTTGCGCAAGTGCCAGAGTGATAAAGGTGGTGCGAAACGACCAATAGGTGGCTATCATCGCAGTGTTCGGTTCCATCACAGCGAAGTGAAAGAGGTCGACATGGCCAAGGACACCCTGAAAGTCTCAGGTGCCACCTACACCACTGCAGAATCCGGGTATTTCGAGAAGCGGCAGCTCAAGCGCGCCGCCGGCGTCTGGGGCCTCTGGGGCCTCGCGGTCGGCGCGGTGATCTCGGGCAATTTCTCGGGCTGGAACTTCGGCATCGAAGCCGCCGGGTTCGGCGGCATGCTCATCGCGTTCGCGATCCTCGTCGTCATGTACTACGGACTCGTATTCTCGATCGGCGAAATGGCGGCCGCGATGCCGCATACGGGCGGTGCCTACTCGTTCGGTCGTGCGGCGATGGGCCCCTGGGGCGGTTTCGTCACCGGTCTCGCCGAAACCATCGAGTATGTCGCAACGACGGCGGTGATCGTCTACTTCTCGGCGGGATACGCGAACGGTGTCACCGAGGGGCTGATGGGCTTCAGCCTGCCGACCTGGTTGTGGTGGATCATTCTCTACGCCGCCTTCGTCGGGCTCAATACCGCGGGCGCCGCGATCTCCCTGAAATTCGCCATCATCGTCTCCTTCATCTCGATCGGTGTGCTCGTGCTGTTCGCCGTCATGGCGTTCGCGAGCGGCGCGATCGACTGGGGCAGCCTGTTCGAGATCGAGCCCGACCCGGGTCAGAGCGTCTTCCTGCCGCACGGCGTGCTGCCGATCCTCTTCGCCATGCCGTTCGCAATGTGGCTCTTCCTCGGTATCGAAGAACTGCCGCTCGCAGCTGAAGAGTCGCACAACCCCGTGCGCGACATTCCGCGCGCCGGTCTCTGGGCTCGCGGCACGCTGATCGTCACCGGCCTGCTCGTGCTGGTGCTGAACACCGGCGTGCTGGGCGCGTCCGCGACCGGGGTCGCCGGTGAGCCCCTGCTCGACGGATTCCGCGCGATTCTCGGCGACGACCTCGCCTGGGTCGCCGGCCTGCTCGCGCTCTTCGCGCTCTTCGGTCTGCTCGCGTCGCTGCAGGGCATCATGTTCGCCTACGGGCGCAACATGTACTCCCTGTCGCGAGCCGGGTACTACCCGAAGTGGTTGTCGCTCACCGGGAAGCGCCAGACCCCGTGGGTGGCACTGATCGCCGGCGCCGTCATCGGGCTCGTCGCGCTCATCGTCGTCGAACTCACGGGCGGCGACAGCGGCGTGGGCGGCGCGATCGTGCTGAACATCGCCGTGTGGGGCGCCGTGCTCGCGTACTTCATGCAGATGCTGTCGTTCATCATTCTGCGACGCAAGTTCCCGAACGCGAAGCGACCGTACGTCAGCCCATGGGGCGTGTTCGGTGCAGCGGCTGCGGCCGTGATCTCCGCGCTCATCTTCGTGGGCTTCCTGCTCAACGAGACGTTCCGGCCCGCCATTGTCGCGATCGTGATCGTGTACATCGTCGGGCTCATCATCTTCGGCCTGTACACGCGCCACCGTCTGATCCTCTCCCCGGAGGAGGAATACGCGGTCTCGGGCGGCCTGCACGGCGACCCGCAGACCGAAGGGTATGGCGGAGCGGTCGAGGAAGAGCTGCTCGCGCTCGACGGGCGCGACGAAGAACGCTGAGTCTGCGGGTCGGGGCTCATGACGGCCCCGACCCGCACCTCCCCAGCTCGCGCTCCGATGGTAGAGTGAGCACGACTTCTGAATATCGGCCATCAAGCTGTGGCGGGAGAGTCCATGGTCCGGCAACGGAGCCCTGGCGCCGTAGGAGCAATCCCTCCCCGGGAATCTCTCAGGCACCCGTACCGCTGCAGCGCGGCAACTCTGGAAAGCAGTGAGCGGCAACGCTCGCTCACCGACGGTGCAAGGACGCAGGTGATCCCGCGTCTGAATCTCTCAGGTCCGTTACAGAGCGGGGAGGATCCCAGTTCGTTCGCGCGACCGCGCGACTACCTCCGGAGATCCCCGTGACCGAATTCCCCGCAATCCGCACCTTCCCCGACCGGCATATCGGTGTGACCGACCCGGCGCACGTGGCGACCATGCTGTCGTCGATCGGATTCGACTCGCTCGACGCCCTCGTCGACGCGGCCGTGCCGGCGTCGATCCGCAAGACCGAGCCGCTCGACCTTCCTTCGGGCCGCAGCGAGGAGCAGATCCTCGCTGACCTGCGCGCACTCGCGGCGAAGAACGTGCTGAAGACGCAGATGATCGGGCAGGGGTTCTCCGATGCGCACACGCCGCCCGTGATCCGCCGCAACGTGCTCGAGAGCCCGGCTTGGTACACGGCCTACACGCCGTACCAGCCCGAGATCTCGCAGGGTCGCCTCGAGGCGCTGCTCAACTTCCAAACGATGGTGTCGGATCTGACCGCACTCGATGTGGCGAACGCGTCGATGCTCGACGAATCGTCGGCGGCGGCCGAGGCCGTGCTGCTCATGCGTCGTGCCGGTCGTGCTCCGGCGACGGCCCGGGCCGTGCTCGATGCCAACCTGTTCCCGCAGACCATCGCCGTCATTCAGGGGCGAGCGGAGGCGCTCGACTTCGCGGTCGAGGTTGCCGACCTGTCGCAGGGGCTGCCCGAGGGCGACATCTTCGGTGTCGTGCTGCAGCAGCCCGGCGATGACGGCGCGGTGGTCGATCACTCGTCGGTGATCGCAGCGGCGAAGGAGCGCGGCGCAATGGTCACGGTCATCGCCGACCTACTGTCGCTGACACTGATCACCCCTCCGGGTGAGCAGGGCGCCGATGTCGCGGTGGGCAACACACAGCGCTTCGGGGTGCCGCTGTTCTTCGGCGGGCCGCACGCCGCGTACCTCGCGATCCGCTCGGGTCTCGAGCGCTCGCTGCCGGGCCGTCTCGTCGGGGTATCTCGCGACAGCGCCGGTCGGCAGGCGTACCGGCTTGCGCTGCAGACGCGCGAGCAGCACATCCGCCGTGAGAAGGCGACGAGCAACATCTGCACCGCCCAGGCGCTGCTCGCGATCACGGCGTCGATGTACGCCGTCTACCACGGTGCCGACGGGCTGACCGCGATCGCGGCCCGCGCCCATGCGCACGCCCGCTCCATCGCGCAGGCGTTGGCCGCGGCCGGTGTCGAGCTGGCCTCCGAGTCCTTCTTCGACACCGTGCGTGCCGTGGTGCCGGGTCGTGCCGACGACATTGTTGCGGAAGCCGCTGAGGCGGGCATCAACCTGCGCCGCATCGACGCCGACACGGTGAGCGTGTCCACCGACGAGACCACCACCGACGCGCACGTTGCCGCGGTTGTGCGGGCCTTCGGAGCGTCGTTCGACGGCGCCGTCGTGCCGGGCGATTTCGGGTTCCCGGCGGCGCTGACTCGCACGAGCGACTTCCTGACGCATCCGATCTTCACGTCGATCCATTCGGAGACGCAGATGCTGCGCTACCTGCGCCGCCTCGCCGATCGCGACCTTGCATTGGATCGCACCATGATTCCGCTGGGGTCGTGCACGATGAAGCTGAACTCCACCGCCGAGATGGAGGCCATTTCGTGGCCGGAGTTCGCGGGCATCCACCCGTACGCGCCCGAGTCGCAGACGCGTGGGTGGCGTGAGCTCATCGAAGATCTCGAGCGTCGTCTGGTCGAGATCACCGGCTACGCCGGAGTCTCGCTGCAGCCCAACTCGGGGGCGCAGGGCGAATACGCGGGTCTGCTCGCGATTCGCGGGTATCACCGGTCGCGCGGCGACGAGCAGCGCACCGTGTGCCTCATCCCTGCCTCGGCGCACGGCACGAACGCGGCATCGGCGGTGCTCGCGGGGATGCGCGTCGTCGTCGTGAAGAACACCGACTCCGGGCACATCGACCTCGACGATCTCACCGCGAAGATCGAGACCCACCGCGACGAGCTCGCGGCGATCATGATCACGTACCCCTCCACCTACGGGGTGTACGACGACGACGTCCGCGAGGTCTGCGACCAGGTGCACGCCGCGGGCGGGCAGGTGTACATCGACGGGGCGAACATGAACGCGCTCGTCGGTCTCGCGCAGCCGGGCCGGTTCGGGGGAGACGTGTCGCACCTGAACCTGCACAAGACGTTCGCGATTCCGCACGGCGGCGGGGGCCCCGGCGTGGGCCCGATCGGCGTGGCCGAGCACCTGCTGCCCTTCGTGCCGAACGACCCGACGGGCACGTACTCGGTGAGCGGCGGCGTGCCGGTCGTGGCGACCCTGTTCGGGTCGGCCGGAGTGCTGCCGATCTCGTATGCATACATCGCGATGATGGGCGGCGAAGGTCTCACGCTCGCGACGAAGACGGCGCTGCTCGGGGCGAACTACATCGCGGCGCGCCTGACCGAGCACTTCCCCGTGCTGTTCACCGGAGCGACGGGGCTCGTCGCCCACGAGTGCATCCTCGACCTGCGCGAGCTCACCGCGCAATCGGGCATCACGGCGGAAGACGTGGCGAAGCGCCTCATTGATTTCGGCTTCCATGCCCCGACGCTCGCGTTCCCGGTCGCGGGCACGCTGATGGTCGAACCCACCGAGTCCGAGGATCTGGCCGAGATCGACCGCTTCATCGAAGCAATGATCACCATCCGCGCCGAGATCGACGCGGTGATCGCGGGCGAGATCGCCGTCGAGGCCTCGCCGATCCGACTCGCACCACACACCGCCGAGAGCCTGATCGCCGGGGAGTGGGACCGCGCCTACCCCCGCGAAACGGGCGCGTACCCCGTCGACGCGATGCGCACCGACAAGTACTTCCCGCCCGTGGGCCGCATCGATGGCGCCTACGGCGACCGCAACCTGATCTGCGCCTGCCCGGCGCCCGAAGCGTTCGAGAACTGAGGCCGAAGATGACTGCAGCACCCGAGAACTCCACGCCGAAGCACACCGCTCTGCACGACGAGCATGCGGCACTCGGCGCCTCGTTCACCGACTTCGGCGGTTGGGACATGCCACTGAAGTACGGCTCCGAGCTGGCCGAGCATCGCGCGGTGCGCGAGACCGCCGGTCTCTTCGACCTCTCGCACATGGGGGAGGTGCGCGTCGCAGGCCCCGACGCCGCAACGTATCTGAACTCCGCCCTGGTCGGCAATCTTGCCGCGATCGCGGTGGGGCGTGCGAAGTACTCGCTCATCTGTGCGGCAGACGGCGGCATCATCGACGATCTCATCACGTACCGTCTCGCCGAAGACGTCTTCCTCGTCGTGCCGAATGCCGGCAATGCGCAGACTGTCGCTGACGCACTCATCGAGCGTGCAGCCGGGTTCGACGTCGAGGTGACGGATCAATCGGCAGACACCAGCCTCGTCGCGGTGCAGGGGCCGAACGCTGTGGCGATCCTGCACACCCTGGTGCCCGAAGAGCAGCGTGCGCTCGTCAGCGATCTGAAGTATTACGCCGCCGAACAGGCCGTGATCGCCGAGATCCCCGTGCTGCTCGCGCGCACCGGGTACACCGGCGAAGACGGGTTCGAACTCTACGTGCCGAACGCCGAGGCCCCGGCACTCTGGCGTGCACTGCTCGCCGCGGGAGCCGACCACGGGCTCGTGCCCGCCGGGCTCGCCTCGCGCGACTCGCTGCGACTCGAAGCCGGCATGCCGCTCTACGGCAACGAGCTCAGCCGCGAAGTCACTCCGTTCGATGCCGGGCTCGGCCCCGTGGTGTCGTTCAAGAAGACCGAAGACTTCGTCGGCCGTGAGGCCCTCGAGGCGCGCCGAGATGCTCCGGGCGAGCGCGTGCTCGTCGGTCTGCGGGGCGATGGACGACGCGCCGGCCGCGGCGGGTACGCCGTGCTCTCGGGTGCGGAGACCGTCGGGCGCATCACGAGCGGCCAGCCGAGCCCGACGCTCGGATACCCGATCGCGCTCGCCTACGTGGCGCCCGAGCACGCTGCACCCGGCACCCGACTCGATGTCGATCTGCGCGGCAAGGCCGGACCGTTCACCGTCGTCGAGCTTCCGTTCTACCGCCGCGGCGCCTGAGTCATCTCCCACGCTTCCCTCGATCACCCTGACCCGTAAAGGAACCCACATCATGAGCACCGTCAAATCAGGACTCCGCTACTCCGCCGAGCACGAATGGATCACCGGCGACAGCCCCGCCATCGTCGGCATCAGCGAAGTCGCGGCCGATGCCCTCGGCGAGATCGTCTACGTCGACCTGCCCGAGGTGGGCGCGACGATCGAGGTCGGAGCCGTCGTCGGTGAAGTGGAGTCGACGAAGTCGGTCTCCGAACTGTTCTCGCCGGTCGCCGGAGAGGTCGTCGAGGTCAACTCCGCAGTCGTCGACGACCCGGCACTGCTGAACTCCGACCCGTACGGCGCCGCGTGGCTGTTCAAGGTCGCCGTCACCGCTGAGGGCCCCCTGCTCGACGCCGCGCAGTACGCCGCAGACAACGGCGCGGAGATCTCTGCCGCGTAACCTCGCGGATGTCATCATGGCCGTCAGCGTCTTCGACCTCTTCACGGTCGGCATCGGGCCCTCGAGCTCACACACGGTGGGCCCGATGCGCGCTGCGCGCGCGTTCGTGGCCGGGCTGGCCCGCCGCTCCGGCGGGGTCGGAAGCGTGCGCGAACTCCGCGTCGACCTCTTCGGGTCACTGGCGGCGACGGGCCACGGCCACGGCACCTTCACCGCGGTGCTGCTCGGCCTCGAAGGATTCGACCCCGAGACCGTCCTCCCCGAAGAGGTCGACGCGGCCCTCGCACGGCAGGAGCGGAGCGGTGAACTGCGACTGGGGGGAGAACTCGACGGCGACCCGAATGTGCTGCGCTTCGGTGTCGATGACATCGTGCTGCGACCGCTCACCGTGCTGCCGCAGCACACGAACGGTATGCGGTTCACCGTGCTCGACGCCGACGACGCCGTGATCGCGTCGGAGACCTACTTCTCGGTCGGCGGCGGGTTCATCGTGCGCGACGGTGACGGCGAAGGCAGCGAACACGATCTGCACGATCAGCGCGACCACCGAGCCGCCGAGCAACCGTTTCCGTTCACCACTGCGGACGAACTGCTCACGCACGCCCGCGGCGCCGGGATCTCGATCGCTGACGTGATGCTTGCGAACGAGCGCGTCTCGCGCACCGAACGCGAGGTGCGCGAGGGGCTCGGGCACATCTGGGACGTCATGGAGGCGTGCAAGAACTCAGCACTCGAACGCACCGGCGTGCTGCCCGGTGGGCTCAATGTGCGACGCCGTGCGCCCGACTGGCATCGTCGGCTGACGGAGCGCGATCCGCACCGCGATCCCGTGTTCTGGCAGGAGTGGATCAACCTTGTCGCGCTCGCCGTCAACGAAGAGAACGCGTCTGGTGGCCGCGTGGTCACCGCACCGACGAACGGCGCTGCGGGCATCATTCCGGCCGTGCTCTTCTACGCCACGCACTACGCGCCCGGCGCCGCCTCATGGAGCAGCGAACAGCGGCAGCGCGCGGTCGCCGACTTCCTGCTCGCAGCCGGTGCGGTCGGCGTGCTCTACAAAGAGCAGGCGTCGATCTCGGGTGCCGAGGTCGGCTGCCAGGGCGAGGTCGGTTCCGCCTCATCGATGGCCGCGGCAGGTCTCGCGCAAGTGCTCGGCGGCACCCCCGAACAGGTCGAGAACGCAGCCGAGATCGCGATGGAGCACAACCTCGGTCTGACGTGCGATCCGATCGGCGGGCTCGTGCAGATTCCGTGCATCGAGCGCAACGCGATCGCCGCCTCGAAAGCGGTGAACGCCGCGAAGATGGCGCTGATGGGCGACGGTGACCATCGCGTCAGCCTCGACGAGGTGATCGTCACGATGCGCGAGACCGGCAAAGACATGAGCGACAAGTACAAGGAAACCGCGATGGGCGGCCTTGCGGTCAACGTGGTGGCCTGCTGAGCTCGACAGCCGTCGCCGACTGACTGCTGCGCGATGTGGGTGGTGAGCCCTACGATGAACCCATGACCGCAACCTCGACGGGCGAGCGCCGCTCTCTCGCGCAGCGCCTCGACGCGCTCCCGTTCACTCGCAAGCACGGCAAGATCCTCGGAGGGTCTGGCATCGGCTGGGCGCTCGACGCCATGGATGTGGGGCTGATCTCGTTCATCATTGCTGCGCTGACGCAGCAGTGGGGCATTGATAAAGCCGAGGGCGGGCTGATCGCCTCGGTCGGCTTCGCGGGTATGGCGATCGGCGCGAGCCTCGGCGGGTTGCTGGCAGATCGGTTCGGTCGGCGCCACGTCTTTGCGATCACCCTGCTCGTCTACGGTGTCGCGACGGGGGCGAGCGCGCTCGTGGGCGGCATCGCCGTGCTGCTCGTACTGCGCTTCTTCGTGGGTCTGGGGCTCGGTGCCGAGCTGCCTGTGGCGTCGACCTATGTGAGCGAGTTCGCGCCGGCGCGCATCCGAGGCCGACTGATCGTCATCCTTGAGGCATTCTGGGCAGTCGGGTGGACGGCGGCCGCGCTGATCGGCTACTTCGTTGTGCCGGCATCTGAGAATGGCTGGCGGTGGGCGTTCGCGCTCGGAGCGATTCCTGCCGTGTACGCCTTCGTCGTGCGCTGGGCGCTGCCCGAGTCGCCCCGCTGGCTTGCCGGTCGGGGGCGCACCGCCGAAGCCGAGCAGATCGTCGCCTCGTTCGAAGCGGCTGCCGGATCACCGAGCGACGTCGCACCGTCGCCTGCGAAGGTGGCTTCGGCTTCGGCCCAGGAGGCCGCTGGAGTCGGGGCGGTCCCCGCAACTCCCGCCTCATCAGGATCCCGTCTTGCGACACTCTGGTCGGCTGAGTACCGCGGCCGCACCCTGTCGATCTGGGTCGTATGGTTCTGCGTGAACTTTGCCTATTACGGCGCGTTCATCTGGATCCCCAGCATCCTGGTCGATGCCGGTTTCAGTCTCGTCCGCTCGTTCGGCTTCACCCTGATCATTACGCTCGCGCAATTGCCGGGGTACGCGGTCGCCGCGTGGCTGATCGAAGTCTGGGGGCGCCGCTTGACGCTGTCCGTCTTCTTAGTCGGGTCGGCGGCCTCCGCGATCGTGTTCGGCACGGTGCATACTGAAGCCGCGATCATCGCTTCAGGGATGGCGCTGTCGTTCTTCAACCTGGGCGCCTGGGGTGCGCTGTACGCGGTCACCCCCGAGATCTATCCGACCTCAGCGCGCGCCACCGGTGCGGGCTGGGCAGCCGGGGTCGGGCGCATCGCTTCGATCGTGGCGCCACTCCTCGTACCCGTCCTGCTCATCGCGGGGGGATCTGCCCTGACATTCACGGTGTTCGCGGTGTTCTTCGTGGTCGCCGCAGGGGCGACCTGGGGGCTCGTCGACCGCAAGGGTCGCGCCCTCGACGACCGCTGACGCACGCCGCACTCTGCGAACCTCGAACGAACGGAGCCACTGATGCCTCTCGCACGCGCACACAATATCGCCATCTCGCTCGACGGCTACGGGGCGGGCGCCGACCAGTCGCTCGATGCGCCATTTGGCCACGCCGGAATGCGGCTCATGCAGTGGTTCTTCCCGACCGCGACCTTCCAGGGGCTTTCTGGCGATCGCGAGCGGCAGGCGGTCGACCCGGCGACGGAACCCGACGATCGTCACGCGCGTCGGGCCTGGGAGAACATCGGTGCTGAAATCATGGGCGCGGGCAAGTACGGCCCTCCGGGGTGGCACGACGACGCGGAGTGGGGCGGCTGGTGGGGTGACGAGCCGCCGTTTCACTCGCCGGTGTACGTGTTGACGCACCACCCGCGTGCATCGCTCACCCGCGGCGAGACGACGTTCCATTTTCGCGACGCGACGCCGCACGACGTACTCGCCGAAGCGTTCGCAGCGGCGGCCGGCCAAGACGTGCGCATCGGAGGCGGGCCGAGTACGGTGCGCGAGTTCTTGGCCGCCGACCTGATCGACGTGCTGCACGTCGTGCAAGTTCCGATTCTGCTCGGCCGCGGCTCGCAGCTGTGGGAAGGACTCGAAGGGTGGGAATCGGGGTTCTCAGTCGAGTCCGAGACGACGCCGAGTGGTGTCACGCACCTCACCTTCACACGCCGCTGAGGAGGCCCCGGGCATTAGAGATCGGCAAAGCGTGCCCGGAACTGGCAGAAGAGGCCGTAGGCGAGGAAGCCCACTCCGATCAGCACGATCGCGACGTTGCCGCCGGGAAGCTTCGAGAGTGAGGTGATCGCGGCGTCGAGCGCGCCCGCCGACGTCGAATCGCGTTCGAGCCCGGCGAGCGCCAGCACACCGCCGACGGTGAGCAGAGCCGCACCCTTGCCGACAAAGCCGACGGTCCCGAGCCCGGCGATCGCGTGACCCGCGGCACTGTGCGGCAGGGTCATCTGCTTGCGAAAGCTCCGCGAAATCCCCATCCATACCCAGGCGCCGCCGACGACGGCAACGCCGATGCCGACGATCACCAGCATTACGGAACCTCCGGGGAACGTCAACAGGCCGCGACTCGCTTGCTGCGCCGTTTCGTCTGGGTCCGGGCGGGCTCCCAGCGCCACAGCGACCGAGATGCCGCCCATGACGCAGAAAGCGATGCCCTGACCCCACTCGGCAAGCCGGCGACCCCAACGCTTGCGGCGTGACGAGAGGTCGAGGGCGAAACCGTGGACGACGTGAAACACGCCTAACGCGAAGAGGAGTGCAGCGACGACCCAGAGTGCGGCGAAGCCGAGCGGGATGCCGGCGATGGCCGAGAGTGCGCCGACCTGATCGGCTTCCGCGGCTCCGCTCCGCACCACGACGGAGATCGCAAGCGCACCGATGAGTGCGTGCACGAGACCACTGGCAACATACCCGCCGCGTGCGAGCACGCGAAACGCGCGACGTTGCTCCGTTGCGCGAGCGGCGTGCTGCAGGCGATCGTCCATGCGTCGAGCGTATTGGAGCCGCTGCGGGCGAGGCAGCCCCTGGACACGGGTGTGCAGGGGCTGCCTCAGTCGTGCGATTACGATCGCGAGGAGAGGAGCGATCCGAGCGGTCGACGCGCGACGATGAGGCTCACGCCGAGCAGCAGCCCGGTGCCGGAGACGATCATGAAGTACTGCGGCGATTCGATCGCCGCAAAGAGTTGACCGAGCAGGCCCGACAGTGACGACCCCAGCGCGAGCGTCAAGAAGTTGAGGCCCACCATTTGCGACTTGAACGCGTTCGGCCCGATGTTCGTGGCGAGGGAAAGGCCGATCGGGCCGACAAAGACCTCGGAGGATCCGGCCAGAGCCATGAAGATGAGGATCAATGCCAGCGGAATGAACGCATCGCCGGTGGCCTGGGAGATGATCAGCAGGAAGAGATAGGCGCAGCCGATCTGGATCAGCCCGATGCCGAACTTCGCGACCGGCGATGGCTGTCGATCCCCGAGTCTGCTCCAGAGTCGCGCGATCAGCGGGGTGACGAGCACCGCGGCGAGCGGGCTGACCGTGGTGATCCACGCAACAGGAAACGTCCAATCGCCGATCTGCAAGTTGATGCGCTCAGTGATGAGAATTGAGATTGCGGTGAACTTCTGGAACAGGAGTCCGAAGTAAATGCCGGAGAAGAGGAACAGTGGCAAGAACCCCAATACTCGGCGGCGTTCGTCACGAGTGACCTTTCTTGAGGTGCACATGGTGACGAAGTACGCGGCTGCTGCCAGGAGCGCGAGGATCGTGGTCGTGCTCGACAAGTTGTCGGCACGCAGCACACCGGAGAACGTTGCCGCCAGGATGGCTGCGATGCCGACGAGTGCGATCGCGATCGCGAGCGGGAAGCGCGAACGGGGAAGGGGGTTGTTCACGAGTGATGCCCGCTCCGGGAGTCGCCCCATTGCAAACAGATACTGCACGAGCGCCGCGGCCATGCCGATCGCTGCGAGACCGAATCCCCAGTGGAAACCGAACTGGTTCTGCACGAAGCCAGTGGTCAGTGGCCCAACGACGGCGCCGATGTTGATCGCCATGTAGAAGTAGGAGAAGCTCACATCGCGCTCTTGTTGTGAACGACCTTCGACGATGAAGCC
This sequence comes from Leucobacter japonicus, assembly GCF_001273855.1. Lineage (NCBI taxonomy): Bacteria > Bacillati > Actinomycetota > Actinomycetes > Micrococcales > Microbacteriaceae > Leucobacter > Leucobacter japonicus. The sequence continues at coordinate 281,289 of NZ_JHBX01000104.1, read as the reverse complement.
CACGATCGATGTGATGTTCGTCTTCAGTGCACCGGTGCCCAGCACGATGAGCATCAGGCCGGCCCCGAGACCACTCAGGCCCTGTGCGAACGCGAGCACGATGTGGCCGACGGTGATGATGAGGGCGCCGAAGAGCACCATGCGCTTCGGAGTGATCAGTCGGTCGCCGAGCCAGGCCCCCAGTACCTGAGCGAGGTAGACAGAACCGCCGTACGCACCGACGATGCCCGCGGCCGCCGCAGGCGCGATCTCCAGGCCACCGTCAGCGAGTGAATACAGCAGGTAGAACGAAAGGATTCCCTGCAATCCGTAGAAGGAATAGCGCTCCCAGAGTTCCGTGAACGCCATGCGCCAGACGCCGGAGGGGAGGCCAGTGCGACCCAGGCTCGTTGCGGCAGTGTGCGGTGGTTGGGGTTCGGTGCGGGTCATTCGTGCAGTCCTGCCAATCGGGATCCGAAGCGAGCGATGAGTGAGGTGTTCTCGGAATGACGCGATTCTTCCCAAGCATCGGCGACGCCGAAGAGCCGGTACATCGTGTGGACACCGAGCCAGCGAATCGGCTCGGGCTCCCACAGGCCCGAATCGTGGTCATTCCAGGGCAATGCCGTCAATGGCGTCGAGCGGCCGGCGGCGCGATCGAGCAGTGTGCGTGCTGCGAGATTCGTCGCGGTGACTCCGTGCCCGGCATATCCGCGCGCATTTCCGATGCGAGTGGCCGGGTCGAACGTGATTCCCGCGCACCAGTCGCGCGTGACGCCGATCGCGCCTCGCCACGCATGCTCGATCGGGAACTCGACGCCCGGGAAGAAGAAGGCGAGGCGCTCGCGCAGCGTGCGGATGGTGCGGGCGTCGACCTCTCCGGTTCCGGGCAGTCCGGAGTTGAATGCGTAAGGGGTGCCTCGGCCGCCGATCGCGATGCGGTCGTCGGCGGTGCGTTGCGCGTAGACGAAGGTGTGAGCGCCGTCGTTGAGGCACTCGCGACCATCCCAGCCGATACGCTGCCAATCAGAGGCCGACAGTGGTGCGGTGACGATCATCGACGAGTTCACCGGGATCACTTCACGTTTCCCGAATCCCGGTGCAGTGCTCGCGACGCTGCCGGTGAATGCCTCCAGGCAGCTCAGCACGGTCGTGCCGCGCAGCGTGCCGCGCGAGGTGACCGCGGCCCCGGGGAGGATCTCCGAGACGCGGGCGCCCTCGCGAATCGTCACACCGCGCGACTCGACGACGTCTGCCAGTCCGCGGGTGAGTTTCGCGGGGTCCACGCGTGCCGTATCGCGATAGAACAGGCCGCCGAGTGCAGGGGTGATGTCGATGCGCTCCCGGAATTGCTGCGCGTCGAGGAGTTCCAGCGCATCCGGGTCGTACCCGTTCTCGAGGTTGGCGCGATACGTCGCCTGCAAGCGCTTCAGAGCGGCGGGTGTCGTCGCCGCCTGCAGCTGACCACCGCGATGCTGGTCGGCGGCGATCCCCTCCAACTGCAGCACACGCAACGTCTCCGTGATCGCATCGCTCATCTCGCGCTGGAACTCGCGAACCGCAGCGCGCCCATCACCTCCAGAGCGCGTGACGGACTTCGCGTACACGGCGCGGTTGCCGGGGATCAGCGTCGACACCCAGCCCCCGTTCCGACCCGATCCGCCGTAGCCGATCTCCTCGGCTTCGAGCACCGTGATGTTCCATTCGGGGTGCTCAGTGATCGCGTAGTACGCGGCCCAGAGCCCGGTCATGCCGCCCCCGACGATGATGAGATCCTGGGTCTCGGTGGGAAGCTCGGCACGTCGCGACGGGGCAGCGGCGCGGGCCGGCGAGCCGGTTGCGGTCGTGTGCATCCAGTGCGAGATCTCGCCGTTCGTGTAGTCGGTCACTGTACTGCTTTCTGAATCGGTGGTGCGTGTTGCGTCGTGGAGCTGCTGGGTGCGGGCGCGCCAAATGCTGCCCGCCCAGGGACTCCGGGGCAGGTGGCGGTGCTCGCTCAGTAGGTCGGGGGAGCCATCGTCCAGATCACGCGAGCGTGAGCCGTGCCGGTGGCTTCGACGATGTGGTGAGGCTGACTGCTGTTGTAGTGCAGTGAGTCGAGTTCGCCGAGCTCATGAGCGACGCCATCGACGGTCACGATCACTCGACCAGCGATCACCACCAGCACCTCTTCAGAGGCGCCGTGGGTGTAGTGGCGCGAGCCGGTCGATCCGCCCGGCTCGAAGAGGCCCATGAGTACTTCGAGATGATCGAAGTGCGACGGGGTGAGCTTCAGTTTTGTCGCGCCGTTGCCAAACGAGAATCCCTGGGCGTCCGAGAACCTGATCACGCGATGCGCCGGCTCATCGCCTTGCGCTTCGAAGAGATCCCCGACTCCGAGCTTGAGGACACTGCAGATCTCCTGCAGGGCTCGAACGCTCGCATTCGCCTGTCCGCGTTCGATCTGCGAGAGAAACCCCGGAGTGAGGCCGGAGCCTGCCGAGACATCTTTGAGCGTGAGCCCGAGGGCGCGTCGCCGCCGACGCAAGCGCGCACCGACTCCTGCGGCCGGTTCGGGCGCCTCTTCGGTGAGGGGTGTGGCGTCGATCGTTGACATGCAGGAAATCTAACATGAGATCGCTGTAATCTCAAAAAAGTTTACTGACAATACAGTTATGTGTGACATGCCTGTGTGGCGGCGAACGGGAGTGTCCACCGCCACACGGGCGCTTGCACCCTAGTTCAGGTCGCTCGCGCTGGGCACGACGACCGCGTAGATGTCGCCGATCGTCGCGAGTGCACTGCGGTGCAGTTCTGCGGCCGGCACGACTCCGCCGCCGACGGTCGGCAGCGAGCGGGTCGCGGTCGCGTCGGCGACCACAGTGGGGCGGTTGCCGCGCAAGAACGCGCCCTCCGAGGTGAACGTCACGCACATGTGGGTCATGAACCCGCCAATGACGACCTCCTCGTGACCGGCAGCATCGACGAGATCGCCGAGGTTGGTGCCGACGAACGCATTCGGTGCGCCCTTGACGACGATGGCTTCACCGTCGATCGGAGCGACGCGCTCGTGGATCGCTCCGATCTCGCAACTGATGTCGTAGGGGGAGCCGGGGCCATCGTCGTGCACGACGTGGATGATGGTGGATCCTGCCGCGCGAGCTCGCGCAAGCAGGTCTGCGGCAGCATCGAGCGCGGAGTCCCATCCTTCGAGTTCCATCACCCCGGTGGTGTAAGTGTTCTGGTAGTCGACGAGGATGACCGTGGCGCTGGCCAGGGTCGCGGCCTCGGTGGGCAGCCCGCTGAGCTCGCGGAGGGTGGATGATGCGGTCATGATGATCCTTTCGGTTGCGTCACGTACAGTGTGACTCGGCCGATTGCACTGGAACAGATGCAATCGGGTCGCACTGCACGGAAAACGGACGAAAGCGCAGGGTCAATCGCATGTCAGCACCACGTGTCGCGGTGATCGCGTTTCCCGGTATCAGCCCGTTCCATCTTTCGGTGCCGTCGCTGGTGCTCGGGCCTGAGACCCCCGCGGGGGAGTCGGAGCCCTGGACGATCGGTGTCTGTGCGGAGCAGGCCGGCCCACTCCCGACGAGCGCCGGGTTCGAGATCGTGGTGCCGCACGACCTGGGGCTGCTCCATGACGTCGACGTTGTGGTCGTGCCCTGGTGGGGTGCACCGCACGAGGCGGCCCCGGGTCCCGTCGTCAGCGCGATCCGGCACGCACACGAACGTGGCGCGACAATCGTTGGCCTGTGCTTAGGGGCGTTCGTGGTGGCCGATGCGGGGGTGCTCGATGCGCGAGCGGCCACCACTCACTGGAAATGGGCCGACGTGTTTCGTGCGCGATTTCCTGGAGTTCGACTCGACCCCGCCGCACTCTACATCGATGAGGGGTCGGTGCTGACGGGAGCGGGGGCGAGTGCGGGCATCGATACGTGCTTGCACCTCTTGGCCTCGCGCAGCGGGCAGCACATCGCGAACCGCACCGCACGGCGCATCGTCGCCGCACCGCACCGGCCGGGCGGTCAAGCGCAGTTCATCGAGACGCCGATCGTGCCCGAGATCGATGATCCAGTGGGGCGCGCCTGCAGCTGGGCACTCGATCACCTCGATGAACGGCTCACGATCGATGTCTTGGCGGCGCACGTGCACGCCAGCCGCAGCGCATTCACGCGCGCGTTTCGGCAGCGCACGGGGTCGACCGTTACTCGATGGGTCGCTCAGCAGCGGGTCGTGCGGGCCCGTGAGTGGCTCGAGACGAGTGATGCCTCGATCGAGGAGATCGCCGGTCGCTGCGGGTTCGGCAACGCCGCTGTGCTGCGGGATCGGTTCCATGCCGAAACCGGCACGACGCCGGCGAACTACCGCGCCGCTTTTCGCGAGGCGGCTTGATCGCCGGGCGTCGGGGTTAGGCCCCCGGAGCCTCGTGCCACGTTGCCGGTGCCCAGGCGGGGCCGGGCAGTGGGAGACGATGCATGTCTTCGAACGCGAGCTCGGTCGCGATCGGGTCGGCTGACTCAATCCCCTCGCGCATACGGCTCCACCCGCTCGACAGCAGCTCCCAGTTCGGCGTGCGCGCATCGATGGTGATGCGGTACTGGAAGCTGAGCGAGGTCACCGTGCCGGCGGCCAGCCTCTGCAACGTCGGGTTGGGGCACTGCTGCACCAGGAAATCGTAGAGTTCGACCGCAACCGCCATGTGTCCGCGCACGTCACCCGCAGCAATTGCTGCTTGCGCACGGTCGGTGAACGCGAGCATCTCCGTGCGCGTCGCGTCGGTCAGTGCCGGAACCACCGTGCGCATGACGCCTCCGAGCACAACGCCGACGGTTTGAATCGCGTCTTCGACGCTCTCCTTGCTCGGCTGCACCACTCGGGTGTGGGTCTGCGCGGCAATCTCGACGAGACCCTCGACCTGGAGGGCGATGATCGCCTCGCGAATCGGAGTGCGTGAAATGCCGAGCCACTCTTGCAAGCTGGCATCGTCGAGCTGCTCACCCGCGGCGAGCGTGCCGTCGAGAATAGCGTCGCGGATGGCGTCGTGCGCCTCATCGCGCAGCAGGCGGCGGGCAATCTTCGGCTTCGATGAAGCGGGAACTGGCATGTGATCCTCCTGCAAGCATTCTAGTCGGCCAGATGCGCACATACGATGCGGTTGCATGTATGTCTGTCACTCACGAGTGCGGCGAATCGACGACGGTTGGCGGTACCCGAACATTCGTGGTGCAGCGATCGCCGCCTGCGGCAGAATAGGGGAGTTCACCTGTAGACGTGAGGACCCCGATGACGCAGACCGACGCTCCCGCGCACGCCACCGCCCGACGTCGCGTGTTCGCGGCGCTCGCCGCAGCGGCCGCGCTCCTCATCCTCGCGGCCATCGTGGGGCAACTCGTCTACAGCCTGAGCTTCGATCCCGCAGACCGCGCCTTCTTCTACACGAACTTCTTCAGTTTCTTCACGATCCTGTCGAACGTGCTGGCCGTCATCGCACTCATCAAAGCCGCATGGTTCTCGTCGACCCGCGCGATTGATCCCGCATGGTTCACCGCATTCTTCGGCGCCGTCGCGACGTACATGGCGACCACGGGCATCGTCTACAACACCTTGCTGCGCCAGATTTCGCTCGATCAGGAGGGGACGCTCGGGTGGTCGAACGAGGTGCTGCACCTCGTCGGGCCGGTCCTCGTCGTCGCAGCTTGGATCTTCGCTCCCGGTCGGGGAGCGCTCACCTTCCGGCATCTGCGGGTCGCGGCAATCTTCCCGATCATCTGGGTCATCTACACGCTCATTCGCGGCGCCGCGACCGGGTGGTACCCCTACCCGTTCCTCAACCCCGAACGCATCGGCGGGTACGGCATCGTCGCGATTTACGTCGTCGTCATCGCCGTCGTGATTCTCGGCTTCGACGCGATCGTCGTGTGGGTCAGCCGCAAGCTCCGCCCACGCGCCTAGACGTCGCTTCGACCACGCGTCAGACCGCGGTACCACGCCTCGCGTCCGTCGCGCAGAAACACTCAGCTCACGGGTGGAACCCGCTCCGCCGGCAGCCTGAGGCGCCCGCAGCGAGAACTCGATTCACTGGAGGTGCGCGTGAACCCACGCGCACCTTGAGAGGAGTGTCGCGCGTGCGAAAGAGCGTCAAAAGACTGTTGGTGACCGTTGGATGCGTGGCCGGTGTGGTGGCGCTTGCAGCGGGAGCGGGAGCGACTGCTCAGGGTGTCGCTTCGGCACGCGACGCGGATCGGCTGCAGGACTACGGCACCCGCATCGAACTCGATGCCGGTTCGGTCAATGTGCTCGACATCGGGGGCGAGGCGGCTGCGGGATCGCCGACCATCGTGCTGCTGCCCGGCTTCGGCACGGCGGCGCCGGCCATCGACTTCGCGCCGTTGATCGACGAGCTTGCGGGCCAGGCCCGGGTGCTCGCCTACGAACCGCTCGGCACCGGTCTCAGCGATGACACCGATGTGCCGCGCACCGTGACGGCCTACTCGGAAGAGCTGCACGAGACGCTCGCGCGGCTCGGGGTGGAGCGTCCGGTGCTCATGGGGCATTCGATCGCGGGCATCTACGCCCTGGACTACACGAACCGCTACCCCGGGGAGGTCGAGGCGTTCGTCGGCATCGACAGCAGCGTGCCGGGTCAGCCGGGTGCCGATGAGGCCGTGCCCACCGACGGGGTGCAGACACTCAAAGCGCTCGGCGTGCTGCGCGCGCTGAACGCGGTCGCCGACGATCCGTATTCGCGTGCACCGTACACCGATACTCAGCGCGAACAGACGCGGATCCTCACGAACCGGAACTCGATGGATCACGCGATGATCAGCGAGTCGGCCGAGCTGCCCGGTACCTTTGCGGCCGTAGCCGACCTCACGTTCCCGACCGACCTGCCGGTGCTGTTCTTCGTCGCACACGATCCGGAACTCGCCGACTGGCAGCGCATGCACGAGGAGCAGGCTGCGGCGGTGCAGCGATCCGCCGTGATCGAGCTCCCCGGTGAGCACTACCTGCACCACACGTCGTCGCCTCGCATCGCACGCGAGACGTTCGCGTTCCTCGCCAATTAAGCTGACCGCATGACGAACCTCGAGCTTCGCCCCGACCGCCGCGCCTTCGGTTGGGGCCTCGCGGCGACCATCGTATCGGCGGCCGGGATTCTGCCGATCGCGATCGTGATCCTACTGATGGTCACCGTCGATCAGAACTACGGGTGGCTGCTGCTCATCGTCATGCCGCTGTCGGCATTGATCGGTGCAGTCGGTGCGGTGCTCGGGATCGTCGCACTCTGCTTCGCCATCTCGGCCAGGCGCACCTACGCCTGGCCGATCACCGGCATCGTGCTCGGCGCGGTGCAAGTCATCGCGATCATCGGGCTGCTCACCGGGGCCTGGAGCTGAGGGGAGGAGTGCACCGAGTGTCTTGTTGACACCCGGTACACTCCCCAAGTATTGCGGGAATCCTGGTCAGCAGCCGGCGTTTCGGGCCGCCACTGCTTCAGCCGCAGTGAAGTCTTCCCCGGCGTACGGAGCGATGGTCGACGGGCTGCAGAGCGTGCGCCAGGTCTTCGCGCCGACCACGCCGTCTTGCGCGAGCCCGAACTTCTTCTGGATTGCGACGATGCCGGCTCGCGTCGCGGGGCCGAATTGGCCATCGACGACGAGTCGCTGACCCGTGATGTAGGGGAGCTTGTGGTTCGCGAGGATCTGAAGATTCTTGATGCACGGTGCCACGCCACCTGAGGAGTACAGGTTCGACACGCACGCCGAAGCGGGTGCGGCCTGAGCAGCAGATACGGGCGCCGCAGTGAGCGCAGTGCTGGCGGCAAGCACCACACCCGCAAGAGCGACCATACGGAACGATTTCTGGAACTTCTTCGTCATGTTTCGCATGCCTGCACTGCAACTCGGAAGCTTCTGCCGCGCGAGTGGGCGTCGAATGAGGGACGCGCATTGTGGCTCGCACACGGCAAGTCAGACGACGTGCCCAGCGCATATGCAAAAAGCTCCCACCGCTGACGCGATGGGAGCTGATGTTGCAGTGCCCCCGGAGGGATTCGAACCCCCGACCTACGGTACCGGAAACCGGCGCTCTATCCCCTGAGCTACGGAGGCGAGCAGATGCAACCCGATTAGCCTAGCGCACAACCCCCGACCTCTCGTACCGGGCGCACCCGACCTGAACGGCCGGGTGCGCCGCGGCGACTAGAATCGATGCTCGTGACGCCTCAAGAACTCGCTACCGCACTCGCCGCCATCCTCTCCGACCTCGTCGCCGCCCGTGGCTCCGAGATCGTCGTGACCGAGCAGGACACGCAGGTCGAGCGACCGAAGAACCGCGAGCACGGCGATTGGGCGTCGAACGCCGCCATGAAGTTCGCGAAGCGCGTCGGGGCGAACCCGCGCGAGCTCGCCGAGGAAATCGTGGCGCGCGCGCTCGAGATCGACGGCGTCGCGAAGGCCGAGGTCGCGGGCCCCGGTTTCATCAACCTGACGCTCGACGCTGCGAGCGCGGGCGAGACGGCGCGTCGCGTCGTCGAGCAGGGCGAGAACTACGGTCGCAGCGACATGCTCGCCGGCCAGAACATCAACCTGGAATTCGTCTCCGCGAACCCGACCGGCCCGCTGCACATGGGCCACACCCGCTGGGCCGCGCTCGGCGACTCGACGGCGCGCGTGCTGCGTGCCGCGGGTGCGCAGGTCACGAGCGAGTACTACATCAATGACGCCGGCGCGCAGATGAACAAGTTCGGTCGCTCGGTGCTTGCTGCCGCGCTCGGCGAAGAGGCACCGGAAGACGCGTACCCGGGTGCCTACATCCAGGAACTCGGCCGCAAGATTCTCGAGCGCGAGCCCAAGCTGCCCGAGCTCGCTGAGAGCGATCGCGACGCGGCGCTCGAGCAGGCTCAGGAGCTCGGCTATCAGATTCAGCTCGCCGAGATCAAAGACTCGCTCGAACGCTTCAACGTGCACTTCGACGTCTATTTCTCGGAGCGTACGCTGCACACCGAGGGGGCCGACGGCTCGCCGAGCCCGATCGCTGCGGCGGTGGATCGCCTGCGCGAGCAGGGCCACGTCTTCGAAGAGGACGACGCCATCTGGGTGCGCACGACCGCGTTCGGAGATGACAAGGACCGCGTGTTCACCCGTGGCAACGGCATTTACACCTACTTCGCCGCCGACGCCGCGTACTACCTGTCGAAGATGGATCGCGGGTTCGGTGAGAAGATCTATCTGCTCGGAGCCGACCACCACGGGTACATCGGTCGTCTGACGGCGATTGCGGGCGCCGCGGGCGACAACATCGAGACCGACGTCACCGTGCTCATCGGGCAGCTCGTGAACCTGAACGGCGCGCGCCTCTCGAAGCGTGCGGGCAACATCATCGAGCTCGACGACCTGCTCGAGTGGCTGGGCTCTGACGCGCTGCGCTACTGGCTTGCCCGTTATCCGGCCGATTCGCCTTTGGCGCTCGACGGCGAGCAGGTGCGCAGCCGCACGAACGATAACCCGGTCTTCTACGTGCAGTACGCGCACGCGCGCACCTGCGCCGTCGACCGCAACGCGGCAGCTGCCGGCATCGACCGCAGCGCGTTCGCACCTGAGTTGCTGACGCACGAGACCGAAACCGAGTTGCTCGGCAAGCTGCAGCAGTACCCGGGCATCGTCGCGGGCGCTGCGGAGCTGCGCGAACCGCATCGCATCGCGCGCTTCCTGGAAGAACTCGCAGCGGCGTACCACCGCTGGTACGACAACTGCCGCGTGATCCCGCTGGGCGAAGAGCCGGTCGAAGACCTGCATCGTACGCGGCTGTGGCTGAACGACGCGGCCGGTCAGGTGCTGCGCAACGGGCTCGACCTGCTCGGGGTGACCGCACCCGAGCGGTTGTAGAGCGGAGTTTCGGCATGGGGGCCGAACGGCGGGGGTCGCGGTGGTGGACGAAGCTCATCGCGGTCGTGGTGGTCGTCGGGCTGCTGGGGGTTGCAGCGGAGTTCGCGCTGCGCCTCATCATTCCGGGCGTCATCGCGGGTGCCGTGCGCACGGAACTGAAGCTGACCGATGACCATCCGGTCGACGTGTCACTCGGCGGTTCAACACTGCTGAATGCGGTGCGCGGCGGGGTCGGCGACGTCACGGTCGAGGTTCCCGACGCTCCGGTGATGAACGGCATTCAGGCCGACGGTTCGCTGCACGCCGATCTCGTGCCGTTCAATCCGACATCGGGCGACATCACCAACGGTACGGTCGATCTCACGCTCGACAAAGATCAGCTCGGACCCGTGATCTCTCTGCTCACCCAGGGAGTTGCGCAGACGGGCGAAGTGCAGGGCGGCGAACTGGTCGTCGGCCGATCGGTGGAGACGTTCGGGCAACAGCTCACGATCTCGGCGCGACTCGGCGTCAAGGCGGTGGACGGAGCGGTTGAAATCGATCCACTCGGTCTGAGCGCTGCGGGCTTCGACCTCTCGACCGAGCAGCTCGCGCAGGCGACGGGCTCACTGCTCGACCCGATCTTGAAGCCGCAGACCGTCTGCATCGCAGACCAATTGCCGCGCGGGATCACCCTGACCGACATCGTGCTCTCGAGCACGGGTTCGGTGACGCTGCGGGCCTCGCTCGCACCCGGCATCATCTCCGACTCGGCCGAGCAGCAACAGGGCACCTGCGACTGACTTCGATCGCTGCGGCTTCGCGGAGGGTCACAGGCCGGCGGCCCGCAGCGCGAGCCATGCCGCGGCCCGGTCGTCGGCGCGGTCGAGTGCGAGCCCGGTGAGATCCTCGATGCGACGAACGCGCGAGACGAGGGTCTGCCGGTGGATGCCGAGGCGGGTCGCGCTCGAGCGGTGCGCTCCATGCTCTGAGAGGAATACGTGCAGCGTGCGGGTGAGTTCGCCATGCGCTCCATCGGCGTCGCGCAAGGGGTCGAGCAGCACGGTGAGGCCGCCGCGGTTCGCGGACTGCAGGGTGGAGAGCACGAGGTCGACGGTGGGCAACTCGGCGTAGCGCACGGCGGGGCGGCCGTCGTCGAGGGCGGCACCGAGCGCCTGGTGCGCCTGCGTTGCCGAGTGCGCGAGAGCGGTGACGGGAGCGGGGTCGCCGACGCCGAGGTGCACGCGCAGGCCGCCGACCGGGGCGAACTCCAATACACGCGCGTGCAGGTGCGCTGCGAGGTCGTCGCGCACGAATCCGCGAATGTGGCCGTGATCGGCGGCGAAAACGTGCTCGGCGCCGAGCTCATCGCACCAGCGTCGCAGCAGTCGTTCGAGATCGATCGTGCGTGTGCGGGCGCCGAGTTCGAACGCGGTGAGGGTGCGCTCGTGCACACCCCAGCGGTGCAGCAACTGCTCGGCGCGATCGCCGCCGGCGACGAGGGTGTCAAGCAGGGCTCCGCGCCCCAGGTGCTCGGTGAGCGAGGGGTCGTGGCTGCGCAGCAGCAGGTCGAAGAGTGCGGCGGCGAGCGACGACAGATCGCGGGCATGGCTCGTGCGGCTCGAGCGCGTCGCGATCACGAGCGATCCAGCGAGATCCTGGTCTGATCCGACCCGGTGCAGCTGCAGGCCGTCGTGTCGCACGCGCACGGGGCGCCCCAGTGCGAATGCGGCGGCGTCCGAGACATGCAGGCGCCCGGCTCCGGCGCTCGCGATGACCTGGCCGTGTGCGTCGAGCAGCACGGCCCAGCCGTCGATGCGGTGGGCGAGCTCGGCGATCACCGCCGTCACGCCTCCGCGTCGCGCGACCTGGGTGAGCACGTTCATGCCGGCGGTGACGAGACGATCGGCGGCGGCGCGATCGTCGGCGATCAGCGCGTGCAGCGCGGCGTGCAGCGTCGCGCCCGACAGGTCGGTGCCGAGGATCGCGGTCATACCGTGCGCCTGCAGCGCCGAGCGCAGCACCTCGCCGTTCTCGGGGGAGACGAACACTGCGCCGAGCAGTGTTTCGCGCCGGTCTCCGGGGGAGCCGAGGTCGGCAAGCAGCTGCTCGGACGGGCCGGTGACGAGCGTGGCGTAGGCCGGATTGCCGATGACGACGTACCCGTCGATTTCGGCGACGCCGTCGACGGGCGTGCGATCCGGCAACCGCCCCGCGGCAACGGATCCGCCGACCGCACGCACCACCGCGGAGAGATCGAGAGCCATGCCGAGAGTGTACCAAGTGCTGAAGTGAGGTGGAGAAGATCGTCACTTGGTGCAATGACAAGTGCCGCGACTGCTCCGTAGCCTCATCTGAGTCGCCATCGCGGTCGCACGCTGCGATCCGAGGCGTTCCGAATCCGTTGAACGAAGGAGTGCAGCATGCAGGCTGTCGTGTTCCGAGATCCCTCGACCCGCGCAGAGGTCACCGACGTCACACTGGCGGCGCCGAAAGCCGGTGAGGTGCGCGTGAAGATCGCTGCCGCCGGTGTCTGCCACTCCGACCTGCACGTGAAGCGCGGCGAATGGGATGCCCCCGCTCCCATGGTCATGGGCCATGAAGGCTCGGGCGTCGTCGTCGAGCTCGGTGAGGGCGTCACGTCGCTCGCCGTCGGCGACCACGTCGTGCTGAGCTGGGTGCCTCCGTGCGGTGAGTGCCGCTACTGCCTGCAGGGGCACGAAGCCCGCTGCCAGAAGGTCGTCGAGGTGAACAACACCCACGGCTCGCTCTTCGACGGCACCTCGCGCCTCAGCCGCACCGACACGGGCGAGCCCATTCACCACTACCTCAGCGTCTCGTCCTTCGCCGAAGAGGTCGTCGTCCCGGTCTCGGGCGCCATCAAGGTGCGCGATGACGCACCCCTCGATGTCATCGCGGTCGTCGGCTGCGCCGTCGCGACCGGCGTCGGCGCCGTGCTGAACACTGCGGGTGTCGAGCCCGGCTCGACCGTCGCCGTCATCGGCTGCGGTGGCGTGGGCCTCAACGTCGTGCAGGGCGCGAAGCTCGCCGGCGCCGAGCGCATCATCGCCGTCGACGTCGTGCCCGAGAAGACTGCGATGGCCCTGCAGTTCGGCGCGACGGATCGCATCGATGCCTCCGACCGCGACGCCGTGGAGCAGCTCTTCGAGCTCATTCCCGACGGTGTCGACTACGCGTTCGATGCCATCGGCCGCACCTCGACCACGGAGCAGGCGATCCGCATGCTCGGACTCGGCGGCGCCGCCGTCATCGTGGGTCTGCCGCCGACCGGCGCGAAGGCGTCGTTCGAGCCGCTCGTGCTCGCCGAAGCCGACCAGCGCATTCTCGGCTCCAACTACGGCTCGGTGCGTCCGTCGATCGACATTCCCGCGCTGGTCGACCGCTACATGGACGGACAGCTCAAGCTCGATCCGCTGATCTCGGGCCGGCGCCCCCTCGCCGAGGCCGCAGAAGCGCTCGACGATCTCGAAACCGGCGGCGTGCTGCGCACCCTGCTCATCCCGTAATCCGTTCGCGGATCACCCACCCACTCGAAGGAGAGTCACTCACATGACCACCACCACCCAGCAGGCGCCGGTCGACGCCGGCCTGCGTCGCGGTGTGATGTCGGGGCCCGAGCTCGCTGCTCAGGCCATCGCGAACATCGCACCGAGCGCGGTCATCGCGTTCACCGCCGCGTCGATCTTCATCGGTGCCGGCAACGGCACGATGCTGTCGTTCATCCTCGCGACGATCGTCATCGTCTGCGTCGGCTACTGCGTCGCAGTCTTCGCGAAGAAGAACGCGTCGGCCGGATCCCTGTACACGTACGTCGCGAAGGGCCTCGGCCCGACCGGCGCCTACATCGCGGGCGTCGCGCTCATCATCGGTTGCTGGGGCATCGCCGCCGGTTCGCTCGGCGGTGCGGTCTCGTACATGTCTGATTTGCTCGTGTCGTTCGGCCTGCCCGCATCGAGCAAGATCTGGCTCATCGCGCTCGCCATCGTGATCGGCGGCCTCGCGACGTTCTTCACGATTCGCGGCATCCGCATCTCCGCGCGCGTCTCGCTCGTGCTCGAGCTCGCCTCGGTCGCCATCATCCTGATCCTGCTCGTCACGGCACTGATCGCGATTGGGCCCGACGCGTGGGATCCGAAGCAGTTCTCCTTCGAGGGCGTGCCGTTCCAGGGCGTCGCGGCGGGCATGGTGCTCGGCATCCTCGGCTTCGTCGGATTCTCCTCGGCCGATGCGCTCGGGCGCGAAGCGAAGAACCCCTACACCGCGATTCCCCGCGCCATCATGTGGAGCGCCGTGGTCGTCGGTGTGCTGTACGTCTTCGCCGCCTACACGCAGATCGCCGTGCTCGGCGATGATCTCGGCGAGGTCGCGAGCCCGTTGCAGGCCATCTCGGAGCGCATCGGCATGCCCGGATGGTTTACCCCGATCCTCACCTTCGGTGTCGCCGCGTCGTTCTTCGCCGTGGTCGTGGCACCGCTCAACGTGGTCGGCCGGATCGTCTACGTCATGGGCAAGGAAGGCGTCGTCGCCGAGCGCTTCGGCCGCACGCACGACACCCACCTCACCCCGCACCGCGTGCTGCTCATCGCAGGGCCGCTCGCGATCCTGCTCGATGCGATCCTGCTCATCAGCGGAACGCACCCGATGGACATCGTGGTGTGGGTCGATACCTACGGCACGTTTGGCTACATGGTCGCCTACGCGCTGGTCGCCATCGCCTGCGTCGCCTGGGTGCGCCGCGAAGGGATGCGCAGCGCGCTCGTGAGCATCTGCGCGTTCATCGCGGTCGTCGCTATGGTCTACGTCTTCTTCGCGAACGTGTACCCGGTGCCGGCCTTCCCGCTCAACGTGATTCCGTACCTGTTCCTCGCGACCATGGTTGTCGCGCTCGGGTGGTTCGTGTTCCTCCGGAAGAGCCGTCCCGAGGTCATCGCGAACATCGGCAACACCGAGACCGACATGCTCGAGGGCGTGGGCTAGCCTCACGACCCGACTGCACGGTCACCGCTCGAGGGCCGGCCGCGATCCTGCACCGTCAGGGTCGTCGCCGGTCCTCGTCGTATGCCCAGCCCTCGTGACTCACCCGGTAAGCTGAACGGGTTCGTTCAGAGGATTCCTCCGCGCGCACGGCTTCAGGGGCCAATCCGGGTCCGCTCGCCATCGGTCGCTCTCTCGCGGCCCGCGAGTTCGACGGACACGAGATCGAGACCCCAGGAGCACACATGGCAGAGGCGAACGCCGCGAACCCGAACGCGATCGATGCGCGCGTGTTCCCGCCGTCCGCCCGTCGCGGCAGCGAATGCCGCCAGCTCAAGCTGGGAGGCGTGCGCGCCACCGATCTCACCGCGCAGTTCGGTTCACCGCTCTACGTGATTGACGAGGCCGCGGCCCGCAGCCGTGCGCGCGAGGTGCGCGAGGCGCTGCAGCGCGAAGCCGAACGCGTCGGCACGAGTGCGACGGTGTATTACGCAGGCAAGGCCTTCCTATGCGTCGAGGTGGCGCAGTGGATGGTCGACGAGGGGCTCGCGGTCGACGTTGCGAGCGGCGGCGAACTGGCCGTGGCACTCGCGGCGGGGGTCGACCCGGCGCGAATCGGCTTCCACGGCAACAATAAGTCTGAGCGCGAGATCCGGCGCGCGGTCGAGGCCGGAGTCGGCACAGTCATCATCGACAGCGAGATCGAGACGGAGCGCATCGCTGCGGCCGCACGCGCGGCGGGGCGGCAGCAGCGCGTCCGACTGCGCGTGAACAGCGGCGTGCACGCGTCCACGCACGACTTCCTCGCGACGTCGCACGAAGACCAGAAATTCGGGCAGCCCCTTGACGATGCCCCGCGGCTCGTGACGGCGATCCTGGCGCATGACAGCCTCGACTTCGTCGGCCTGCACTGCCATATCGGGTCGCAGATCTTCGCCACCGACGGCTTCCGCGAATCGGCGCGCCGTCTGCTCGGCGCCTACCCCGAGCTCGAGCGGATCGCCGGGCGCCCGATTCCCGAGCTCAACCTCGGCGGCGGCTTCGGCATCGCCTACACCTCGGCTCAGGCCGACGAAGCGCCCGACGTCGCGCGCATCGCCGCCGAACTGGCGGACATCGTCGCGGAGACCGCCGCTGAAGTGGGCATCGCGATCCCGAAGCTCGCATTCGAGCCCGGCCGCACCATCATCGGCCAGGCGGGTGTCACGCTCTACACCGTCGGTACGACGAAGTCGGTCGCGCTCGCCGGCTCCGATGCCGCAGCCGATCCGGCCGATCTCGGCTTCTCCGAACGGCTCTACGTGAGCGTCGACGGTGGCATGAGCGACAACGCGCGACCGGCGCTCTACGGTGCCGATTATCAGGTCAGGATCGCCAACCGTGACAGCGACGCCGCCCCGGCGCTCGTTCGCGTCGTCGGCAAGCACTGCGAATCGGGTGACATCGTCGTGCAGCGCGACGTGCTGCCGGGTGACGTGCAGCCGGGCGACACGCTCGCTGTCGCCGCGACGGGCGCGTACTGCTGGTCGCTCTCGAGCAACTACAACTACGTGCCCCGTCCGCCGGTCATCGCGGTCGCCAACGGCTCGGCCCGCATCATCGTGCGCGGCGAAACCGAAGACGAACTGCTGGCGAAGTCGGTCATTCCGGCGCCGGTGGCCCCGGCCCGTGCAGACTGACGAACTGCCTCAGACCTCACCATTGCGCCGCGAGCGGCGATCCCGAACCACACCCTCAAGGAGATACAGATGAACGGATATCGCGACCTTCGCGTGGCACTGCTGGGCTGCGGCTCAGTGGGCGCGCAAGTGGCACGACTCATCCTCGAGCACGGCGACGAGCTCGCAGCGCGCATCGGCGCGCGCCTCACGCTCGCCGGCATCGCCGTGCGCGACGTGAACGGCAAGCGTGATGTCGAACTGCCTCAGGAGCTCTTCACGACCGATGCCGAGCGCCTGGTGCAGGGTTCCGACATCGTCATCGAGCTGATGGGCGGCATCGAGCCCGCGCGCACGCTCATCACGCAAGCGCTGCAGGGCGGCGCCGACGTCGTCACCGCGAACAAGGCGCTCATCGCCGCTCACGGGCCCGAGCTCTCCGAGGTCGCCGAGCAGGTCGGCGCGCAGCTCTCATACGAGGCTGCGGTCGCCGCGGCGATTCCGATCCTCCGCCCCCTCCGCGAGAGCCTCGCTGGCGACCACATCACCCGGGTGCTCGGCATCGTCAACGGCTCGACGAACTACATCCTCGACCGTATGGACCGCTTCGGCGACAGCGCCGAAGACGCCTCGCGCGTCGCCAGCGAGCTGGGCTTCCTCGAAGCCGACCCGACCCTCGACGTCGAGGGCTACGACGCCGCGCAGAAGGCCACCATCCTCGCGAGCATCGCCTTCCACACCGAGGTTCCGGTCGACGCCGTGCACCGCGAGGGCATCACCAGCATCACCGGGGCGCAGATCGACGCGGCGAAGAACGCCGGCTACGTCATCAAGCTCCTCGCGATCGCCGAGCGCCTGGAGGCCGCCGACGGCACCTCGGGCGTTTCTGCGCGCGTGTACCCGGCACTGATCCGCCGCGACCACCCGCTCGCGGCGGTCTACGGCGGCAAGAACGCCGTGTTCGTGGAAGCCGAAGCCGCTGGTGAGCTCATGTTCTACGGCGCGGGCGCCGGTGGCGCTGAGACCGCCTCGGCCGTACTCGGCGACGTCGTCTCGGCAGCGCGTCGACACGTGGTCGGTGGGCCCGGCATCCCGGGGTCGCTCCACGCCGAACTGCCGATCCTCCCTGTTGGCGAAGTGACGACGGCCTATCAGATCATGCTCGCCGTTCGCGACCAGCCCGGCGTGCTCGCGAGCATCGCCGGCATTCTCGCCGAACACGGCGTCTCCGCGGCCAGCGTCGAGCAGACCGTCGCGCAGGGCGCGGAAGGCGCCGAACCGAGCGCCGCGCTCGTCATCGGCACGCACCGTGCGCGTGAGGCCGACCTCGCCGCGACCGTCGAGGCGCTGCGCGCCGCCGACGTGGTCACCGACGTCACCAGCGTTCTGCGACTCGAGGGCCAGGCGTGAGCGCGGCGAGCGGCGTCGGCCGCGCCGTCAAGGTGCGCGTTCCCGCGACCAGCGCCAACCTCGGCCCCGGATTCGACACGCTCGGCATCGCTCTCGCCTACGGTGACGAGCTCATTGCCGTCGTACGCGACGCGCCCGGGGCCAGCGTCACCGTGTCAGGCGTCGGCGAGGGGGAGGTGCCCACCGACGAGACCAACCTGGTGGTGCGCTCGACCGCGCACGTCTACGCCCAATTGGGCCGCGACATGCCCGGGCTCGACGTTTCCGCGACGAACCGGATTCCGCACGGCCGCGGCATGGGATCTTCGGGCTCCGCGATCGTCGCGGGCGTGATGATCGCAGCCGGCCTGCTGCAGAGCGACCCCGTCGCGCCGCTCGACCTGAGCGAAGAGCAACTGCTCGCCTTCGCCACCGAACTCGAAGGGCACCCCGACAACGTCGCGCCGGCGCTCTTCGGCGGGCTGACGATCGCCTGGACCACCGAGCAGGGCCCCCGGTTCAAACGACTCATGGTGCACCGCGGGGTCGCTCCGCTCGTGCTCGTGCCCAGCTTCACGATGTCGACGGAGCTCGCGCGCAGCCTGCAACCGAAGCAGGTGCCGCACGAGGACGCGGTCTTCAACGTCTCACGCTCGGCGTTGCTCATCGCGGCGCTGACGCAGAGCCCCGAACTGCTGCTCGAAGCCACCGAGGATCGCCTGCACCAGAACTACCGCGGCGCCGCGATGCCGGCCACGCGCGACCTCATCGGTGAACTGCGATCCGCCGGTCACGCCGCCGTGGTGTCGGGTGCCGGGCCCTCCGTGCTCGTGCTCTCGAACGGGCCGCTCGACCGCATGCAAGCGGCCGACCAGGTCACTGAAACGCACCCGGATTGGCGCGTGCTCACCCTGGCGGTCGATACCAAGGGTGCTACAGTGGAGGCGATCCCCGCGGGTTCTGCGCACTAGCCGAAGCCGTCGATGTCCGCTCATGCGGAACTGTGGATCGTTATCTCATCGTGAAGACATCGCACGGTGATCCCGAAGCACATCAGTGCACCACCGCGGGAAGGCGAGGCCGTATGCGCGCGCTGTTCTGGCGGCGTTCCGAAAGGAAGAACGTGGAATCCAACGTTGACGACACCACCACCCCTGCTGCGGCCGACGCCGCAGCACCGACCGAGACGGCGCCGCCGCGCCGACGTGCCTCGCGCCGCGTGAGCGCCGCCGCAGGCGCTGCGGTCGCGAGCGAGCCGGCTGCTGCCGAAGCAGCCGCCGCCGCGGTTGCTCCGGCGGCTGAGTCCGCTGCGGCTCCGGTGGCCGAGGCTGCTGCGGCCCCGGCCGAGGCTGCTGAGGCGCCGAAGAAGCGCGCGACGCGCAGCCGCAAGAAGGTTGAGGCTCCGGCAGCCGACGCCGAGGCGGCCACCGACGCTGCTGCTGCAGAGGCACCGGCGGCCGAGGCTGCTGAGGCACCGAAGAAGCGCGCGACGCGCAGCCGCAAAAAGGTTGAGGCTCCCGCAGCCGATGCCGCGGCTGAGGCTCCCGCTGCAGACGCCGCTGCTCCGGCTGCCGACTCGGCTGAGTCGGAGGCATCCGAGGCGCCGGCGAAGCGCACGCGCAGCCGCCGTGCGTCGGCCGCAACCGCGGCTCCGCAGACGGCAGAGTCCGCCGAATCCGAGGGTGCTGCGACGCCCGCTGCTGAGCAGCCCGCCGCCGATGCTCCGGCAGAATCGGCAGGAGAAGCCGCCGAGCAGGCGGAGACCGGCGAGAGCGAGCGCCCCAGCCGCAACCGTCGCGGCCGTGGACGCGGACAGAAGAACGACGCCGAGGGTGCGGAATCGACCGAACCCGCCGCTGACGACGAGAACGAGAGCCGTCAGAACGGCAAAGGTCAGGGCGGCAACAGCCAGAACGGCCAGCGCCAGAACGGCCAGGGCCAGAACGGGCCCAAGGACGACAAGGGCGGCGACAACTCGAATCGTTCCAGCCGTACCCGTCAGCGCGACCGCAAGCGCCGCGGTCAGGGCGACGATCTCGAGCCCGAGATCACCGAAGACGACGTGCTGCTGCCGATCGCAGGCATTCTCGACGTGCTCGACAACTACGCGTTCGTGCGCACGAGCGGGTACCTTCCCGGAACCAGCGACGTGTACGTATCGCTCGGCCAGGTGAAGAAGTACGGCCTGCGCCGCGGCGATGCCGTGGTCGGCGCGATTCGCCAGCCCGGCGCCAACGATGGTGCGAGCCGCCAGAAGTACAATGCGATCGTCAAGATCGATACGATCAACGGTCGTCCGGTCGATGAGCAGCAGCAGCGCGCAGACATCGCGGAGCTGACGCCCATCTACCCGCAGGAGCGCCTGCGCTTCGAGACCGCGCAGTCGGGGGTGCTCGGCCGCGCGATCGATCTCGTGGCTCCCGCAGGGCTCGGCCAGCGCACCGCGCTCGTGCTCCCGGCGGGTGCCGATGGCACCGCACTCCTCGGCGAACTCGCCGAGGCGGTCAGCACCAACCGACCCGATGCGCACCTCTTGCTCGTGCTCGCCAATGCGCAGCCTGAAGAAGTGACACGTTTGCAGCGCTCCGTGCGCGGTGAAGTGGTCGCAGCCACCTTCGACCGCAGCGCTGAAGACCAGGCCACGATCGCGGAGCTCGCGATCGACCGTGCGAAGCGTCTCGTGGAGCTCGGGCACGATGTCGTCGTGCTCGTTGACTCGCTCAACCGCTTCGCTCGTGCCTACGCCCAGGCGCAGCACGCCCAAAGTCGCCCGGGGCTCGAGGAGATCGACGAGTTCGCGCTCGCTCAGATCAAGCGCCTGCTCTCGGCAGCCCGCAACGTCGAGAACGGCGGTTCGCTGACCGTTGTCGCGACCGTGCAGACGAAGACGGGTCTGTCCGCAGACAAGTTCCTGCTGCGCGAGGTGCTCGCCGTCGTCAACAGCGAAGTGCGCATCGCGAAGGCGATCCCGGGCCTGGCAGCCGAGGTTGATTTCGCTGCCTCGCGCACGCGTCAGGCAGAATCGGTGCTCGGCGCCGACGAAGCCGGTGTGCTTGCGCGCCTCCGTGCCGAGCTGACGCAGGAGGGCGCGCAGGATCGCCTGCGCGAACGCCTGGCTGCGAGCGCCTCGAATGCGGCGCTGCTCGTCGAGCTGCAGCGTTCCGGCACGCTGTCCTAGTGCACCTGAGCCCGCCCTGGAATCCTCCGGGGCGGGCTCAGCCATTGCCGGATCCCGGCGGTAGATTGGGGCGCGACGACGTCGCGGCTGCGAGAGGTGAGGAAAGAACATGTTCGAACAGGTCGAAGGGCTGATCGCCGAGCACGCGAAGCTGCAAGACGAGCTGGCCGATCCCGCGTTGCACGCCGATGCGTCGCGTGCGAAAAAGGTCAACCGCCGTTATGCCGAGCTCAGCAAGATCAAGGCTGCGTCCGAGCACTGGCAGCAGGTGGGCGACGACCTCGAAGCTGCTCGCGAGCTCGCCAAAGAAGACGAGGCATTCGCCGAAGAGATTCCCGCGCTCGAAACCGCGCTCGCCGAAGCGCAGGAGCGTGTGCGGCGTCTGCTGATCCCGCGCGACCCCGATGATGCGCGTGACGTGATTCTCGAGATCAAGGGCGGTGAAGGCGGTGCGGAGTCCGCGCTGTTCGGCGCCGACCTGCTGCGCATGTACATGCACTACGCCGAGTCGAAGGGGTGGAAGACCGAGCTCCTCGAGAAAGACGAGAGCGATCTGGGCGGCTACAAAAACGTTCAGGTGGCGATCAAGGCGAACCCGTCGGATCCGTCGCAGGGCGCGTGGGCGCACCTCAAATACGAGGGCGGCGTGCATCGGGTGCAGCGCGTGCCCGTGACCGAGTCCCAGGGGCGCATTCACACGTCGACGACCGGCGTGCTGGTGTACCCCGAGGTCGACGAGCCCGAAGAGGTCGAGATCAACCAGAACGACCTCAAGATCGATGTGTACCGGTCGTCGGGCCCCGGCGGTCAGTCGGTGAACACGACCGACTCCGCCGTGCGCATCACCCACCTGCCGACCGGAATTGTGGTCGCGATGCAGAACGAGAAGAGCCAGCTGCAGAACCGTGAAGCGGCGATGCGCGTGCTGCGCGCCCGTATTCTCGCGAAGCAGCAGGAAGAGGTCGCTGCCGAGGCGAGCGCCCACCGTTCGAGCCAGATCCGCACCATGGACCGTTCGGAGCGCATCCGCACTTACAACTTCCCCGAGAACCGCATCGCAGATCACCGCACAGGCTACAAGGCCTACAACCTCGACCACGTCATGAACGGTGCGCTCGACGCCGTGATCGAATCGTGCATTCGCATGGACGAAGAGGCGCGACTGGCCGACCTCGGCCAGTAGGGTCGTCGGGCCCACCCCGCACCCGCTACGCTGAAGCCATGTCCGATGCAGTGCAGCCCCTGGTGGGCCCCCTCGTTACCCTCCGCGGCCCGCAGGCGGCCGACCTCGAACCCCTGGTGGCGATCCTCGACGAACCCGAGGTGTCGCTGTGGTGGGTGGGCTACACCCCGCAGCGCGTGCAGGCCGAGTTCATCGAGGCGGCCGATGTCACTCGCATCATCGAGGTCGAAGGCCAGACGGCCGGCGCGATGTTCGTGCTGCGTGGCGACGACCCGGAGTACCCGACGACCGTGATGCACCTGTTCATCGGCACGCGCTTCCGCGGGCGTCGCATCGGCGAGGAGGCGCTCGCGCTCGCGATCGGCGCCGAGTTCGCCGATGGGGTGACACGCGTCACCCTCGATCCGAATGTGAACAATGCGGGCGCGATTCGCAGCTATGAGCGACTGGGTTTCCGCCGCATCGGCGTGCTGCGCGACTATCAGGTGCGTCCGGGCGGGCACCTGGAAGACGCCATGTTCCTGGACCTCACGCGTTCTGATTTCCCCGACGGTCCGCCGTTGCCGCAGCGTTCCTGAGCCGCTCGCTGCGCCGCGCCGATGCACGATCTGGTGGGGGCGCGGCGGTAGCATGGCACTATGCGTGCAACTCGACCATTCCTCCCGTGGGTGGTCTGGGGAGTCGCTGCGATTTCGTATGCGGTCGCCGTCATCAATCGCTCGTCGTTGTCGGCGCTCGGCCCGGCGGCGCAAGATCATTTCGGCATTGACGCCACCACGCTCTCGATCTTTCCGGTGATTCAGTTGCTCGTGTATGCGGGCCTGCAGATTCCGGTCGGGGTGCTCCTCGACCGCATCGGTGCGACCTCGATGATCTTGATCGGCGGAGCCTTGATGATCGCCGGTCAGGTCGCAATGGCGACGGTGCCTGAGGTGTGGCTCGCGATTCTCGCGCGCGTCCTCGTCGGTGCCGGTGACGCGTGCACGTTCATCAGCGTGATGCGGATGCTGCCCGAGTGGTTCTCGCTGCGGCAGTTGCCGACGATCAGCCAGGTGACCGGCCTCATCGGGCAGGCGGGGCAACTCGTGTCGGTCGTGCCGCTGGCGATCCTCGTCGGCGCAACCGGGTGGATGAGCGGTTTTCTCGGGCTTGCCGCGCTCGCACTGCTCGTCGTGATCCTGGGGTGCGCAGTGCTGCGCAACGCCCCCGGAGACGCCACTCCCTTCGAGCGCGTGCTCCGGCGGCGCGGCCGAACGACGGAGAACGCGCAATCGTTCGCCGAAACCAACACGGCGGCGCTCAAGGCGATGCAACCGCCATCGACCGAACTCATCCCGATCATCGCGGAGACGAAGCTGCCCGGTCTCGGGTTCTGGAACCGCGCGCGCAAGCTGCTCCGGCTGCCGGGAGTGCGTCTTGCCTACTGGTTGCACTTCGCGTCGCCGTTCGCGTCGAACGTGTTCCTGCTGCTGTGGGGCACCCCGTTTCTCGTCGGCGGGCTTGGGCTCGACCCGGCAGCGGCCCGCGGCTTGCTGAGCCTCACCGTCGTCTCGTCGATGGTGGCGAGCGTGGTGCTGGGGCCGCTGAGTTCGCGATTCATCGAGCGCCGTGTCTGGTTTAACCTGAGCATTACGGTGTTGATCGCGCTGGTCTGGAGCGCAGTAATTGTGTGGCCCGGCGTGCCTCCGATGGCACTCATCATCGTGCTGCTCGTGGTCATCCCGCTCGGGGGGCCGGCTTCGATGATCTCGTTCGAGGTGTCGCGCTCGCACACGCCGCGCAGCTATTCGGGCTTCGGCACCGGCCTCGTCAACACGGGCGGATTCACGGCCTCACTGCTCGTGATTCTGCTGATCGGCCTCGTGCTCGACCTGCAGGGTGCCGGATCACCCGAGAATTACTCGCTGCACGCGTTCCAGGTGGCATTCGCCGTGCAGATCCCGTTCTGGCTCCTGGGTATTGTGATGGTGCTCATCGAGCAGCGGCGCACCAAGGGGTGGATGGACGAGAACGGGCGCACGCTGCGCTGAGTCGGTTCGAACCAGCTCGGTGAGGCGCTGCGTTCAGATGACGTAGAAGTCTGCCATGTCGGGCTGCTCCATGATCGGGGCGCCGCGGCGTGGACGCCCCTGTGCAGGAATGCCCGTGAGCGTCGTCCACGGGGGAGCGGAGCGCACGACGACGGCATTCGACCCGACAGCGCTGTCGTGGCCCAGCTCGATGTTCCCGAGAAGCTTTGCTCCGGCGCCGATGACGACGCGATCGCCGATGGTCGGGTGGCGTTTGCCGCGGTCGTGGCCGGTACCGCCGAGAGTGACCCCGTGGTAGATCAGCACGTCGTCGCCGACGACGGCGGTTTCGCCGATGACCACGCCCATCCCGTGGTCGATGAAGAGGCGCCGCCCGATGGTGGCGCCCGGGTGAATCTCGATACCCGAGAAGAAGCGTGAGATCTGCGAGATCGCGCGCGGCAGAAACCTCAGGCCGCGCTGCCAGAGGGTGTGCGAGACCCGGTGCCACCAGACGGCGTGGAGCCCCGAATACACGAAGAACACCTCCGCCGAACCGCGCGCAGCGGGATCGTGCGCGCGGGCGGCGGAGATGTCTTCGCGGATGCGGGAGAACACGCTCACTGCAGAAACTCCGAGGATCGAGACTAGGCGCCCAGATCCTCGAACAGCACGGTCGAGAAGTAGCGCTCGCCGAAGTCGGGTACGACGACCACGATCTTCTTGCCCGCGTTCTCGGGGCGCTTCGCGACCTGCGTGGCGGCCCAGACGGCTGCGCCACCCGAGATGCCTGCAAGGATGCCCTCTTCGGTGCCCAGGGCACGAGCCTTCGCGATGGAATCGGCGAGCGTGACGTCGATGACCTCGTCGTAGATCTCGCGATCGAGGATGTCGGGCACGAAGTTCGCGCCGAGTCCCTGGATCTTGTGCGGGCCTGCCGTACCCTCGGTGAGCAGCGGGGAGTCGATTGGTTCAACGGCGATGACCTGCACGCCGGGGTTCTGCTCCTTGAGGTAGCCGCCGGCGCCGGTGATGGTGCCGCCGGTGCCGATGCCGGCGACGAAGATATCGACGCTGCCGTCGGTGTCGTTCCAGATCTCGGGGCCCGTGGTGGCGCGGTGGATTGCGGGGTTCGCGGGGTTCGCGAACTGCTGCGCGAGAATCGCGCCCGGCGTGCTCTCGGCGATTTCCTGCGCCTTGGCGACAGCGCCCTTCATGCCGAGCGGGCCCTCGGTGAGCACGATCTCGGCACCGTAGGCGAGCAGCAGCTTGCGGCGCTCGATGCTCATGGTCTCGGGCATGGTGAGGATCACGCGGTAGCCGCGCGCCGCACCGACGAACGCGAGTGCGATGCCGGTGTTGCCGCTCGTGCCTTCGACGATGGTGCCGCCGGGCTGCAATGCGCCCGACTGCTCAGCGGCGTCGATGATGGCGATGCCGATGCGATCCTTCACCGAGCCTGCGGGGTTGTAGAACTCGAGTTTCGCGAACACCTCTGCGCCGGCCTCTTCCGTGACACGGTTGAGGCGTACGAGGGGAGTATTGCCAAATGCCTGCGTGATGTTGTCGTAGGTCCGTGCCATGGTGCTGCATCCTCCTGAAGTCTGGGATGGGGTTCCGGCCGCATCGATGTTCCGGCAGCGAGACGCCCCGGGGCCGCCTCAAATTATATCGATTCCTTATTCGAGTGGTTCGAAAGGGTTATGCAGTAAGTCGTGAGATGACAGGTGCGGCGCGTCGCTCGATGCCGATTCGGGAGTGCCGGCGACGTGTGCGAGTCTGGGGGAGTGCAGCACACTCCAGCGACCGGCGATGCCGGCACTCCGGTCTCTCGATTGCTCGTCGAGATCGTGGACCAGCTCGCGGCGAACGGCATCGTCGATGCGCGGACGGACGCCGAACTGATCGTCGGGCACGTGCTCGGCGTGACGCGGGGGCGCGTCCAGGCGTTGGCGATTCTGGCCGATGCGGTGTCCGATGGCGACACGTCCCGCATACGCGAGATCGCCGATGAACGCGCTCGACGCGTACCGCTGCAGCACCTCACCGGGCGGGCGCCTTTCCGCTCCATCGAGCTCTCCGTCGGCCCGGGCGTATTCGTGCCCCGGCCCGAGACCGAGACGGCGGCCCAGTTCGCTATCGACGCCGCGAGTCGTGTGCCGGATCCCCAGCCCATCGTCGTGGATCTGTGCACGGGGAGCGGGGCGCTTGCCCTGTCGATCGCCCACGAAGTGCCGCGAGCACGCGTGTGGGCGGTGGAGAAGAGTCGAGAAGCGCACGCGTGGGCGCAGCGCAACGTCGACGAGTGGGGCGACGGCCGTGTCGCGCTGTTGCTGGGCGACGTGGAGCATCTCGACGAGCTGCCTGATCTCGCAGCGCTGCGCGGCACGGTGCATGTGCTCGTCTCGAATCCACCGTACGTGCCCAGCGGCATGGTGCCTCGTGACCCTGAAGTGCGTGACCACGACCCCGAGCTCGCGCTGTACAGCGGAGCCGACGGGCTCGACCTCATCAGGGTCATCAGCAGCTCTGCCCTGCAGTGGGTGGCTCCGGGCGGGTTGCTCGTGCTCGAGCACGCTGAGTTGCAGGGGCGCGCGATCCGGGAACTGCTCGCGGCCGATGGATGGCAGCAGCCCGAGACCCATGCAGACCTCACGGGGCGCGATCGCACGACGACGGCGATACGCTGAGCCTGCCGGAGCCGGCGGTCGGAGAGCACTCGGAAACCAACCCGCGAGCGGGAGTAGACTGGCGCGTTATGGCCGAAGTCTTCGATTGCACCGACAACTCGCAACTGCTCGCGGGTACCCGCACCGCTCGGCAGGCGATCGGACGCGGCGAGCTCATCGTGATGCCCACGGACACCGTGTACGGCGTCGCGGCTGACGCGTTCAGCCCGGAGGCCGTGCAGCGTTTGCTCGATGCGAAGGGCCGAGGGCGGCAATCGCCGCCGCCCGTGCTGATTCCGAACACCGACACCCTCGCAGCACTCGCCGCAGAGGTCGTCGCCCCCGTTCACGCGCTCGCGGAGGCATTCTGGCCCGGTGCGCTCACCATCATCACGCGCGCGAATCCGCTGCTCAGCTGGGATCTGGGGGAGACGGGCGGCACAGTGGCGCTGCGCATTCCCGATCAGCCGCTCGCCATTGAACTGCTGCGCGAAACAGGGCCGCTCGCGGTGTCATCGGCGAACCTGACGGGCGAGCCCGCAGCCCGCACCGCCGCCGCCGCGCAGAACATGCTCGGCGATGCGGTCGCCGTGTACCTCGAAGCCGGCGAATCGGGAGCCGATGGAGTTGCCTCCACGATCATCGATGCGACCGGATTGACCGAAGCCGGCGGGGAGATTCGAATTCTGCGTCAGGGCGGGGTGTCGCGCGAGGCCATCGCGGAACTGCTGCCGCAGGTTGTTTTCGGGGAGTGACATGCTCGCCTACGTGACGGTCGTCGCGGTTGCCGCGCTCGTCACTGCGGCAGCCTCCTGGGGGGTGCTGCGCCTGAGTCGGCGCTTCAACCTCGCCCCCGAAGTGCGTGCGCGAGACGTGCATCAGGCCCCAACCCCCCGGCTGGGCGGGATCGCGATGTTCGTCGGCATTATCGCCGCGTTCATCGTCGCTGCGACTCAGCGGGAGTTCGCATCGCTGTTTTCGGGCAGCAACCAGATGTGGGCGCTCTTTGGTGCCTGCGCGCTCATCGCGGTTGTGGGTGTGCTCGACGATCTGCTCGATTTGGACTGGATGATCAAGCTCGCCGCGCAGCTCGCTGCGGCGGGACTGCTCGCCTGGAACGGTGTGCAGATCGTGTCGTTGCCGTTCGGCGATACCCTCATCATCGGGTCTCCACTCGTCAACTTCGTCATCACGGTCTTTCTCATGACGCTCGTGATGAACGCGGTGAACTTTGTGGACGGCCTCGACGGACTCGTCGCCGGCGTCGCCATCATCGCCAATGCGCTCTTCTTCGTCTACACGCTGCTGCTGAACGATCAGATCGGTCGCGTCGATTCCGTGATCTTCGCGAGTCTCATCGCCATCGTGGTCGTCGGCATCTGCATCGGCTTCCTGCCATTCAACTGGCACCGCGCGCGCATGTTCATGGGAGATACCGGGGCGCTGCTGGTAGGGCTGCTCATGGCGACGTCGACGGTCTCGGTGACCGGCCAGTTGAACCCGGCGGCACTCGACCAAAAGCTGGTGCTTGCGAGCTACATCCCGATCATTCTGCCGATCGCGGTCCTCGCGCTTCCGCTCGCCGACTTCTCACTCGCGGTCTTCCGCCGACTCCGTGCCGGAACAAGCCCCTTCACCGCGGATCGCCTGCACCTGCACCATCGCCTGCTCGACATGGGCCACTCGCCCATCCAGGCCGTGTGCATCTTCTACTCGGGCACCGCGACGATTTCGATCGCGGTGCTCCTGGTGTTCACGACCCAAGACTTTCTCCTTCCGGGCATCGTGCTCGCAGCCGGTACCGCTGCGACCTTTGCGCTGCTGCGATTCCCGGCGAATCGAGTACGCGCAGCTCTCGCGCGCCGTCACTTGGTACCGTTGAGCGGACGGAGCTCCCGAGCCGACGCAGCACGCGCCGAATCGCTCGCCAGGAAGACTCCGCTGAAAGGACCCCAGAGTGAGTGACTCCGTGCAGCCCGACGAGATCGAGCCGAGGCCGATGCCGGCTTCGCAGCCCGTGCTGCTACGGGCGCTGCGATGGGGGCTCGTCGTCATCGGCGCACTCGTCGTCGTCTTCGCCGTGATCGGCTACCTCGTCAGCGGCACGGCCGGGCTCTGGGGAGGCATCATCGGAACGGCGCTCGGCGGCCTGTTCCTCATGATGACGGTCGGCAGCATCGCATTCGCGAACCGATTCATCGAGCGCGACTTCTACATCACCGCGTTCTTCGGCATCGTGCTCGGCAGCTGGGTGTTCAAGTTCATCGTCTTCATCGTCGTGGTCGTGCTGCTGCGCGACGCGGAGTGGCTCGACACGCGAGTGATGTTCTTCGGAGTGATCGCGAGCGTCATCGCATCTCTGGCCCTCGACGTCGTGGTCATCACCCGCTCGCGCATCCCGATTCTTTCCGCACCGACGCAGTCCTAGCCGACTTCATCACACCAAGCCGCTTCGGGTTTCTCCTGGAGCGGAATTATTGATACACTCAGATACGTTCCCTGCAGGGCTGGCTTGAGCTGTGCCTACGACGCCCCGGGGTATGACCACCGTTCGACACTGTGCAGGCTGATGCCGCACCGAAGTCAGGAGAATGGCGCTGTTCGCTAACGCTTTGCACCTCGTGGCCCCCGTCTTTTTTGCGGCCGAAGAGGGTGAATTCCACGCGCCGACGATGGCCGAGTTCTTCCCCGACATCGTGCTCTTCGAAGGCACCCCGTTCGCCATGAACCGGATCATGATGATCCGCGTCCTCATGATGGTCGTGCTGCTCGTTCTGTTCTGGTTGGGAACCCGCCGCATGCGGGTCATTCCGACCCGTGGCCAGTCGCTCACGGAGATGGCGCTCGACTTCGTGCGTGTCAACATCGCCGAAGACCTGCTGGGCAAGAAAGACGGCCGTCGCTTCCTGCCGATCCTCACCGCGATGTTCTTCTCGATCCTCGCGCTGAACATCACCGGCATCGTGCCCGGCCTGAACATCGCCGGAACCTCGGTCATCGGCTACCCGCTGGTGCTCGCCGTCGTCTCGTACGTCACGTTCATCTACGCGGGCGTCAAGAAGAGCCCCGGCAACTTCTTCAAGAACGCGCTGTTCCCCTCGGGCGTGCCCAAGGCGATCTACATCATCGTCACCCCGATCGAGTTCATCTCGACCTTCATCATCCGTCCGGTCACGCTGACCCTCCGACTCATGATGAACCTGCTCGTCGGCCACCTGCTGCTCGTGCTGCTCTTCGCAGCGACGCAGTTCTTCCTCTTCTCGGGCGAGGGCTTCTTCAAGCTCTTCGGAGTCGGCACCTTCGCCTTCGGCGCAGCGTTCACGCTCTTCGAGATTCTCGTCGCCGTTCTGCAGGCCTACGTCTTCGCACTTCTCACCGCCGTCTACATCCAGCTCGCGCTGGCTGAAGAGCACTAAACCCACGGGTTCGGCAACCGCCGCACTCACATACGGAAGGAAACACATACCGTGTCTGTTCTCGCTGAAATCTCGGGCAACATCGCAACCGTCGGTTACGGCCTCGCCGCTATCGGCCCCGCCATCGGCGTGGGTATCGTCGTTGGCAAGACCATCGAGGGTGTCGCTCGCCAGCCCGAGCTCGCCGGCCGCCTCCAGGTCCTCATGTGGATCGGTATCGCGTTCACCGAGGCCCTGGCCTTCATCGCGATCGCTACGCCGTTCATCTTCGCCGCGTAATCCGATTCCACCTTTCCCTAGTCTCGAAAGGGAGGCTCGATGAATAACGCAGTCTTCGTTGCTGCGGAAGAGGGCGCGAACCACAACCCGCTCCTCCCCGCGACGTACGACATCGTGTGGTCTGCGGTCGTCTTCGTCATCATCCTTGTCGCGTTCTGGAAGGTCTTCCTCCCCAAGATGCAGACGATGCTCGATGCACGTGCAGAGGCGATCGAGGGCAACATCGCCAAGGCCGACGAGGCTCAGGCGAAGGCCGAAGCCGCACTCCAGGAGTACACCGCGCAGCTCGCCAGCGCACGTCAGGAAGCCGGCGAGATTCGCGAGTCGGCTCGCCTCGACGCGAACAAGATCGTCGCCAAGGCGAAGGACGACGCGACGACCGAACAGGCCCGCATCGTTCACGCGGCGCAGGCGCAGATCGAAGGCGAGCGCCAGAGCGCGGTCGTTTCGCTCCGCAAGGACGTCGGCTCGCTCGCGATCGACCTCGCCTCGAGCGTGGTCGGCGAATCGCTCTCCGATGATCAGAAGGCTTCGGCGCTCGTCGATCGCTTCCTCGCTGATCTCGAAGCATCCGAGAAGGCGGCACAGTAATGGGCAGCGCGTCACGCGAAGCACTGGCTCAGGCGCGCACCGCGCTGGGAGCCGGACTCGACTCGAACGCCGGGAGTGAGCTGCTTGCAGCCGCTCGCCAGATCGCGGGGAGCCCTGCGCTCGCTGCGGCGCTCGGCGACGCCTCGGCCGATGCGCAGGCCAAGACGCAGGTGGTCGAGCGGCTGTTCAGCGGTCTCTCCGCTGGCGCGCGCTCTGTTCTCGCCGCAGCCGTTCAGGGACGCTGGTCGAATGTCGACGAGTTCGTCTCGGGCGTCGAAGAGCTGGGAATCCGCGCCGTGGGCGCGGCGAACCCGTCTCTCTCGGATGATCTGCTCGCGGTGGTCGACGTGATCGACCGCAACCATGATCTGCAGCTCAGCCTCGGCAGCAAGCTGGCCGACCCCGCAGGGAAGGCCGCACTCGTGCAGCGTCTCTTCGGAGGCAAGACCTCGGAGGCCTCGCTCGCCGTGGTCTCGCATCTGGTCACCAGCCCGCGCGGTCGTCGTCTCGATGCGACGCTCCGTCAGGCTGCGCACACCGCGGCCGACCAAGCCGGGAGCGAACTTGCGACGGTGACCGTCGCTGTGCCGCTTTCCGCTGCGCAGCAGGATCGCCTCGCTCGAGCTCTCGAGCAGTCCGCCGGACGCCCCGTGCGCATCACCACCGTGATCGACACTGAGCTCGTCGGCGGCATCCGCGTGCAGATCGGTGACAACGTCATCGACGGTAGCGTCCGTGCCCGACTCGACGATCTGCGCCAGCAGCTCGCCGCGTAGCGACAACTTTTCACACCCGGGGGCGGCGCTTCCGGAACAGACAGAGGAAACGAAATGGCAGAACTCTCAATCAGCCCGGACGAGATCCGTAACGCGCTGAAGGATTTCGCAGCGTCCTACGAGCCGACCGACGCTGGCAAGACTGAGGTCGGCACCGTAGTCGACGCCTCCGACGGCATCGCGCACGTCGAAGGCCTCCCCGGCGTCATGGCGAACGAGCTCGTTCGCTTCGCCGACGGCACCCTGGGCCTCGCCCAGAACCTGGAAGAGAACGAGATCGGCGTCGTCGTGCTCGGCGAGTTCACCGACATCGCTGAAGGCCAGCCTGTCACCCGCACCGGCGAGGTGCTCTCGGTTCCCGTGGGCGAGGGCTACCTCGGCCGCGTGGTCGACCCCCTCGGCAAGCCCATCGATGGTCTCGGTGAGATCGCCGGCATCGAAGGACGTCGCGCCCTCGAGCTCCAGGCCCCGGGCGTGATGCAGCGCAAGTCGGTGCACGAGCCCCTGCAGACCGGCATCAAGGCGATCGACGCCATGATCCCCGTCGGCCGCGGCCAGCGCCAGCTCATCATCGGCGACCGCCAGACCGGTAAGACGGCCATCGCGATCGACACGATCATCAACCAGAAGGCCAACTGGGAGTCGGGCGACACCACCAAGCAGGTGCGTTGCATCTACGTCGCCATCGGCCAGAAGGGCTCGACCATCGCTTCGGTGAAGGGCGCGCTCGAGGACGCCGGTGCGATGGAGTACACCACCATCGTCGCTTCGCCCGCATCTGACCCCGCAGGCTTCAAGTACCTCGCTCCCTACACCGGTTCGGCCATCGGCCAGCACTGGATGTACGCGGGCAAGCACGTTCTGGTGATCTTCGATGACCTGTCGAAGCAGGCCGAGGCATACCGCGCCGTGTCGCTGCTCCTTCGCCGTCCGCCGGGACGCGAGGCATACCCGGGCGACGTCTTCTACCTGCACTCGCGTC
Organism: Leucobacter japonicus; assembly: GCF_001273855.1. Taxonomy (NCBI): domain Bacteria; kingdom Bacillati; phylum Actinomycetota; class Actinomycetes; order Micrococcales; family Microbacteriaceae; genus Leucobacter; species Leucobacter japonicus. The sequence continues at coordinate 248,331 of NZ_JHBX01000104.1, read as the reverse complement.
TGCTGGAGCGTTGTGCAAAGCTCTCTGACGAGCTCGGCGCAGGTTCGATGACCGGTCTCCCGATCATCGAGACGAAGGCCAACGACGTGTCGGCGTACATCCCGACCAACGTGATCTCGATCACCGACGGCCAGATCTTCCTCCAGTCCGACCTCTTCAACGCGAACCAGCGCCCCGCCGTCGACGTGGGCATCTCGGTGTCGCGCGTGGGTGGCGACGCTCAGGTGAAGTCGATCAAGAAGGTCTCGGGCACGTTGAAGCTCGAGCTCGCGCAGTACCGCGCGCTCGAGGCGTTTGCGATGTTCGCTTCGGACCTCGACGCGACCAGCCGCAAGCAGCTCGCTCGCGGTGCTCGCCTCACCGAACTCCTCAAGCAGCCGCAGTACACGCCGTACCCGGTTGAAGAGCAGACCGTTTCGATCTGGGCCGGTACCAAGGGCTTCCTCGACGAGGTTCCGGTTGAAGACGTGCTGCGCTTCGAGCGCGAGTTCCTCGACTACCTCGGACGCAACTCGGAGGCGCTGTCGAAGCTTCGCAGCACCAACGTGCTCGATGACGATATCGTCGCCGAGCTCGAGAGCCAGATCGCGAAGTTCTCGAGCGAGTTCCGCACCTCGAGCGGCAAGACGCTCGCTGAGCAGTTCGACGCCATCGACGAAGCCGAGATCCAGCAGGAGCAGCTGGTCGTCACCAAGAAGTAGGGACTTCGGGGCGGCGGTGTGAGCCGCCGCCCCGATCCCGAACCTTGATCACCAGCCAGCCCCAACCACTACAGGAGAGACATGGGAGCGCAACTTCGGGTCTACCGGCAGAAAATTCGTTCTGCCCAGACGACCAAGAAGATCACCCGTGCGATGGAGCTGATCGCGGCATCTCGCATCCAGAAGGCGAAGGCACGCGTTGAGGCTTCGACGCCCTACGCCACGGCGATTACTCGCGCCGTGTCGGCCGTCGCCACGCACTCGAACACCGATCATCCGCTGCTCACCGAGGCCGACAAGGTGGAGCGCGCAGCGGTCGTCATCTTCACGTCGGACCGCGGCCTCGCCGGTGCCTTCAACTCGCAGGTGCTGCGTGAAGCCGAAGAGCTGAGCGAACTGCTTCGTTCCGAGGGCAAGGAAGTCGTGTACTTCCTCTTCGGGCGCAAGGCGCAGGGCTACTTCGCGTTCCGTCGCCGCCCTTCGGAGCGCGTCTGGACCGGAGACACCGAGAACCCGACGTTCGAGACGGGTGCCGAGGTCGCGGAAGCACTGCTCGAGATCTTCGGTCGCTCAGCGGCCGAGGGTGGCGCGCAGGAGATCCACCTCGTCTACAACCGCCTCGTGAGCATGGTCAGCCAGGTGCCCCAGGTGCACCGTCTGCTGCCCCTGCAGATCGTCGAGGGTGTCGCCGAGGCCACTGATGGGCCGGCACCGCTGTACGAGTTCGAGCCGGACGCAGATACCGTGCTCGATCGCCTGCTTCCCGCATACATCGAGTCCCGCGTGTACAACGCGATGCTCGAGTCGGCGGCCGCGAAGCACGCAGCGACGCAGAAGGCGATGAAGTCCGCGAGCGATAACGCAGATTCGCTGATCCGGGATTACACCCGCCTCGCGAACAACGCGCGTCAGGCGGAGATCACCCAGCAGATTTCCGAGATCGTGGGCGGCGCTGACGCGCTGTCCGGTTAATACAGCACGAAGAGAGAGAATCATGACCGAAACCGCCGCAGTGGCGACTGAGGCCACCAAGGTTGTCGGGCGGATCGCTCGAGTTACCGGGCCCGTCGTCGACATCGAGTTCCCCCACGATGCCATCCCCGCCGTCTACAACGCACTCGAGACCACCGTCGATTTCGGTGATGGCACCGAGTCGTCGAAGCTCGTGCTCGAGGTTGCCCAGCACCTCGGCGACAACCTCATCCGCGCCATCGCGCTGAAGCCCACCGACGGCCTCGTCCGTGGCCAGGAAGTGGTCGACACCGCTGGTCCGATCAGCGTTCCCGTCGGCGACATCACCAAGGGCAAGGTCTTCGACGTTGCCGGTAACGTGCTGAACCTGCCCGAGGGCGAGACCATCGAGGTCACCGAGCGCTGGGGCATCCACCGCACCCCGCCGGCATTCGATCAGCTCGAGTCGAAGACCGAGCTCTTCGAGACCGGCATCAAGTCGATCGACCTTCTGACCCCCTACGTGCAGGGTGGAAAGATCGGTCTGTTCGGTGGCGCCGGTGTGGGCAAGACCGTTCTGATCCAGGAGATGATCCAGCGCGTGGCGCAGGATCACGGTGGTGTGTCGGTGTTCGCCGGTGTCGGCGAGCGTACCCGTGAGGGCAACGACCTCATTCACGAGATGGAAGAGGCCGGTGTCTTCGACAAGACCGCCCTCGTGTTCGGCCAGATGGATGAGCCGCCGGGAACGCGTCTGCGCGTTGCACTGTCGGCACTGACCATGGCGGAGTACTTCCGCGATGTGCAGAAGCAGGACGTGCTGCTCTTCATCGACAACATCTTCCGCTTCACGCAGGCCGGTTCCGAGGTCTCGACGCTGCTCGGCCGCATGCCCTCCGCTGTGGGCTACCAGCCGAACCTCGCCGACGAGATGGGCATCCTCCAGGAGCGCATCACCTCGACCCGCGGTCACTCGATCACCTCGCTGCAGGCGATCTACGTCCCCGCGGACGACTACACCGACCCGGCTCCGGCCACGACGTTCGCGCACCTCGATGCGACGACCGAGCTCTCGCGTGAAATCGCATCGAAGGGTCTGTACCCCGCGATCGATCCGCTGACCTCGACCTCGCGTATTCTCGACCCCCGTTACTTGGGCGAGGATCACTACCGCGTGGCGACCACGGTCAAGGCGATTCTGCAGAAGAACAAGGAGCTCCAGGAGATCATCGCGATCCTCGGTGTCGACGAGCTCTCCGAGGAAGACAAGATCACCGTCGCGCGTGCGCGTCGCATCCAGCAGTTCCTCTCGCAGAACACCTACATGGCGAAGAAGTTCACCGGTGTCGAGGGTTCGACGGTTCCGCTCAAGGAGACCATCGAGTCGTTCGACGCCATCGCCAAGGGTGAGTTTGACCACGTGGCCGAGCAGGCCTTCTTCAACGTCGGCGGTATCTCTGACGTCGAAGAGAACTGGGCGAAGATGCAGAAGGACCTGGCATAAGCATGGCGTTGAACGTCAGCGTCGTCTCGGCTGAGCGACAGGTCTGGGCGGGCGAAGCCTCCCAGGTCATCGCGAAGACGGTCGAAGGCGAGATCGGCATCCTCACGGGTCACGAGCCGCTCCTTGCTCTGCTCGCGCAGGGCGAGGTGCGCGTGACCACCGCAGGTGGCGAGAAGGTTTCGGTCGAGGCAGAGGGCGGTTTCCTCTCGGTCGACCACGACACGATCACCATCGTCGCGGGTCGCGCCACCGTCGCGTAACCCGATATCACCACACTGAGGCCGACCGCCCTCCTTCGGGAGTGGCGGCCGGCCTCACGTGTGTGCACTCCAGAAAGGCTCTCCATGCTCCTCCTGCTTCCACCATCGGAGACGAAGCGCGCCGGTGGATCCGGCGCGTTCGATCCCACCGCGCTGCGTCACGCCGACGCCCTGCGCTCGGCGCGGGAACGTGTGCGCGGTGCGCTGGAAACGGTGAGCAGTGACCCGGAGTGCGCCATCAAGGCGCTGAAGCTCGGCGTCAAGAACCGCGATGAGGCCAAACGCAACCTCGAGCTCGAGTCGAGCGGTGTGCTCCCAGCGATCGAGCGGTACACCGGGGTGCTCTACGACGCGCTCGATGTTGCGTCGCTCGATGCGGACGCGCGCGCGTGGCTGCATGCGCATGTCGCGGTGCAGTCCGCGCTGTTCGGATTGATCGGTGCAGGCGATCCGATCCCGGCATACCGTCTTTCAGCGAGCTCGCGACTCCCAGCGCTCAACGCGCCCATGAAGCGGATCTGGACTGAGGCGCATGAGCATGCGGGGTGGCACACGGAGAGCGACTTCATTCTCGACCTCCGTTCCCAGGACTACGCCGCGCTCGCACCGCTGCCGGAAGGCGCAGGCTGGTTCTTGCACGTTGCCCAACGTGCGGAAGACGGTGAAGTGCGCGCGCTCAACCACTTCAACAAGTCGGCGAAGGGAGATCTCGTGCGTCGGCTCGCCACTTCGGCCGCGCGCATCGACGACATCGATGGACTGTTGACGTGGGCGGCTGCCCAGCAACTGGAGATGCATATCGACGCCGCACATGCCGTCGTGACCTTGGTCACCGACCATGGTGCTCCGGGCCGGGACGCCATGCGGGTGTCAGAGGCAGGGTAGTATGGCTCGGGTGTCTATGGGAGGGAAGCTGTGACGGCTCGCGGAGAGAACGGCGTTCGACGTCGTCTGAACTACCGCGCCGGCGGCGACCTCGAACTCGAGCTCTCGTGGTTCGCGCTGACCGATGTCGGTCGCAGGCGCGAAACGAACCAGGACAGCTACGTGACCACGCCGCCTGTGTTCGCGATCGCCGATGGCATGGGCGGGCACTCCGCGGGTGAAATCGCGTCAGCTGCCGTGGTGCGGCGGCTCGCCGAACTCGGTGGGAGAGAAACGGTTTCCGAGACCGACATCGATGACACGCTCGGAGATGCGGTCGACGATATCGAGCTCGACGCCGGCGACACCGAACTGGGCGCCGGAACGACGGTCACCGGTGTCGTGCTCGGCACCGACGCCGACCCGACCTGGAAAGTCTTCAACATCGGGGATTCCCGGGTCTACCAGTACTTCAAGGGTGCGCTGAGCCAGATCACCGTGGATCACTCGGTCGTGCAGCACCTGATCGATACGGGTGCGATCACCGAAGAAGAAGCCGAAGTGCACCCGCACGCGAACGTGATCACCCGCGCGGTGGGGTTCAACGAGGCACCGATTCCCGATTACACGTCGCTCGCGCTGATTCCCGGCCAGCGGCTGCTGATCTGCTCCGATGGGCTCACCAAAGAGCTCACCGATATCGGCATCCAGCACTTCCTCGCGACTGAGCCGACCGCCGAGGCCGCGGCTCGGGCGCTCGTGCATCACGCGCTCGATAACGCCGGTCGCGACAACGTCACAGTCGTCGTGATCGATGTGCACGCAGTTGGCGATGTCGTCGACACGGGCAGCCTCGCCGGCTCCGGCATCGAACTCGAAGATGCGCCGGTGACAGAGTCCCCTGTGGCGGACGACGACACGGTGTCCGCTCCCGAACGCGATGGCGCGGAATCGGGCGAAGCCGGCCCAGACGTACCTGATGCAGAGGCCGACGCCGCAGATGGGGAGCCGGCCGATACCGAGCCCGTGATCCTCCCGGATACTCCGACGGCTGAGCGGGCCTAAGCCAGCACTCACCGCGCGGCCCGCGGGCGCCACACTCACCGTGCAGCTCGGGCTGCACTCCTCCTGAAACGACAGAACGCCCCGAGCCGTGACCGGCTCGGGGCGTTCTGTCGTCAATCGGGAGTTACTGGCTCGCGATGGCGAATGACTCGTCGAGCACGGAGAGCACATCGGCGATGAGCTCGTCGGTGATCTTAAGCGAGGGCAAGAAGCGGATCGCCTGGTTGTGTACGCCGCTGCTGAGCAGGAGCACTCCGCGTTGCGCCGCCGCATCGATCACGCGGGCGACGAGCTCGGCATCAGGCTCGAGCGTGCCGGGTCGCGTCACCTCGATGGCGAGCATCGCGCCCTTGCCGCGCACCTCGGCGATTGCGGGGAAGCGCTGCTGCAGTTCACGCAGGCCGCCCCCGAAGTTCGCCTCGATGCGGCGTGCCTCTGCGAGCAGGTCGAGCTCTTCGATCTGTTCGAACACCGCGACGGCCGCGGCGCACGACACGGGGTTGCCGCCGAAGGTTCCGCCGAGCCCGCCGGGCTGCGACGCATCCATGATTTCGGCACGGCCGGTGATGCCGGCGAGCGGGAGGCCCCCGGCGATGCCTTTGGCGGAGAGCACGATGTCGGGGATGACGCCGAACTGCTCGATTGAGAAGACGGAGCCGGTTCGGGCCATGCCGGCCTGCACCTCGTCGGCGATGAACACGATGCCGTTCGCGCGGCACCACTCGGCGAGTGCCGGGAGGAATCCGTCGGCGGGCACAATGAAGCCGCCCTCGCCCTGGATGGGCTCGACCACGAGGCAGGCGAGATCGGATGCGCCGGCCTGCTTCTCGAGGTAGGCGATCGTGCGCTTCGCGGCGTCGACGCCGCTTAGACCGTCGTGAAGGGGGTACGAGTTCGGTGCTTTGTAGATGTCGCCGACGCGGGGGCCGTAGCCGAGCGCGTAGGGCGCGGCCTTGTGATTCATGCTGCTCGTGAGAAGCGTGCGGCCGTGATACGCGTGCTCGAGCACGGCGACACCCGGGCGGCCGGTGAACTTGCGCGCGATCTTCACGCCGTTCTCCACGGCTTCAGCCCCTGAGTTCATGAGCAGAGTCTTGTACGGTGCGGCAGCGGTCGAACCCGGCACGTGCTTCGCGAGGTGCTCGGCAACGGCGACGTACGGCTCGTACGGCGTCATGGTGAAGAGCGTGTGGGTGACATTCTGGAGCTGCTCGGTCGCGGCAGCCACCACGCGGTCGTCGGTGTGCCCGATCGTGGTGACACCGATGCCACCGCACACATCGATGATCTGGTTGCCGTCGACATCGACCAGGATCGAGTCGTGGGCGCGCTCGATGTAGACGGGCAGCACGCTGTGCACTCCGGGAGGCACCACGGCGCGACGACGCTCATGGATCTGCTGCGAGCGGGGGCCGGGGATCGCGGTGCGCACGAGGCGCTCCTGCGGCACGGCGGATTCGGTGCGGACTGCTGCGGTGCTGGTCGCTGAACTCATGGAGTCGATCCTACTCTCGCGTGTCGGGGGGTTCCGTTTAGTCTGGACGCATGAAGGATCTGCACGAGTACCGGGTCGGCATCGAATGGACGGGCAACCGGGGGAGCGGCACCAGCGGCTACCGGGAGTACGGCCGCGAGCTCCTCGTCCATGCCGACGGAAAAGCGGCACTGGAGGCGTCCGCAGATCCGACATTCCATGGTGATCGGGATCGCTGGAATCCCGAAGAGCTGCTCGTCACCGCACTCGCGCAGTGCCATATGCTCTCCTATCTGCACATGGCGGTGCGCGCCGGGGTCGTGGTGACCGCGTACACCGACGCCGCGACGGGAACCATGCGGCAGAGCGGCGTCGGGGGTGCATTCGAAGAGGTGGTGCTGCATCCGCGTGTCACCGTCACCGACGCTTCGATGGTCGAGGCGGCTCGCGCGGCGCACGCCGATGCCTACGCCGCGTGCTTCATCGCGAGTTCCGTGAACTTCCCCGTGCGCCATGAACCCGAGATCATCGTGGCATCCGCGTAGTGCCCCACGGGGCCGCGCGGACCGCCGGCTCCGCTGCTTCCCAATAGAATGGAACCCATGGCCAACCCCTCCCCGTTCTACCTGACGACCCCGATCTTCTACGTCAACGACGCTCCGCACATCGGGCACGCCTACACCGAGGTAGCCGCCGACGTGCTGGCTCGCTGGCACCGGCAGTCGGGCGACGACACGTGGTTCCTTACGGGTACCGACGAGCATGGTCAGAAGATCCTGCGCACGGCGACCGCGAACGGGGTCGCACCGAAGGAGTGGGCCGATCGGCTCGTCGAATCCTCATGGAAGCCGCTGCTCGATCTCATCGATATCTCGAACGACGACTTCATTCGCACGACGGATGCGCGCCACGAAGCGGGCGTCGCGAAGTTTCTGCAGAAGCTCTACGATGACGGCCACGTCTACGCGGGCGAGTTCGAGGCGCTCTACTGCGTCGGCTGCGAAGAGTTCAAGCCGAAGAGCGAAATCGTCGACGGCACGGGCGAATTCGAGGGCCAGAAGGTGTGCGCCATCCACTCGAAGCCGCTCGAACTGCTCCAGGAGAAGAACTACTTCTTCAAAATGAGCGCATTTCAAGATCGCCTGCTCGCGCTCTACGAGGAGCGCCCCGATTTCGTGCAGCCGGCCAGTGCGCGCAACGAGGTCATCGCCTTCGTGCAGCAGGGGCTCGAGGATCTCTCGATCTCGCGCACCTCGTTCGACTGGGGCATTCCGATTCCGTGGGACGCATCGCACGTCACGTACGTGTGGTTCGACGCGCTGCTCAACTACGTCACTGCGATCGGGTACGGCCAAGACGATGCCGAGTTCGATCGCCGTTGGCCCGCGAACCACCTCGTCGGCAAAGACATTCTGCGCTTCCACGCCGTGATCTGGCCCGCGATGCTGATGGCGGCCGGTCTCGAGGTGCCGAAGCACGTCTTCGCGCACGGCTGGCTGCTCGTCGGCGGCGAGAAGATGTCGAAGTCGAAGCTCACGGGTATCGCTCCGAACGAGATCACCGACACCTTCGGTTCCGACGCGTTCCGCTACTACTTCATGCGCGCCATCTCCTTCGGGCAAGACGGCTCGTTCAGCTGGGAAGACCTGGCGGCGCGTTACCAGGCCGAACTCGCCAACGGCTTCGGCAACCTCGCGAGCCGTGTGCTCGCGATGAACGCCAAGTACTTCGACGGACGCGTGCCCGAAGCAGGCGCCGAGCAGCCCGCTGACGCAGCGATTCGTGAGCTGGCCGCTTCGGTTGCCCAGCGCGCAGACGCGCGCATCGAGGCATTCGTGATCCACGAGGCGATTGCTGCCGTCTGGGAGCTCGTCGACGCTCTCAACGGGTACATCACCGACCAGGAGCCGTGGGCACTGGCGAAAGATCCGGCGCAGCGCGAGCGTCTCGGTACAGTGCTCTACACGGCGACCGAGGGGCTGCGCGTGCTCGCCGAGCTGCTGGCTCCAGTGGTGCCGCTTGCAACCGCAAAGCTCTGGTCGGCGCTCGGCGCCGAAGCAGCGCTCGGTGCACTCGATGCGCGCCCGATTCGCGAAGCGGGCGTCTGGGGCGCCTTGCCCGCAGGCACTGAGCAGCACGCGCTCGCCGTGCTCTTCCCGCGCATCGAAACGGACGAGTCAAGCAAGTGAACGACGCATCCGCCGCTGTGCCGACCGGAGGCATCCGGAAGCGCACGAGCGCGAGCGGCCGCGACCTGACGCGCCCCGAGCCTCCGGAGCCGCTGCCCGTCGCGATCTACGACAACCACACGCACCTCGAGTTCGAAGACGGCGTCGACCAGCTCGATCCGCTCGACTCGCTCGCGCGCGCCGAGCAGGTCGGCGTTCGTGGTGTCGTGCAGGTCGGCACCGATCTCGAGACGAGCCGGTGGAGCGCACAACTCGCCGCAAGCGATCCGCGCGTGCTCGCTGCGGTCGCGCTCCATCCGAACGAAGCCCCACGCGTCGCCGCGCAGGGGCTGCTCTGCGAGCAGCTCTCCGAGCTCTCGCGTCTCGCTGCCCAGCCGCGGGTGCGCGCGATCGGCGAGACCGGCCTCGACTTCTTCCGCACCGGAGAAGACGGTCGCGAGGCGCAGATCGAGTCGTTCGAGGCGCACATCGACATCGCGAAGGCGAACGGCATCGCGCTGCAGATTCACGACCGCGATGCACACGACGAGGTGGTGGCGACGCTGTTGCGCGTGGGGGCACCTGAGCGCACCGTGTTCCACTGCTTCTCGGGCGACACTCGTCTCGCCAAGCTCTGCAACGAGCACGGTTGGTATCTTTCCGTCGCGGGGACCTCGACGTTCAAGAACGCCCCGGCACTGCGCGAAGCCTTCGCGATCGCGAAGCCGGAGCTGCTGTTGGCAGAGACCGACGCGCCGTTCCTGACGCCCGAGCCGTACCGGGGCCGCCCGAACGCGCCCTACCTGTTGCCCTACACAGTGCGCCGCCTCGCCGAGACGCTCGGAACGCCGCTCGACGAGCTGTGCGCCCTGCTCGCGGCCAACACGGAGCGCGTCTACGGCACCTGGGACGCCGACGTCGAAACGCAGGCGACCGCATGAGCGCGCTCGAGCACGCTCACGACGCGTCTTCGGCCGGGCTGCTCGGCCCGACGCAGGTCCGTGAGCTCGCCGAGCGTCTGGGGATCTCGCCGACGAAGAAGCTCGGGCAGAACTTCGTCATCGACCCGAACACCGTGCGCAAGATCGTGCGGCTCGCGGGCATCGAATCGGGAGCGCGCGTGGTCGAGGTGGGCCCGGGGCTCGGGTCGCTGACGCTCGGCATCACCGAGATCGGCGCCGATGTGACCGCGGTCGAAATCGATGATCGCCTCGCGGCCGAGCTTCCGGCGACGGCGCGGGCGATGCAGCCGGACGTTTTTGCCGATCCCGCGCATCCGCGCCTCCGTGTCGTGCGCAGCGACGCTCTCGAGGTCACGGCCGGCGACTTCCCGCATCCCCCTGAGCACCTGGTGGCGAATCTGCCGTACAACGTGTCGGTGCCGATCCTGATGCACCTGCTCGAATTGATTCCCGAGCTGCGCAGTGGCCTCGTGATGGTGCAGGCAGAAGTCGGCTACCGCATTGCGGCGCAGCCGGGCTCGAAGGAGTACGGATCGCCGAGCGCGAAGGCGGCATGGTACGGGCCGTGGCGCATCGCCGGGACGGTGAGCCGCAAGATCTTCTGGCCCGTTCCGGGCGTCGACTCGGTGCTCGTCGGGTACGAACGCCGTGAATCGCCGCGAGGCAGCGAAGCGGAGCGCCGTGCGACCTTCGATCTGGTGAACGCCGCGTTCGCGCAGCGTCGCAAGATGCTGCGTCAGGCCGTGCAGCCCGTACTCGGCAACTTTGATCGCACGGTGGCGATCCTCACCGCCGCCGGAATCGACCCGCAGGTGCGTGCCGAGCAGCTCGGCATCGACGACTACCTGGCGATCGCCCGGGCAGCGGCGAACTTCACGGAGTAAGCCCCATCGACAGTGCGTGCAGCAGCTCGGTGAAGCGCGTGATGTCTGCGACCGACCACGCGCGCATCGCGTCGCGGAGCTCGTGCTCTTTCTCGCCGCGCGTGGCGGCGAGGCGCTCGGCCCCGAAATCGCTGATCGAGAGTCGGATCGACCGCCCGTCCGACGGGTCCGGTGCGCGGTCGATCAACCCGCGTTCGTCGAGGTCGCGCACGGTGCGGCTGAGCTGGCCCTTGTCGGTCATGAGGAGCTCGGTGAGCTCCGAGAGTGACACGGTGCCGCATCGCGAGATCGACGTCAGCACCTTGTAGGAGCCGGGGAGCATGCCCTCGCTGACCGCAGCTGCGTTCGCCATGGCCGAGCGGCGGAACTGGTTGAACAGGTCTTCGAATTCGCGCTCGAGCGCCTCGAACGCCTGCGTGCGGGCGCCGCCCCCATCGCCCGGAGTGGTGATGGGGGACGGCGCCGTGGTGCGTGTCATGTCGTTACCGCTCGCTCGACCGTGCTGACCGGGTCGCACCCGCGGTTTCACTGGTTTCGCCGATCACGGGAATACTGCCCGTGGCGGTGAGCACGGCCATGCCCTCCGCGGTCGAAACGGTGGCGAGGTCGGCTTCGGCGGCCTGTGCGCGCTCTGAGTTCGTCATGCGAGTGAGCGGCGCGTTCGGCAGGAAGATGATCGCGAGGAGGCTGAGCACCGCGAACGGCACGGCGATCAAGAACGAGTGCGAGATGCCCTGCGCGTAGACGTCTTCGATAATCACTCGCACGGCCTCCGGCATCTTCGACACCTCGGGCAGTGTTCCCGACTGGAGCTGGGCGGCGACGGATGCGCCCTCCTCGCCGAGCGATTTGATCGCCGCAGCCATCTTGGCCAGGATCGAGTCCGATCCCATGAGGTCGGCGACCTTCGTCGCGAGGGCGGCACCCATCACCGAGACCCCGATGGTGCCGCCGAGGCTGCGGAAGAAGGTGACTCCCGAGCTCGCGACGCCGATCTGTTCGGGGTTGGTGGTGTTCTGCACGACGAGCACCAGGTACTGCATCGTCATGCCGACCCCGGCGCCGAGCAGGAACATGTAGAGCGAGACCAGCGCGAAGTTGGTGTCGTAGTGGATCGTCGAGAGCAGCGTCGAGCCGGCGATCAGCAGCACGGCACCAACGATCAGGTACGGCTTCCACTTGCCGAACCGGGTGATGAGGGCGCCCACACCGATCGAGGCGAGCAGCAGGCCCGCGATCATCGGAATGGTCATGATGCCTGCCTGGGTGGGGGTGGCGCCGCGAGACAGCTGCATGTACTGGCTGAGGAACACCGAGGAGCCGAACATTGCGATGCCGGTGGCGATCGAAGCGATCACGGCGAGGGTGAAGGTGCGGCTGCGGAAGAGCGTCAGTGGGATGAGCGGCTCCTTCGAGCGGAGCTCAACGATGATGAAGAGCACGGTCGACACGATGGCGCCACCCACCATGAGCACGGTCGTCAGGCTCCACCAGTCGTAGTCCTTGCCGGCGTTGGTGATCCAGATGAGCAGCAGCGATACCGCCGCCGAGAGCAGCACGATGCCGAAGTAGTCGATGCTGGTGCGCTTTGCGGGGCGTGCCGGCAGATGCAGCGTCTTCTGCACGATGATCAGTGCGGCGACGGCAAAGGGGAGCGCGACGAAGAAGTTCCAGCGCCAGTTGATCGAGTCGGTGATGACGCCGCCGAGCAGCGGGCCGCCGACGGTCGACAGTGCCATCACTGCGCCGAAGAGTCCCATGTAGCGGCCGCGTTCGCGCGGGCTGATGATGTCGGCCATGATGACCTGGCTGAGTGCGGCAAGGCCACCGGCGCCGATACCCTGCACCGCGCGGAACGCGATCATGGTGCCGGGATCCTGCGAGAAGCCTGCCGCTGCGGTCGCGAGCACGAAGATCGCGATTGCGAGCTGGAACAGCACCTTGCGGTTGAAGAGGTCGGAGAGCTTGCCCCAGATCGGCGTCGAGATCGCCGTCGTGAGCAGGGTCGCGGTGACGACCCAGGTGTAGGCGGTCTGGTCGCCCTTGAGGTCGTGGATGATGACGGGGAGCGAGCTCGAGACGACGGTCGAGGCGAGCATCGAGACGAACATGCCGAGGAGGAGGCCCGACAGGGCTTCGAGAACCTGCCGGTGCGTCATCTTCGGGCGCTCCGTGTGCGCGGAAGCGGGGAGAGACATGAATTCCTGGTTTCTGTGTGCTGCGGGGTCGCGCCGGGCGGACGCGCGTCGGTTGACGTGGATCAACTGTTGACGGAGATCAACGATAGCACTTGGTTGATGGATGTCAACTAAGTGATTTATTGGCGTGGCGCGGTGACGTAAACCGTCAAAAGAATGTTGGAGCGTGCGCTAGCGTAGGGGCATGGGTAGGAGCGGAGGGGGTCCGGTCACAGTCCGGGCTCCGGGGAAGATCAATGTCTTCTTCCGCGTTGGCGCGCTGCAAGACGATGGCTACCACGACGTCGCCTCCCTCTATCAAGCGGTCTCGCTTTTCGAAGAGGTCACGGCCGAGCACTCCGATGGTTTCTCGGTGCGTTTCGTCGGGCCCGTCGACGCATCGCAGCTGCCGTGCGACGACACCAATCTCGCGCTCATCGCCGCGAAACTGCTTGCCGAGCGCACCGGGTACGCGGGCGGGGCGGCGCTGACCGTGCTGAAGCGCGTGCCGATCGCCGGCGGTATGGGCGGCGGGTCGGCCGACGCTGCCGCCACGCTGGTCGCCTGCGATGAGCTCTGGGGTACCGGCCTGGGCCGCCACGGACTCCTGCCGCTCGCAGCCGAGCTCGGGGCCGACGTTCCCTTTGCACTCGAGGGTGGCACGGCCGTGGGTACCGGACGCGGCGACGAACTGAGCCCGGCACTCGCTAAGGGCGACTTCCACTGGGTCCTCGCCATGTCCGACTCCGGCTTGAGCACCCCCGTCGTCTATCGCACCCTCGATGAGCATCGCGATCGCCACGCGCGCGATCTCGGCCCGCAGCCCGACCTTGTCAAGGTCGAGACCGCGGTGCTGCAAGCCGTGCGCATCGGTGATGCGGGGTCGCTCGCCGAGGCCATGCACAACGACCTGCAGGTCGCCGCGCTCAAACTCGCGCCCGAGCTGACCGAGATTCTGGAGCTGGGGGAGTCGCGCGGCGCGCTCGCCGGCATCGTCTCGGGCTCGGGTCCGACGATCGCGTTTCTCGTCGGCACGCCCCAGGAGGCCGCGGAACTGCGCGCTGTGCTGGGGCGGCAGGGCACTCGCGCACTGACGGTCTCGGGGCCGGTGCCGGGCGCCCGCGTCATCTGAGATCGCTGAGCGGCGCCGGATCGCCGGGACTCCTCGGGCTCCGCGATCCCGAGCGGGAATACCGCGTGGCCCTGGAACGCTGCACTCGGTGTGAGTGAAACGATCCGCGTCGACATCTGGTCCGATATCGCCTGCCCGTGGTGCTACCTCGGCAAGCACCGATTCGAAACGGCGGTGCAGGCGTTCAGTGAGCAGCACCCCGAAGTTGCCATCGAGGTGGAGAGCCACAGCTTCGAGCTCGCCCCCGATACGCCCCTCGATTTTCAGGGCAGCGAGATCGACTTTCTCGTGCAGCACAAGCGCATGCCGGCCGAGCAGGTCGAGCAGATGCTCGGCCAGATGACCGAGCTCGGCGCCTCTGAGGGCGTCGACTTCGGATTCCACGAGGTGAAGCACGCCAACACGCAGCGCGCGCACCGGGTGCTGCACCTTGCGAAGGACCGCGGCGTGCAGGCGGCCGTTCAGGAGCGCCTGTTCCGTGCGTACTTCTCCGAGGGTGAGGACATGTCCGACGCCGACGCGCTCGCCCGACTCGGCGCCGAGGCCGGCCTCGATGCCGATGAGGTGCGCGCCGCGCTCGACGACGACGCCTACGGCGAAGCGGTGCAGCGCGACATTACCCGCGCGCAGCAGCTCGGCATCAGCGGCGTGCCGTTCTTCCTGCTCGATCAGCAGTACGGCGTCTCGGGTGCGCAATCGGCCGACGCCTTCGCCAACGTGTTTGAGCAGGTGCTCGGCTTCCAGCGCGGTGCGGCACCCGCGACCGCCCAGTAACATCAGCCGTATCAGCGGCGTTTCCGTTCGAACCGCACCAAGGAGTTCCCATGACTGACCAGCAGCGCACCACAGGTGCCCACACCGACGTTGCCACGGCCCCTGAGCCCGCCGCGCCCCAGTTCTCGGCCGAAGCCGGCCTCGAGGGTGCCGCGTCGTTCGCCGACGCCGAGGCCCGCGAGATTCTCAACCTGCTCGGCGACGCCGAGTCGGGCGGCTCGTGCTGCGGCGGTTCCTGCTGCTCGGTGTGACCCAGCGGGTGTGACTCGGGGCTGCGGCCCTCACCCTCCCGCGAGCGCACCCCTTTCGTGCGAATGCACATCATTGTGAACGGTGCACTCGCACGAAAGGGTGCGCTCGCGAGGAGGCGGAGCACGCAGAGCGCGCGGGGCCGCGGAGCGCTGCCCGCTAGTCGGCCACCGAGTTCGGCAGGTCGTCGCAGTTCGGGGTCGCCGGCTTGTCGTCCCAGCGATCCAGCGTCCACTGCACGAGCTGCGGGGTGAGCGGGGAGTCCTCGGCGACGAGCGTGCCGTGATTCAGGCCCGGATAGGTGCGGTAGTCGAGCGCGACGCCCGCAGCGCAGCGGCCCTCGACGTAGTCGAGTTGCAACTGCGGCTTCACCAGCGGATCCGCGAGCCCCTGCGCCACGAGCACCGGTGCAGGGAACGGGCCATCCGGCGTCTGTTGCTTGAGCAGGTCACCGAAGGGGCCCGCGAGTGCGCTGTCGGGGAAGATCTGATTGGGCACCTGGGTGCCGAGCAGGATCGCCGCGAGTCCGTCGTGCCCGCTGAAGCAGAGCTCACGAATCTTTTCGACCCCGCCGGCCGACCCCGGAGTGAGGTGCTGCTCGAGGTCGAGTTCCGGAAACACGTCGTTCCAGGTCGTCGCGATGTAGGCCGAGACCGTTTTGCCCGCAGGGTCGTTCTTGTCAGCGTCTGCGAGCCCGTAGAGGTTCGCCGCCGGTGCGAATGCGGCGATGCCTTTCACTGTGAGCTCGGGCGCGTACGACGCGGCTTCCTGCCCCGTCCAGAGCGCTCCCTGGCCGCCCTGCGAGTGGCCCCACACGACGGTGTCGGTGGAGAGCGCCAGGCCCGAGAGCTGCTGGGCGGCGCGCGAGGCATCGAGCACGTTTCGCGCCTCCGCCTCGCCGACGAGGTAGGGGTGCGTGCCGGCGGTGCCGAGGCCGATGTAATCGGAAGTCACTGCCGCCCAGCCGTGCTGCGTCACCATCTCGGTGAGCGCGGCGCCGGCCCCATCTGAGAACGGGGTAGCACTGAGTGAGGGCGCACACGCCGCGACGACGCCGCTCGTACCGTGAGCGATGCTCAGCAGCGGCAGTGCCTCGCCGGTGCGGTCGGCGGGGGCGATGACGGTGCCGCTCGAGATGGCGGGGCTGCCGTCGGGGTGCGTCGTCGTGTACAGAATCTTCCACGCCTCAGCGCCCGCAGCGACGCCGGTGGTGAGCGGTTCCGAACGAATGAGCTGGCCCGGCGCGTCGGGCACCTGCGCTGCAGCCGGTGCGGCGTAGAACTCGTCGGGCGCCGGCATCGGCACGCCGCCGAGCACGAACCCGCTGCCGAGTGCGAGCGCGACCGAAGCGACGAGCGCGATGCCCGACGCGATCGTCCGCGCCCATCGCCACGGTGTGGCGAGCGCGGCGGGGCGGCGGTTTCCGGGGCTCGTTCCAGAGGCAGCAGTGGCAGCAGCAGAGCGCACCTCCCGTCGCGCACGCATCGCGGCGATCACCGGATCGAGCAAGAGCTGCAGCCCGAGCAGCACGAGCCACGCGCCGACGCCGTAGCGGAAGAGTAGGAGGGTGAGCACGGGCCAGGAGAACGTGATGCCGCCGACCAAGACCGTAGCGAGCGCGAGGCAGACGCCGCTGACGCGATGATCGAGCGTTGCCGTGCGGTCGACGACCGCCGCGACGAGCGCCAGCGCGCCGTGCATGACGAGCGCGGATCCGGCGAGGAAGGCCAGCCACGGGGCGCCGGCGACCGGCCACGCCGCCATGATCAGGCCGACGACGATGAGCATGATCGCGCCGATGCGCCGGGTCAGCGTCGACGTGCGCGCGCCGCCCGCCGAGGCACCGCCTGCCGAGGCATCACCCGGCAGCACCGCGGCGATGCCGATCGCGGCGAGACCGCAACCCGCGATGATCGCGATGCCGTGCACGGTGATCGGGGCCAGTACGAGCACCGCCCCGAGCGCGACGGCGATGAGGCCGAGGGCGATCCGGAGCGGAGTGCGCACAGCGCCGAGCGCGTGAACGATGCGTGCGAGCGGTGCAGACTGAGACGTGCGGGCCACCGGTGAGCCTTCCGAGCGGGATCCAGTGCGGATCGAGGCGGATCGCCGCGTGCTCGCGACTGCGCTCAGTGTACTGAGCACCCGGCGCGCACGGCTACGCTGGAGGGGTTATGGCGCATCTCTTGGGGGCCGAGGCCCTGCATCTCGAAGTTCCGACGAAGACCGTCTTCGACTCGGTGACGCTCGGCGTCGCCGAGGGCGATCGCATCGGCATCGTCGGCCGCAACGGCGACGGCAAATCGAGTCTGCTGATGATGCTGGCCGGGCGGCGCGAACCCGACAGCGGGCAGGTGACGATGCGCGGCGGCACGACTATCGGGGTGCTCGACCAGGCCGACAATTTTGACGACGGCGAGACCGTCGGGCACGCGATCGTGGGGGATCGCCCGGAGTACGAATGGGCCGGCGACGCGCAGGCGCGCGAAGTCATCGCGGGCCTGGTCTCTGACCTCGACTGGGAGGCGTCGCTCGATGCCCTCTCGGGCGGGCAGCGTCGTCGCGTGGCCCTCGCCCGGTTGCTGGTGCAAGAGTTCGACATCCTCTTCCTCGACGAGCCGACCAACCACCTCGACGTCGAGGGCATCGCCTGGCTCGCGAACCACCTGAAGCGTCGTTGGCAGCCCGGGCAGGGGGCGCTGCTGGTCGTGACCCACGATCGCTGGTTCCTCGATGAGGTGTGCACCGCCACGTGGGAGGTGCACGACCGCATCGTCGAGCCCTTCGAGGGCGGGTACGCCGCCTACATTCTGCAGCGCGTCGAGCGCGACCGTCAGGCCGCGAGCATTGAGCAGAAGCGCCAGAACCTGGCGCGCAAGGAGCTGGCCTGGCTGCGTCGCGGTGCTCCCGCGCGCACCTCGAAGCCGAAGTTCCGCATCGATGCCGCGAATGAGCTCATCGCCGATGTTCCTGAGATCCGCGACCGCGTGTCGCTGCAGTCGATGGCCGTCGCCCGCCTCGGCAAGGAGGTCGTGAACCTCGTCGAGGCCGGGGTCGCCTACGGCGATCGCACCATCATCGAAGACGTCGACTGGATGCTTGCGCCCGGCGAACGCACCGGCATTCTGGGTGTGAACGGCGCCGGAAAGTCGACACTGCTCGGCCTCATCTCGGGCACGATCGAGCCGACTTCGGGTCGTGTGAAGCGCGGCAAGACCGTGCAGGTCGCGACCCTGACGCAGCGCCTCGACGAGCTCGAGGAACACCTGCAGGAGCCGGTGCGCACGGTCATCGGCCGCCTGCGCACCAGCTTCACCGTCGGCAGCGGCTCGAAGGCGCAGGAGCTGACGCCGGGGCAGCTGCTCGAACGCATGGGGTTCACCAGCGCACAGCTCTCGACGCCGGTCAAAGATCTCTCGGGCGGCCAGAAGCGGCGACTGCAGCTGCTGCTGATCCTGCTCAACCAGCCCAACGTGCTGATTCTCGACGAGCCGACGAACGACCTCGACACCGACATGCTCGCGGCGATGGAAGACCTGCTCGACTCGTGGCCTGGCACGCTCATCGTGGTGTCGCACGACCGGTACTTCCTGGAGCGCGTGACCGATCAGCAGTTCGCGATTCTCGACCGGCACCTGCGCCATCTGCCGGGCGGCGTCGATCAGTACCTTGAGTTGCGCACCGCGCAGGAGCAGGGCCGCGACGTCAGCGCCGCATCGGTGGCGGGTGCTGCCGGATCACCGAGCGCCTCGGCACCTGCACCCACGGCGGGTCTCAGCGGCGCCGACCGCCGGGCCGCCGAGAAAGAGCTCGCCGCAGTCGAGCGCAAGATGGAGCGCCTGCAGGCCGACATCGTGCGCTCGCGAGATGGGCTCGCGAACTTCGATCAGACCGACTACACGCTGCTCAACGCGGAGATGACGAAGATCACCGCCATCGAAGACGAGGTCGCCGCGCTCGAGGAGCGCTGGCTGGAGCTGTCGGGCGAGCTGGAGTAGGGGCGGCGCGTATGTGCGCGCGTTGACCTTGGCGCGGAGATTCGGCAGATCGCTGACCGCATCGTGCGGATCGGTCCGCGATCTGCCGAATCTCCGCGGGATCGGGTTGCGAGGTTACGAGCTGAACGCCTCCGGGCTGTCTCGATGGCTGCCTCTTCGTGAAGTCCTGCAGGGTTCCCGCGCTGGTGTAGGCGCCGGACTCCGAGAATGTTCATGGGTCGACGAACGTGTAAATGTCGAGTCGATGCGCACATGCACGCCGCCCATCGCGCTACTCATCGTCGAGTGGTGCGGTGTGCAAGAGATCTCGTGAGTCGGTGGGCGGGTGTCGGTGGCTATCGGTAGCCTGGATGCAGGCACCGGTCGAGCTTCGTTCGGCGGCGCACACTGAAGAGAACCCGGTGAAAGGAACCCTATGGCGTACCGAGTGCAAGGCGTTGTCGTTCGCGAGAAGAACGCGCCGGCGACCATCGAAACGGTGATCGTGCCCGATCCGGGCCCGGGCGAGGCCGTGGTCGACATCATCACGAGCGGCGTCTGCCACACCGATCTGCACTACAAGCTGGGCGGCATCAGCGACGACTTCCCGTTCCTGCTCGGTCACGAGGCGACCGGTCGTGTGGCGGCGGTCGGCGAGGGCGTCACCGAGGTGGCCGTGGGGGATCGCGTGATCCTGAACTGGCGCGCCGTCTGCGGGCAGTGCCGCGCGTGCGCGAAGGGGCAGCCGCAGTACTGCTTCGCGACGCACAACGCGACGCAGAAGATGACGCTCGAAGACGGCACCGAGTTGTCGCCGGCGCTCGGCATCGGCGCGTTCATCGAGAAGACGCTCGTCGCAGCGGGTCAGTGCACGAAGATCGATGAGGAGTCGGATGCGGCTGCGGTCGGCCTGCTGGGCTGCGGCGTGATGGCGGGTATCGGTGCCGCCATCAACACGGGCGAAGTCAAGCGGGGCGAGTCGGTCGCCGTGATCGGCTGCGGCGGCGTCGGCACCGCAGCGATCGCGGGCGCACAGCTCGCGGGTGCCACCACGATCATCGCCGTCGATATCGACGACGCGAAGCTCGAGCAGGCGAAGCGCTTCGGCGCCACGCACACGGTGAATTCGAAGCATGAGGACGCGGTCGAGGCGATTCGCGCGCTCACCGACAGCTTCGGCGCCGATGTCGTGATCGACGCGGTCGGGCGCCCCGAGACGTACCGTCAGGCGTTCTACGCCCGCGATCTGGCCGGCCGCGTGGTGCTCGTCGGCGTGCCGACGCCCGAGATGCAGCTCGAGCTGCCGCTGCTCGACGTCTTCGGGCGCGGCGGCTCGCTGAAGTCGTCGTGGTACGGCGACTGCCTGCCGAGCCGCGACTTCGAGATGCTGATCGACCAGTACAAGCTCGGCCGGCTCGATCTCGACGGCTTCGTGACGGAGCGGGTCGGCCTCGGCGACGTCGAGGCGTCGTTCGACCGCATGCACGACGGCACGGTGCTGCGTTCGGTGGTGGTGCTCTGATGGGCGCACGTATCGAACGCCTCGTCACGAGCGGCACGTTCTCGCTCGATGGGGGCACCTGGGATGTGGACAACAATGTCTGGCTCGTCGGCGACGACGCCGAGGTGATCGTGATCGACCCGGCCCACGATGCCGCCGCGGTGGCCGAAGCGGTCGCGGGTCGTACCGTGCGGGCGATCCTGCTCACTCACGGGCACGACGACCACATCCGGGCCGCTCGCGACACGGCCGCGCTGCTCGGTGCACCGCTGCACCTCAACCCGGCAGACGCGATGCTGTGGGAGACGGTGCACGAGACCGCGCCCGACGCCGAGATCGCAGACGGTGACGTGTTCACCGTGGCGGGCATCGAGATCACCGCGCTGCACACGCCGGGCCATTCGCCCGGATCGACCTCGTTCAGTGCGCCCGCGCTCGGGGCGGTCTTCACCGGAGACACCCTGTTCCAGGGCGGCCCGGGGGCCACGGGACGCTCGTTCAGCGATTTCCCGTTGATCATCGAATCGATTCGCGAGCGCCTGCTCACGCTGCCCGCAGACACCACCGTCTACACGGGGCACGGCGACACCACGACGATCGGTGCCGAGGCGCCGCATCTGGAGGAATGGATCGCGCGCGGTCACTGACCACGGCGCAAGCACGAGCGCAGCGACGCCCGCGCTCAGCCTCGACACCACTCGCGTGACCGCGTGTGACGTCAGGGCTGGTCGCGGGCGTCTGCGGTGTGGTGGAATCGCGGTATGAGCATTCCGAGTCTTCTGGATCACATCGTCATCGCCGGCCCCGACCTCCCCGCACTCGTCGACTGGTTCGCGGAACGCACCGGTGTCGTCGCGGCTCCGGGCGGCGCCCACCCCACGGGCACGGCGAACGCGCTCGTCGCGCTCACGATCGATGGGCAGCGCGGCCCGCAGTACATCGAACTCATCGGGCCCAACCCCGATCGCGAAGACCCCGCCGTGCCGACGACCTTCGGCATCGACGGGCTCACCGAGCCTGCGGTGCAGGCGTACGCGGTGCATCCCGCCGACATCGACGCCGTGGTGGCCGGGGCGCGCTCGCGCGGCTTCGACCCCGGTGACGTGTGGGAGCTCTCCCGTCGCACCCCCGCGGGCGACCTGCTCGAGTGGCGCCTCACCGGTGCTGCGCTGGATCGCCTCGACGTGCCGTTCCTCATCGATTGGGGCACGACGACGCAGCCCGGGCTCAGCGACCTGCCGACCCTCGAACTCGTGCGGTTCGTTCGCGCCGAGGTCGATGCCGCGGCGGTGCAGCATGCGCTTGACGCACTCGATCTGGGGGACGGGGTGACCGAGGTCATCGCCGACGGCTCCGCGGGCTACCGCCTCGAACTGCGCCGTGCCGACGGTGAAACCGTTAGCTTCTGACCGCGCCGCACGAGACGGAATCACGCGAGATGACTGATCCCTACGACATCTACGCCGACTACCAGCGCCGGTCGCAGACGCCCCCGCAGCCGCCCGAGCACCGCGCGTCGGCGTTCGCCGGGGCGGGATCGGCGGCGCACGAGCGTCTCGCGGCCGCGGTCGACGACCTGCGCCCCGAGCTCGAAACGCTCGCGCGCACACTGTACGCCTCGCCCGAGATCGGCTTCGCGGAGCACGCATCCGTGGGGCTGATCAGTGACGTGCTGGCCGCGCACGGCATCGAGACCGAGGTCGGCGTCTACGGTCTCGACACCGCGTTTCGCGCGAGCGTCGGCGACGGCACCGGGCCGCACTTCGCGGTGATCGCCGAGTACGATGCGCTGCCCGGTGTCGGGCACGCGTGCGGGCACAACATCATCGCCGGAGTCGCGGTCGGCGCCTTTCTGAGCGCGGTGCCGATCGCGAGGGAGCTCGGTGCGACGCTCTCGCTCATCGGCACGCCGGCTGAGGAGAACGGCGGGGGCAAGGAGTACATCTTGCGCGCGGGCGGCTTCGACGACGTTGACGCCGCCGGAATGGTGCACCCCGCCGCCGGGTCTCGAGTGTCGGCGATCTGGGGCGAGCGCACGACGGGCGTGCGACGCGTCGCGGTGACGTATCGCGGGCGCGCGGCCCACGCGGCCGGCACCCCGTGGCTCGGGCTCAACGCCCTCGACGCGGCGGTCACGGCGTATCAGTCGGTGGCGCAGCTGCGGCAGCACATCCTGCCCATCGATCGCGTGCACGGCATCATCACCGACGGGGGAGCTGCGCCCAACGTGGTTCCTGAGCAGGCGTCGGCGCTGTTCTACGTGCGCTCCGGTGAGATCGATACCCTGCGAGTGCTGACCGATCGCGTCGTCGCGGCGCTCGAGGGGGCCGCGCTGGCGACCGGGACGACGGCCGAGATCGAGGTCGATCCCGTGCCGCCTTACCTGCCGCTCGAGCCGAACGTCGAGCTCGGTCGGCGCTGGGCCGATGCACTCGCCGCGCGCGGCCGCCAGACTCCGGCTCCACCGCCCGTGCCCACCCAGGGCGGGCCGTCGACCGATATGGGCAACGTCACGCAGTTCATCCCGTCGATCCACCCGTCGATCGGTCTGGGCGGGCCCGACGATGTCTTCCCGCACAACGCCGCCTTTGCTGACCTCACGGTGCAGCCCCCGGCATTCGACGCGCTCGCCGATGCGGCAGTCGCACTCGGATCGGCCGCGATCGACTACCTCGCGGATGCCGAGTTGCGTGCAGCGGTGCAGCACGAATTCGAGGCCCGCGGTGGGCGCTACCGCTGGGAGGCGTAACGCCTAGCGGCGCAGTTGGGCCGCGATCGCATCGAGCACCGATTCCGGGGTGCCGAGCGCATCGTAGACCGCAACCATGACGCGCTGCTCGGCGACGTCGTCACTGGGCGCCAACCATCGGGCGTAGAGCGCGGTGAGTTGGTCGAGGTCGTCGTGCAGCGCGCGCACGGCATCGGTCACGCGCCCGCGCAGCCACGATCGCAGAGCGGCATTGTGCGCCGCGACGAGCGATGCGCCGAGCGCCGAGGCCACCCAGGCCGGGGTTCCCGGCTGCTGCACTTCGCGGATGTAGCGGGTGTAGACGCGCTCGTAGCGGTGCGTGATGACGAGTTCGCGGTCGCGCAGCGCCGGGGTGAGCCGCATCAGCTCGAACCGCAGTCGGGCGGCGTCGGGATCGCGGATAAGGAGCCGCAGCACCTCGGTCGTTCCCTCGACCAGCGCGGCAGCCGGGGGGAGTGTCGTCGTCTCGAGACCGCTCTCGAGCTGTGCGAGCGCGTGGTCGTGATCGGCGAAGACCACGTCGTCCTTGCTGCCGAAGCGCCGAAAGAACGTGCTTCGACTCATGCCGACCGCCGCGGCCAGGTCTTCCGCCGTCGTGGCGTCGTAGCCGCGCTCGGCGAGGTGGCGGATCGCGGCGGTCGAGCTCTCGGGAGCCGGTGCTGCGGCGTTCGATGACATGCCCTGAACGTAGCACATTTCGGCAGGTGTGGGACTCCGTTCCAGGACAATTTGGCGGCGATCTGCCAGCGAAGTCCGGGTGATCCCGAGTACCGAGTTACTTGACGTGGCACCGCGTCTCAGGCATGCTCGGAGTCGAAGCGCCGGTGCCGGCCGACGCGCGAGAGGAACGCATGTCGCACGCGAAGCCCGTCACCAGCCAGGGAACCGCCGAACCCGAGTACGCGCTTTGGGAGCCGCTCGACCCCGATGTCGCGGGAGTCTTCCGCGATGTGTCGGCCGATGACCGCGCGTATTGGAACCGCGCGCGGGCCTTCGTGCAAGACGAGGTGCGACCCGTGATCGCCGGGATCTGGGATCGTGCGGAGTACCCGCTTGATCTCGCCCGTCGACTCGGAGACCTCGACCTGCTGCGCGACGGCATCGATGTGCCCGGCTTCCCCGAGCAGAGTCTGCTCGCCGCCAGTCTCACGATGATGGAGCTCTCTCGCGGCGACGGGTCGATCGCGACCATCGTCGGCGTGCAGGGCGGTCTGGCGCTCCGTTCGATCGCTTACTGCGGGTCTGATGAGCAGCGCGAGCGCTGGGGCGAACCGCTCGCCCGCGGCACGGAGCTCGGGGCGTTCGCGCTGACGGAGCCGACGCACGGCTCCGACTCGGTGAGTCTGGAGACGCGAGCCGAGGCCGCTGGTGAGGGGTATCGCATCACCGGGCACAAGAAGTGGATCGGTTCGGGCAGCGTCGGGCAGGTGTCCGTCGTCTGGGCGCGCGGTGACGACGGGCAGGTGCAGGGGTTCCTCGTGCCGCAAGACAGTGCAGGCTATCGCGCGCGCACCATCGAGCAGAAGGTGTCGCTGCGCGCGATCTGGCAGGCGCACATCGAGCTCGACGGCGTGCAGGTGCCGGCGAGCGCGAAGCTGCCGGGCGCGAACAGCTTCAAGGACACCGCGCGGGTGCTGCAGGCGACCCGACTCGGGGTCGCGTGGGGCGCACTCGGCCAGGCCACCGCGGTGTACGAGACGGCGGTGCACTACGCGCAGCAGCGCGTGCAATTCGGGCGCCCACTCGCGGCCTCGCAGATCGTGCAGGCACGCCTCTCCGAGATGCTGAGCGCGTTGACCTCGCTGCAGACGCTGCTCATGCAGCTCACGCGCGCCGAGGAGCGCGGAGAGCTCACCGGCCCGGGCGCCTCACTCGGCAAGTACACGGCGACGCGCACGGCGCGCGATCTGGTCCGCAACGCGCGTGATCTGCTCGGCGGCAACGGCATCCTGCTCGAGAACCGCGTGGCACGGCACTTCGCCGATATCGAAGCACTGCACACTTACGAGGGCACGGAGACGGTGCAGGCCTTGATCATCGGTCGCGACATCACGGGTATCTCGGCGTTCGCCTGAGCCCGCTAGAGGGCGCGCTCGATGCCGGGCAGCAGCTTGCCGAGCAACACGGCGAGCTGCTGCTGCTCGGCGGCGTCGAGCGGGCCGAGCACGAGTTCGCGGATCTGCGCGACGTGCGCGGGCGCCGCGTCGCGCAGCGCCTCGAGCCCCGCTGTCGTGAGGTGTGCCGAGCGTGAACGGCGGTCTTCGCCGCAGCTCGAGCGCTCGACCCACCCGCGCTCGACCAGCGCATCGATCGCGTGGCTGAGGCGTGACCGGCTGAGCCCGGCGATGCGGGCGAGTTCAGACATCGAGGGCTGCTCGTCGGTCGGGCGGGCGAGCATCACCAGAATCGCATAGCGTGCGTGATTGATGCCCGCCTCATCGCGGAGGGTGCGATCGAGTGCCTGAGGCAGCAGCTGCGCCACGCGGATCAGGGGCAGCCACGTGGCCATCTCGGCGTCGGCGAGGCGCCGTTCCGTGCCGGATCGCTCGGCGTCGTCGACGCTCGGCACCGTCCGGGCAGGTGGCGTAATGCCGCCTGCGTCGGCAGGGCTCCCGCTGCTCACGCCGCGGTGAGGTCGATCGTGTGCGCGGTGTGATCGCGCTTCGATTCGAGGTACTTGCGATTGAACCCGGAGAGGTGCACCGAGGTGGGAACGCGGCCCGCGACCTCGATGCCGAGCGCGCTGAGCTGCTCGGCCTTGTCGGGGTTGTTGCTGAGCAGGCGGATACGCTCGGCGCCGACGGCCCGCAGCATCTGCGCGGCCGAGGTGTAGTCGCGCTCGTCTTCGCCGCGGCCGAGCGCGACGTTCGCCTCGTAGGTGTCGAGGCCCGAATCTTGCAGCGCGTAGGCGTCGAGCTTGGCGTAGAGGCCGATGCCGCGGCCCTCCTGCCGCAGGTAGAGCAGGAAGCCGCCCTGCTCGGCGATGCGTTCGACCGCTTCGCGCAGCTGCGGGCCGCAGTCGCAGCGCTCTGAACCGAAGACGTCGCCGGTGAGGCACTCGCTGTGGAGGCGCACGAACGGGGCATCGGCGTCAGCGGATTCCGCACCGGCTGCGGCGGCTCCGGTGGTAAGCGCCGCCTCCCAGTCGCCGAGCCCGAGCAACAGGTGCTCTTTTCCGTCGACGAGGTCGGTGAAGGTGAAGACGTCTGCGGTGGTCGCGTAGTCATCGGGGAAGCGCAAGGGGATGCGTACGCGGGTGCGCACAGAGGCAGCCGGGGACGCATCGATCGTGGTGTGTGAAGTTTCAACCATGTGCGATACAACGCGCACGGGTGGCGGGTATTCCCGGGGCTCGCCGAGATGACGCCGTATTGCCGGCGAGCCCCGGGTGGGTCACTCGTCGTCGAGCGGGTGCGCGACCGTCGGGATCGCCCCGGTGAGTGGGCGCCCCTCCTTGATCAGGCGGCGCTTGCGCAATTGCCACAGCACGGTGAGCAGAATGAACCAGACGGGGGCGGCGAGAATCGAGGCCCGCGTGTCGGCGCCGTAGAGCAGCGTGCCCGCGATGAACACGAAGAATCCGAGCACCAGCCACGGGGCGACGCGCGACAGCGGCATCTTGAACACCGATGCCGCGTGGCGATCCGGATGGCGCTTGCGATACACGATGTAGCTCACGACGATCGACCCCCAGGTGAACAGGATGAGCGTCGCGCACATCGAGGAGACGAACGTGAAGGCCGCGATCACGCCGTCGCCGGCGAAGAGCAGGGGAATCGCCGCGAAGAGGAAGACGCAGGTGAAGAACACCGAGCGCCGCGGCACGCCGTGTCGATCGGTCAGCGCGAATTTTCGGGGAGCATGGCCGTCTTTGGCGAGACCGAAGAGCATGCGCGTACCCGAATACAAGCCGGAGTTCGCGCTCGACGCCGCCGAGGTGAGCACCACGAGTTGGATGACGACCGCCGCGAGTCCGAATCCGGCCGTGGCGAGGGTGGCGACGAAGGGGCTCTTGTCGGGCGAGATCTCGTCCCAGGGCGTGACCGACATGATGACGACGAGGGCGCCGATGTAGAAGATGAGGATGCGCACGACGATCGAGTTGATCGCCTTCGGCAGCGTTTTTCGCGGGCTCTGGGTCTCGGCGGCGGCGGTGCCGACGAGCTCCACGCCGATGAACGAGAAGATGCCCATCTGGAAGCCCAGCACGAAGCCGCTCGCGCCCATCGGGAAGAGGCCGCCGTGCGTCCAGAGATTCGTTACCGACGTCGTCGTGCCGTCGGGAGAGGTGAATTGCGTCGCCATGAGGATGATGCCGACTGCGATGAGACCGAGGATCGCCACGATCTTCACGATCGCGAACCAGAACTCCGTCTCGCCGAAGAATTTCACCGGCTGCAGATTGAGTACGGTGAGCACGAGTGCCGTGATGAGGGCGGGCACCCACGCCGGAATGTGGGGGTTGAACCACTGCACGTAGGCGGTGATCGCGACGATGTCCGCGACGCAGGCGATCACCCAGGAGAACCAGTCGTTCCACGAGACGAAGAACCCGGCCCACGGCCCCAGCATGTCTTTCGCGATGTCGCCGAAGGTCTTGTAGTGCAGGTTCGAGAGCAGCAGCTCGCCCAGGGCCCGCATGATGAAGAAGACGAAGAAGCCGATCACCAAGTAGACCAGGATGATCGAGGGGCCCGACACGCTGATCAGCTTGCCGGAACCGAGGAAAAGCCCCGTGCCGATCGACCCGCCGATGGCGATGAGTTGGAGGTGGCGGTTCTTTAGGCCGCGCTGCATGCCGCCGTCGGGCTCTTCGGCGGCATCGGCAGCCGACCCTCCGGGGGACTGCGGCGTTCCCGTGTGCGTACTGGTCATGACACTCCTTCGTGCGTCGGCCGGGTGCCGACTGGTGTGGTGGTGGGGAGATGAACTCGCGGGCGTCAGGCGACCACGCGGAACGTTTCGAGGGCAGCGTCGACCGATCCTCGAACATACCCTGCCGGGCTCGCGGCGGTGGCGCGGAGGAACGCGACGACCTCGGCCGACAGCACCTCGCCGGGCAGCACATTGGGGACTCCGGGCGGGTACGCCGCGAGCGCGTCGGCGGAGACGCGGCCGACGGCATCGATCGCGCTGACGACCTCGACATCGCTGAAGAATGCCTCGCCCAACCCGATCGCCCGCTCGCAGGCAGCGGGCAACGCGATCGGGCGCTCCGGCTCGACCTCGGCCTCGGGCAGCTGCTGCAGCGCCTCGAGAAAGCGGTCGGCATCGATGTTCGACGTCGCGCCGATCAGCGCGAGCAGTGCCGACGGGGTCGAGAGCTCGCAGTAGATGCGGTGGTCGCGCAGCAGCAGATGGTGCGCCTCGCCCCCGGTGATGCCCGCACCGCGCGTATCGATCGCAATTTTGAACGGGTCGTTCGCGATGGCATCCGCGCGATCGAGCACGTCGGGCGTCGCGTCGCGATAGCGGCGATCCTCGCGGATCGCGGTGCGGATGCGCTCGGCGGAGCGCAGCGAACGACCGATGAGGTCGGGGCGCGTGGCGAGGTGCTTGCGGGCCTCGTCGAGCGAGGCGAGCAGGAGGGCGCTGGTCGAGGTCGACTGGAACGAACGGACCACGCGGTCGACGAGCGATTCGAGCTGGGCGGCGAACGGTCCGTGCCCGAGCTGGATCATCGCCGACTGCGTCAGCGATCCCGCCGCTTTGTGCGTGCTCGAGATCACGAGGTCGGCGCCGAGACGGGCTGCGTTCACGGGGAGGTCCGGGTGCATGCCGAAGTGCGACCCCCACGCTTCGTCGACGATGAGCGGCACACCGTGGTCGTGCGCCACGCGTGCGATTGCCGCGATATCGGCGACCGCGCCGAAGTAGCTGGGCGAGACGACGTAGACCGAAGCGCTCTCGGGATGCGCGTCGAGGGCCTCCGAGATCTGCGCAGCGGTCACGCCGTGCGAGGCGCCGAGCCCGGCATCGACTGACCCGTAGACGAAGTGCGGATCGAGCCCGACGTGCGTGGCCCCGTCGATCACGCTCGAGTGAACGCTGCGCTGCATCACCGTCTCACGGCCGAGTCCTCGCGCCACGGTGGTCGCGACGTGATTGCCGCCGGAGGCGCCGTTGGTGATGAACCACGTGCGGCTCGCACCCCAGGCCTCGGCGGCCAGCTGCTGCGCGCGCATGAGCGGGGTGACTCGGCCCGGGGTCGTGAGGCGCCACGTGCGCTGGTCGACTCCGCTGAACAGCATGGGGAAGTCGAGGGCGACCGCGTCGGCTCCGACGAGCGCATCGATGCCGGGCGCGTTGCCCGCGACACCGTGGTGCGCGGGCACGTGCAGTCGCTGCCAGGGCTCTGCGGCGAGTGACCGCAGCGCATCGACATACGGGGTCTCGAACTGTTGAGCAGAGACTGGGGCGAGGGCCGCATCCGCGCGGCGGGGTGAATCGAGCACGTCCCCACGATAGGCAGCCGTGAGCACCTGCGGAATATCAAGTATTCGCCGTCTGTGACATACCCTCTATGACATGATCACCCTGCAACAACTGCGCGTCCTGCTCGCGATCCGCGAGGCGGGAAGCCTGACCCGCGCGGCCGACGCGCTCCAATACGGGGTGCCGACGGTGACACACCACCTGCGCGGGCTCGAGGCGCACCTCGGCACGCAACTCGTCGTGCGCGACCGGCTGGGAGCACGGCTCACCGAACTCGGCGCCCACTTTGCCGACGAGGTGGCTCCCGTGCTGACGCGCATCGCACGCGCCGAGCGCAGCGTCGCCGAGTTGCGCGACGCGGGCACGGTGACCCTGCGCGTCGGGAGCTTCTCGTCGATGGGGTCTCGGCTGATCCCGGCAGCGGTTTCCGAGTTGCAGCGCCGGTCGAACGTGCGTGTCGAGGTCGTGGAAGCCGAGCCGACGGAGGTCGTGCGCATGGTGCGTACGGGGGAGGTGCACGCCGGCCTGATCTACCACGTCTCGACCGAGCCCGGCTTTGTGGGCACCGATCTCGTGCAGCGCTCCCTCTTCTCCGAACCGTACCGCGTGCTCGTCGGGCGCGAGAGCGCGTGGGCGGCGGCCGACGTGATCGACTTCGCCGAACTCGGCGACACGGCCTGGGTATGCAGTCGCAGCGATGACGAGGCCTCGGATCGCGTGCTGCGACGGGTGCACCAGGCGCTCGGGCTGCCGATGCGCGTGCTCATGCGCACCGATGACCTCTACATGATTCACGGCCTGGTCGCGGAGGGGCTCGGCGCGGCACTCACCACCGACGCGGCCGTCGACGCGGACTTCGACGTGGTGCTGCGCCCCGCTGTGCAAGACCTGGGGGAGCGTCGCGTATCGTTCGTGACGCGACGCGGGCCCGTGCCACCGGCAGTCGGGTGGCTCGGCGAGGTGTTCGAGCGGGCGACGGCCGAGCTGCGATGAATCGCGGCTAGAAGCCGGAGCGCTGTAGGGCGTCGCGAACGGCGCTCTGCGCGGCCCGGGCATCGATCTGGCCCGTCAACCAGCGCCCCGAGAGCCCCTCGACGAGGGCGGTGAGGAGCAGTGCGACGGCGTCGGGATCGCCTGGGATGCCGCGATCCCGCGCCGCCTCGCGCACGAGCTCGGCGACCGTGCGCTGCCAGGTCGCGGTCGACTGCGCAACGGCTGACGCCTGTACGGGCTCGAAAACGGCGAGTGCGCGGAGCTCGTTCCACGCGATCGAGCCGGCGCGAATCCCCGGGTCTTCGCCGAACTCCGAGCACAGCAGCGCGGCGAGTCGCTCGGCGGCCGGCGCATCGGCCGAGCTCTCGGCGGCGCGCCCGACGGCGCCGGCGGTGACGTGGTCGAGCGCGGCTCGCAGCAGTCCGTCTCGATCGCCGAAGTGATATGCGAGGAGGCCGATCGACACCCCGGCTTCACCCGCGACATCCTGCATACGGAAGCCGCGAATGCCGGAGCGTGCGATGACGCGCTCACAGGCGCCGAGAATGCGGTCGCGTGCGTCGCTGGCCATGCGATCCTTTCGGTTTCGCGTGCCCGCTTGACAGGGAACGCGCCAGAACTGAAACTATTTTCAGGATACGCGCACGGGTATCCGTCGGGCAAGCGCGCGAGGCTGCGCACCGCTGCACAGAATTGAGGTTCCCATGGGCGACTCCGCCGCACCGTTCCAGATCATCGAGGCCACGATCGAAGAGGTGCTCGCCGCATTCCAGCGCGGCGATATCACGAGCACCTGGCTGACTGAGCGCTATCTGGCGCGCATCGGGGCCTACGATCGCGGCCCCGACGGCCTGCACGCCATCGTCGTCGACAACCCCGACGCTCTGGCCCAGGCGGCCGAGTCCGATCGCCGCTGGCGCGAGGGCACCGCGCGTCCGCTCGAGGGCGTGCCGTTCACGGTCAAGGACTCGTACATGGTGCAGGGGCTCACGGTGGCGTCGGGATCGCCGGCCTTCGAGCACCTCGTCGCGCAGTGGGACGCGTTCTCCGTCGCCCAGCTGCGCGAAGCCGGCGCCGTGCTCATCGGCAAGACGAATATGCCGCCGATGGCTGACGGAGGCATGCAGCGCGGGGTCTACGGCCGTGCCGAGAGCCCCTACAACCGCGACTTCCTCGCCGCCGCCTACGCCTCCGGCTCGTCGAATGGCTCCGGGGTGTCTACCGCGGCGAACCTCGCGGTCTTCGGCATGGGCGAGGAGACGGTCTCGTCGGGGCGCAGCCCCGCATCCAACAACGGCCTGTGCGCCTACACGCCGTCCTGGGGCGTGCTCAGCATTCGCGGCAACTGGCCGCTGTTCCCCGCCCGCGACGTCGTGGTGCCGCACACCCGCTCGATGCCCGACATGCTCCGGGTGCTCGACGTGCTCGTGCACGACGACGCGAACACCCGCGGTGATTTCTGGCGCAATCAGCAGGTGATCGAGCTGCCGGCGCCGAGTGCGCATCGGCCTGCGAGCTACCTCGATGTGCAGGATCCCGATGCCCTGCACGGCAAGCGTTTTGCGGTGCCCCGCATGTACCTCGGCGAGGATCCGAACTTCCCGATCGAGGTGCGCCCCTCGGTGCTCGCGCTCTTCGCGGCCGCTCGTGCGCGACTCGAGGCGCTCGGCGCCGAGGTCGTCGTCACCGACTTCCCGCTGATCGAGCAGTACGAGGGCGACCGCCCGGGGCAAGAGAACGTCGGAGCGCTCGGCGTGCTGCCTGAGGGGTGGATGGACACGGAATTCAACCACTTCCTCGCCTTCGGCTGGGACGATTTCCTGCGAGCCAACGGCGACCCGTCCATCCCGAACCTGGGCGTCGTCGACCCCGACACCATCTTCCCGCAGCCCCCGGGGGCGCTGCCCGACCGCTACGAAGAAGTCGACGACTACGAGAACCGATACCGTGCAACCGTCGCCATGGCGCAGGAGGGCATCTCCGACCCCCGCGATCGCGCCGACTTCGCGGACGGGCTGCGCGCGCTGGTGCGGCTGCGCGAGGAGCTCTTCGAGTCGTGGCTGACCGCTGAAGGCTATGACGGCGTGGTGTTCCCGGCGAACGCCGACGTCGGGGCGCAGGATGCTGATGTCGATCAGGCGGCGGCCGATCGAGCCTGGGCAAACGGCGTGTTCTTCTCGAACGGCAACTACGCGCTGCGGCACCTGGGCATCCCCACGGTGACGGTCGCCATGGGGTTGATGAGCGATATCGGCATGCCCGTGGGCCTGACGTTCGCCGGCCGCGCCTACGCTGACCCCGAACTCTTGGCCTTCGCCGGAGCGTTCGAGGCGGGTGACGGCGGCACGCTCCGTCGGGCGCCGGAATCCGCCCCGGCGCTGCAGGGGGACGTCGCCGGGGAGTAACCCCGGGGCGCTGCCCGGCGGTGCGGCGCATGCATCCCTACATCAGATGTTGTTCAGGTGATCCTCATTTAGATATGATGAGGCGCTCGCGTCCGCTGAACGGCCGAGTTCATTTCTGAGAACGAGGACGCATGCGCCAGCGATGCCACACCCACGAGCGAGCCCGAAACCGGCGACACACCCTGGCGATCGCGGCGCTCTGCGGCAGCTTGATCGCTTCGATCGGCCTCGGCGCGGCACCGGCACCCGCGTCGGCTGCTGCCGCCCAGCAGGCGAAGATCACCGCTGCCGTGGGCACGGATCGTGTGGTCACCGTTTCGGTCGCGTGCGCATCGTCGAAGACCTGCTCGGGGTCGGTGAAGCTCGTGCTGAGCACCGGTGGCTCGAAGACGCTGTCGTACAGTGTCGCGAAGCGGTCGAGCAAGCTGCTGAACTGGACCCTCACCGTCGCCCAGTACCGCACCTTCGCGGCGAAGAAGCAGGCCACGCTGACGGTCAGCGGTACCGCGAAGAAGCCCAGCGCGGCGAAGTTCTCCGCGAAAGCCACGGTGAAGCCGGCGACTCCGCAGCTCACCGTCACGCAGAAGTCCATCGCGGTGGGCGCCGATCGCACGGTTCCGGTCGCGCTGCGCTGTGCCGCATCCGCGGGGTGCGCTGCCAGTGTGCAACTCCAGGTCGGCGGCAAGACGGCTGCCACCCAAAAGGTCAGCGCGAAGTCGGGCGCGAAGTCGGTCACGTTCACCCTGTCGCAGACGGTGTTCGACGCGCTCGCCGCCGGTGAGACCGTCCAGCGGGTGGTGATCGCCGAGACGAGCCCGGAGCCGGTGTCGGCGACGACCTCCGTGACCCTGACGAAACCCGCACCCGAGCCCGAACCCGATCCGGAGCGCGGCTTCTCGAAGGCCTACGTCGAACGCAACTGGACTCCCACGGAGTACGACACGTGCCCCGCCGAACTCCACGCGTCGTATCGCGTGCTCGGCCCCGACGGGAAGTACTACCCGACCTGGCACCCCGCGCAGGTCACCGATCCCGCCACTGGGCAGCTGTGCACCTTCGGGCACGAGCACGGCGCCGACCCCGCCACCTCCGACATCATCGACTGGGTCGCCGCCTGGTATGCCCCAGACGATCTGGTCGACAGCGAGCCCACCGGCCTGCCGTTCGGGTATACGAGCGAGGAACTCGACAACTACGTGCACGAGCACGGCGACATGTCGATGCGGCACGAAGACAACGGCGGGCACAAGGTGTTCGTCGCCAACAACGTGAAGATGCTCGATGCGAACCGCAACTGGCTGAAGCTCGCCGACGGCTCGCAGCTCACCTGCGACTTCCTCATCAAGCAGCATCAGGGCAGCTGGTCGCCCGACGCCACGTCGAACAACGCCCACGAGATCCTCTACGCCGCGAAGTGCACCGACGGCACGGAGATCATCACCTCGATGCTCTCCCGGTTCGGCAACGCGAACGAGATGTTCTCGACGTGCGCGACCGAGATCCCGATCGCCACGGTCGGCAGCACCCTGCCGGCGGGCGACGGCGGCAAGCGCATCATCCCGACGCAGCAGTGCGTCGCGGCGAACCCCACCGACTGGTCGCTGTACGAGCTCTGGCAGGGAGAAAACACCATCACGAGCGCCGACGGTGCGGTGCTGGCGCACTTCGATCCGTGGTTCGGGATCCGCAACCCGAGTCGCATCTACGACGCTCGTACGAGCTCCGCGACGGTGAACGGCATCAGTCGCCCGCTCGATCTGGCCTGGCTCACCGAGGGCGCGCCCACCGACTACCTCTGGGCCGGGCTCGCGGCGCAGGAGCGCTTCGACTACCGCGATCCGCGATCCCCGTTCGATGGCGCGCAGCGCGACTTCTACCTCGCCGATCTGCAGCTCTCGGATCCGGGGACCTCGTCGGGCATCGTGTACACCGATCCCTATGGCGGCAACGCGCAGGCGAAACCCACCGTCGAGTCGGTGCCGCAGATGATTCACCCGGGCAGCGTGCTCGGCACCGTGCAGCTCGCCCGTCAGAAGTTCGACGCCAAGGCCGACTTCGGTCTCGGCAACGGGGTGCACGCACCCAACTGATTCGGCGCGGGCGCCGCCCGCAGCCGTCGGATCAGACCGAGCACGCTCGGTCTGCACACCCCTGCCCTCGGCAGATCGAAAGGACCGCAGTGAAGAGCACATTCGGGAGGATCGCGGCCGGCTCGGCCGCCGCGGTCGCACTGATCGGGGCGACGCTCGTCGTTCCGACGGTGGCGGCAGCGCCGGCATTCGCCGACGCACCCGCCGCCGCCCCGCACGTGTCGGAGGTGCGCTGGACCGGCGAAGCCGGTGGCGACCTCGGATACGCGGCGAGCCGCACGTCGTGCGATGTGAACGGCGACGGCGTCGACGACGCGATCGTAGGCGACTGGTGGTGGGCGCGCGGCACCACGAAGAATGCCGGGGCGGCGTACGTGCTGCTCGGGGGCGAGAACCCCGTCGGCGGCCCGATCGGCACCGGCGGCGCCGTGGGCGCGGTGCGCATCGATGGCCCGAACACCGTCAACGCGTTTGCAGGTCAAAGCGTGTCGTGCCTGAACGACGTGAACGGCGACGGCATCGACGATCTGCTCATCGGATCGAACCGTACGCAGCGCGCCTGGGTGATCCTCGGCGCACACGATTTCGAGCCGGTCGATGTCGACTCGCTCGGCACGCGCGGATTCGAGATCACGAACACGGCGGCGGTTGCCGAGAACAGTGCCCCGGGCGGCAGCGCAAACTTCGGCTACGCGGTGACCGGGCTCGGTGATGTCAACGGTGACGGATTGGACGATTTCGCGATCGTCGACAACCTCTACGATCGCCCGGCCGATGCGACGGCGGGAACGCCCGCGGTCGCGAACATCGGCCGCGTCTGGGTGATCGCCGGATCCGAGAACGTGTCGACGCTCGACGTCGCCGCGCAGGAATCTGCCGGGCGCGTGCTCCAGACTATCGACGGTCGTGCGGGCCAGATCATCTCAGCAGAGAGCGTCGGCGACATCAACGGAGACGGCCTCGCCGACCTCGTGATCGGCAGCTACGCGGCCACCCCGTGGGGGAGCGCCTCGCCGGTCGCAGGCGCCGCGTACGCGATCTTCGGCTCGGCGACGCCCCAGCACCTCGATGCCGGGGCGCTCGGTGAACACGGATTCGCCGTGTACGGCCCGCAGCGCGGGCGCGATCGCCTGGGCACCTCGGTCGCCGCACTCGGCGATATCAACGGAGACGGCCTCGCCGACTTCGTGGTCGGCGGCGACGGCGTATCGAACGCTGCGACCGGTCCGCGCGCCGGAGCCGCCGCGGTCGTGTACGGCTCGGCGTCGACGCAGACCGTCTTCACGACGCCCGGAGCCGCGCAGAATGCGGTCTACCAGTGCGCCGATGAATCGGTGAACACCACCGGTGTCTGCGCGACGACCGCCGCCCCGCGCGGCTACTGGATCGAAGGCGCCGTCGACAACGACAAGTTCGGGTGGTCGGCGGCCGGCATCGCCGACCTCTCGGGCGACGGCGTCGGCGAGGTCGTGCTCGGGGCCTGGGGCCAGGATTCCGCGGGCTCGAACGCCGGTGCGCTCTACGTGATCTACGGGCAGCCCGCATTCTCGGGCACGCTCTCGGCCGCCGCGCTCGACGCGACTACCGGGTTCCGCATCGACGGCGCGACCGCCGGCGCGCAGCTCGGCCGCTCGGTCGGCACCGTCTCCGACTTCGACGGCAACGGCGTCCCCGACCTCGTCGGCGGCGCGAACGGCACCGACTACGCCGCCGTCTACCTGCTCGGCGCCGCGACGACCACGCTGACGCTCGAGAGCGCAGAGCTCTCCGTCGCGAACGGTGGCGCGCTCACCGCGAAGATCGCGGCTCGCGCGGGCGCGGGTGCCGTGGTCGGCACGGTCGCCTTCACCCTCGACGGCGTCGCAGTGCCCGGCTGCGAGGCCGTTCCGGTGGCCGACGCGACCGCCACCTGTGCGAGCGCTGCGTTCACGGCCGGTGGATCCTTCACCGCTGCGGCAACGTTCCACGACGCGAGCGGAGCGTTCGCCGACGCGACGGCCGAGCTGCCCGTCGAGATCGCGAAGATCGCGCCCGCAGTATCGGTGTCGGGCGACCTCACCGGTACCGCGCTCGATGCGTTCGACTTCACCGCGACGGTTCCGGCAGACGCTACCGGCGAGGTAGAGTTCCGTGCCGGATCGCAGAGCCTCGGCACCGCAGCGGTCTCTGGCGGAGTCGCGACCCTCACCACCACGCCGCCCGTCGCCGCCAGCTACCAGCTGACCGCGGTGTACGCGGGTGACACCCGATACGACGCGGCGACCTCCAAGGCGAAGCGCGTCACCGTGTCGCATGCCCCCGTGTACCTGTCGACCGTGCGCTTGAGCGCGACCAAGGTCGTCTACGGCGCGCAGCCCACGGCGTCCGTGACGGTCTCGGGTGCTGCGGCTGGAACGGTGCTCTTCACCTCGGGTGCGCGCGATCTCGGCACCGCCGCAGTCGGCGCGAACGGTGTTGCCACGCTGAAGCTGCCGAAGTTCTCCGTCGGCGGCTACCGCATCACGGCGCAGTACCTCGGCGACGATACCTATGCGGACTCGGCGAAGCGCACCACGCCGGGCACCGTGCAGGTGGTGAAGGCGTCGGTGAAGTCGGCGAAGATCACCACGAAGACGGCGAAGAAGGGTACGCGTCCGTCGGTCACGATCGCGTTCGGCAAGCTCGACAACGGCGCGTACCCGACCGGCAAGGTGACCGTGTCGTTCGGCTCCGCGAAGCAGACCGTCTCGCTCGCCGCGGCCAAGCGCGGTGTGATTACCGTGAAGGCCCCGAAGGCACTGAAGGCGAACACGAAGGTGACCGCCCAGTTCGTCGGCGACGGCAACACCAACGCAAAGACGGCGACCGCCACCCAGAAGGTGAAGTAGTCGGACACTGGGGCCCGGCACCGAGCACGCTCGGGGTCGGGCCTCAGTGTGTGCGCTCCTCCGTGGGCGCTGATCCGTGCGCGCGCTACTCCGTGTCGGCGCGTTCGACGGTGCGGTCGGCCCCTTCGAGGGGCTCGGACACGGGAACGTAGCGATCGACGCTCAGCGCAAGACGTCGCAGCAGCACGCCGAGGCGATCCCGCTCAGACCGGGGAATGCCGTCGAGGAGTCGCTCCTCGGAGTCGGTCAGTCGCGTGATCGCGGCGTCGACGAGTGTCAGACCCTGGGGCATCATCTCCACGAGTACGCCGCGCCCGTCGTTGGGGTCGGTCAGCCGACGCACCAGCTCGCGCTCGGCCATGCGGTCGATGCGATTGGTCATGGTGCCGCTGGAGACCATCGTCTGCTGCCCGAGCAGCTTCGGGCTGAGTCGGAACGGCTCGCCGCTGCGACGCAGCGCCGCAAGCACATCGAATTCCCACGACATCAGGCCCGAACGCTCGAATGCGTGCGCACGCGCGCGGTCGATGTGCTTCGTGACACGCCACATGCGCGAGAAGATGGCCAGTGGGGCGAAGTCGAGATCAGGGCGGGCGGCTTCCCAATCAGAGATGATCCGGTCGACCTCGTCCTCGTGCTTCATCCCTCCATTATCTGATGAATCTGGGGCGAAGCGCGACTCGCGGTGGCACTTCTCAGCCGCGAGCCGTGGCAGACTAGTACGCGTGCCGAATCCGGCACGGTCCGCCTTAGTGTAATGGCAGCACGACAGCCTTTGGAGCTGTTCGGTCTAGGTTCGAATCCTGGAGGCGGAACGGAAACGGTCGACGAGCTCGGTCGGTTCTCGCTCCGCACGGCGCATCGCGTCAGGGGAGTTCCGTCGGTCGACGAAAGGACAACATGGCAGAGCACGTCGCGGTCGTCATTCTCGCAGCGGGTCAGGGTACCCGCATGAAGTCCTCGCTTCCGAAAGTGCTGCACCGTATCGGTGGGCGTTCGCTCATCGCCCACGTGCTCGATGCCGCAGCCGGTCTGCAGCCGTCGCAGGTCGTCGCCGTGGTGCGACACGATCGCGACCGGGTGTCCGCTGCCATCCTGGATCACGCTCCCGACACCGTCATCGTCGACCAAGACGAGATCCCGGGCACCGGTCGTGCCGTCGAGCAGGCGCTCGCCGCGCTCCCGGCAGATTTCGACGGTTCCGTCGTCGTGCTCTCGGGCGACGCGCCGCTCATCGACACCGCCACGCTCGACGGGCTCGTCAGCGGGCACCTCGGCGAGGGCCGCGCTATGACGCTGTTGTCGGCGATCTTCGACAACCCGACCGGCCTCGGGCGCATCCTCCGCGACCCGGCGGGTTCGGTGCTCGGCATCGTCGAAGAAAAGGATGCCGACGACGCGCAACGCCGAGTCACTGAGATCAACGGAGGCATTTACGTCTTCGCACGACGTGCGCTCGAAACCGCGCTCGCAGGGATCGACACGAACAACGCGCAGGGGGAGAAGTACCTCACCGACGCCGCGGCCAGCATTCTCGCGACCGGCGGTTCGGTCGAGGCGGTCGCCACGGACGACCCCTGGACCATCGCGGGCGTCAACGACCGCGCGCAGCTCGCCGAGGCCGGGCGCGAGCTGAACGCCCGCATCGTGCGCGCGCACCAGCGCGCCGGCGTCTCGATTCAAGATCCGACCAGCACCTGGATCG
Organism: Leucobacter japonicus; assembly: GCF_001273855.1. NCBI lineage: Bacteria > Bacillati > Actinomycetota > Actinomycetes > Micrococcales > Microbacteriaceae > Leucobacter > Leucobacter japonicus. The sequence continues at coordinate 208,444 of NZ_JHBX01000104.1, read as the reverse complement.
ACGCGGATGTGTCGATCGAGCCCGACGTCGAGGTGCTGCCCGGCACGTTCCTGCAGGGCGCCACGTCGATCGCAACTGGGGCAATCATCGGCCCCGACACCACACTCGTCGACTGCGAGGTCGGGGTCGACGCGCGTATTCGCCGCAGCGAGGCGACACTGGCGGTCTTCTCCTCCGGCGTCGAGGTCGGCCCGTTCGCCTACATCCGCCCCGGTACCGAGCTCGGCGCCGGTGGCAAGATCGGCGCATTTGTCGAGACCAAGAACGCGCAGATCGGTGACGGCAGCAAGGTGCCGCACCTCAGTTACGTCGGCGACGCGACGATCGGCACCGGCAGCAACATCGGTGCGGGCACGATCTTCGCGAACTACGACGGCGTACAGAAGCACCACGCAAAGGTCGGCGACGGCGTGCGGGTGGGGTCGAAGAACGTGCTCATCGCGCCGGTTACCATTGAAGACGGCACATACACGGCAGCGGGAACAGTGGTTCGCAAGAACGTACCCGCGGGCTCGCTGGCGATGAATGTGGCACCTCAGCGCAACATCTCCGGGTGGGTCGCCGAGAACCGACCGGGCACGAGCACCGCCGAGGCGGCGCAGCGCGCCGCTGAGCGCGAGAACTAACGAAGAGCATTGGAATTTTCAGCACCGATGAGGAGCATGCAGCGATGAGCAATATTGAGATGGCCGGGCAGAAGAAGCTCGTCCTGATCACGGGCCGGGCCTATCCCGAGCTGGCGGAGCAGGTCGCTGCCGAACTCGGTGCGGAACTCGTGCCGACCGATGCCCGCACCTTCGCGAACGGCGAGCTGTACGCCCGCTTCGACGAGAGCGTGCGCGGCTCGGACGCCTTCGTGATCCAGTCGCACACGAACCCCATCAACGAGTGGCTCATGGAGCAGCTCATCATGGTCGACGCGCTGAAGCGCGCGTCCGCGAAGCGCATCACCGTTGTGGCGCCCTTCTACCCGTATTCACGTCAAGACAAGAAGGGCCGCGGTCGCGAGCCCATCTCGGCACGACTCGTCGCCGACCTCTTCAAGGCCGCGGGCGCTGACCGCATCATGTCGGTCGACCTGCACGCGCCGCAGATCCAGGGCTTCTTCGATGGCCCGGTCGACCACCTGTTCGCGATGCCGGTGCTGCTCGAGCACTTCCGCAAGACCATCGCGCGCGACGACCTCACCGTCGTCTCGCCCGATATGGGCCGGGTGCGCGTCGCCGACGTGTGGAGCGACAAGCTCGACGCGCCGCTCGCGATCATTCACAAGCGCCGTGATCCGCTGGTGCCGAACCAGGTGTCGGTGCACGAGATCGTCGGCACCGTGCAGGATCGCTGGTGCGTCGTAGTCGATGACATGATCGACACCGGCGGCACGATCGCGAAGGCCGCCGAGGCACTGAAGGCCGCTGGTGCGCGTGGTGTGACCATCGCCTGCACCCACGCCATCTTCTCGGGCCGTGCGACCGAGCACCTGTCGCAGGACTTCATCGATCAGGTCGTCGTGACCGACACCCTGCCGGTGCCGGAGGAGAAGCGCTTCGACAAGCTCACGGTGCTCTCGATCGCTCCGCTGCTCGCCAAGGCGATCCACGAGGTCTTCGAAGACGGCTCCGTCACCTCCATGTTTGAGGGCGCAGCGTAGAAAACGCATCGCGTTTTTGCTCGGCTGCGGCGGCGCTACAGTGCCGGCCCACGGAGCGAAGCACGGGGTGGCAGCCTCACGCCGTCCCGTCTTTGCTTCAGGCACCGATTCAACGAAACGCATACAGCTCCGGGCAGGAACTGTATGCGTTTCGTCGTATCGGTGTGTGGGGCGGGCGCCGGGGCGCCTCGACCCGTGGTCTAGTCGCCGTCGACGACGTCCACGATCTGCGTGCCGTACGCTCCGGGTTCGGTGCCGTGCCCGATCTGCGCATACTGCTGGGGTGCTCGAGCGCGCATGATGAGCGCCCACACGATGCCCACGATGGCTGCGGCGAACACGATGCCCGGCAGCAGGAACGTGGTCGCGTCGGGTTCGGTCTGGCCGAGCATGAGCGGGAAGTTCTGCAGGATCATGATGAACACCCAGAGCAGTGCAACCCCGGAGACTGCGGGGGCGACGACGGTCACCCAGACGCTCAAACCACGGCGGTTTCGCGCGAAGTAGCCGATGACGGCTGCGGCCGTTACCGCCATGAGCAGCACGAGGCCCATGGCGCCGGTGTTCGTGAGCCAGGTGAACATGGTGAGCACGGGGAAGAGGAAGGCCGAGTCGCCGAGTGCGTCGGCCCCGCCGAAGACTTCGCCGCCCAAGATGAACGCCACGACCACGACGATCGCGATGACGGTCTGCGCGACTGATCCGGCCCAGGGGGCTCCGGCCTTCGAGGTGCGCGCGAACCAGGCGGGCAGCACGCCCTCACGGCCGAGCGAGAAGAAGTAGCGCGCGACGGCGTTGTGGAATGACTGGAGCGAAGCGAACAGGCTGGTGAGGAAGAGCAGCGTCATAATGTCGGAGAAGATCACGCCGGTCTGGTCGGTCATGAAGACGAACATGAGGTCGGGGCCCGCTTCCTGCGATGCGGCGACGATCGCCGAGGGGCCGATGCCGACGGAGAACGCCCATGCGCTGAACGCGTAGAAGATGCCGATGATCGCGATCGCCGCGTAGGTCGCGCGGGGCACGGTGCGCTTCGGATCCTTCGCCTCTTCGCCGTAGATGGCGGCGCCTTCGAACCCCATGAACGCGGCGACGCCGAACACGAGGATGATGCCGAGTGCCGGGCCGAACAGTGCGCTCGGGTTGAGGGCGGCTGTCGAGACGCCCTCGGGGGCGGCGGCGAACGACACGATGTCGAAGATGATGACGACGAGGAACTCGAGGCCGACGAGCACGCCGAGTACCTTGGCGGAGAGGTCGACGCGGTTCACGCCGAGCACGCCGACGACCACGATGCAGAGCAGGATCCACACCCACCACGGCGAGGCGAAGCCGAACTTGGCCTCCAGGAACATTGAGAGCTGGAAGCCGAAGAGTCCGTAGATGCCGACCTGCATGGCGTTGTACGAGACGAGCGCGATGAGTGAGGCGCCGACGCCGAGGGGCCGTGCGAGGCCCTGCGCGATGTAGGCGTAGAACGCGCCGGCGTTGGTGATGTGCCGGCCCATCGCGGTGTAGCCGACCGCGAACACCGTCAAGATCACGGCGATGAGCAGGAACCCGAGGGGCACGCCGAGCGATTCGGTGACCGCGAACGAGGTGGTGACGCCGCCGGCGACCACGGTGAGCGGTGCGGAGGCGGCGATGATCATGAGGGTGATCGCGGGGACGCCGAGGGTGCGGCGGCTGAGGCCCGGGTCGTGTTCGGCGGTGGGTGACGGGGGTGATGCCTGTGTCTGGCTCGATGCGCTCATCGGGGAGGTCCTCTCGCGGGTGGCGGCTGTGCCGATGCGGGGTGTGGGGCGCCGCATCGATGCAGCGCCCGCTGATGGGTCGAGTCTAGAAAGCGGGTCTTCGGGGGTCTATGTCGTCAGCGCATGGGGCATGGACATGCGCGCAAAGCTGTCCAAATGGATAGTGCGGGATCGCCGGGCCGGCACCGATGACGCGTCATGGGCGGTGAGCCGCACAACGCCAGCGGGCCGGGGCGCATGCGCGCCCCGGCCCGGATCCTGCACGAACGAACCGCAGAATTTACAGCGTGTTGCCGAGCTTGAAGCCCTTCTGCTCGTCACCGTCGCGGGTGTACGAGAATCCGTCGGCGCCGATGGTCACGGCCATCTCGGAGTCGTCGGTGCGCGCAATGACCGGCTGCGGGTTGCCGTCGAGGTCGAGCACGAGTGAGCCGTCGGTGTACCAGGACGGCACGACCGGGTTGCCCCACCAGTCGCGTCGCTGGTTGTCGTGCACGTCCCAGGTGACCACGGGGTTGTCGGGGTCACCGGTGTAGTAATCCTGCGTGTACACCTCGACGCGGTGACCGTCGGGATCGCGCAGATAGAGGTAGAACGCGTTCGAGACGCCGTGGCGACCCGGGCCGCGCTCGATGCTGTCGGAACGGCGCAGCGAACCGAGCTTGTCGCAGATCGCGAGGATGTTGTGCTTCTCGTGCGTCGCGAAGCACACGTGGTGCATGCGCGGGCCGTCGCCACCGGTCATTGCGGTGTCGTGCACGGTCGGCTTGCGGCGCATCCACGCGGCGTAGACGGTGCCCTCGTGGTCCTGGATGTCCTCGGTGACACGGAAGCCCAGGTTCTGCATGAATCCGACCGCGCGCGGCACATCGGGCGTGATCTGGTTGAAGTGATCGAGACGCACGAGCTCACCCGGAATGTGCAGGTCGTAGCGCCATGACATGCGCTCCGTGTGCTCGGTCTGGTAGAAGAACTCGTAGGGGAATCCGAGCGGATCGACCACCCGCACCGAATCGCCGATGCCCGTCACGAAGCCGTTGGGGTTGCGACGCACTTCGCAACCGAGCTCCTCGTAGAACGCGACCGCGAGGTCGAGGTCTTCGGGTGTGCGCACGCGGTACGAGAACGCGGCGACGGCCGCGACCGGGCCCTTGCGCAGGATGAGGTTGTGGTGAATGAACTCCTCGGTCGAGCGGAGGTAGATCGCCTCATCGTCCTCGGTCGTCACGTACAGCCCGAGCACGTCGACGTAGAACTCGCGCGACGCGGCGAGGTCGGTGACGATGAGCTCCATGTACGCGCAGCGCAGGATGTCGGGCGCGGGCGACGTGGGCGTCGGGATCGGGTTCTCGGACTGAATCGGGGCCTCTGTGGTGACCCAGAAACCTGCCGACTGCTTGTCGGCGTCATTGAGCTTTGCCATGGGGTGCTTCCTTGTGCTTCCGTGCAGAATGAGCGGTTACTTGCCCGCGCCGAAGCGGGGGGAGTGTGCCTCGTTGAGCGTGATCTGGATCGACTGCGCCGTCGTGTAGAAATCGACGGAGCGGTACCCGCCCTCACGGCCGAGGCCCGAAGCCTTCACGCCGCCGAACGGCGTGCGCAGGTCGCGCACGTTGTTCGAGTTCAGCCAGACCATGCCCGACTCGATGCCGTGCGCGAAGTTGTGCGCGCGCTTCAGGTTCGACGTCCAGACGTAGGCGGCCAGGCCGTACTTGGTGTCGTTCGCGAGGGCCAGCGCCTCTTCGTCGGTATCGAACGGCGTGATGGCGACGACCGGGCCGAAGATCTCCTCCTGGAAGATGCGCGCTTCGGGCTTCACGTCCACGAACACGGTCGGGGCGACGTAATTGCCTTCGGGGAACCCTTCGGGGCGACCGCCGCCGGCGAGGAGGCGACCCTCGGACTTGCCGATCTCGACGTAGCTCATGACCTTCTCGAAGTGGCTCGGGTGCACGAGTGCGCCGACCTCGGTGGCGGGGTCGGAGGGCAGCCCGATGACGATGTTCTTCGCACGCTCGGCATACCGGGCCACGAAATCGTCGTAGATCGAGCGTTCGACGAGCACGCGCGAGCCCGCGGTGCAGCGCTCGCCGTTCAAGCTGAAGACGCTGAACACGGTGGCGTCGAGTGCCTCTTCGAGGTCGGCGTCGGCGAAGACGACCGAGGGGCTCTTGCCGCCGAGCTCGAGCGAGAGGCCCTTCAAGAACGGCGCGGCATTGGTCGAGATCATCGCGCCCGTTGAGCTGTCGCCCGTGAACGAGATCAGCGGCACATCGGGGTGCTTCACCAGCGCATCGCCGGCGACACTGCCCGAACCGAGGATGAGGTTGAAGACGCCGTCGGGCACGCCCGCCTCGCGGAAGATTTCGGGCCACAGGGCGGCGGAGAGCGGCGTGTAACTCGCGGGCTTCAGCACTACGGTATTGCCCGTCGCGAGGGCGGGCGCCAGCTTCCAAGACTCCTGCATGAACGGCACGTTCCACGGCGTGATGAGGCCGGCGACACCCTTGGGCTTGCGATTCACGTAGTTGATCTGACGGCCGGGCACCTTGGTGACGTTGTCGTGCTCGGCGACGATGAGATCAGCGAAGAAGCGGAAGTTCTCAGCCGCGCGTCGTGCCTGGCCCTTCGCCTGGGTGATGGGCAGGCCGGAGTCCCAGCTCTCGAGCAGTGCGAGCTGATCGTCGCGGGATTCGACGATGTCGGCGACACGGTGCAGGATCCGCGAGCGCTCACGGGGGAGCAGCGTAGGCCAGGGGCCCTCGTCGAACGCGCGCTTCGCCGCGGCGACCGCGAGATCGACGTCGGCCGCGCTCGCCGAGGCGGCCGTGATGTAGACCTCGTTCGAGACGGGTTCGATGACCTCGAACTCGGAGCCGTCGAGGGCATCGACGAATGCGCCGTCGATGAAGAGCTGGATCTTCTCGGGCAGGCCTTCGGGCTTCTGGTGCGTCATGCGTTCGCTCGCTTTCTGGTGGAGGGAATCGGAATGAGGGGGAGTATGCGGGGCAAGGGAACGGCTCAGGCCGCGGAATCCGCTGCTGAGGCGTGCGGCTGCTGCTGACGCTCGAGTACGGCGTGCAGCGTGGCGAGTCGATGCTCGCGAGCCGCCAACTCGACCTCGATCGCGGGGGCACGATCTGCAAGCAACTGCAGGATGCGATCGTGCTCGGCAACGGACTCGTGCGCGCGCTCGGGAACGAATCCGAATGAGGAGTCGCGGAGCATGCGCATGCGGTTCCAGCCGCGGTGCACGAGATCGAGGATGTGCGGATTGGGGCACGTCTCGAAGAGCACGCGGTGGAACTCGAGGTTGAGTTCCGTGAAGTAGTGCGGGTCGAAGTGCTCGAGGCTGCTGCGCATGCGCTCATTGACCTCGGTGGCTCGGCGCAGCTGATCGGCGGTCAACGTCGGGGCGCTCAGCGCGGTCGCGGAACCTTCGACGAGCGCCAGGGTCTCCATCGTGTGCTGATACTCGGTTTCCTTCAGCAGCGCCACCTGGGCGCCGATGTTGCGCTCGAACGTCACGAGCTGCTCGGCTTCGAGGCGGCGGATCGCCTCGCGCACGGGCACCACCGACATGTCGAGCTCGTTCGCGATCGGGGCCAGCACGAGGCGATATCCGGGGCCGTACTGGCCGCTATCGATGCGCTCGCGGATCAGTCGGTAGGCGATTTCGGACTTGGACTCGGCAGCCATGGTCAGACCTGCGCTTTCGGAGCATCGCCGGCGACGTGGGCGTCGTACTTCGCCCGCCACTCGGCGTTCATGGGGAAGAGTCCGTCGACGGGGGCGCCGCCCGCGACCTGCTCGGCGACCCACGCGTCTGCGGCCTCTTGCGCGGCGGCCTCGGCGGCCACCTCCGCGAGCAGGAATGGCGGGATCACGATGACGCCGTCGCGGTCGCCCATGATGATGTCGCCGGGCTGCACGGCAGCGCCGCCGCAGGCGACGGTGACGTCGACCTCCCACGGCACGTGGCGTCGCCCCAGCACGCTGGGGTGCGCCCCCTGTGAGAACACGGGGATGTCGAATGCTTGCACCGCCGCGAAGTCGCGCACGCCGCCATCGGTGACGATGCCCGCGGCACCCCGCACCTGCGCGCGCAGCGCGAGCACGTCGCCGACGGTGCCGGTCTCGGGTACACCGCGAGCCTCGACCACGAGCACCTCACCGGGATTCACCGTGTCGAACGCGCGCTTCTGGGCGTTGAAGCCACCGCCGTATTGCTTGAAGAGATCGGGGCGGAACGGGATGAAGCGGAGGGTCTTCGCGGTGCCGAGGATCGTGTCGCCCTCGTGGTTCGGGTGCACGCCGTCGATGAAGATGTCGACGTAGCCGCGCTTGCGGAGTGCGGCCGAGACGGTGGCGACCGCGACGCCGTCGAGCTGCGCGCGAATCTCGTCGGTCAAGGTGGGTGCTGCAGGAGCGGCCTCTGCTGCGGCACCGGCATCGAGCGGGGTGGCGTGGCCGGCGGCGACCGCGGCGGCGTGCGCCGCTTCATCGCCCCATGCTTCGATACGTTGCAGGTCGTCGATCTGCGGCTTCGAGCCGAAGTCGCCGAACGCCGTGGTGCCCTGTGTGACGGTGGTCGAGAGACGACCCGTGGTCGGGGCGCCTGGCGCGGCCGGCGCGTCGACCTCGACTTCGACGACGTCGCCCGGCACGACCACGGAGGAGCCCGCGGGCGTGCCGGTGAGGATCACATCGCCGGTCTCAAGCGTGAGGTGCTGCGACAGGTCGGCGACCAGTCGGCCGAACGGGAACGCGAGCGTATCGCTCGTGTCTTCCTGCACGAGTGCACCGTTGACCCAGGTGCGTACGCGCCAGGCGTCCTGCCCGATGTTCGCCGTCGAGATCGCGCGCGGTCCGATCGGGGTGAACCCGTCGCCGCCCTTGTTGCGCAGGTTCGAGCCTTTGTCAGCAGCGCGCAGGTCGTACAGGCCGAGATCGTTCGCGGCGGTGACCGCGGCGACGTGCTGCCAGCCCTGCTCGGGGGAGACGTTGCGGGCCGGCTCGCCGATGACGAGTGCGATCTCGCCCTCGAATGCCAGCAGCTCGGTGCCCGCGGGGCGCTCGACGGTGCCGCCGGTCGGTGCAAGTGACGAAGCGGGCTTGAGGAAGTACGACGGCTGTGCCGGGGTGCGACCTCGCTGTGCGATGCGCGACGGGTAGTTCAGGTGCACGGCAATGACTTTGCCGGGCGTCTCGATGCCGAGTTGCTCGATTCCGTACGTCATCGGGGCCTCACTTCTTCGTTGTATCTGAAATCGTATACGATCTGATGCGAGTTGTCGAGGACGCACTCTGCGCCGGTTCGAGAACTCCGCACATGCGGCACTTGCCGCTGTCGGATTAGTACGACGCCCGCTGCGGCGCCGCGCCGTCGCCGACGAATCGAGTGACCAGTGCTTCGGTCTGCCGGGCCAGGATCGCGACGTCCGCTCCCACGGCGACGAACGAAGCGCCGGCGGCGATGTAGCGCTCCGCGTCGTCCGGAACGAATGCGTTGACGCCGGCGGGCTTGCCCGCGGCGACCGAGCGCTCGATGGTGGCGAGCACCGCGGCGACCACATCGGGGTGGTTCTGCTGACCGAGCAGCCCCATCGACGCCGCGAGATCCGACGGGCCGATGAACACCGCGTCGACCCCGTCCACCGCGAGGATCCGTTCGGCATCGGCGACGGCCGCCGCCGACTCGATCTGGACCGTCAAGCTGATCGTCTCGTCCGCGCGACCGAGGTAGCCCTCGACCCGGTTCCAGCGGGCCGAACGGGCGAGTGCCGAACCGACGCCGCGCACGCCGCGCGGCGGATACCGCACCGCGCGCACGATCTCCTCGGCCTGCTCGGCCGAATCGACCATCGGCACGAGCAGGTTCTGCGCGCCGAGATCGAGGAACTGCTTGAGCAGCACGGTGTCGCCGAAGGGCACGCGCACGAGGGGCGCGACCGGATACGCCGACATCGCATGGAGCTGGGCGAGTACCGACTCGAGGCCGTTGGGGGAGTGCTCGGCGTCGAGCAGCACCCAGTCGCACCCGCTGCCGGCGACGATCTCGGCGGTGACGGGGCTGCTGGCAGAGGCCCACAGGCCGATGAGGGCGCGGTCTGCAGACGCCAGGCGATCCCGCAGCGTCTCCGGAAGACTCAGATGAATCGGCATGTCACCGACCCCAGCTCGTGGTAGTCGGCGTGCACGGTGTCGCCGCGCTCGACCCACATCGGCTTCGTGAACGAACCGGCGAGGATGATCTCGCCGGCCTCGAGCGACTGGCCATGCTGCGCGAGCTTGTTGGCGAGCCAGGCGACGCCGAGTGCCGGGTGTCCGAGCACGGCTCCGGCCACACCCGAATCCTCAATGGTCTCATTGCGGTACAGCAGGGCCTTCGCCCAGGTGAGGTCGAGTTCGTTGACGCGCACCGGGCGGCCGCCGACGACCATCGCTCCCATCGCAGCGTTGTCGCTGATGGTGTCGACGATGGTGCGGCCCTCCAGCTCCAGGTGCGAGTTCAGGATCTCGAGCGCCGGCACGACATACGCCGTCGCGTCGAGCACGTCGAAGAGTGTGACGTTCGGCCCCGAGAGCGGCTTCGCGAGCACGAACGCCAGCTCCACCTCGATACGCACGTTCGAGAACTTGTCGAACTCGACCGTCGCCCCAGACTCGAGCACCATGTCGTCGTGAATGACGCCGTAGTCGGGCTCGCTGATACCGGTGGCGACCTGCATCACCTTCGAGGTGAGACCGATCTTGTGCCCGACGAGGCGGGCCCCGGCGGCGATGCGGCGATCCGACCACTCCTTCTGAATGGCGTACGAATCTTCGATCACCATGTCGGGGTAGCGGGCGGTGAGTCGGGGGAGGATCGCGCGATCCTTGTCCGCCTGCACCAGTTCATCGGCGATGGCTGCAATCTGCGTCTGCTCGAGCACGTGACCTCCGTTGTCGTTCGCGGTTGGATAGATCGTATACGATTTGGCTACGCGGACGCCAGGGTCCCGCGGGTGCGGCGTGCGTGAACCTTGAATGGACTGCGAGCGCCAGGTCGATGACGTCACGGCGTGCGCACGTGCGGCATGCGGGAACGGGGTAGACTAGTATGATGACCTCTTCCGAGAACGCTGCCCCGACCGAAACTGAGGGCGAGCGCATTACCTTCGCCGACCTGGGCCTCGCGCCCGAGGTGCTCCGCGCGGTAACGGAGGTCGGATACGAGACCCCCTCCGCGATTCAAGCCGCGACCATCCCCGTGCTGCTCGAGGGAACCGACGTCGTCGGCCTCGCGCAGACGGGCACCGGCAAGACCGCTGCATTCGCACTTCCGATCCTCTCCCGCATCACTCCAGGCCAGGGAGTGCCCCAGGCACTCGTGCTCGCCCCCACCCGCGAACTCGCACTCCAGGTGTGCGAGGCCTTCGAAAGCTACGCCACTCACCTCGACGTGCACCTGCTCCCCGTCTACGGCGGCCAGGCCTACGGCCAGCAGCTTTCCGCGCTGCGCCGCGGTGTCGACATCGTGGTGGGTACGCCGGGCCGCATCATGGACCACCTGAAGCGCGGCTCGCTCGACCTGACGCAGATCAAGTTCCTCGTGCTCGACGAGGCCGACGAGATGCTCAAGATGGGCTTCGCCGAAGACGTCGAGACGATCCTCGCCGACACCCCGAGCACCAAGCAGGTCGCGCTCTTCTCGGCGACCATGCCCGCGCAGATCCGCCGCATCTCTCAGCAGCACCTGAACGACCCGCGCGAGATCAAGATCGCCGGCAAGACCCAGACGAGCTCGAACATCACGCAGCGCTACAACGTGGTGTCGTACACGCAGAAGCTCGACGCGCTCACGCGCATTCTCGAGGTCGAAGAATTCGACGGCATGATCGTGTTCACCCGCACCCGCGGTGACTCCGAGCAGGTCGCCGAGAAGCTGCGCGCTCGCGGCTATTCGGCCGCCGCCATTAACGGCGACATCCAGCAGGCGCAGCGCGAGCGCACCGTGCAGGCGCTGAAAGACGGCAAGCTCGATATTCTCGTCGCCACCGACGTCGCCGCGCGCGGCCTTGACGTCGAGCGCATCAGCCACGTCATCAACTACGACCTGCCGATCGACACCGAGTCGTACGTGCACCGCATCGGCCGCACCGGCCGCGCCGGCCGCACCGGCGACGCGATCAGCTTCGTCACGCCTCGCGAGCAGCGTCTGCTGAAGGCGATCGAGAAGGCCACCAAGCAGCCGCTCACCCAGATGCCGCTGCCCATGGTCGACGAGGTCAACGCGACCCGTCTCTCGCGCTTCGACGACGCAATCACCTCGGCGCTCTCGGAGACCCGTCGCATCGACGCGTTCCGCGACATCATCGCGCACTACGTGCGTCACCACGATGTGCCCGAGACCGACGTCGCCGCGGCACTCGCCGTGGTGTCGCAGGGCGATCGCCCGCTGCTGCTCACCGAAGAAGACGATCGCAAGTTCGAGCGCGACCGCAAGCAGGCCGCGAAGTTCCTCGACGACTCCGCCGGCGGCCGCGACCGCCCGGCGCGCGAAGACCGCGGGCCGCGCGAGCGCCGCGACGACCTCCGCATGTACCGCATCGAGGTCGGCCGCCGCCAAAACGTGCAGCCCGGTCAGATCATCGGTGCGATCGCGAACGAGGGCGGGCTGACCCGCGACGACTTCGGCCGCATCCAGATTCGCGACGACTTCTCACTGGTCGAGCTGCCCGCAAAGCTCTCCGCAGAGTCGGTCGCACGCCTCGAAGACACGCAGATCGGCGGCAAGCCGATCAACCTCCGCGAAGACAACGGCCCCGCGCCCCGCGGCAAGGGCTTCGACGACCGCGGTGGTCGTGGCGGCCGTGGCGGCTACGATCGTGGCGAGCGCGGCGGCAATGATCGCGGTGGGCGCTCCGGCGGCTACGGTCGTGATCGCGACGATCGTGGTGGGCGTTCGGGCGGCGGCGATCGCTGGTCGCGCGACGATCGCGGTGGGCGCGATGGCGGCTACGGCGGCAACCGTGATGACCGGGGCGGCCGTTCGGGCGGTGGCTACGGTGGCAATCGTGATGACCGTGGTGGGCGTTCGGGTGGTGGCTACGGCGGTAACCGTGATGATCGCGGTGGGCGCTCGGGTGGCGGCTACGGCGGTAACCGTGACGACCGTGGCGGCCGCGACTTCGGCTCGGATCGTTCCGACGGCAAGCGCAAGCCGCGCTGGTAACTTCTCGCTTCACGACTGAGGGGCTGGATCCACCTGGATCCAGCCCCTCAGTCGTTTCCGGCGGGTGCGCGGTCTCTGTGCCCCCGCGCACCCGCGCTGCGAGCCGCGGCGCTCGGCGCGCGACTCGCGCCGAGCGCACCCCTTTCTTGCGAGCGTACGCCAGGGTTACCGGTGCGTTCGCGAGAAAGGGGTGCGCTCTGCGGGAACGGAGCCCGTGAGGTGGGGGTGGGGAGTCCTCGCGGAGCCCTCGGCTGCCGTCAGCCGCTGATGACGTGGGGCTCGGCGACAGCCTTGAGGCCTGCCACACCGAACTCTCGGCCGTACCCCGACTGCTTCGCGCCGCCGAACGGAATCATCGGGTGCAGCCCGCCGTGCGAGTTGATCCACGTAGTGCCCGCCTGCAGACGCGCGGCGACCGCGAGGGCGCTGGAGCGATCCGACGACCACACCGAGGAGCCGAGACCGAACTCGAGCTCGTTGGCGAGCCCGATGACCTCATCGAGATCCGAGTAGCGGATGATCGGGAGGGCCGGGCCGAACTGCTCCTCGACCACGAGGTCGTTGTGCGGGTCGATATCGGCGATCAGTGTGGTCGGGTAGAAATTGCCCACGGCCTCACGATCCGGCTCGCCGCCCAGCACCACGCGAGCACCCGAAGCCTTTGCCGACTCGACGAGGCGATCGACCTCGTCGAACTGAGCGCGATTCTGCAGCGGCCCGAGCACGTTCTGCTCCTCGAGGCCGACACCCATCGGTACGGCGGCGGCGACCTTCGCGAGTTCATCGACGACGGCGTCGTACACCGAGTCGTGCACGTACAGGCGCTTCAGCGCAGCGCACGTCTGCCCGGTGTTGATGAATGCGCCCCAGAACAGGTCTTCCGCGATCGCGGCGGGATCGACATCGGGCAGCACGATCCCGGCGTCATTGCCGCCGAGCTCGAGCGTCAGCCGCGCGACGTTCGCGGCCGAGGCCTCGATGATGCGCTTGCCGACCGGGGTCGAGCCCGTGAACATGATCTTGCCGATCTTCGGGCTGCGGGTGAGCGCATCGCCGACGGTGCTGCCGGGGCCGGCCACGATGTTGAGCACGCCCTCGGGGAGCACCTCGTTCATCACGGCGACGAGCGCGAGCACCGACAGTGAGGTGGTCTCGGCCGGCTTGATGACGACGGTGTTGCCCATGCGCAGCGACGGTGCGATCTGCCAGATGGAGATCATCATCGGCCAGTTCCACGGCGAGATGGCGCCGACGACGCCGAGCGGGCGGTAATGCATTTCGGCGTAGCCCGACTCATCATCGATGATGACCTCGACCGGCAGTGGTGTGTCGGCAGCGGCTCGCGTCCACGCGACGCATCCGCCGACCTCGAAGCGCGCGTTGGGGCCGTTCAGCGGCTTGCCCTGCTCGCGCGACAGCAGCTCGGCGAGCGCCTCGGACGACTCCTCGATCGCGTCTGCGGCGCGATGCAGGTACGCGATGCGCTCGGCGTCGGGCAGTGCTGCCCACGAGTTTTGCGCTGCCTCCGCGCGGTCGATTGCCGCGTGCAGCTGAGCGACATCGGCGACGGGGGCCGTGCCGATGCGCGCGCCGGTTGCGGGGTCGAACACGTCGCGGGTCTCACCGCCCGTCGGGGTGATGGCTGCCAGCAAGCTGTCGTAGGTGTGCATGGGTCCTCCGCTTCGAGATCCGGATCCTGATGGGATCAGGCTACGAGCGGAGCCCTCGTGGGTGCTTGTCTGAGTGAGCAGTCGCCTTGACGATTCGGGCACGCTTGAGCGCGACCTCTCGACGGTCACCCGATGGAAATGGAATCGTCATGGAAAGGAGGTACGCGGCGACGGTGCCGCGCCGGAGAGGAACGCACATGTCGCAGGAGTCACGCACCGAAGTACGCAGCGTGATCGTGGTGGGAGCCGGTTCCGCCGGGTCAGTGGTCGCGAGGCGGCTCGCCGATGCGGGGGTCTCGGTCACCGTGCTCGAAGCCGGAGGTGAGGATACGAATGCGGCGATTCACGACCCCATGCGCATGGGCGAACTCTGGCACAGCCCCGACGATTGGGACTACTTCACCGAACCTCAGGCGGGAGCGAACGGGCATCGGCTGCATCTGCCCCGAGGCAAGGTGCTCGGCGGTTCGCACGCACTCAACGCGATGATCTGGGTACGGTGCTCACCGCTTGACTTCGACCACTGGGCGTCGCTCGGCAACGATGGTTGGGCGTGGGCCGATGTCGCTCCGGTGTATCGCGACATCGAACGGTTCCACGGGGCCGGCGACGGCACCGGGGTGCGCGGCGCCGACGGGCTGCTCGACATCACCGACGAGTACGAGCTCGCGCCGATCCAACAATCGATCATCGACGCGGCCGTTGCGGAGGGGCTCCCGCTGAACCCCGATTACAACGGTGCTGAGCTCGATGGCGTGTCGCAGCAGCAGATCACTGTGCGTGATGGTGCACGTCTCAACACCTACATGGCCTACTTGAAACCCGTGCGCGATGCCGTGCGCGTCGAAGTCGGGTGCCATGTGCACGAGCTGCTCTTCGACGATGCGGCGGGGCAGGATCGCCCCCGCGTGATCGGGGTGCGGTACGCGCAGGGCGGCGAGCTGAAAGAACTCTTCGCCGATGAGGTCGTGCTTGCTGCGGGTGCGCTCGACTCGCCGCGAGTGCTGCTGCGGTCAGGGATCGGCCCGACCGAAGAACTGCGCGAGGTCGGGATCGAGAGCCGCGTCGACCTTCCAGGCGTCGGCAAGAATCTGCATGATCACCTTCTCGCGCCGGTGATCTTCGAGACGGAGCAACCGGTCGGCGCTCCCGAGCCCGGCCGTTCGGTGACGCAGACCCATCTCTTCTGGAAGAGCCGAGACGAACTCGATCGACCCGATACGCAGCCGATCAACTTCTCGGTGCCGATGTACGGCGATTTCCTTGAGCCCAAGTCTTCGGACGGCTTCACGTTCATGGCGGGACTGGTGACGCCGCAAGCGCGCGGATCGCTGACGCTGTCGGGGCCGCACGCGAGCGACCCGGTGCGCATCGATTTGGATGCACTCGGACACGATGACGACGTCGCGTCGCTCGTTGCCTCCGTGCAGCAGTGCCGTCGCATCGGGCAGCAGCCCGCACTCGCGGAGGCGTGGGGAGCTCGCGAAGTCTATCCCGGAGCCGAAATCGGTGACGGCGACGACCTGGTGAACTACGTGCGCGAGACCGTCGCGACCTATCACCATCAGGTCGGCACCTGCAAGATGGGCATCGACTCGCTGTCGGTCGTCTCACCGCGCTTGGCGGTGCATGGCGTCGACGGGCTGCGAGTGATTGACGCGTCGATCATGCCGCGCATCACCACGGGCAACACGAACGCGCCGGCCGTGCTCATCGGCGAGCTGGGTGCGCGATTCCTGCTCGAGGATGCCGCGACTTCGGCCTGATCGACGACGTCGCGAAGCACGAATCAGGGCCGGCGGAGCAGCTCCGCCGGCCCTCATTTCAGCGTGTGTTGCGCGCACGCAGCTCCGCCCTGAGCGCACGGCGAGTGCGCTCAGCCCGCGGGGTGCTCGACGGGGAAATCCAGAACGATCGCACCTCCGGTCGCGTATCGGGGCACATCGGCCTCGACCTCGCGGCCGGCCGGCGACGCCATGGCGGCACGCAGCTGCTCGGCGTCTTCGAAGGTTGCCTCGAAGACTGCGAAGTACGGCGCATCAGTGATGCCGATGGCGAATGAGATGTCGCGCACCCCGGGGAGCCGGGCGCAGAGCGGCAGATGGATATGCCGGTAATGCTGCTCGAAGGCGGCGTGATCGAGCGGTTCCGGATACAGGACGAGCAGACGGTGCGACATCGGTATTCCTTTCGTCGATTATGCGTCGGCCGGTCGACGCACGAACACGCATCGACCGGCGAACCAGGTCTCGGTGACGGTCGTCCGCGCGAGTTCGTGCGGCGGATGCGTGAACGGATCGCGGTCGAGCAGCACGAAGTCCGCGGACTTGCCGGGTGTGATGGTGCCGGTTTCGTCGCCGAGGCCCATGGCCTCCGCCCCGTTCGCGGTGAACGCGGCGATCGCCTCCTCGAGAGTGATCGCCTGCTCCGGCCAGAGTGTGCCGGGGTAGTCGCCGGTCGGGTCCTCACGGGTGACGAGCCCGTGAATGCCCTCCCATGCATTGGGTGAGGGGGACACCGGCCAATCTGAGCCGCCGGCGACCACGGCGCCGGCATCGATGAGCGCGCGGTTCGGTTGGATGCGGTCGGCGCGCTCGCGGGGGAGCACCTCACGAATAGCCTCGACGATCGGCCCCGGCACCCAGATGAACGGGGAGATATCCGCCGAGACCCCGAGCGCGGCGAAGCGTGGGATGTCATCGGGATGCACGAACTGCCCATGGGCCACTTGGTAGCGCGGCGCGGTGATCCCGTCCGTGCGCAACTGCTCTACCGCGTTGAGCACGGCGTGCACCGAGGCGTCTCCGGTGCAGTGGATCTTTGCGGAGAGCCCCACGGCCGCCACACGGCGCAGCCATTCGGTGAGCGCCGCGGGGTCGAGCAGCGTTTCTCCACGGAAGTGATCGCCGTGGGCATCGTCGGGGAGATACGGCTCGAGGAACGCGCCGGTGCGCGTCGGGGGCACACCGTCCAAGAAGATCTTCACGAAATCGGGGCGGTGATGCTCGGAGCGGAAGCGTTCACCGTCGAACACCAGATCTTCGCCGATGTCGGAGAACCCGAAGATCTCGTCGTTGATGAGCATCGAACTCACCACCCAAGCAGTGAGATCTCCTGCGACATCGAGCGCGTGCAGAGCGCCGAGGATGTGCGTGGAGACCCCGGCATCTTGGAACGCAGTGATGCCGTAGGAGTTCAGAATCTCGACACCACGTTGTGATGCCCGCCGCTCCTGATCGACGGTGAGCCCTCCTGCGGCGGCGTGCGCCTGAGCGACGGGAATGCCTGCGGCTTCGAGCAGCACTCCGGTGAGGCGATCCGGATGCTCGGAATCAACGAGCGCCCCCTCGTGTCCGACCGCGATCTCGGCGATAGCGAGGGCCCGGCTACTGACCCACCGATTGTGGTGAGAGTCGTCTGAGAGCATCACGGGCCGCCCGCCGGCGGCGGCATCGAGACGCGCCAGTGCGGCCGCCGTGCTGACGTCGCCCAGACGATCGCTCGCCCATGGGCCGCCCACGACCCACGCGTCTTCAGGGAGGCCCGAAGCGTGCTCGGCGACGGCTGCGATGATGCCATCGATCGTCGCGCCGATCGGCACGCGCAACTCGAAGAGGTCTTCTTTGCCGGCAAGAAAATGATGGTTGTGCACGTCGACGAGCCCGGGCATCACAAATGCGCCGCCGAGGTCACGGACGACGGTCGATGGGTGCGCGAGCGCAGTGATCTCGTCGGTGGTGCCGACCGCGATGATGCGACCGTTCGCGATCGCGATCGCCTCGGCCCAGGGCCGATCGGCGTCGACGGTGTAGATGCGGGCATCGATGAGGATCACTTCGGGTGTGGGCGAGGTCATCAGTGACTCCGTTCGTCGTCGTACGGGGCCGCGCACGCCACCGCGCGCGGGTCGCTATCAGTCTTTCAGCGAGGCACCCGCCGACATTGACCCTGCGTGCGTCGATGTTGCGTCAGGGAGACCGAATCTCATTGCGGATCAGCGGGCACGGCAAGCTGGAGGAGTGCGGCACCGATCAACGTGCCGAGCCCATTCATCGACGAAGGGACGACGACCATGCCTGAACAGCAATCGATGCGCGAGCGCGTCATCGTGATCACCGGCGGAGGCACCGGTATCGGCGCGGCGATCGCGCAACGATACGCGAGCGAGGAGGCGTCGGTCGCCATCATCGGTCGTCGCCGCGAACCCCTCGAAGCCGTTGCCGCGGCGACGGGAGCACTGCCGGTCGTCGCCGATGCCGCAGACGGCGAATCGGCCCGCGCTGCCATCGCCCGCATCGTTGCGCACTTCGGCTCGGTCGACGTGCTCGTCGCCAACGCGGGCGGCCACGGCTTCGCCGCAGTCGGCGAGACGAGCGACGCGGACTGGAACGCGGCGATCACGGCGAACTTGACGACGGCGTTCGTGATGGCGCGCGAAACCCTGCCCGCCTTGACCGCGAGTGCGGCGTCGAACGGGAGCAGCGAGATCGTTGTCGTGTCGTCGCTCGCGGGACTCTTCGCCGGCCCCTCGGTTGCCGGCTACACGGTCGGCAAGCACGCGCTCATCGGGTTGACGCGCAGCCTGGCGCGGGACTACGGCAGGGCCGGAGTGCGTGTCAATGCGGTCTGCCCCGGCTGGGTGCGCACGCCGATGGCCGATGCCGAAATGGACGAGTTCGCCGACCACGCGGCGCAGATCGCCGATCGCGAGGCAGGCTACGCGGCGGTGACCGCAGATGTGCCACTGGGGCGACCGGCTGACCCGGATGAAATCGCCTCGATCGTGCGGTTCTTGGGATCTCGAGAGTCGTCGTACATGACCGGCTCGGTGCTCGTCGCAGACGGCGGCGCGCACATCGTGGATTTGCCCACCGTCGCCTTCGCGCACGCAGGGATGTAGCGTCGCGAACAGCTCACCCCACTGACGCGGGCGTGCACCGGGTACACCGGTGCACGCCCGTCCGTTTATCCGCCGAGGTACGCGGCTTTCAGGAGATCAGGGTTCGCCGACAGTGCGTCGGCGGGGCCCTGCGCGTGGCTGACGCGGCCGCTCGCGATCACCATGGCCTCATCGGCGATGCCGAGCGCGAGGTGCGTGAACTGCTCGACGAGCAGCACCCCGACGCCCGACGCCGCGATCTGCTGGATCAGGGGGAGCAAACGCATGAAGACGACGGGCGCGAGCCCGAGCGACATCTCGTCGATGAGCAGAAAACGCGGTTTCGCCGCGAACGCTCGCGCGAGCACGACCATCTGCTGCTCGCCGCCCGACAGCAGCACCGACTGGGCGTCGATGCGCTTCTCGAGCTCGGGGAACGCCGTCAGCACCTCGGCGAACACGGCGTCCGTTTGCGCGGTGAGCATGATGTTCTCCCGCACCGTGAGCGAGGGGAAGATCGCCCGACCCTGCTCGATATGCGCGATCCCTGCCCGTGAGCGCTGCACGCGACTGCGTTTGGTGATCGATGCGCCGTCGAGCTCGATATCGCCTGCTGACTGGGGAATGACGCCCGAGACGGACTCCAGGAGGCTCGACTTGCCTGCGCCGTTCGGGCCGACGAGCGCGAGGATCTTGCCCGGACGCAGGGTGAGGTCGACGTCGGAGACCACGGGGCCGGCGCCGCGGCTCACCGTCACGCCGGTCAGTCGTAGTTCGCTCATGAGCTGATCTCCGCATCTCCCATGTACGCCGCGATCACGGCGGGGGTGTCGAGTACCTCGGACGTCGGGCCCTGCGCCAGCACACGGCCGAAATCGAGAACGGTGAGTTCCGTGCAGACCGAACGCACCAGGTCGAGATCGTGCTCGATGAGCACGATCGCCGTGTTGAAGCGCGACGGGATGCGGGTGAGTCGGTGCCCGAACTGCAGGTGCTCCTCGTGCGACAGGCCGGCTGCCGGCTCGTCGAGGATGAGGAGCCGCGGCGAGGCGAGCACGGCAGCGGCGACCTCGATGAGGCGTCGGGTGCCCACATCGACGGTTGAGAGCGGAGTCTCGGGCGCGGGGCAGCCGAGGAAAGCGAGTGCGTCTGCGAGCTCATCGTGGTCGATGCGGCGGCGGGCGACGAACCGGACGTACGCCTCGACGGTGAGCTGCGGGGGCACGCGATCCTGTTGGAACGTGCGTCGGACACCGCGCCGAGCCCGCTGCGTCGGAGAGAACCGCCCGATCTCGACCCCGTCGAGCAGCGTGCGTCCGGTGTGCTGCGGCAAAAAGCCCGAAACGGCATCGACGAACGTGGACTTGCCGGCGCCGTTGGGCCCGATGAGCCCCATGATCGACCGAGGCCGTACGGTGAGCGTGACGTCATCGAGCGCTTTCAGGGCGCCGAACTGCACACCGAGTCCCTGGACCTCGAGGACGGGTGGGGCGCTCTCGGGAACGGGCTCGGCGGCCTCCGGAACGGCGAAGACATCGAGCACGCTCGTGCCCACTTCGGGATGGGCTGCCGTGCGTTCAGCCGCGCGTGCGACCGATCGTTTCCGCAGCAGACCGCGGATGCCCTCGCCGAGGTTCGAGCCGCTGGTGAGCGCCTGGATGCCGAGCAGCCCGAACACCACGAACCCCCAGTCCTGTGGCACACCCCACTTCTTCAGCAGTTCGGGTACGACGACCCAGAGAATGCCGCCGAAGATCGCCATATCGATGAGGTAGGCCCCGCTCATCACCGCGAGGATGTACAGCGCGAGCGACTGCAGCGGTGCGAAGCTCGTCGCGAACGGGAGTTGCACCTGGCCGGCAAGGAGGCCGCCCGAGATGCCGCCGAGCGCGGCGCTGACCGCGAATGCCGAGAGCTTTGCGGCCGAGACGCTCTGCCCGACGGCTGCGGTGCCGCGCTCCGAAAAGGCGACCGCTTTCCAACTGCTGCCCATGCGGCTGCGCTGCAGACCGAAGACCGCGAGCGCGCAGAGCACCATCACGATCGCGGCGAAGAAGAAGTACTCGCGATCGCTCGAGAAGGCCTCTGGGCGCTGCACCTGCACGCCGTCGTTGGAACCCGGGAACTGGATCTGCACGAGCATGACATCGAACGCTGCGGCAAACCCGAGCGTGACCACCGCAAGGTTCACGCCGCGCAACCGCAGCGCGGGGAGCCCGATGAGGATGCCGGCGAGTCCGCCCGCGACTCCACCGGCGAGCAGCCAGACGATGAAACCGCCGGGGGCGTCAAGGGTGTTGAGCCAGGCGACCACCCAGGCGCCGATCGCGGCGAACGTGAGCTGTGAGAGCGCGATGATGCCTGCGGAGCCGGTGACCACACCGAGGCCGAGCACGGCGATGATCGCGGTGAGCGCGCTGATGCCGAGGAAGACGTAGTATCCCGACAGCCCGGTACTGAGCCACCAGGCCGCACCGATACCGATTGCGGCGATGACGAACGGCAGTGCGAGTCGAAGGCTGCGATTAGCGGGCAGCATCCCACACCTCCTTCCGCTGCGACCAGAGCAGCAGCACGACGATGAACAGGAACGGGATGAAGTTGCGCACGAAGGAGAACGCCGGGATCTGCGCGACGACTCCCGAAACGATGCCGAGCAGCAGCCCGCCGGCCACGGCGAGGTCGAGACGGCGGAACCCGCCGAGCAGCGCGGCGGCGGAAGCCGGGATGATGAGCATGGAAAGGCTGATCGCATCGTTCGACTGCGACGGCGCGATGACGAGAATCGTGATCGCCGAGATCGCACCGGTCGCCGCCCACACGCCGATGGAAAGCGGAGTCGCGGCGATGCCGATCAGCTCGGCGGTCGTCGGACGTTCGGAGAGCGCCCGGAGCCGCGTTCCGATCGTGGTGCGTGCGAGCAGGAGCGCGCACCCGGCCGCCACAACGACGGCGAGCGCGACCATGACGATCGTCACCCAGCTCACGACGACCCCTGCCACGGTGAATGCGGGGCCCGAGAGGATCGGTTCGAAGGGCTGCGGCTTGTTGCCGAAGAGGATGAACGAAAGGGAGATGAGCATGAGGAGCGGGGCCACGGTCATCGCGGAGCGCAGCGTCACCGACGCCTCTGCGAGCCAGGTCGCCGCGATCCATCCGATCGCGCCGTTGAGCGCGGCACCGACGATGATGCCGATGATGGTCGCCGCCCACACCGGCATGCCGAGTTCTGACGCGAACCACACCGCTGCGAACGCCGCGAACATGCCGGTCGCCGCCTGCGCGAAGTTCACGACGCGCACCAGACGGCTCATCAGTGTGAGGGTCACGGCGAGCACGGCGTAGAGGCCACCCGAGGCGAGACCTGCGAGCGCGCCCTGCAGCAACGCGCTGCCGTTCACGCGATGCCTCCGCGATGCGCGAAGACGGGGGATTGATACTGCATGAGGCTCCTTCGCCGGATCACCAGTGGGTTGCGTGCGGTGCGGGTGCTCGGCAGCGACGTGACGTCGCGCCGAGCACCCGGGATCGACCGAGAGGTCGGGGGAGGGGGGCTAACTGGCCGGGATCAGCCAGTCGTCCGAGGACTTCTTCCAGGCGCGAGTGCCCGATTCGAGCACGACCGGCCAGCCGCCCGGGGTGAACTCCTGCGCGGCGATCTTGTCGAACTGGTAGGGGAAGGCGACCATGGGGCTCTCGATAGGCTCCATGCTGTGGAGGGCCTCCGAGACCGTCTCGCGCGTGATGTCACCATCCATCCCTGAGAGCACGGTCACCAGATTCGTCGCGGCCAGGTAGCCGCCCTGACTGAACGAGGTCAGGGCGATGTCGTTCTCCTCCATCAGAGACTTCCAATCGGCGTTGATCTCGTTGTCCTCGGTGAACGGGTAGAACTCCGCGGGCACGTGCACGCCCTTGCCAGTCCAGTCGAGGGCCGAAGCGAAGTTCTCGCTGTAGACGCTCGTGAGGAACAGGAAGGTCACGTCGTCCCAGCCCTGCGCTTGCGCGGCCTTGACCTGCCCGATCGCGTCGGGTTCGATGCCGTTGACCGCGATCGCCTTGCAGCCGGCGTTCTTCGCTTTCACGATGTACGGGGTGTAGTCGGACCCGCCGTACGGCAGGCTGTCATCGACCAGCAGCGGTTCGTCTCCGGTGATCTCCGTCCACTTCTCGACCCCGGCGAGATAGGAGGGCTTCGTGGAGCCGGCGATTTCCAGGAGCACGCAGATGTTGTCGAGACCGAGGTTCTCTGAGCCGTTGAGCAGCGTCAGGGTCATGTCGTTGAACGGACCGACATTGGCCGGGGCGATGTTCGGCGAGTTGAAGCAGCCGGTGTCAACGCCGATCCCTGGCATCGATAGCACGCTCTCCTGCTCGTAGTACTTCTGATTGATCTCGCACTCGATGAGCGATGCGCCACCGACCAGGGCCACGACCTCGTCGCTGCCCACGAGTTGGCGGGCGGCTGCCGTGGCAGAAGCCGGATCGCCCTTGTCGTCGACCGTCGTGTACTCGATCATGTGCCCGTTGATGCCGCCGTCGGCGTTGACACGGTCGAAGACGGCCTGCGCCGCGGCGCTGGCCTCGGGGAAGGTTGCCGCACCGCTCAGGGTGTTGACCGACCCGAGCTTGATCGGGGCTCCGTCGCCCCCTCCTGCGTCTCCGCCGCCGGCGCAGCCGGAGAGCGCGAGTGCTGCGGTTGCGGCGAGCGCCGCGACTGCGGTGATGCGTCTCTGCATGGTGAGTCCTCTCAATTGAATGGTGATGCGGGTGGAAGCGAAGGGGAGCCGCGCCGGCCGGTGCTGCGCGTTGGCGTCAGACCGGCTGCGCGTCGGGATAGGCGACGGTGCCGAGCGGAATCACGTGGCCTCCGGCGCGGGAGTGCTCGGCCTCGCCCGAGCCGGTGATGCCGAGGAAGACGCCGGTCGTGCGCTTCGCCGGGCCGAGGTCGTGCAACCACGCACTCGCCACGGCGATCCGGAACTCGCGAAAACAGAACAGGTACAGGTCATCGGCAAAGCGCCACACCGTCGACAGATCCATGTCGCCGTGGCCGCGCTGCACGCCGGTGATGCACTGCCAGGCATAGCGTTCGCTCGAGATGTAGACGTGCTCGTAGAGATGCTCGGGGCTGTACCGGTACAGATTGCGCACCCCGATGAGGTCGCGCGACGGGCCGGGTGCCTCACCGGTCGGTTCGCCGCCGTCGGTGACGGCCGACCAGAACGTCTGGCCGACCCGGGGTTCTCCGGCCCGGTCGTGCCTCGCGATTCGGGAGCGTACGACGAGCGCCCGGTGCGTCGACTCCGAGTAGACGACGGTCAACGACTCGCGTTCGCGGGAGACGAGCGGCAGGTTGACGAACACGACGTCATCGCGAACGCGCACGACATCGATCGGATCGCGGTGATCGCGGTCTGTTGAATCGGGATCGGCGAGCGCGCCGTCCGCACTCCACACAACCTCCCGGGCGTCGAAGGCGAGTCGGAGCACCGAGCCGTCGTCGAGCTTGAGCGTGAGACGCGTTCCGGTGAGATCCGCATTCGGCAGCCGGTAGGTGTCGATGCCCGCGGCGAATTCGTCGTAACTGCGCCACTCGGTGTCGACACCTGTGCCGGTGAGGTCGTGCTGCGTGGTCATCGTGTCGCTCCTTTGCTCGCGCGCGGCGATCGGAGCGACAGTGGGCCGTGCGAGGTGACCACCGTCGGGCTTCGTCACCCGTCAGATGGCTCTCACTGTATGCAGCGGCGCGAGTTCCGTGGAGGTTCCTCGGGCTGCCTGGCGGTCTCAGTCAATAGGCGTTCGCTGCACGACAACGGGGGTCACGAAACGGTTGCGAAACCGATGCGCATTCGCGCCGAGGGCACGCGAAAGAGGCGCCCCAGGGGCACACGAACGTGTTGCGCAGCGCCCGAGTCAGGCGCGGCGCAGTTCACTCGGCGACAGGCCGAATGCCGCCTTGAAGACGCGGCTGAAATGGGCGGCATCGGTGAAGCCCCAGCGCGCGGCAACGGTCGAGACGGTGCGATCCTGCAGCACCGGATCGAGCAGGTCGGCGCGGCACCGATCGAGGCGGCGCTCGCGAATCCAGGTCGAGACGGTGGTCTCGGCCTGCCGGAACAGCGAGTGCAGGTGCCGGGTCGAGATGTAATGCGCCGCCGCGATGCTGTTTGGCGAGAGATCGGAATCCCCGAGGTGGGTTTCGATGTACGAGGTGATCTTGTGCAGCAGAATCTGATGCGGATCGCGCTGCCCGGGGTCGGCGTCGAGAATGCTGGAGAAGAGCGTGCTCATCAGGTCGAGGCTCGTGTGCGCAAGCTTGGCGCGCACCCGCGAATCGAGCGAGGCGAGCTGTGCCGGGAACTGTGAGAGGAACGCGGTCACCACGGGTGCCAGCCCGTTGTGCTCCCTGCCGAGCGATACTGCGGTGAGTTGCTCCGTGAACGGGATCGGGAGATCGACGCGATCCTTCGGGAACATCATGATGAGATTGCGGAAGTCTTCGCCGAAGAGCAGGGAGTACGGCCGCGATGTGTCGTACACCGAGAGATCGCCGGGTCGCATGACCACCTCGCGGCCGTCTTGCACGAGGATGCTCGACCCGGTGAGCAGCAGACTCACCTTGTAGTACCCGCTGCCCCCATCGGCGATCGTTTCAGGGGTGCGCTCGACCAGATGCGGGCGCGCAGCGACCTCCGTGAACACGACGTCGTCGGCGTCGGCCGAGACCATGCGAGCGGAGAACGGGCCGTCGTGCTCGGTCGACACGCGCAACGGCACGAATGATGACGCGACCATGCTGCGAAATGTCCCGAGGTCGGGTGCGAGTGTTCGAGGAGCGTTCGAACGCGCATCGTTCTGCGTCATTGCAGTCGTCATGTGTCGTCCCTCCGGCATCTATGGCGGTAGTGGTCGGTGCCGAACCAGTGGTGCCGTGGTTGCGGTCTTGCTCGGGGCGGCCCGCACGGCGGTGTACTTCGAGAGGATACACCTCACCGCCGTGCGTGCTCGCAGCTCGATTCAGGCGGGAGCGACCTCGGCGAGGGATTCCTCGAGTGCGTCGAGCAGCACCGGCAGTTCGGCGGCGCCGAAGGCGAGCGGCGGGCGTACCTTGAGGACGCTCTCGTCTCGGCCGATCCGCGAGATGAGCACGCGCTTCGCCTTCATCGCCTCGACGACGCGTGCCGCGATCTCGGGTGCGGGTGCGCCGTCGACCGCGAACTCCAGGCCGAGAAACATACCGGCGCCCTTCGCGCTGCGCACGCAGGAGTACTGCTCCGCGAACGCGTCGAATCGCGCTCGAGCGATTCGACCGAGGTCGTGCGCCTGCTCGCGCAGTCGGCGATCGTCCATTTCGAGCAGCACCGCTTCGCCGACGGCGGCCGACACCGGATTTCCGGCGAACGTGTTGAAGAACTCGTTGCGCGATCCGAACGCATCGAGCACTGCCTCGCTCGTGACGACTCCCGACATGGGGTGTCCGTTGCCCATCGGTTTGCCCATCGTCACGAGGTCGGGCTCCAGTCCGGCGTATTCGTGCCCCCACATGTGCGTGCCCGTGCGCCCGAATCCGCTCTGCACTTCGTCGGCGATCACGAATCCGCCGGCCGCGCGCACGCGATCGGCGATGCCGCTCAAGAGCCCGCGCGGCACGCGGGGCATGCCCTCGGTGGAGAAGAGCGGGTCGAACAGGCACGCGGAGACCCCGAAGCCCGCCTCTTCGAGCGACGCGATCGCTGCATCGACCGAGGCGAGGGCGTCGGCGAGCACCTCTGCTTCTGGGCGCGCATCGTGGTCGAGATCGGGAATGCGGATCGCCCGCACGTGAGCGCCGAGCGGCTCGCGCGTGCGCAGTCCGGTCGTCAGTTCGGCGAGCGTAATCGTGGTGCCGTGGTAGCTGTAGTCGGAGACGATCACGCCCTGCGACCCGCTGAGCTGCCGAGCGATTCGCAGTGCGAGCTCGTTGGCCTCCGACCCCGAGTTGCCGAAGAAGACACGGTCGAGCTGCGGGGCGAACGTGCTGAGGAGTCGCTCCGCATAGTCGATCACGCGCCCGTTCAGGTAGCGCGTGTGCACGTTGAGCGTTGCCGCTTGTTCAGTGAGTGCGCGCACGACGCGGGCGTTCGCGTGACCGACGTGGGGCACGTTGTTGTATCCGTCGAGGTAGCGTTCGCCCGATGCCTCCGTCATCCAGACGCCGGAGGCGGAGACGAAGTGCAGCGGTTCGGCGTAGAACAGCGGCGAGTAGGGGCCGAGGGTGCGCGAACGGCGCTCGAGGAGTGCAGCGGTGGAGAGCATGAGGGTCCTGTCGGTGGAGGCGGTGAACAACGGTGAATGGTGGGCGACCTGGGAGGCGCTGAGTGCGGCGAGAGTCAGGTCAGGGTGAGGATCGCCGAGCCTCAGCGGTCGATCAGCTCTCGGGCGAGTGCGACGACGTGGGGCAGCACGGTGCGCGCGTGCCACTCGGCCGTGGGCTCGCCGCGCCGGTCGGCCGACCAGCCGAGATAGGTGAGCCCGCGTGCGAGCAGGATCGCGGGGAACACGTCGTGGTCGGCGTCATCTAAGGGGCGCACCGCGGTGTACCCCGAGAAGAGCGCCGTGCGGTACTCGGTGGCGCGGGGGTGGGGCGTGAAGAAATAGAGGGCGGTGGCGAGGTCGAAGAGGTGCCATCCGGCGGCGAAGTCGTCGAAGTCGATGAGCACGAGACCGTTGGGCGTGCGCAGCACGTTCTCGGGAGTGAGGTCTGCGTGGATCGGGCCGAAGCGGTGCGCGGGCGTGCCGTAGGCGGCGAGCTGTGCGCGCACGCGATCGATCGCGGCGATGACGACGGCGCGATCGGCTCCGGCGAGCTCCGCGAGCCGGAGCGGATCGCCCCAGGCGGGGGCCGGCCCGATGAGGCCATCGAGATCCCAGTCGTCACGGGGTACCGCCATGGAGTAGCCCGACTTCGCGGTGGCGTCGTGGACTTCGGCGATGAGTCGGCCGAGTGCGGTGAAGTCGGCGGGGTCGAGGTTCGCCGTGCCCGCCACCGCGGAGCGTTCGTCGCCGAACGTTCCGGAGTTCGGAATGAGGCGCTGCAGATCGACCTGATGCGGTCCGCTCGCGAACCCGGTCTCGGTCTCGGCGCCGACGACGACGAAGCCGCGACCGTCGGGTGCGGGAATGAACTCGGGTACGGCGACACCGGCGCGATGCAGTGCGCGAACGAAGTCGAGTTCGCAGGCGAGTTCATCATCGGAGTGATACCCCTGGCGGTGCACGCGGGCGACGTAGTCGTCTTCGGCGTCGCTGAACGCGAAGACGAAATTCTCGCGGTTCTTCAGCAGCGTGAGTTCGACCTCAGCGGTGCGACCGAATGCGGGGAGGGCGGCGCGCACGAGTGCGGTTGCGGCGGTGAGATCGGCGGTGACCATGAGGCCTCTCGGTGTGTGGGGTGGGTGGTGATCCCGCATGAATTTGGGCCGTGCGGGACTATTCTGTACTCGGAGTATAGAAACTGAACTCAGAATACACAAGAGTCGCGTGACTCGCCTAGACTGGTGCTGTGGTCCCCGAGATGCTCACCCCAGCCCCCGTTGCGGCGACGCTGCGCGAACGGCGCCAGCAGCGCACGCGCGCAGATCTCGTCGACGCTGCCCTCGCGGTGATCGCCGAGGTGGGAGTGCACGAGGCCACGATCGAGCGGGTGTCGGCGGCATCGGGCATCTCCCGGGGTACGGTGTATGCGCATTTTGCCGGCGGGCGCGATGCGCTGCTCGCCGCGGCCTACGCGGAACTCGGGCGCCGGCAGGTGGAGCGAACGCTGCAGGCGGTGTCCGAAGCCGAGGGCTGGAGCGGGCGGCTGCTCGCGCACGCCCGAGTGCTCTTTGACCTGGCTCGCGACGAGCACACCGGCGACTTCTACCACGTGTCGGGGCCGACCCTCGTGAAGCATGGGCCTGAGCGCGGGATTGGCTCGGGTGCGAGTGTTCTGCTCATCGCCGACACGCTCGCGGTTGCGCGGGGTCACGGTGAAGTCGACGCTGCGCTCGACGCGCAGATGACTGCGGTGCTGCTCGTCGGTGCGCTCCGAGAAGCGGCGATCGCGGTCGCGGCGGGTGAAACGACAGCCGACCAGGCCTTCGCGTCATTCGCCGGCCTGGTGAACGGGCTTGCGAGCTCCCGATAGGCGCTGCCCTGGTCGGTCAGTGGTGCTCGAACGCCCCCAGTAGCGCGTCGACGGCCGCTCGCGATCGTTCGGTGCGCTGCGGCTCGCGGTCGAAGTCTCCGATGAAGACATTGCCGAGCGCGGTCGTCAATACGCCTTGAGCCGCGACCTCGTGGAGCGGGCTTCCCGCGCCGGGGTAGGCGGCGGCGATGAATTCGACGAGACGCTCGCGAGCCGACCCGTAGGCCTCGGCGAGCACGGCGGCGATGTCGGGGGAGGATCGCGCAAGCTCGACGAACGCGAGCACGATGGCGTTGTCGGCGCTCGAGCTCGCGAACTCGTCGCCGAAGAGGTAGTCGAGCGCGGCCGGCAGATCGTCGATCTCGGCGGGCAGCACCGCCGGGGCGGCGTAGAACGCCCGCGCCGTGTCGAGCAGCAGCCGGTCGCGGTTGCCGACGAAGTGGCGCACGTGGCCGCGGGACATGCCGGCGGTGTCGGCGATGCGATCGAGCGTCGTGCCGCTGATGCCGTGCTGCGCCATCGTCTGGAGGGTAGCGGCAATGATCTGCTCGCGGCGCTCGTCGGCGACTGAAGGGCGTGCCATGGCGAATCCTCTCTGAAACGGGCTGCGGGTGCAGGGTGCCGAATGCGAAGCCGGGGCTTCGCAGCGCGGCCCGCACGTGCAGGCTCCCCTCGAAGACTAGCGATGATTTCGACGAAGTAAAAATTGTCTAGTCAGACTTGACTATTTATTGACATCGTCCCTACAGTGATCCCACCGGCACCGCCCGGACCCGGCATCCGCACCGCGCGATTGCCCGCATCGACCCGTCTCGAAGGAGTGACATGGCCGACTACCTGCGCCTCGAAGCCGCACCGCTGAGTGCGCTCGCCACCGAGGAGCGCGTGCGCACCCGTGACGGTGTGCACCTCGCCACCGACGTGTATCTGCCCGCGAGCTCGGGCACCGGCGGCACCGCTGACCCGGCAGCGAGCGATGCGACCCCGGGGGATACCATCCTCATTCGCCTGCCCTACGACAAGAGCGGTGAGTACACGTTCATTCCGCTGGTCGCCGAGTACTTCCTCGCTCATGGATACCGCGTCGTTGCGCAAGACGTGCGCGGCAAGTTCCGCTCCGAGGGCGATGCGTTGCTCTTCGTGAACGAGGTCTGCGACGGTGCAGACACCCTGGACTGGATCGTCGCGCAGCCCTGGTCGAACGGCCGTGTGGCGATGTGGGGCGACAGCTACTACGGCTACACGCAGTGGGCTGCGGCGGCGAGCGGGCACTCGGCGCTCCGGGCGATCGCCCCGCGCGTCACCGGCACCGCGCTCGGCGAACCGGTGCACCGAGATGCCGACGCCCGCGAGCGCGCGGTCGAGATGGGCATCACCAACCTGTACCCGCTCACCCACTTCCACGGCAACGACACCTATCTGTGGGAGCCCGACTGGTCTCGACGTGACTTCGAGGCGCAAGCCGAAGCGTTCCAGACCTGGGCCGGCTCGCGCTCGATCTCGTACGACCAGTGGGTGCCGCACCCCGTGACGCTGCCGCGCTTCCCGGCCGGCAGTCCATTCGCGGGTCGCTCTGTGCCGGTGCTGCACACGATCGGGTGGTGGGACAACTGCGCGCCGCTCTCGTGGTCCGATGTCGCTGAGATTCGCACGCGGCCGGGCTGGGATGCGCTTCACTACCTGCGCATCGAATCGATCGATCACGAGAGCTATCAGCTCATCGAGGCTCCCGGCGATCGGGTGCCGGATCGCACCGAGGCACAGATCCGCGCCATTCTGCCGCGCACGCTCGACCCCGCGCTCGCGTTTTTCGAGGTGTTCGTGCGCGGCAACGGCGCCGCCGAAGACATTCCGCGCGTGGTGTGGAACCTGGCGGGCACCGACGAGGAGCGCGTGGAGACGGTCTGGCCGCCGGCCAACGTGCGGCACGAGACCCGGTTTGCGACCGCCGACGGCGAGCTGGTGGCGGATCGCCCCGCCTCGACGAGCGCACTGCAGTGGGCGCACGACCCCGACCACCTGGTTCCATCAACCGTTCCCGATGCCTTCTCGTACCTGCTCTACCTGCCGAACGAGGCTCCGATCGGCGACCGCGACGATGTGCTCGTCTTCACCGGCGCTGAGCAACAGGCCGATATCGAGCTGGCGGGCCCCGTCACCGCGACCCTGAACGTGCGCTCCTCGGGCCCCGTGCTCGACTGCTTCGTGCGCTTGCTCGACGTCGCGCCCGACGGCACCGCGCTGCGCATCGCCCGCGGGCAGCGGCAGCTGCGCGAAGCCGAACGCGGAGGTGAGCTGCGGGTCGATCTCGGCCACGTCGGCTACCTGTTGCGGGCGGGCCACCGGCTGCGCGTGCACGTGTCGAGCAGCGACTACCCCGAGTTCCTGCCCCAACCCGGCACGGGGCGCGACCCCTGGACGGACGGACTCGTTACCGAACGCAACACCCAAACCCTGATCGTGGGAGGCGTCGACGCCTGCGCGATCGAACTCCCCGTGCTGAACGGAGCCCTCGCATGACCATCGATCCTCACACCCTGCATACCGACCCGGCCGTGCTGGCCCAGCTGCCCGCGCCTCGTCTCGAGTTCGTCTTCGAGATCCGCGCCTCGATCGCCCCCGACCACCACATCGGGCGAGGGGTCGACGAGGCGCTGAGCTTCACCCCGGTGACCGGCGGCACCGTGCGCGGTCCGGCACTGAACGGGGAGGTGCTCTCGGGCGGCGGCGACTGGGCGGTCACGCGATCCGGCACCGCCGAACTCGAGGCCCGCTACCTGATTCGCGCCGATGACGGAGCGGTGATCGACATCGTGAACCGCGGGTACTTCCGCGCGACTCCCGAGCTGTTGAGCCGCATGGAAGCGGGGGAAGACCTGCCCGAGACGACCGACGGCCTGTACTTCCGCACGTCTCCCGTCTTCCAGACCGACGCCCCCGCGCACCGCTGGCTCGCCGAGCACCAGTTCGTCGGGCTCGCGCGCGACGACCGCGGGCAAGTGTGCGTGCGCGTCTTCGTGCTGCGCTGACACCGACGGCACCGCGCAGTGGTCACAGCCATCGGCCACGGCCACCCCATATCAACTCCGATCCACCCCGAACCGCGCGGCCGAGTCGACGACGACCGGTCGCACCCGCGAAAGGAAGCATCATGAAACGAACGGCACTCACCGCCGGGCTCGCGCTCGGCGCCGTCGCCCTGCTCGGTCTCACCGCCTGCGCACCGCGCGACTCCGCCTCGAGCGGTGATCGTACGCCGATCAGCGCGGCCGACCTCGTCGCCTCGACGCCCGCCGGCACGCAGCCCGTCGACGAGGTCACCTGGTCGGTGCTGGAGGGGGAGCCGGCGACGCTCGACCCGGTGTCATCGGCGAACCTCATCATTCCGAACCTCTGCGACAATCTGCTCTCGCTGCAGCCCGACTTCTCGGTCGAGCCCGGGGTCGCGACGAGTGCGGAGTGGACGACCCCCACGACCTTTGTGATCGAGCTTCGCGACGACGTGACGTTCTGGGACGGCACCCCGCTGACCGCAGTCGACGTGGTCTACAGCCTGGAGCGCAATCGCTCGCCCGAATCGCAGTGGTTCAGCGCCTTCGCGCTCGTCGACAGCATTGCGGCGACCGGAGACCGCGAGGTGACGCTCACCTTCACCGCGCCCGACTCGGCGTTCCGCGATGCGATCGCCGGGCAGGGCGGTGCAGTGATGAGCGCCGCCTACGGCGCGAGTGCGGGAGACGCACTGGGCACATCCGACGGCGGACTCATGTGCACCGGCCCGTACGAACTCGCCGACGGCGGATGGAAGCCGGGCAGTGAGATCGTCACCACGGCGAACCCCGACTACTGGAACGGCGCGCCCCTCGTGCAGTCGCTGAAGTACGTCTTCGTGACCGATTCCTCGACGCTCGCGACCGCGCTCACGCAGGGCGAGATCGACGGCGCCCTCAACGTGTCGCCGAGCTCGCGCGCCGCATTCGAGGGCGACGGAGCGGGCAGCCTGATCGTCGGGCCGTCGACGGCCTCGTACAGCTTCGGGCCCACGACGTCGGAGGGGCCGGCGGCGAACCCCGACATTCGCCGCGCGCTGAGTCTCGCGATCGATCGCGACCAGTACATCTCGACGGTGCTGGGTGGGCTGGGCGAGGTGCAGCGCACCATCGTGCCGCCGTTCACCTTCCAGGAGCTCGCTGCGGCAGACACCTACCAGGCCGGCTACGACGCGCTGCCGGCCCCCGAAGTGGACCTCGACACCGCGAAGCAGCTCGTCGCCGACAGCGGCGAAGACGTCAGTCGGCCGCTCGTGCTCGCCGTGCCGGCCGGTGCCACGGAGTTCAAGAACACCGCGCAGATCGTGCAGAGCGCCGCGAAGCAGATCGGGCTCACCATCGAGATCAACGAAATGCAGGCCTCCGATTTCGGGGCGATGTTCTACGATGCCGGGGCCCGAGAGGGCATCGACTTCGTCGCGACGCAGGGCTACCTCGAGACTCCGGGCGTGCTCGGCTATCCGACGCTCTTCATGCTGCCGGAAGATCTCGGCGGCGTCTTCAACTGGAGCGGGTACCAGAACGACGAGGTGACCGCGCACATGCAGGCCGCACGCACCGCGACCGACGAGCAGACCGCGGCTGACGAGTTCGTCGCCGCGCAGCAGATCTTCGCTCCCGACATGCTGCAGGTCACCCTCGCCGGCGCCTACCAGCTGAGCTACCTGAACGACGATCTCAGCGGTATCACGAGCTCGGTCGCGATGTACAGCAGCCCCTGGGCGCTGCACCTCGGCGGCAAGTGATGCGGCGGGGCAGCGCGAACGGAGAATCGCCATGAACACCGCACTCGTGCGCGCACTCGCGGGCCGACTCGGCGGGCTCCTGCTCACCCTGTTTCTCGCGAGCGTCGTGATCTACGCCGCGCTGCTCCTCACCCCGGGCGACCCCATCGCGGCACTCGCGGGCGGGGCGAAGCCGACCCCCGACCTGGTCGCGCAGATCCGTGCGGAGTACCACCTCGACGACCCGATCTGGTCGCGCTACCTCCAGTGGCTGGGCGGGGTGTTCTCTGGCGACTTCGGGCGATCCTTCGTCTACAAGACCGATGTGCTCACGCTCATCGCACCGCGCTTCGGGGTCACCCTGCAACTGGTGCTGCTCACCGTCGTGATCATCCTGTTCGCGGGCGTCGGCTCCGGAGTGCTCGCGGCGACCCGCGGGCCCCGGGTCGACCGGGTGATCGGACTGCTGACGGCGCTCGGCATGGCGCTGCCGACCTTCGTCGTGGCGATCCTGCTGATCTGGGTCTTCGCGAAGTCGCTCGGCTGGTTCCCGGTGTACGGCGAGGGCGCGGGCGGGTGGGATCGCGTGTGGCACCTGATCCTGCCCGCGATCTCCCTCGCCGTCATGTTCATCGCCTACATCAGTCGGGTGACCCGCAGTTCGCTGGTGGCCCAGCTGCACTCCGAGCACGTCGAAACCGCACGCGTGCGCGGCATTCCGCGCGGTCGCATCTTCCGGGTGCACGTCTTCCGCAACGCGGCACCGCAGATTCTCGCGATCTCGGGTACGACGGTCGCCGGGCTCTTCGCCGCGTCGGCCATCGCCGAGCAGGCGTTCGGGCTCGGCGGCATCGGGTCCCTGCTCACCGAGGCCGCCGCCCGCAAAGACTTGCCGGTCGTGCAGCTGGTGTCTCTGCTGCTCGTCACCATCTTCGTCGTGCTCAACGCGGTCGCCGACCTTGTGAGCGCCCTGATCGACCCCGACAGCGTCGGGTCCGGGAGGATCGCATGAGCGTCGCACAACTCGCCGCGGGGCGCACCCCGCGCGCGGTGCAGCGGGCGGCACGCGCCGACTGGCTGTTCCGCATCGCCCTGGTCGTGTTCGGCCTCGTCGCGCTGGCCGCCGCACTCGGCCCGTCAGTTGCCCCCTACGACCCCAACGAACTCTCGGTGGGCGACATCAACGGGGTGGGTTCGCTGGCGCACCCGTTCGGCACCGATGACGTCGGGCGAGACATCCTCTCCCGGGTGCTCGCCGGCGCGCGCACGAGCGTCATTGCGCCGATCGCAGTCGTACTGCTCTCGACGGTGCTCGGCTCGGCACTCGCGATCGTCGCCGCCTGGTTCGGCGGGGTCGTCCGCGGCACGATCGCCCGCGTCATCGACGTCATCTTCGCTATTCCGGGCCTCGTGCTCGCGGTGCTCGCCGTCGCGATGTTCGGCAAGGGCGTCGTCGCACCCGTGATCGCGCTGTCGATCGCCTACATTCCCGTCGTCGCCCGGCTCACGCAGACCGCGGCGTCTCGGGAGCTCGGCAAACCGTACATCGCCGCACTCCGCGTGCAGGGCGTCTCGAGTCTCGCGATCTGCTTCCGGCACCTCGTGCCCGCGCTCATCCCGGTGGTCGCGGCGCAGGTCGCGGTCGGATTCGGGTACGCCATGCTCGACCTCGCCGCGATCTCATTCCTGGGGCTCGGCGAACAGCCGCCCGCCGCCGACTGGGGATCGATGATCGCGAGCGGACAGGCCGGCATTCTCGCCGGAGCACCCGAGCAGTCGATGTACCCCGCGATCCTCGTCGTCATCACCGTGCTCTCGGTGAGCATCATCGGGGCACGCATCACCACCTGGGCAGAGGAGAAGGAACGATGACCGCAGCCCCCGTACTCGAGCTCGACCACCTCTCCATCGCGACGCCCGAGCATCCGCTCGTGCACGACTGCACGCTGACCGTGGGAGCCGGCGAGGCCGTCGGCCTGGTCGGTGAATCGGGATCGGGCAAGACCCTCTCGGTTCGCGCCGTCGCCGGCCTGCTCCCGGCGCACTTCCGCACCGGGGGCACCGTGCGACTGCTCGGCCACGACCTCGAGCGCACCCCGCCCGCCGAACTGCGCGAACTGCGTGCGCGCCGCCTCGGCATGATCTTTCAGACGCCCCGGGCGCACCTCAACCCGCTCCGCACCATCGGCGACTTCCTCACGGAGGCGCAGGTGACCGTTGGGCGCGTGCGTCCCGACGCGGCCGCGCGGCGGGCGACCGAACTGCTCGACGAGGTCGGCATCACCGATCCCGTTCGGCGGCTGCGCCAGTACCCCGCCGAGCTCTCGGGCGGGCTGCTGCAGCGCGTCATGATCGCGGCGACGCTCGCCATGGACCCCGAGATACTGCTCGCCGACGAGATCACGACAGCGCTCGACGTCACCACCCAAGAAGAGGTCATGGCCCTCATCGGCGACCTCCGTCGCGATCGCGGGCTCTCACTGCTGTTCATCACCCACGACCTCGCGCTCGCCGGCGCCGTCTGCGACCGCGTCGCCGTGATGCGCCAGGGGCGCACCATCGAGACCCTCGACGCCCGCACCATGCGCGCCGACGCCCGCGAAGAGTACACCCGCGTGCTCATGTCGGCGTCGCTCGGCGATGGGACGTCGCGGGCGGTATCAGTTGAGGCTGCGCCCGAGATCGCCGATGTCTCGGGTGCTGCGGGGCTCACCGACGTCGACGCGGTCTCCCATGCCGCGTCCGCTTCCGAACCGGCACCCGAGCCGATTCTGCAGGTTGCGGGTCTGCGCAAGACCTTTCGCGTGCGGGGAGCCGGAGGCGCCCGCGAAACGTTCGTCGCCGTCGACGACGTCGCATTCGCGCTCCACGCCGGCGGGTCGCTCGGCATCGTCGGTGAATCCGGATCGGGCAAATCGACCACCGCGCGCATCATCTGCGGCCTCGAACGCGCCGATGCCGGCACGGTCACCGTCGCCGGGGACGACTGGAGCACGCCGGCACGCCGCGGAACGGAGCGCCGTGCACGGGCGAAAACTGTGCAGATGGTCTTCCAAGATCCGTACCAGTCGCTCGACCGCCGCCAAACCGTGCGCCAGTGCCTCGACGAGGCGATCCGCGTGCATCGCAAACGGGCACCTCAGTCCGAGATCACCGCCCGCATCGCCGAGCTCGTCGCGCAGGCGCGACTCGACCCCGAACTGCTCGATGCGCGCCCGCGCGCACTGTCAGGCGGACAGCGGCAGCGCGTTGCCATCGCCCGTGCGCTCGCCGCAGAACCCGAGGTGCTGGTGCTCGATGAGGCCGTCTCAGCGCTCGATGTCACCACGCAGGTCGAGATTCTGAGCCTACTGGACACCATTCGTCGTGAGACCGGCGTCGCGCTGCTCATGATCACCCACGACCTCACGGTGATCCGGCGACTGTGCGACGGCGTTATCGTGATGCGGTCGGGGCGCGTGGAAGAAGCGGGAACGGCCGAGCAGATCCTCGACGATCCGCAGGCCGAGTACACGCGACTGCTGCTCGACTCGATTCCCCGCGAGGGGTGGGTGCCGCGCCGACGCCGACTCGGTCGCACGTCGGCGATCCCGACCCTCACCGGGCCGGTCGCCGCCGCACCTCGCTCCGATCTCGACCGTGGCCGCACTCGTGGCCGCATCTCCGAACCGAAGGACCCCGCATGACCGACACCCTGCTCACGCCCGCGTTCGAGTACTGCTTCGAACTGCGCGTCGCCGTAGCCGATGCGCTGCCCATCGGCGGATCGACGCCCGAAGAAGGGCTGCACTTCGCACCCATCACCGGCGGCACGTTCGACGGCCCGCGCCTGCGCGGCCGCATTCTGCCCGGCGGCGGAGACTGGTGGAACGGTCGAGGGCTCACCGTGCGCCTCGACGCCCGGTACCTCATCGAGGCCGAACTCGACGGGGGCGCGACCGCAGCGATCGACGTGGTGAACCGCGGATACTGGCGCACCGACGAGGCGGGCCTCGCGCGCCTCGAAGCGGGGGAGCACGTCGGCGAAGACGCCATGTACTACCGCACTGCGTTCGTCTTCCAGACCGAGCATCCCGAGCTTGCGTGGCTCACCGCCTCGCAGTTCATCGGGTATGCGCGGCCCGAGCCCGGGCACGTGGTCATCCGCGTGTTCCGGCTTATCTGAATCACGCCGCAATCGGCACCCTCATCTCGAAGGAGCGATGAAATGACCCCCACCGACAACCGCACCGACCACCGTGACGACGCTGCTGCGGAGCCCGCACCCGCCGACCTCTGTCTGGTGAACGGTCGCGTATTCGACGGACGCGTGCGCACCGATTCCACCGGCGTGGCGGTGCGGGGAGACCGCATCGTGGCCGTCGGCTCCGACGAGCGCGTGCTCGCGCTCCGTGGCCCCGACACCCGGGTGATCGACGCGCGAGGCGGGCTCATCACGCCCGGTTTCGTCGATGCGCACGTGCACGCCGCGTTCGCCGGGGTCGAGCGCCTGAGCTGCGACCTCAGCGGGGCGCGGAGCGTCGACGAGACGCTGGAGCTGATCCGAGAGGCCGCGCACGAGACGGGCGGTGGTGCCGGCACGGGTGCCGGTGCCGACCGAGATGCCTGGATCACCGGTGGAGGCTGGAGCCACGAACTCTTTCCGCACCCCACCCGCCAGCAGATCGACGCCATCGTGCCCGATCGCCCGGTCGCGCTCTCTGACGCGGGGCACCACACGCTCTGGGTGAACTCGCGTGCGCTCGAGCTCGCCGGCGTGACCGCCGCAACGCCGCAGCCGCACAACGGGCACATCCACGTCAACGAGCAGGGGGAGCCGACGGGGTATCTCAACGAAACCGCTGCGGAACTCGTCGGCCGGGTGATCCCGCCGTCGACCGACGCCGAGATCGCCGCCGGCCTGCTCAACGCGCAGGAGTACCTGTGGTCGCTCGGCATCACCGGCTGGCACGAAGCGATTCTCGGTGAGTACAACGGTAAAGCCGACTGCTCGGCAGCGTACCGCGAGCTCATCGCATCGGCGGAGCTGCCGAGCCGGGTGTCGGGTGCGCTGTGGATCGCCCCCGGTCTGCGCGAGCACGACGTGCCCGAGCTGGTCGAGCGCTTCGTGCGGCTGCGCGCCGAGAATGCGTCGGCCGACTTCGCGACGTCGACCGCCAAAGCCATGATCGACGGCGTGCCCCACGGCGGCACCGCCGCACTGCTCGAACCCTACTGCTCGCACGGCGATCCCGAAGCCTCGACGGACTCGGGCGAACTGCACTTCGCGGAGGGGGCCATTCGGGCATTTGTGCAGCAGCTCGACGCCGCCGGATTCGCGCTGCACCTGCACATCATGGGGGATCGCGGAATCCGCGTGGCGCTCGACGCAGTCGAGGCGGCCCGCGCCGCCAACGGACCAGGGCCGCGGCACCACGTCGCGCACCTCTCGATGATCCACCCCGATGACGCCCGCCGCTTCGGGCCGCTCGGCGTGACCGCGAACATGCAGGCGCTGTGGGCCGCACCCGACCCGCACGTCGTCCCCATGATCGGCGAGGAGCGGATGCGGCGCGGCTACCCCTTCCGCACCCTCGCCGACGGCGGCGCCGACCTCGCGATGGGCTCGGACTGGCCGGTCTCGCCGCCCGACCCGTGGCTCGCGATCCACGTCGCCGTGAACCGATCGCTGCCGGCGGCGCCGGATGCGGTGGTGGGTGCTGAGGAGGCTGAGGGGTCTGTGTTCGGCGACGCCGCGGGTGGTGCTGGTGCCGGTGCAGCTGAAGTGCTCGACCCGGCGCAGGCGCTCACGCTGGCCGAGAGTGTGGCCGCCTACACCAGTGGTTCGTCGAGCCTGGTGCTCGGAGTCGCCGGGCGAATTCGCGTCGGCGAGCGCGCCGACCTCGCGATCGCGACGCGTGACCCGTTCGACGGTCCCGCTGCGGCGGTGATCGCCACGGCGACGGCCGCCACAGTCGTCGCCGGCCGCGTGGTGTTCGAGGCGGAGGCGCGCTAGGGCGGCGCGCCCGCGCCCGCGCCCGCGCCCGCCAGCCGGCGCCCCTGCCCAGCCGCCCGCGCCCCACCCTCTCCTCGACCGCACCACTTTTTCCCGAGCCACCGCCCCCTCCGCCGAACGCACCACTTTCTCCCAAGTGCACCCCTGTGGGGTCGGTCCACTCGGCAGAACGTGGTGCGTTCGGGGCGAAGGTGATCCGCTCACATGCCAGGCCCGAGCGCGAGTTGACTCAAATGCTGTGGATACCCGATGCCTGCCTGGTCACGTGCCGCATGCTCGTGAGGTGGATGATCTCGGCAGACGACTGACGCAGGCGACCGACGCGCTCAGCTCCAGCAACCAACTCGCGCGTTCGGGCGTCACCGCCCGCGGTCTGGCGCTTGCGGTCGCGCATGGCGACTTCGTTCGCCTGAGGGCGGGGTGGTACGTCGCGGGGGAGTATTGGCGAAACTCGGTTCCCGAGTCGCAGCACCTTGCCGCAATCGTCGCGGCGCAGCGCGCGGCGAACTCACGGCTGACGTTTTCGCATCGGTCGGCGGCGGTGCTGCACGGACTCCCGGCATGGAGCGACTGGGTGTGCGGAGCGGCGCGCGCAGCGATTCCCGACACTCGACGCGTGCATGTACTGGGTCAGCCGGGCGGGCGGGGCGGAGCCACACCCGCGATCGTGCGGCACCGCACCCACGTGCATGCCGCAGATGTCGAGGAACTCGAAGGGCTGCGAGTCACGCGGGCCGAACGCGCGGTTGCCGACCTTGCGCGAACCGAACGATTCTCTCTCGCCCTGGCGTGCGCCGATGCGACGCTCTGTGCACGCGCCCGGCGTGGGCAGGTCGTCGACGAGGCCGCATGGCAGGGATGGCAATCGAGCATGCGCAGGATCGCGGAAACGTCGTGTGAGCGCCGCGGAGTTCGAGCGGTTCGCGCGTTGCGACTCCTTGCTGACCCGCGGGCCGATTCTCCGTTCGAGAGTGCCGCGCGTTTTCGGCTCGTGCAGCTCGGGTTCGAGGTGCGATTGCAGGTTGAAGTCGTCGTGCCGCAGCTCGGACGGTACTTCATCGACCTCGAAATCGTCGATGCGCAGGTATTCATCGAGTGCGACGGCCGAGCGAAATATCTCGATTCCTCATTGAACGGCGGAACACCCGAACAGGCGTTCTTCGCTGAAAAGCGTCGCCATCATGGGATTGTGGCTCACACTGGCAAGCCGCTTGTGCGCTTGGAATCCCATGACAGCAGAACCCTCGAAGGATTGTCCGGGGTGCTCGCCGCGCACGGCATCCATGTGCCCGGGCGACCTGCGCAGTCTCACGATGCGCACATCGTGAGACTGCTGCAGCGTGCAGGATGAGAGATGGCACCTCGAACGCACCGGTTTCGTGCGAGCGCACCGGCGCAGATCGGGTGCGGTCGCGAGAAACTGGTGCACTCGCGGTAGGGACGGGGCGCGTGGGGTGCACTCGCGGTGGGGGACGGGGCGTGGGGTGGGCGTGTGCCCACCCCACGCCGCAGTACCTACTCGGCGTCGGGGACGTCGAGGCCGTTCACGCGCTGGATCTCGCGCTGGTACTCCGCGACGACGCTGCGCGAGACGCGGCAGTCGAGCAGGATCGTGCCGTACGCCCCGTTCTCCGACCAGGTGCGCAGCGCATCGAGGTCGTCGAGGCCGCGCACGCGCACACCTGTCGCGCCGAGCGCCGACGCCATCCCTGCGAAGTCGACATCAGGGATGAGCATGGGGCCCTCGTCGAGTCCCATCGCGCCGTACAGGTGCACCTCGGCGCCGTACGCGCCATCGTTCCAGACCACGATGACGCAGCTCGACGCCGTGCGAATCGCGGTCTCGAGGTCGGCGAGCGCCATCAGGCCGCCGCCGTCGCCCGTGCTGAGTACCGTCGTCGTGCCGGGAGCCGCGGCGGCCACACCGGCCACCGTCGAGAACCCCAGGCCGATCGTCTGGTAGGCCGTGCCCACCATGATCATGCGCTCGGGCGACTCCACCGGCCAGTACATGTTCGCCCAGCCGAGGAAGTGGCCGCCATCGGTGGTCACGTGACGCTCCGCGGGCAGCAGCTCCCCGAGGCGAGCGGCAACGGCGCGCGGATCGAGGCGTCCGTCGGCGCAGAGCCCGCCCGAGATGCCGGTGCTGCGCGCGCGCAGCGCCCCATCGGGCTCAAGTCCGGTGACCCGGTCGCGCCATCCCGCGCTGGTCCCGGGGCTCGCGGTCGCTCCGCCTTCGGCAGCACCCGCCGCGCCGGCCCCGCGCACCGCGGTCACGCCCGCGAGGATACGCTCGACCGTTTCGAGCGCGTCGCCCTGGAGCAGCTGGTGGGTGATCGGCCGGTTGGTCTTCGGGGCGGCCACCTGTTCTGTGTCGACGCGCAGCACGGTGGTGCCCGCGCCGAAAAGATCGCCGAAGCGCATCGTGAACTGGTTCAGGCTGGCGCCGACGACGAGCACGACGTCTGCGGTTTCGACGAGCTCCATGGCGGCGTGCTGGCCGAATCCGCCGGTCACGCCGAGATCGAACTGCGAGGCCGGGAAGTGCCCGCGACCGAGTGCGGTCGAGGACGTGATGGCACCGAGCGCGTCGGCCAGTTCGCCGAGCGCAGCGGAGGTGCCTGCCAGGTGCGCGCCGTGGCCGGCGATGAGGAGGGGGCACTCGGCGCCCAGAAGTGCGCGCACGGCGGCCTCGACCTGGTGGTCTGCGGGCCGCATCTGCACGATCGAGGTCGACGACGTCGCGGGGCCGGCAGCGAGGGCGCTCGAGGATCCGGCGTCGGAGCTGGAACCGGAGGCAATCGCAGGCGAGGTCGATGACGCTGCAGCCACCGCCGACCCTGCGACCGATGCCGAGAGTGCCGCGATGACCGCGGGATCGTCGAGGTCGATGCCGGTATCGGGTGCGGCGGCTGCATCGAGCACCGCGGGCGCGCCGGATACAGCGGAAGCCACGAGTGCGGCGGGTGCTGCGACAGCCGAGGAGACGAGATCGTAGGGGATCGCGAGGACCACAGGCCGGCGCACGCGCAGCGCGTAGGCGACCGCGCGATCCACCGTGCGTTCGATGTTCGTTACCGAGAGGGTGTGCGTGCGGATGCCGAGGGCGGCGGCGAGCATCTCTTGGTCGACGTCCCACGGGCGCGGGCCCGTGCTGGGCGCGTCGCCGACGACGACGAGCATGGGGGTATGCGCCTGCGCCGCCTCGGCGAGTGCGGTGAGCGCGTTGGTGAAGCCGGCACCATAGGTGGTGGTCGCGATTGCGAGCTTGCCGCTCACGCGCGTGTAGGCGTCGGCTGCGGCGACGGTGCCGGCCTCGTGGCGCACCGCGACGTAGCGGAGGCCGAGCGCGTTCAACTGCTCGATGAGGTGGGCGTTGCCGTTGCCCATGAGGCCGAACGAGACGGCGGAGTGGGGTGCGAGTGCGGTCGCGAGCGCGCGCACCAGAGTGGTGTCAGACATCACAGATCCTTCGGGAGGGACACGAAATACAGGGAACCGTGTATGTCTCGCCGGCGGCTTCGCTCAGCAGCAGCGCCCCTTTTTCGAGCGCCTTCTCCGGCCGGGTCGGGGCGAACCGACCGAACTGGACGATCTCATCATACTGGCGGATCGCGTTCGGTGCTCAGCGGTTCTCACGATGGCAGAGCGGCGTTTCGCGGCCCTGAAGTCGCCGCGTCTAGCGGTAACTCTGCGCGATGCGCTCGGCGGCTTCCTGG
The DNA here is from genome assembly GCF_001273855.1 of Leucobacter japonicus. Taxonomy (NCBI): domain Bacteria; kingdom Bacillati; phylum Actinomycetota; class Actinomycetes; order Micrococcales; family Microbacteriaceae; genus Leucobacter; species Leucobacter japonicus. Next base: position 164,620 of record NZ_JHBX01000104.1, on the reverse strand, counting down.
AGCGTATCGACGACCTCGCCGATCGTATCGGGCACTTTGAAATGCACGACGGCGATCGCTGCGGGAGGTTCGCCGGCGATGCGCAGCGGCACAGCGATGCCCGTGACGTCATCGATCACTTCGGCTCGACTGATTGCGTAGCCGTTGCGCCTCGCCTCGCTGCCCGACTTGCTCATCTCGGGTTCGCCGAGGTACGCCTTGCGCTCGGCGCGTGTCAGCGATGACTCGATCGCGTGCCCGGGGGCGCCGCGATGCAGCGGGTGGCGCACGCCGGGGTTGCGGGCGATGGTCGCGGCGACGTTCGACGGCTCGGCGGTGACCAGAGTGACGACCTCGTCAGCGTCGAGCACGGTCACGAATGTGGTCATGCCGAGTTCATAGGCGACTTCGGTGATCACGGGCATCGCGGCGGTGTGCAGCGCGGGGGCGACACCACGCGCCAACACCATGAGTTTCGGGCCGAGTCGAATGTGTCCGGCTTCGTCACGCGCGACGAAGCGGCGCTCCTCGAGCGACCGCAGGATCCGGTACGCGTTCGAGCGGTGCACGCCGAGGCCGGCAGCGAGTTCGGCAATCGACATCGGTGCGCCGGCCTCGGCGAGCAATTCGAGCGCGCGGAGGCCCCGGGAGAGCGTCTGCGAGCCGGCAGTGCCGCCGGTACCGCCGGCCGCACCGGCGGTCGTGCCCGGAGCGGTGCTCGCCTCGGTCTCGGGTGCGGCGTCGCTCTGAGGGGTCATGCGTCCATTCTCTCGGATCGTTTGGGTTCGCGTGTTGCGCACGGCGCAGTCGCCACATATTCTTGCTGTGCAGTATTCAGACTGCGTGTTCAATTATAGAACACGCTCCCGGCGGCCAAACCGTCGGGCAGTGAGGAGAAACAGTGCAGTTCCACCACCACGGGTACGTGTCCACCGACCCCCGCATCCTTCCCGCGGCCGGTGTCGGCCTCGATCGCCCCGCAGATCTGCCCGAGAACATCGACGTGCTGATCGTCGGTTCGGGCCCCGCCGGCATTGTCACGGCAGCGCAGCTCGCACAGTTCCCGAACGTCGTGACGCGAGTGGTCGAGCGTCGCGACGGTCGACTCGTGCTGGGCCAGGCCGACGGCATCCAGGCGCGCAGCGTCGAGACGTTCCAGGCCTTCGGATTCGCCCAGCAGATTACGCAGGAGGCCTACCGAATCACGGAGACCGATTTCTGGAGCCCTGATCCCGAGAACCCCGGGAACATCGTGCGGAGTTCGATCACGCCCGACGACCCGAAGGGCATCAGTGAGTTTCCGCACCTCATTGTGAATCAGGCTCGGGTGATCGACTACTTCGCCGAGTACGCGCGTCGAGCGCCGGCCCGCGGCGACGTCGACTACGGATACGAGTTCGTAGGCCTCGAAGTGACGGGCGAGGGGGAGTACCCGGTCACCGTGACGCTTCGTCGCATCACGGGTTACACCGGAGCCGGCATCAACGCCGAGAAGACCAACGACGACGCGGGTGAGACCGTCATCGTGCACGCGAAGTATGTGGTCGGCGCCGACGGTGCCCGCTCCAACGTGCGCCGGGCTATCGGCGGCACACTCGCCGGCTCGACCTCGCTGCACGCCTGGGGCGTCATGGACGTGCTCGCCGTCACCGACTTCCCCGACTTCCGGAAGAAGTGCATCATCCACTCGCAGGCCGGAAGCATTCTGCACATCCCGCGCGAGGGCAACCACCTCGCGCGCATCTACGTCGACTTGGGCGAAACCGATGAGCACGATGCGGGGAAGGTGCGCGGCACCGCCCTCGAAGACGTCATCGCCCGGGCGAACGCGATCCTGCACCCCTACACGCTCGATGTGAAAGACGTGCCCTGGCACAGCGTGTACGAGGTGGCGCACCGGCTCACCGATCGGTTTGACGACGCCGCGACGTCGCCCGACGGCAAGGGCCGAGTCTTCTTGATGGGTGACGCCTGCCACACGCACAGCGCCAAGGCGGGGCAGGGCATGAACGTGTCGATGCAAGACGGGTGGAACCTGGGTTGGAAGCTCGGCTACGTGCTCGAGGGCCGCAGCCCGGAGTCGCTGCTGCAGACGTACTCAGACGAGCGGTGGGTGACCTCCAAGAACCTCATCGACTTCGACCACGAGTGGTCGACGCTGATGGCGAAGAAGCCGGAGGCGTTCGAGAACCCCGGCGAGGTCGAGGAATTCTACGTGCGCACGGCCGAGTTCCCGGCCGGCTTTATGACCGAGTACACCGAGTCGATGCTCATCGGGAACGACGGGCATCAAGACCTCGCGAGCGGCTTTACGCTGGGCAAGCGCTTCAAGTCCGTGCTCACCACGCGTGTCTCGGACGCGGTCGATATCCACCTCGGCCATCACCATCGCGCCGACGGACGCTTCCGCGTCTACGCCTTCGCCGACGCGGCCGGTGAACGGCTCGACGCTTGGGCGGCCTGGATGCTCGAATCGCCCGAGTCCCCGCTCGCACGGTTCACGCCTGAAGGATCAGACATCGACGCGATCTTCGACGTCAAAGCCGTGTACCAGCAGCACCACCACGGCGTCGATCTCGAGCGCGTCTCGAAGCTCTTCCTGCCCGCGTCGGGCCCGTTCGGGCTCACCGATTACGAGAAGGTCTACGCAGCGCATCCCGACGACGACATCTTCGACGCGCGAGGCATCAGCCGTGACGGCGCCGTCGTGATCGTGCGCCCCGATCAGTACGTCTCGGCGATTCTGCCGCTCGACGATCCGGCGGGCGTCGCGGCGTACTTCGCTGAGTTCCTGCTCGAGCACTGACCCGCGCCGCCCTCGCCCGCACCGCACTGCGCACATGACTGAGGCCCCCGGATCGCATCGGATCCGGGGGCCTCAGTCATGCTGGCCGCTGCACGAGTCAGCAGCCGAAGGGCTTACTTCGCGGCGAAGCGGAAGAGCTTCTTGTTCGCGAACTCGAGCATGCCGACCTTGCCGAGCTCACGGCCGTAGCCCGACTTCTTCACGCCACCGAAGGGCACGTCTGCACCCTCGAGGCCGGCGCCGCCGATGAACACCATGCCCACATCGAGCTGGTTACCGACCTGCTCCGCGCGATCGAGATCGTCGCAGATGATGACCGAGCCGAGGCCGTAGGGCGAGGAGTTGGCGAGATCGATCGCCTCCTGATCGCTCGACACCTTGTAGAGCTGCGCAACGGGGCCGAACAGCTCCTGGCTGTACACGTCCATCGCCGGGGTGATGTTCGTGATGATCGACGGCGTGTAGAGGTTGCCGTCGGGGGTGTTGTTGCCCACGAGCACCTCGGCGCCCTGATCGATCGCGCCCTGCACCTGCTTCGTCAGGGTGCTGGTCGCCGCCGCCGACGACAGCGGACCGAAGTCGCCTGCCTCGTACGACTGGCCACCGATGGCCGCCTTGTACTTCTCGGCGAACGCGTCGAAGAGCGAGTCGATGACGACGATGCGCTTCGAACCGTTGCAGGCCTGCCCGGTGTTCTCCATGCGGCCGCCCACGGCGTGCTCGACCGCGTGGTCGAGATCATCGGTGTCGAGCACGAGGAAGACGTCAGAGCCGCCCAGCTCGAGCACGCACTTCTTGAGGTGCTGGCCGGCCTGCGCGGCGACGATCGCGCCGGCGCGCTCCGAACCGGTCAGGGAGACGCCCTGCACGCGGTCGTCGGCGATGATGTCGGAGAGCTGCTCGTGCGTGGCGAACACGTTGACGTAGGCGCCCTTCGGGAACCCGGCGTCGAGGAAGAGCTGCTCGAGTGCGAGTGCCGACTCGGGGCACTGCGCGGCGTGCTTGAGAACGATCGTGTTGCCCAGAATCAGGTTCGGCACCGCGAAGCGCGCGACCTGGTAGTAGGGGTAGTTCCACGGCATGATGCCGAGGATCACGCCGGTGCCCTGGAATCGGAAGAATGACTTCAGGCCGTCTTCGACCTCGAGCTGCTCATCGGCCAGCCACTTCTCGGCGTTGTCGGCGAACGCTGCGGTGATCGCGCCCGAGAACTCGGCCTCGCCGATCGACTGGTCGAGGGGCTTGCCCATCTCGCGGTTGATGATCGCGCCGAGCTCGTCCTTGCGCTCGTCGAAGAGCTCCGCGGCCCGCTTTGCGAGGGCGGCGCGCTCGGCGACCGTGGTCTTGCGCGACCAGTTCTGGTAGGCCTCCTGGGCCGACGCGAGCGAGGCCTCGATCTCCTCTGCGGTCGCGTCGGGGTACTCGGCGACTGTCTCGCCCGTAGCCGGATTGATGACGGCGAACGTGCTCATAGGTGACTCACTCCTTAGTGATCGTCGGGGTTTGTGCACGCCCAGTCTCGCACACCCTGACCACCGAGCACTACCGCCCGACGTGTCGAAATCATGCGAATGTGCCGGGGGTTCGCTGAGCATTTCGCGCGTCAAAGTGCCTCGAAACTGCGAAATCAGTTGTCGCTGGCGACCGGGCGAATGGTGGATCACCGGAACGCTGCGCGCAACTCCGCCACCAGGTCGTGTCGAGCCGCGGCGCCGACGCGCGTGGGCAGCAGCGGGTACACGTGCACCTGGCCCGAGACCTCGTGCAGGGTGTGCGGCACTCCCGCCGCCGCGAGTCGCTCGATGAGCACGTGCGCGTCCGGGTTCAGCACGTCGTGGGTGCCCGAGTAGACGCTGACGGGGCCGAGACCGGTGAAGTCGCCGAAGAGCGGGCTCACGATCGGGTCGGTAAGCGGCAGCTCGCCCCGCCAGGCTTCGGCGAGCACCTCGCCGCCCGGCACCCCGAGCCAGGGATCGTCAGGCTGCACCTCGGGAATGCGCGGGTTCGACCAGGTGAGATCGAGCGCGGGCGAGATGAGCGCGGTATGCGTGAGGGGAATGCCGTGGTCGCGCAGGGTGAGCGCCGCCGAGAGCCCGATCTGCCCGCCGGCCGAGTCGCCGACGAGCCCCAGGGTGCGACCTTCGGCGTGCAGCTGCTCGACGAGTGCGACGACGCCGTCGTGCGAATCCGCCGCGGTGCCGAACGGCACGAGCGGATAAATGGGGACGACCACGTCGACGTCGACCTCGTGCGCGAGCTGCGCGATGAGGCGCCAGTGGAACCCCGAGATTTCGTTCACCCAGCCGCCGCCGTGCACGTACGCGATGACGGCACGCGGTGAGCCCGGTCGAGCGTTCGTCGACGGTGAGACCGTATAGACGGGCCAACCCGCCGACCGGGCTACGGCGACCCGCATCCCGTGCGGCAGCTTCTGCGGCGGTGCGTAGCTTGGGGGGCGCAGGGCGCGTTCGGCGATGCGATCCCGTGCGCCCTGCGCCGTGACGAAGGGGCGATTCGCGCGCAGCGCTTTCAAGAGCAAGGGGACGGCGGCATCGGGAAGAATCAACGGGGCTCCTCGGGTCGGCTGCCGCCATCCTCGCAGGATCATCCGCCCCTCCGCCAGCTTCGGCGACGCGTATAGGATGAGCGCTGACGTACCGAACCTCATCGAGGAGGAGCCTGCAATGGCGAAGCACACGCTCAGTAATGCCACGGATACCGGACACATCCACGTTGGCAAGGGACTCAATCAGGGCGCGCTCGGCGTCGTCGGCTCGACCATCATCGGGCTCGCCTCGACCGCACCGCTCTACTCGCTCGCGGCCACACTTGGCTACGTGATCGTCGCGGTTGGTGCACAGGCGCCGCTCGTGTTCGTCGTGGCCTGCATTCCGATGGTGTTCGCGGCGTTCGCGTACCAGGAACTCAACCGAGAGATGCCCGACTGCGGCACGACGTTCGTGTGGGGCGCCAAGGCATTCGGCCCGATCACGGGGTGGATCGGCGGCTGGGCGGTCGCGGTGTCGGCGGTGATGGTGCTCGCCAACGTCGGGGAGATCACCGGAAAGTACTTCTGGCTGCTGCTCGGCAACCAGGAATTCGCCGACAACCGCGTGATCGTCGTGGCGACCTCGGTGGTCTTCATGGCGCTGATGACCTTTGTGAGCACCATCGGCGTGCAGATCGGCGAGCGCCTGCAGATGGTGCTCATGACGATCCAGATCGTCGCGATGGTGCTGTTCGGCGGGCTGGCGCTCTGGCACGCACTCGACGGCAGCAACGCCGGGTCGATCGCGTTCGACTGGCAGTGGTTCAATCCGGGCGAGCTGACATCGTGGTCGGGTTTCATGGAGGCCGTGCTGCTCGCGCTCTTCATCTACTGGGGCTGGGATACCTGCCTCGCGCTGAACGAGGAGACGAAGAACCCGCGGAAGACCCCGGGTCGGGCGGCGATCTCGACGATCGTGATCCTCATCGTGCTGTACGTCGGCATCTCGATCGCCGTGATGATGTTCGCCGGATTCGGTGACACGGGCTTCGGCCTCACCAATGAGGCGAACCTCGACGACGTCTTCACCGTGCTGGGCGGCGCGCTTTTCGGGCCGTGGGGCTGGTTCTTGCTGCTCGGCGTGATGCTGTCGGCGGCCTCGTCGACGCAGACAACCATTCTGCCCACCGCGCGCGGCACGCTCTCGATGGCGGTCTACCGGGCGCTGCCCGCGAAGTTCGCCGAACTGCACCCGAAGTTCAAGACGCCGTGGTTTTCGACCACGGTGATGGGTGCGGCGGCGATCGTCTATTACGTCGGCATGTCGATCCTGTCGGAAGACATGCTCGCCGATTCGCTCACCTCAATGGGCCTCGCGGTCGCGCTCTACTACGCGATCACCTCGTTCGCCTGTGTCTGGTACTTCCGCGACACGCTGCGCGACAGCGCGCGCAACCTCTGGATGCGCGGCATTCTGCCCGGCCTCGGCGGCATCCTGCTCGCCTACGCGTTCGTGCAGTCGTGCATCGACATGATCAGCGTCGACTACAGCTACACCGTCATCTTCGGCATCGGCGGCGCGTTCGTGATCGGCGTCGGGGCGATTCTGCTCGGTTTCGTGCTACTCGGCATCTGGTGGCTGCGGCCGAACGCGAAGCCCTACTTCCGCCGCGAGAGCCTCAACCGCGACACCCCGATCCTCGTTCCCGACGAGTAATTCAGCTGCATCGCCTGAACCGTTACGGGGTCTTCACGGAGTCGCGCGCGACCTGTGACGGCCCCGTAACGCGTTGCCCGTGGAATAGACGCATGGGTGAGCGGCTGCAGATGAAGAAGGTCTTGTCGATCTGGATCGGCATGTACCCGGTGAACGTGGCGACATCGTGGGTCATCACGATGCTGCCGTGGTGGGGCGGGGTCGCGATTCCCGCTCGATCGGCGATCGTGGTGACCGTGGTCGCGCCGATCATGACCCTGGTCATGATGCCGGCCGTCACTCGACTGCTCGCTCCGTGGCTGCGCCGGCGACCCGAGCACCGCGAACGCGAAGCGGAACTCTGCGCCAGGCTCGACGCGCTCGCGAACGAACTGTCTGCCGTCTCGCTCGTCGACGCGCCCGGGCACTCCCGCTCGCCCGCAGCTCACCGCTAGTCTGAGGACCACGCGAAGGAGCGGGGTGCGCGGCGTCTCGCGGCGGAGCACGGGAGGTCACGATGGAGCGATTCGACACGGTGGTCGTCGGAGCCGGGGTTTCCGGCCTGACCGCGGCGCGGTTTCTCGCGCTCGCCGGGCAGCGGGTGGTCGTGCTCGAAGCGCGCGATCGCATCGGCGGACGCGCGTGGAGCGAGCGCGCCGACGGGGTCACGACCGACGTCGGAGCCTCGTGGATTCACGGCATCGATGACAATCCGCTCTATGACGTGGTGCGCGCGTTCGGAATGCGCGCGGTCGAATTCACGGTCGGCAGCTATCAGCCGGGCGGCCGGCCGATCGTCTATTACGGCGTCGATGGTGCTCCGCTCACCGCGGCGGAAACGAGCGCGTTCATCGCGGATGTGCACGCGGCTGATGCGCGACTCGCCGAGACGATCGCGGCAGCCGAAGCCGGGGCCAGCTACGCCGACGCGATCGACCGCACCCTCGCCGCACTTGAGTGGGACGACGAACGCGGCGCGCGCGTGCGGGAGTTTCTGCGTCACCGCTCCGAAGAGCAGTACGGTGCGTCGGCGGAGCGGCTGGACGCGCACGGGCTCGACGATGATCAGGTCGACGGCGACGAGGTCGTCTTTCCTGACGGGTACGACCGGTTGGCGCACGGGCTCAGCGCCAACCTCGACATCAGGCTCGAACAGGTGGTGCAGCGCGTCGACTGGTCGATAGATGGGGTCAGGATTACCACGAGACGTGCCGAATTCGCCGCCGACCGTGCGGTCGTGACTGTGCCAGTCGGCGTGCTCAAATCAGACGCGTTCGTCATCGAGCCGGCGCTCCCCGAGCCGGTGGCGCACGCGCTCGCCGGGCTCGAGATGAACGATTTCGAAAAGGTATTCCTCCGCTTCTCGGAGCGCTTCTGGGACGAACGCGTGTATGCGGTGCGTCGACAGGGGCCGGCGGCGGAGTGGTGGCATTCCTGGTACGACCTCACCGGGCTGCACGGGGCGCCGACCCTGCTGACATTCGCCGCCGGCCCTGCCGCGAAGGCGACGCGCGAGTGGAGCGACGACGAGATCGCCGCGTCGGTGCTCGCCTCGTTGCGTGAAATCTACGGGGTCGCGGTCACGGACCCCGATGCGGTGCGCGTGTCGCGCTGGCGCGACGATCCGTTTGCACGCGGATCGTACGCGTACATGACGCCCGGGGCACGACCGGAGGAGCACGACCTGCTCGCGACACCGATCGGTGACGCATCGGGGGCCGGTGCCGTGCTCCACCTCGCCGGCGAGGCGACCTGGACGGAGGATCCAGCGACCGTCACCGCGGCGTTGCGGTCAGGGCACCGAGCCGCCGAGCGCATTCTCGGGAGCGCGCTCGACTTCGCGGCCCTCGCACCCGAGGTGCCGACGTCGACCGCCGATTAGCCTGTTACGACTCGCGCCCGTGTGCGCGTCGTCGCTGCACCGAGCGCACGATCCACCAGGCGATGCCGGCAACGGCGCCGCCGAGCACGAGCCAGGGGAGCAGCACGCCGATGAGCACGAGTGCGCCGGCACCGGCGGCTCCAAGCGAGCTCACCCCCGCGACCAGGCCTTCCCAGAAGTTCTGGGGCCCGCCGCCAGGCAGCGTGCTCGGCGCGGTCAGCGTCACGAAGATCGTGGACTGGTCGACCTGATCCTCAAGCGCATCGAGCTGCGCCTGCAGCCCATCGAGGTCTTGCTGACGCTGCGACAGCGCGGTCTCCGCTTCGATCAGCTCGCTCGTCGATGCCGCGCCCTGCATCAGCTGCGTCAGCCGCTTGACGGAATCCTGCAACGCGTCGACCCGCGCTTGCAGATCGACGTGCTGAGCGGTGACGTCGACCGATGAGCGATTCTGCGAGACGACCTCGCCGAGGCCGGTGAGCGCCTCGAACGCATCATCCATGCGATCGGCGGGAACGCGTACGGTCAAGCTCGCGCTCTCCGAAAAGCCGTCGCCACCCCGCGTCAGGTTCTCTGACTCGATCGTGCCCCCGACTTCTGCGACTGCCGCGCGTGCGCGATCCACCGCGTCTTCGGGGTCGGCGATCTCAATCGTGAGATCGCCGGTCGCGATCACGGACTCACCGGCGGCGTCTGCACCACTGCTCGGTTCACCGCCTTGCTTGCCGCTCTGGACGCCGGCCTCGGGCAGGGCCTGGTCGAGGAGCGCCGTCGAGCCGCCGGCGGCCGAGGCGTCGGAGCTGCTCGACGGGCCGAACGCCGTACATGCGGTGAGCGGAGCGATGATGAGCGCGGCCGCGACGAGCGCGGGCAGTGATCGACGGAGGTGCATGGTCACACGATAGAGGCGAATATCGCGCTGTCGAGCGTGCGCGGCTGTGTGAATACTGCGCGTGGCCGTATCGTTACCGATGCGTCCCCTGACCCGGTCGGGTTAGGGGAGCGGGATCGTGAGCGTGCCTGTCTCGGTGGGCGGCTCGATTGAACGGCCGCGCAGATCGGGCATCCACTTCATCGTCGCGAGCGCGACGATCGTGCCGGAGAGCAGCAGCGTCGCTGACACGAGGATGGCGCCCTGTGCCTGCGCCGCGTCGATCGCAACGCCGGCGAGCGCCGAACCGATTGCCACACCGACGAGCTGTCCGGTGCCGATCCACCCGTAGGCCTCCGCGGTCTCAGAGAACCGCACGGTGGAGCTCACGATGGTCGAGATCGCCGCAAAGGTCGGCGCTGTGCCGAGCCCGCCGATGAAGAGCACCGCGCTGAGCCACCAGATATTGAGGCTGACGAGGCACGCGAGCGTCCCGACGAGCACGACGAGCAGGCGCAGCGCGGTTGACCAGGGCCGCATCTCTCGATGGCCGATGAGCAGGCCGCCGACGAGCGAACCGCCGGCGAACACCGCGAGCACGATGCCCGACTCCATGCTGCCGTGACCGCCGTGCGGCCCCGCGAAGGCAGCGACGATGCCGGCTTCGATCGCGGCGAACGAGGCGACGAGAAAGAAGCCGATGACGGTCGAGATGACCACCGTGGGGTAGCGCAGCACCGCGCCGAGGCCGCGCTTCGACGGCGGCAGCACGACCGTGCCGAGAGCCGGGCTCGAGATGAACCACGCGCCGCCCAACAGCATGAAGCCGGCGGCCACGCAGAGCCCAGCGGTCGTTGAGAACTGCGAGGTGACGAACACGGCAACGACAGGGCCGACGACCCAGATGATCTCTTGTGCCGATGCGTCGAGCGAGAAGAGGGCGGAGAGCTGCTTGCCCGGAACGAGCTTCGGGTACAGGGTGCGCACGGCCGGCGTGATCGGCGGGGTCGAGAGCCCGACGAGCAGCGCGATGCCGGTGACGATGACCAGCGGCAGATGCACGACGGCGATGAGCACGAGCAGCACGGCGCAGGCGATCGAGGTGACGGTGAGCACCGGGCGCATGCCCCAGCGCCCCATGAGACGGCTGCTCAGAGGGCCCGAAATTGCTTGGCCGATGCTCTGTGTCGCGAGCACGAGCCCAGCGGAACTGTAGTCACCGTAGGCGAGCTGAATGTGAAGCAGCACGATGATCGACAGCATTCCGAAGGGAAAACGAGCCAGCAGCTGCGAGCCCAAAACGCGGAACACCCCCGGGTTCCGCCCCAAATCACGATAAACGCCCATCAGGCGAGTATACGCGTGAAATCCGCGCAATTCGAGCTGATGATCGCCGATTTCGTGCGTCGAATAGATGAAGATCACGCGAATCCGAGGCGAAGTGTGCCTGGGGGATGGAATGCGTGGGGCGCAACGCACGACGCCGGGCGAATCTTCTCATGAGAGGATCCGCCCGGCGTCGTGGTCACCGGTGCGGCGGGACGCCGCAGCGGCTTCAGCTGCTGGTGGAGTAGACCGTGCTGCTGCCGCCGCCCTGAGCGCGACGACCGGTGCGACGACGTGCGCCGTCGCCCCCGCCGCGCTGCTCGCCCGAGCGGCTCTGGCCGCCCTGGCTGCGCTGCTGGCCGCCGCGCTCACCCTGCGACTGGCTGCCCTGGCCGCGACGCTGGCCGCCCTGGCCCTGGCCGCCCGAACGACGGCCCTGGCCGTCGCCCGATTGGCCCTGCTGCTGGCCGCCCTGACCACCGGCGCTGCCGGCACCCGAGGTGCGGCCGCGGCCGCCGCGGCTGCGCTTGCGCTTCGCATTGGCGCCCGTGCTCGAACCCTGCCCCGCAGGGTTGTGGCCGGCGGCCCGCTGCTGCGCGGCCTGAGCCTCAGCGCGCTTGCGCTCGGTCTCGCGCGCGTCGACGCGCGGCGCGACCTCGCCGATCAGTTCGAGTACCTCGGGGTCGACGGTAGCCGCGTTCGGGTTCACCGAGCGGGGCTTGACGTTGATCTTCGCTGCACGCATGATCTGGCGCATCTCGCCCCGCTGCTCGGGGAGCACGAGCGTGACGACATCGCCCTCGTTGCCGGCTCGCGCCGTGCGCCCCGAGCGGTGCAGGTAGGCCTTGTGCTCGACCGGGGGATCGATGTGCACGACGAGATCGACGCCGTCGACGTGCACACCGCGGGCGGCGACGTCAGTGGCGACGAGCACCTTGGCGTCACCGCTGACGAACTCGGCGAGGTTGCGATCGCGTGCGTTCTGCGACAGGTTGCCCTGCAGCTCGACTGCGGGGATGCCGCGGGCCGTGAGCTGCTTCGCGAGCTTCTTCGCCTGGTGCTTCATGCGGGTGAAGAAGATGCGACGCGCGGTGCCCGAGGCGAGCGCCTCGATGAGCGCTTCCTTCTGCTCCTTGCCGGCGACCTCGAAGACGTGGTGCGTCAGCTGCGGCACCGGCGACTCGGCCGAATCGACCGAGTGCAGGATCGGATTGTGGAGGTACTTCTTCACCACATTGTCGACGCCGTTATCGAGCGTCGCGCTGAAGAGGAGGCGCTGGCCCTGCTTGGGGGTCGCGTTCAGAATGCGGGTGACGACGGGCAGGAAGCCCATGTCGGCCATGTGATCGGCCTCATCGAGCACGGTGATCTCGACGCCGCTGAGATCGACGAGACGCTGCTTCATGAGATCGTCGAGACGGCCGGGAGCGGCGACGACGATGTCGATGCCGCCCTCGAGGGCGACTTCCTGCCGACGCTGCGGCACGCCGCCGAAGATGGTGGTCACCTTGACGCCCACCGGGTCGGCGAGCATATTGACCGTCTCGGCGATCTGCGTCACGAGCTCACGCGTGGGAGCGAGCACGATGGCGCGCGGGCGGTTCGGGCGACGCTTTTGGGCGGCGCCCTCTGCCAGGTTCGCGACGAGGGGGATGCCGAATGCGATGGTCTTGCCCGAGCCGGTGCGGCCGCGGCCGAGTACGTCGCGACCGGCGAGGGTATCGGGAAGGGTGTCGCGCTGGATCGGGAAGGGAGCGGACTTGCCGTTCTTCGCGAGTGCCTCGGCGATGGGGGCGGGGACACCGAGCTCGAGGAACGAGGGCGTCTGAGGAGTGGTCTGTTCGGTCACGGGGACCTTTCGTGCACAGGCGCGAGCGTGCATCAGTCGCGCAGCACCGGTGCGGTGGGCGAGACGAGCAGCGTCGCGGCAATGTCGGCGAGTGCGCGGTTGCGCATCCGTTCGCCGCGGAGAGTCGGAGGTCTGGCAGCCGCTCACGGGCCGCCGCCTGCTGAGAATCAGCGACGCACGAGCCGGCACGGCCGACTCGCAACCGCCAGTCTAGCGGAGGCGACCCTGAGTCGTCATCCTGCCGGGAACTTTCCACAGGCGGAAAAATCCGCGATCTTTCACCCACAAGTTGCCGAGAGCGCATGTTGCGGTCGCATCCGCTCTGCCAGCATGAGCGCATGACTCGTATCACGATCCGCGAATTCCACGACGACGACCTCGACGCCGTTGTTCGGCTGTGGTGGGAGGCGCGCTCCACATCGGAGCAGCCCGTCTATTCGCTCGCCGAGGTCACGGCCTCGTGCCGGGAAGACCACGCGATGGTCGCCGTCCGAGACGATCGCATCGTCGCGGCGGCGGTCGGTCGTGCCGCACACGCGCAGGGGTGGATCGTGTTCTTCGGCGTCGATGAGAACGCGCGCACGGAGAACATCTCAGGGGCGCTGCTCGACGCGCTCGAGCGTAAGATGGCGCCACTCGGGCTGGGCACGCTGTCGGTGCTCATGCCCGAGGGCAGTCGCATCGACCTGCTCACCGCGAACGGATTCCAACTGCAGCACAACCTCCGCTACCTCGAGCGGCAGATGCCCGTGCAGCGGCGCGAACTGGAGGTGCTCAAAGACCTGGGCGGCCGCATGCTGCCGCGCCACCTGTGGGAGCAGGTCGCGGGCATGCGCCGCGAGAAGCAGCTGCTCGAGGAGCGTCTGGTCGCGCCGCTCGCGCAGCCCGACCTCGCCGATCGATACGGCGTGGTGCCGCCCCATGCGGTGATGCTGTTCGGGCCGCCCGGAACCGGCAAGACCACGTTTGCGAAAGCGGTGGCTTCGCGGCTCGACTGGCCATTCGTCGAGGTATTCCCGTCTCGGCTCGGCGATGGTTCCACGAGCATGGCGTCATCGCTGCGCAGCGTCTTCGAGCAGATCGCGGAACTCGAGCACGGCGTCGTATTCATTGACGAGGTCGAGGAGATCGCGTCGCAGCGCAGCGACCCGCCGACGCCCACCCAGGGGGTGACGAACGAACTTCTGAAGATCGTCGCCGACTTCCGCGATCGCGAGGGCATGCTGCTCGTCTGCGCGACGAACTTTGTGCGCGCGCTCGACGCCGCGTTCCTGCGCCACGGCCGATTCGACTATGTACTGCCGATCGGTCTGCCCGATGCCGAGGCGCGCGAGGCGATTTGGTGCAGATACGTGCCGAGCGGCGTTGCGGGGGCGATCGACTTCGCTCGTCTGGTCGACGAGAGCGACGGGCTCACCCCCGCCGACATCGAATACGCGGCTCGGCGCGCCTCGCAAGACGCGTTGGCGCGAGTGCTTCGGGGCGGCGCGGGGGCGGCTCAGGCCACCGGATCCCGCACCGACCTCACGAGCGACGACTACCTCGCCGCGCTCGCCGTCACCCGCGCGACGGTCTCCGAGGAACAGCAGTCCGCGTTTCTCGAAGACATCGACACGCTCGCGCGGCTCTAACGGGCGTCGGGTTCCCCAAGCTCGGGGAGCGAGACGAGACCCGAGTCGCTCAGCGACTGATGCTTCGTCTCGGGAGCCCAGAGCACCGACACGACGAGCCCGACGGCCAGCACGCCGGCGAGCACGAGCATGGTCGGGCCGACGCCGAACGACGCCATGAGCACGGGCAGCAGGAAGGTGCTGATGACCGACCCCAATCGGCTGATCGCCGTGGCGAACCCGATGCCCGAGGAGCGCACGGGCGTCGGGAAGCTCTCTGCAGGGAAGACGCCGACGAGATTCGAGACGGCAGACAGCACGAACGTGAAGACGGCGAAGAGCACGACTGACACGACGGTGGCAGCGGTCGGCACGAGCGCCAGCGCGACCAGCGAACAGGTCAGCACGATGAGCGATCCGATGAGGAACCCGCGACGCGTGAACTTGGCGGTCGCCCAGATGCCGGCAAGCGCGCCGGCGAGTAGGAAGACGTTGAGGTACACCTCGACGGCGTAGCCGCTGCCGGTGCTCGCGAGGTTCGAGAGGCCCATGCTGTCGAGGATGTTGGGCAAGAACGTGTAGATCGCGAAGTAGGGCATGACGATGCACGCGAAGAAGATGCAGTTGAAGAGGGTGCGTCGCAGATACCTGCGGCTGAAGAGCGCCGAGAAGCCGCCGGCCTCGGTTTCGACCTCGCGCTGCATCACGACGTTCGTGCCGAAGTGCTTGTCGAGGATCGCACGCGCCTCGGCATCGCGCCCCTCGCGCTGCAACCAGCGCGGCGACTCGGGGGTGCCGATACGGGCGACCAGCACGATGGCGGCGATGAAGCCCGGTGCGATGAGCATCCAGCGCCACGCATCCTCGATGCCCGACTGCATGAACCAGATGCCGAGCATCGTCGCGAGTACGTACCCGAATGTCCAGATCACCGAGAACGACCCCAGGATTTCGCCGCGTCGCTTCTGCGGCAGGATCTCGGCGAGCATCGCGTGGCCCACGGCGTAATCGCCGCCGATTCCGAGACCGAGGATGATGCGCAACGCGAGCAGCTGCCACGGCTCCTGCACCCAGAACTGCGCGAGTGTCGCAACGGTGATGACGACGAAGCTGATCGTGAAGATCTTCTGGCGGCCCAACCGGTCGGCGACCGAGCCGAAGAGCATGGCCCCGGCGAAGAGACCGAAGAGCGCTCCGGCGCCGAGCGCACCCGTCCACCAGGCGTTCAATTCCATGGCACCCTGCTGGCCGATGAGCACGATGGCCATGCCGATGATGCCCACGGCGAAGCCGTCGTTGAAGTGCGCGCCGAAGGTCAGCGCGGTGATGCGGAAGTGGAATCGGTTGAGCGGCAGATGATCGAAATCGACGGTCTGCGTCTGCGCTGTGGGTGTGGTCTGAGTCATGTTCTTCGCTTTCGGCGTCATTGACGATAGTCGACCGGCCCGGGAGCGCGGGCTTCCGGGCCGGTCGATTGATGGGGAGTTACGAGGCGAGGGGATCCGCGATGCCGACGTACACGGTCTCCAAGAATTCGCCGATGCCCTCAGCGCCGCCCTCACGGCCGAGACCCGACTGCTTCACGCCACCGAACGGTGCAGCCGGGTTCGAAACGAGCCCGGTGTTGAGGCCGAACATGCCGGTCTCGAGACGCTCTGCCAGTCGCAGCGCTCGGTTGAGGTCGCGCGTGTAGGCGAACGCGACCAGCCCGTACTCGCTGGCATTCGCGAGGCGGATCGCCTCCGACTCGTCGGCGAAGGTCACAATGGGCGCGACCGGCCCGAAGATCTCTTCGCTCAAGATGCGCGCGTGCTGGGGCACCCCGGTGAGCACCGTGGGCGGGTAGAAGTACCCCGCCGTATCCGTGGGCGCGGCCCCGCCGAGCGCGATGGTTGCCCCTTCGGAGACCGCCTCATCGACGAGCCCCGACACCTTGGCGCGAGTCGCCTCGTCGATCAGCGGGCCGATAGTGACGTCGGCGTCGAGACCGTCGCCCTGCACGTACCCCGCCATGCGCGCGATGAGCTTGCGCGAGAACTCCTCAGCGACGCGCTCGTGCACGAGCATGCGGTTGGCTGCGACGCAGGCCTCTCCGCCGTTGCGCAGCTTGGCGACGAGCGCTCCTTCGACCGCCGCATCGACGTCGGCGTCTTCGAACACGATGAACGGGGCGTTGCCCCCGAGTTCCATCGACACGCGCAGCACCTGATCGGCGGAGTCGCGGATGAGACGCTTGCCGGTCGGGGTGGAGCCGGTGAACGAGAGCTTGCGCAGTCGGTCGTCGGTGATGAGCGGGCCCGTGACCGCTCCCGCCTGCGACGTCGGAATGACGTTGACGACCCCGGCGGGAACGCCAGCTTCGAGCAGGATCGCCGCGAATGCGAGCGCTGTGAGCGGCGTCTGCGACGCGGGCTTCAGCACCGAGGTGCAGCCGGCCGCGAGCGCCGGAGCGATTTTGCGCGTCGCCATCGCCAACGGGAAGTTCCACGGGGTGATGAAGAGGCTCGGGCCGACCGGGCGGTGCAGCACGAGCAGGCGGCTGCGGCCGTCGGGGGAGAGCGTGTAGCGGCCATCGATGCGCACGGCCTCCTCCGAGAACCAGCGCAGGAACTCGGCTCCATACGCGACCTCGCCGAGCGATTCGGCGAGCGGCTTGCCCATCTCAAGCGTGATGATGCGGGCGAGTTCGTCGCGGCGCGCGATGGTGAGCTCCCAGGCGCGGCGCAGAATCTCACCGCGTTCGCGCGGCGGCGTCGCGGCCCATGATTCTTGCGCCGCAACCGCGGCATCGAGCGCCGCGGCCCCATCGGCCACGCTGGCGTCGGCAACCGAGGCGAGCGCTGCCCCGGTGGCCGGGTTCACCACGGTGATGGTCGATCCCGAACTCGCGTCGCGCCATTCGCCGCCGATGAGCAACTGCGTCGGCGTGCCCGCGGGGAGCTGGGCCGCGCTCACGCGGCGGCCTCCGCCGAGGCGACATCGGGCTCGGCCGGCAGCCGCAGCTCGGTGCCGAGCAGATCTTCGTACAGCTTGAACGGGGTCATCTCGCCGGCGCGATCGCCGTAGCTGCGCTTCGCGCGGCGGTAGATCTGCTCGACGAGCGACGACAGCTCCGCGGGAATGCCTACCGAGCGCGAAAGGTCGATCGAGAGACCCAGGTCTTTGCAGGCGAGGGCGATGGCGAACCCTTCGTCGTAGTCGCCGTGGTCGAGAATGGACCGCACGTCGTGCTCCAAGAAGTTGCTGTTCGCGGGACTCGCGATGAGTGAGCGGCGCAGCACGTCGAGCTCGACTCCGGCTGCCGTGCCGATCGCCAGAACCTCTGCGGTCGCCACGAGATGCGAGAACCAGAGCTGGTTGATCATGAGCTTGACGGCGTAGCCGGCGCCGGGGCGGCCGACGTGCAGAATACGCTCGGGATCACCCATCGCCTCGAAGACCGGGAACAGGGAGGCGAACTGATCGTCGGTCGCACCGACGAAGATCTGCAGAGCGCCGTTCGCCGCTCCGACGGACATGCCGCTCACGGGTGCATCGACGATCTCGATGCCGCGTTCGGCCGCCTCGGCCCGCACGTGATTCGCGACGTCGGGCACGGAGGTCGACATGTCGATCCAGGTCTTGCCCTGCGAGAGCCCGGCGAGCAGTCCGTCGGTGCCCTGCAGTGCGGCCTCGATGATGCGCGGCGTCGGCAGCATCGTGATGACGACGTCGCTGCGACGGGCGACGTCAGCGGCGGTGTCGGCCCACTCGGCTCCGGCGGCGAGCTGCTCGGCAGCGGCTTCGCGGCGTACGTCGGTGACGACAAGGCGGAACCCGGCCTTCAGGAGGTTGCGGGTCATGCCCGACCCCATGTTGCCGAGGCCGATGAAGCCGACGATGGTGTTCTCAGTGGTGTGAAGATCAGCGTGCGACACTGTTCGCCACCTCCTCGCTGGGGGTGTAAAAGGGATTTGACGTGGAATTGCGGAGTGCGACGACATCGGCCGGGCGCGGGGTGTTCTCGGCGCCGGCGATCAACGCCTTGCGGGTGGCCTCGCGGTTGTTGCGGTAGATCTCGTCGTGGTCATCCGTGCCCGGGTTCACCCAGACGGCGACGATGAGCGCATGCGAGTCGGCGAACTCCTCTGAGATCACCCCCTCGGCGACGGCGTCGGCGACGCCTGCGGCGACTCCGGCCTGCGCAGGGCCCCAGATCGCGGTGCCGTGGAAGTCGCCCTCGGGAGCGGCCTTGGAGACGAACAGGGTCATCGGCTTCACCGGAACGGACGGCTGCATGACCGCGACGAATGGGACGAATCCGGCGCTCGGTGACGCGAGCGCGGTCGCCCACGCGGTGCCGACCGCGCCGCGACGGTCACCGAAGACCGTGTTGATGTGTGCGGCATTGACGCCGCTGCCGACGAAGCATTCGCCGAGCTGAACCGTGTCCATGGGGACCTCGCTGTCTGGGATTCGGGTGGTGAGGATGCGCAGGTGCCGGGGCCCTGCGCTTCGATCTCGCCTGCCGAGCGTGCGGCAGTGAGGATGACGATAGGAAGCGAACGCCGATATGCGCAAACCAAGTTGCGCATATCGGTACGGTGGGGCATGCTGGCGTGCAGAATGAGAGGAGGGCGACGTGACCGAGCCCATTGCGACGGCGTCACGAGCATCGACGCCCAGCGCATCGACGCCCGCTGATCCGGAACCCCTCGAGGCCGCCGCCCCAACCGGCGCTGATGCGCGGCGCACCAATTCCGCAGGGCTCGGCCGAGACATTCGTCTGCTCGAACTGCTCGCGAGCGACGGCTCCGCACGCGTCGGCGGGTACGGGGTGACCGATCTCGCCCGCCTCACCGGGCGCAGCAAAACGGTGGTATCTCGCGCGCTCGCCACACTCGCCGAGTCGGGGCTCGCGGCTCGCGACGCCCGCACGGGTCGGTATTCAGTCGGCCCGAGACTCTTCGCGCTCGCCGCGCGATCATCTGAAGCGCAACTCGTCGCGAGCGGACGCCCGGTGCTCCGCGGTCTCGTGCGCGCCACCCACGAGACCGCGCACCTCTGCGTGCTCGCGCACGGCAACGTGCTCACGCTGGCGAGCGAACTCAGTCCGCACGAGCTCCGGTCAGCGGGGTGGGAAGGCACAGTCACCGCGGCCTGGCGCACCTCATCGGGCCGCGTGCTCGTCAGCGACTGGGACGAGCCCTCTCTGCATGCCTGGTACCGGGCGCACGGTCAGGATCGCACCGTCATCGATGACCAAGTCTTCGGGCGCGAGGCGAACCCGTTCTTCTTGCTCGACGAGCCCCCGGCACTCTCGCGCATCTCCGACTACGCAGATCTACAGGCCGAGATCGACCGCATTCGGGGGTGCGGGTACGCACTGCTTGACGAGGAGCTCGAAACCGGCATCGTCGGGGTCTCTGCACCGGTGCGCGATCACACCGGACGCATCATTGCTGCGGTCAACGTCAGCGGGCCGAAAGAGCGGCTCGGCGACAAGCTCGACGCGCTCGGAACCGTCGTGCGGCAAGCCGGGGCGGCGCTCTCGCAGACGCTCGGCGGCGGCGATGGGGCAGTGCGCACGAATGTCGGTGCTGCGCGGTAGCGTCGAGTGCAGCGGCCCCGCGTTCGGGGTGCGCCTCGCGTCTGTCATCGGATGCGTGATCGACGAGAGGAGCGCGCGTGTTCGTGCAGCAGCACCCTGACGGGTCGGGCTATCGGCTGGTCACCAGCGCCAGCGACCTCACCGCAGCGAGCAACTGCGAGTTCGCGTTCCTGCGTCGACTCGACGCCAAGCTCGGGCGCGATGTGGTCGTGCCGCCCGACGACGACCCGATGCTGCGCCGAGCCGCACAGCTGGGCGACGCGCACGAAGCACGCGTGCTGCAGGAGTATCTCGCCGAGCTGGGGCCCGGTTCGGTCGGGGAGCCCGGCGGCATCGTCGAGATTCCGCGCCCGACATCGATGTCGGCGCAGCACCTCTCCGAGATCGCCTTCGCGACCGTCAACGCGCTGCTCGGCGGTGCTGATGTGGTCTTTCAGGCCACGTTCTTCGACCCCGCGCAACGGCCCGCCCGCGACGATCTTCCCGAGATCGGCTTCGTGGGGTTCGCCGACTTCCTCAGGCGACGCCCCGATGGCCGATTCGAGGTGCAAGACACGAAACTCGCTCGGCGCGCAAAGGTGACGGCCCTGATGCAGCTCGCGGCATATGCCGAGCAGCTCGAACGGGTCGGGGTGCCCGTGCATGACAGCGCAGTGCTCATTTTGGGCGACGGCGCCCAGTCGCGTCATCGCATCGCCGACATCGCCCCCGTCTTCCGCGCGCGCCGCGAACGGTTGCACGCACTCATCGCGGAGCGCGCGATCGCGCGAGGGCATGACGGCGAGATCGCATCAGCGCCACCCGTGGCCTGGGGGTCGCTCGATGTCGTCGCTTGCGGTCGATGCGAGGTGTGCGAGCCCGAGATCGAACGCACCCGCGATCCGCTGCTCATCGCAGGCATTCGCGCGGCGCAGCGCGATGCGCTCGTCGCGGCGGGCTTCGATTCGCTCGAGCGCGTCGCAGCGCTCACCGATTCGACGTCGAGTCCCGAATCAGTGGTACCCGGGGTGGCAGCACCGGTGCTGCAGCGACTCGCCCAGCAGGCGCGTCTGCAGTGCGAAGTCACCGCAGATGCGCCGCCTCCGGTTGCCGTCGTCGACGCGTCGGCGCTCGCCGCGATCCCCGCCGCCGATGCCGGCGATCTCTTCTTCGATTTCGAGGGCGATCCGCTGTACCGGGCTCCGGGCCCCAACGGTACAGCTCGCTGGGGCATCGACTACCTGTTCGGCATGGTCGACGTCGATGAGCAGTTCACCGCGCTCTGGGCGCACGACCTCGACGCAGAGCGCGAGGCGCTCGAGCAATTTCTGGAGTTGGTCGCCGACCGGCGGCGTCGGTTCCCGGGCATGCACATCTACCACTACGCCGCCTACGAGCGCACGCACCTGGCCTCGATCGCCGCCCGGCACGGCGTCGGTGAGGCTGAAGTCGACGCCCTGTTCCGAGACCATGTGCTGGTCGATCTCTACCCGGTCGTGCGCGCTGCGCTGCGCATTGGTACTCGCTCGTACTCCATCAAGAAGCTCGAACCGCTCTACATGGGCGATGCGCTCCGAGATGCCGACGGGGTCACGTCGGGCGCTCAATCAGTCACCGAATACGCCGAAGCGAGTGTTCAGTTGAGCTCGGCAGACCGTGATGTCCGTGCCGAGGGCCAGCGCCGCATGGACGCCATCGGCGACTACAACGCATACGATTGCGTCTCGACACTGCACCTGCGCGACTGGTTGCTCGAGATTGCCCAGGCTCACGCCGTCACACCGTATACACCCGCACCGCTCGCCGAGGCAGGCGGCCCGCAGCTCGACCTCAGCGCGACCGGAGTGGCGCTCGCCGCGCACGCTGAACGTCTCGCGAGCGACGGGCAGCCCGGCGACCGCACAGCGGCAGCCATCGCCGCCAGTGCGATCGACTATCACGAGCGTGAGCAGAAGTCGTTCTGGTGGGCGCACTTCGCTCGGTTGATCGACCCGGTCGACGATTGGGCCGACACGCGAGATGTGCTCGTCGTTGACCCGCAACGGAGCCGGGTCGTCGAAGCCTGGCACACGCCTCCGCGCGCCCGCAGCGAACGCAGGCACGTGCAACTCGCCGGTGCTGCGGCACCCGGGTCGCGCTTCCGCAACGACGGTGACGCGTTCGCCGTATACGCCTACCCGGCGCCGTTCCCGCAGGTCGGTGCTGCGCCCGGGTCGCGAGGCGCCCGTCAGGTGACGGTGATCGAGGGCCACGATGACGGTGCGGTGATCCGAGAAACGGTGCCCGCGGGCGTCGAGCCCTTTTCTGACCTGCCCGTGGCGCTCACCCCGGGCCCCCCGCCTCGAGCGGGTGCGCAGAAGGGCGCGATCGAGGAGTGGGGTGCGGGCCTGGCGCGTTCGCTCGACGCCGGAGCCTTCCCCGCCGACCCCGTAGTCGATCTCCTGCGTCGCCAGCCGCCGCGTCTGCGTGGAGGCGACGAACTCGTCTCCGAACGTTCAGCTGAGGCGATCGCGCTCGCAGGCGGTGACGCCGAAGCGGGCCGCATCGGGGCCGTCATCGCCTCCGTGCGCGCGCTCGACCGCTCGGCGCTCGCCGTGCAGGGGCCGCCCGGCACGGGCAAGACGTATCTTGCCGCGCGGGTCATCGCGCACCTCGTCGAGCATCACGGCTGGTTGATCGGGGTCGTCGCCCAATCTCATCGGGTCGTCGAAAACGTGTTGAGCGGTGTGGTGTCGGCGGGGTTGCCTGCCGGGCTCGTCGGCAAGGCGACGCAGCGCGGCGCATCTGCCGCAGACATCGCCGCCCTTCCTTTCACCGCGCTGCGAAGCGGGGGGCAGGCCGCGTTTCTCGCCGGGCACCAGCGGGCAGGTCGCGGAGCGGTCATCGGCGGCACCGCATGGGACTTCAGCAACGCAGACCGCGTGGGCCGGCAGCAGCTCGACCTGCTCGTCGTCGATGAAGCCGGCCAGTTCTCCCTGGCGCCGACGATCGCGGCATCCGTCGCCGCGAGGCGACTCCTCCTGCTCGGCGACCCGCAGCAGTTGCCGCAGGTCTCGCAGGGCTCCCACCCCGAGCCCGTCGACACCTCGGCACTCGGCTGGCTCGTCGGCGACCACGAGACGCTCCCCGAGCAGTTGGGGTACTTCCTGGCTGAGACGCGGCGCATGCGGCCCGAACTCGCTGACGTGGTGTCCGAACTCGCGTACGAGGGGCGACTCCGCGCGCATCCCAGCGCATCGCAGCGCGAAGTGACGGGCGTCGGCCCCGCCGGGCTGCACTGGCACCCGGTGCGGCACTTCGGCAACGCGACCTCATCACCGGAAGAAGCCGAGACCGTTGTCGCGACCGTGCGAGCGGCGTTGGCGGGCCGGCTGCGCGAAGCCGGGGGGCCGGAACGGCCGCTGACCGCTGCGGATCTCATCGTGGTCGCCGCCTACAACGCGCAGGTCGAATGCGTCAGCAATGCGTTGCGCGCCCACGGCCTGGGCGAGGTGCGCGTCGGTACGGTCGACAAGTTCCAAGGGCAGGAGGCCGTGATCGCGATTGTCACGCTCGCGGCGTCGAGTGCCGCCGATGTGCCGCGCGGTCTGGAGTTCCTCCTCATGCGCAATCGACTCAACGTGGCGATCAGCCGCGCGCAATGGTCCGCCCATCTCGTGTCATCTGATCGCCTCGGCGACGGGCTGCCGACGAGCGCCGAAGGCGTGACCGCTCTCTCGGGGTACCTCCGGCTTGTGGAACGCGCGCACGCCGCTAACGTGGAGTCATGGTGAATCCCGGAGGTCCCATCAAGACACCGCCGTCACGCGGACTGCCCCCGTTGCCTCCCGGCGGCGCAGGTCCCGCGGACGGTCGGGTATCCGCCGACGCCGACGGACCCGCCACAGGCGGCCTGCGCCGGGTCGCGGTACCCCCGAGCGTGTCTCGCCGGTCTGCCATTCCCGCGTTCGAAGTCATGCGCATCACTGAGCAGATCGCCCAGCGCCGCGCCGCGGGGCGCGACGTCGTGTCGCTGTGCGCGGGTGAGCCCAGTGCACGACCGGTTCCCGGCACGCTGCGCCCGGCGGGATATACCGGCCCTCTAGGTACGGCGCCGCTGCGCGAAGCCGTGGCCGGGCACTACCGGGAGTGGTACGGAGTCGACGTCGACCCGGCATCGGTCGCGATCACGACCGGGTCTTCGGGAGCCTTCCAACTCGCATTCCTCGCGGCTTTCGACCCGGGGGACCGGGTGGCGCTCGCGAGCCCGGGGTACCCGGCCTACCGCAACATTCTGACGGCCTTGGGGGTCGAGGTCGTCGAGATTCCGGCGGGCCCGGAGGCGCGGTACCAACCGACCCCCGCACTCCTCGACCGGGCGGTCGCGGAGCACGGCGACCTCGCCGGGCTGATTCTGGCGTCTCCCGCCAACCCGACCGGCACCATGCTCGATCGCCAGGCGCTGACCGCACTTGTGGCCTGGTGCTCGCTGCGCGGCGTCAGACTCGTCAGCGACGAGATCTATCACGGCATCACGTTCGCCGACCCCGGAAGCGCGGATGCGCGCGGCGTGACCGCCCGTCAACTCGACGCGGAAGCGATCGTCATCAACTCGTTCTCGAAGTACTGGGGCATGACCGGGTGGCGACTCGGCTGGGCGTTGCTGCCCGATGCGCTGATCGCGCCGTTCGAAGCGCTCGCATCGAACTTCGCGCTGTCGCCCCCCGCTCCTGCTCAGGAGCTCGCCCTCACCGCGTTCACGCCCGAAAGCTACGCGGAGCGCGACGCGATCGTCGCCGGGTTCGGTCGGGCGCGCCAACTGATTCTCGACGCCGCGTCGAGCCTCGACTGGGGCGTTGCCGCGCCATCAGACGGTGCGTTCTACTACTACTCCGAGCTCGGGCCGCAGCTCGATCGATTCACGGATTCGGTGACTTACTCCCGTGAACTGCTGAGCGGTGCTGACGTTGCGGTCGTTCCCGGCGTCGATTTCGACCCGATCGGGGGGTCGCGATCGATCCGGCTCTCCTATGCGGCCGGAGAATCAGCCGTCGCGGAAGCGCTCGAGCGCATCCTCCGCTTCCAGCGCGGCTGACATCGGCCGTGGGGCGCGGGGATCGAGACGCGGGTTACGCCGCCAGGCGAATCGGCGTTCCGGTCGCGATGCCGATCCGGCTCTGCAACTGATCGGTGACCACCGGCTGCTCCGTGTCGATGCCGAGTGACGCGAGCGCATCGGCTCCCGTCGGCCCGAGGTCGATGACGACGGCGGTCACCGACTCGGCGAGCGGGCCTTCGAGCGTCGCCACGGCGCGGGCCAGTGCCGACCGCACCGCCTTGCCGATCATCGCCCCATCGGCATCTGCCGCGGTTTCGACTTCGGCCCGAGCGTAGGTCACGCCGTCGCCGGTGATGATCTCGCCGATGACCAGAGCGCCGTCGCGGCGAACCGAGGCGTCGAGTACGGTGCTGGTCGAACCGGGGGCCACCGTGGTGAACGGGAGGGGAATGCCCGAAGGGGCGCCGCCGTCATCACCGTGGTGATGATCGGGCGACGCCCCTCCGAATGAGAACTTCAGATCCATGGGATCCAGCGTACGCCTTAGGCGTTGGCTGCGAGGACCTCGTCGACGCTCGAGTAGGCGAGCTCGGGGAACGCGTCGGAGACACCCTTGAACGTCAGCACGCCCTCGTGGGCGTTCAGGCCCTTGGCGAGCGACTCGTCAGCGTTCAGTGCGGCGACCCAGCCCTTGTCGGCGAGTGCGACGACGTAGGGGAGGGTGGCGTTGGTGAGGGCAGCCGTCGAGGTCTCGGGGACCGCGCCCGGCATGTTCGCCACGCAGTAGTAGATCGAGTTGTGCACCTGGAAGGTGGGGTCGTCGTGCGTGGTGGGGCGCGAGTTCTCGAAGCAGCCGCCCTGGTCGATCGCGATGTCGACGAGTACCGAACCCGGCTTCATCTGCGCGACCATCTCGTCGGTGACGAGCTTCGGCGCCTTCTCGCCCGGGATCAGCACGGAGCCGATGACGAGATCCGCGTCCTTGAGTGCCTCGGTGATGTTGTGCGCGTTCGAGGTGCGGGTCTGAATGCGACCGTTGAACTCGTCTTCAAGCTGCTTGAGGCGGGGGATTGCGATGTCGATGACGGTGACCTCGGCGCCCATGCCGTACGCGATGCGCGCGGCCTGCTCACCGGCAGCGCCGCCGCCGATGACGACGACCTTGCCGCGACGGGTCGCGGTGACGCCGCCGAGCAGCACGCCGCGGCCGCCGTTGGCCTTCATCAGCGAGTACGCGCCGACCTGAGCGGAGAGGCGACCGGCGACCTCAGACATCGGGGCGAGCAGCGGCAGTGCGCGGCCGGCCTGCACCGTCTCGTACGCGATGGCGGTGGTGCCCGACTCGAGCACCTTCTCAGTGAGAGTCTTGTCGGCGGCGAGGTGCAGGTAGGTGAAGAGCACCTGGCCCTTGCGCAGCTTGTCGAACTCGGCCGCGATGGGCTCCTTGACCTTGAGGATCATGTCGGCCTGAGCCCACACGTCGTCAGCGCCCTCGATGATCTGCGCACCGGCTGCAGCGTACTCGGCGTCGGTGATTGCCGAACCGACGCCAGCGCCGGCCTGCACGAAGACTTCGTGACCACGACGGGTGAGCTCGACGACGCCGGCCTGCGTGATGGCGACGCGGTTCTCGTTGTTCTTGATTTCGGTGGGGATGCCGACGCGCATGAGATGCTCCAATGGAATCTGCGGTGAGTGATGCGGTGCCAGACCGCGGATGAGCCGGGTACGGCGCGATCCATTGCGGTCGAACCCTCTCATTGTGCAGTATGTTCGCCCGTTGTACACTTGGCCTGAATTCTCTTCGGCAATTTTTGCTGATGTGATCGAGATATAAGCGAAAGACGGGTTGCAGTGGCCGAAACCTCGAAGAATCTGCGCGGTGTGATCGAGCTTGACGATGTGGATCGCAAGATCGTCGACGAGCTGCAGGCGAACGGGCGCATGACGAACGCGGAGCTCGCCGAGCGCGTGGGGGTCGCCGCCTCGACCTGTATCGCCCGCGTCCGCAGCCTGGTGTCGCGCAAGATCATCACGGGGTTCACAGCGTCGGTGAATCCGCGCGCGATCGGGCTCGATCTCGAGGTGCTCGTGAGCGTGACCGTTCGCTCGGGGGCGCGTCAGCGCATCACCGAACTCAGCGACGAGTTGCGAGGCCTCCCCGAAGTGATGCAACTCTTCTTCCTCGGCGGTGTCGAGGACTTCATCATTCATCTCGCCGTGCGAGATTCCGATCACGTGCGCGATTTCGTTGTCGAGCACCTCTCGGCGCATCCCGCGGTGTCGTCGACGCGCACGAGCATCGTCTTCAGTCACCATCAGAATCCGATCCGCATGGAGGCATCGTGACCCGGGCGCTGCTCGCCGTCGACGTGCAAAACGACTTCACCGAGGGCGGTGCGCTCGGGGTGATCGGCGGATCGGCCGTCGCGATCGGAATTGCCGCACGGCTCGAGACGTCGTCGTATGCGCTCGTCGTCGCCTCCCGAGATTGGCACGAGGCCGACGGCTCGAACGGCGGTCACTTCGCGGCGCCGGGCGTCGATCCCGACTTCATCACGACCTGGCCGGTGCACTGCGTGCAGGAGAGTGACGGCGCCGATTTCCATCCCGCGATGCCGCTGGATCGCATTGACGTGCACGTGCGCAAGGGCATGGGCGAGCCGGCGTATTCAGCGTTTGAGGGTCGCACGACCGACGGACGCGGCCTCGCAGAGGTGTTGCGAGCCGACGGCATCGAGACAATCGATATCGCAGGCATCGCCACCGATTACTGCGTGCAGGCGTCGGCATTGGACGCGGTCGCGGCGGGCTTCGAGGTGCGGGTGCTCACCGACCTGATCGCGGGTGTGGCACGCGAATCGTCGGCTGCCGCGCTCCGCGAGCTCGCCGAAGCCGGGGTCGAGTTCGTCTAGAAAGCGTTGGGGTTGATGCGTGCTTCGTGCGCATCGAGTGCGAGCTCTGCGGCGCGCAGGGTGTGCGAGCTGTAGCGGCCGATTGCGCGTTCTTCGAGCAGGGCCTCACGCTGCGCATCGAGGGCGACCCGAGTCAGTCTGCGGAAGCATGCCGCCTGCGTTTCCTGGGACTGGTGCGGAATCGGCCCGGTCACCGGCGCGTTCAGGAACGAGATCGGGGCGAGTGCGCTCTTCGCGTTCAGCCGCACGCGTTTGAGGACGTCATCCGTGGGCAGCACGTGACCTTCGTCGTTGTCTTTGTCGATTTCGAGTTCGTCTTCGAGCGCCGTGTTCGCCGCATCGAAGAGGTCTCGGCTGAGTGACTGCAATTCGCCGCTGTTCGAGCCCGTGTTCGCGCCCTCGGGCCAGAGCTTGCGAATGAAGAGCGGCAGCGTGAGCCCGTGGAGCAACAGCGTCAGCACGGCGACGAGAAACGCGATGAGGATCAACTGGGGGCGGTACGGCACATCGGTCGAGATGGATTGCGCGGCTGCGAGCGTCACCACGCCGCGCATTCCGCTCCACGACAGCAGCACACCGTCTCGCCAACCCAGCTGCTGCTCCTGCTCGTGGGCGAGGTCGGCGCGCGATCGCTGCTCCAGAATCTCGAGCTTGCGCAGCTTGCGGGAGTCGGTGTCGGCTCGCCGCGCGCGCGACAGAATGCGCGTGAATCCGTCGCTGCGCTGCTGAATGCGCCCCTCGTCCCCGCGCATCGTCCAGATCATGGGCACCATGAACGCGCCGCGCAGCAGGATGAGAATGACGACGAGCCCGACCGCGATGAGGGCGACGTGCGCGAGTTGCAGCTCGGTGTCGTCGACCTCGTCGAGCAGGGTGTGCAGCTGCAGCCCCATGACCAGGAAGACGCCGTTCTCGAGTGCGAACTGCACGGTGCGCCAATTGAGGCGCTCATTCATGCGGGCTTGCGGGCTGAAGCGCTTCGCCGCGTGGTGGCCGGTGTAGAGGCCGGTGACGACGACGGCGAGCACGCCCGAGGCGCCGATCTCTTCCGCGGGCATGAATGCGACGAAGGGAACGACGAAGGAGATGATGGTGTCGTAGACCGGGTTGTGCAGTTTCGAGCGCACCCAGACCGTGATGACGCCCATCACGATGCCGATCGCAATCGCCGCGATCACGGAGTAGCCGAACGAGCCGGCGGCGTCCCAGAAGACGAAGCTACCGGCGATGGCGGCGAGTGCAGTTTTCAATAGAACCAGGGAAGTCGCGTCGTTGACGAGGCTTTCGCCCTCAAGGATCGAGACGAGTCGATCGGGCATGCCGAGCCGCTTGCCGATCGAGGTGGCGGCGACCGCGTCGGTCGGGCTGATCACCGCGCCGAGGGCGATGCCGACCGCCAGCGGAATCGGTGGAACGAGCAGGTGGATCACGAAGCCGACGATCACAGCCGAGATGATGACGAGCAGCACCGACAGACCGACCACCGGTCTGAAATTGCGGCGGAAGTCGACCAGCGGCACGTTGACGGCGGCCGAGTAGAGCAGCGGCGGGAGCACCCCGAGCAGAATGATCTCGGGGTCGATTTCGACGCGGGGCACGAACGGCAGATACCCAGCGCCGATGCCGACGACGACGAGGATGAGCGGAGCCGCGACGCCGATGCGCCCGCCCAGGATCGAGGTGCCGACGAGTACGACGACGGCGGCGACTGCGATCAGGCCGAGTTCCATGTCCCAATGGTACCGGGGTTGCCTCAGTGAATACGGGTCTGGGGTATGCCTCAGTGCACGATTACGCCACCCGCGGAAACCCCGTGGAATTCGGACCAGCTCTGGTTCGCGACATCGAGCGCCGCGGTGTCGATGCGTGCTCCGGGGAAGGGAGTCACCTCAATTCCGCCCGTCTTCGTGCGCACGCGCTTCCACGTGCCGACGACGCGCCCCCGGTTGACGACGGTCGCGAGGAACATGCCGTTGCGGCCGGGCACGATGCGCTCGAAGTGCTCCGGGTCGAGTTGTGCGTCACGGTTCTGATAGCCGAGCAGGTGCTCATCGAATGCCGCGAGTAGCTGCCACTCGGCAAGATCGGCGTCGGTGTTGACGTCGGCATCGGCGTCGGAAGCTGACGTCGAATCGAGGAGTGCGGGATCGACCCACAGCTTGCCGGCGACGCCGCGCACGGGGTCGCCCGCGTCGTCCAGTGCACGCGCTTCGACCAGGGCGCCCGATTCTGCGGCGGCCGCGATGCCGGTGCGGGCCTCGGTCACCGTCAAGCCCGTCCACCATGCAAAGTCTTTGTCGCGCACCGGGCCGCGCGCTGCGGCGTATCGCGTCGCGAGCTCTGCGAGTGCCTCGTCGCCCGCGAGCTCGCGGGGGGTCGTGATCCAGTCGCTCGAGCGCACGAGCAGCGGTTCCCCCGTCGCGCCGACCGGCCCGAACGTGGCCCACCCGTTCTGGCAGATCCACCAGATGACGTGATATCTCCACGAACTCTGCCAGTCGATGCCTGCAGCAGTCCAAGCCTCGGCCAGTGCTTCGCGATCCAGCCCGGGGCTGGCTGCGTCGCGCCGTGCGTTGTCGATCGCGGCGAGCGACGTCTCGACCATGCGCTCCAGCACGGCGTCACTCATGCCGAGCATCTCGCGTCGTTTGGGGGCGCCTGCGAGTACCCGGTGATTCGTCGCGCGCTGCATCCAGCCGATGTCTTCGGCGGCGACGAGGTGCACCGTGCCGCGCATCGGCCATGAGCGCACGATGCGGTGCTCGGCGAAGGCCGCCTCGACGTCGGCGACGGTCGTTTCGGGGGCCCGAACTCCCAGCGCCCAGCGAGCCGAACGCCAGTCTTGCCCCTGCGCCGCCAGCATGCGGCGGGCGACATCGGCGATGCGCTCGGCGCCGGTGCTCGCGGCAGCCGCTGTACCCGGTGCCGAGCTGTGCACCGCGGCGGTCGAACCCTGGCCGTGCAGCGCTAAGCCCTGCGCCCGCATGCGGAGACGCAATTGGTCGCGCGGTGTGAGATTGTGAGGCATGCGCTCAGTGTAGGCCGCACCGCCGACATCGCGCGGGCGAGGGCCAACGCGCGATCCGGCACCGCTCACACCTGATCGAGCCAGGCGCGCACGCGCGTCACGAGCAGATCGGTGGCCTCCGCGTCGAAGCCCGAGAGTGAGCGATCGCAGAAGAGGTGACTGTCGCCGGAATAGCTGTAGAGCTGCGCTGCGCCGCCCGATTGCACGACGAGTTGGCGCGCCGATTCGATATCGCCTTCGAACGCGAAGAACTCATCGCCATCGTGGCCGTGAATCTGCGCAGGCAGACCGGCCGGCCAGGCGCCGATGGCCCACTCCCCGGTGACCGGCAGGCACGCCTCGAGCAGCACGGCGCCCACGGCATTCGCGCGCGTCTGCGCGAGGCGCTGCGCATGCGTCACGCCCCACGAGATCCCGGCGTAGACCAGGCGATCGGGTAGGGGAGCGAGCGCGTCGCCGATCGTGTGCTGCAACTCGCCGGGGTCCAGCGTCTGCGCGAAGGCGAATCCCTCGTCAATCGAGTCGAAGGTGCGCCCGGCGTAGAGATCTGGCGTGTGCACCCGATGCCGAGCCCCGCCGATGCGCTCGGCCAGATCGCGCACGCCCGCAGTCAGTCCCTGAATATGGTGGAACAGCACGACATCGACCATCACGCACCTCCGGCGCAGGCAACGCCCGGTGCGGCGTCGCTGCTGATACCGTACGCGTGCGGCTCACGGGCGGCAAGCGCCGGTCGAGCTCAGTGGGGATGTTGAGCGGCGAGATCTGCCTCGATAGCCCGGCGGGAGTCGACCATCTCGGTGATTGCGTCATCAAGATTCATGCGTCCCTCTGGTGCGATGACGCTCAGCGCACCGAGGCATTCCTCGCCCTGCAGAATCGGAACGGCGACTACTTCGATCGCGTCGCCCATCCATACCGCACGGTGCACTGAATACCCGCGCTCCCGAATCTCTTGGATGGCGTCTATGTGTGGGGCCTGCTCCTCCGCGGTGGCATGTGGGTCGAACGCGAGCAGCACGTGGCCCGACGTCGATCCCAGTGGCAACTGACGTTCGGCCTCGCGCCGCACGGCGAGTGAGCGCTGCGGCTCGACCCGTTCGACGATCAATGCGGAACCTCCGTTGCGCACAGCGAACGAGATCGGCTCCTCGAGTCGCTGCATGAGCGCATGCATGCGCCGGGTGACGGCCTCGGGTACGCCGGCGTGCGCCGTCGCGAACCTCCCGAAGGTCGCGGCGCGCACCGAGAGACGATATTGGCGTTTCGTGTCTTGCTGCAGCCAGCCGCAGTGCACGAGCGTCGTGAGGTATTGGTGCGTTGCCGGTCGACTCCAGCCCAGCGCCTCGGCAACCTCTGAGAGCGTGACGAGCGGTCGGTCGAACTGTGGGAACACCTCGAGCACACGGATCGTCTTCTCGACCGACTGCAGGGTCGTGGTCTTCGTCACCGATGTCTCCGATCTGCGCGCGTGCACACGCGGCGCTCCTTCCGGCATGAACTCCCGAATCGCTCTGGTGGTGCGACACGACGCCTCCGCCCGATCTGTCTACTGTCTCCGAAAAATGACGCGGCACCCACTTGACGCGCCGAAACTGTCTCCTTAGTATTTTCAGCATACCTGAATGAGGATTAAAGATTGTTTAATTCAGGCCGATGCGAAGTCGATGATGATTGGAGCAGACACGATGGGCAATCCCTACCTCGACGAGGCATTCTCGCCGGAACGGGTGATGGATCCGAGAAATCTTGGAGCGATCCAGCCGACCCGACTGAGCGCCTCGCGGAGCTTCCTCGCGAAGATGCTGCGCGAGGGTTGGCGCATCGAGCGGCAGGAGCTCGAACTCGATGCGCGCGGCAACGGGACGGCGCGATACACGATCGAGACGCCGCATGGCGCCTTGACGTTCGCTGCGTGGTTGCGCGAACCGCGCGGGGTCAATCGCACCGGTCGCATCATCGGCTCGTCCTGGGACATGCTCGGCACGCTCATCGACGGAGTCGCGACCGAAGCGCAGATCGCGACGTCGGCGCGCGAGCTGCCCAAACTCTATGAGGGCCGTGCGCCCCAGGGAACGTTGATCTGGATGCGTTCAAACCAGAGCCTGCGGCTGTTCCGGCACGTGCGCGATTCTCTCGCGGCCGGTCAGCAGCCGAACGCCGCAGAAGTCAAACGGGTGGGCTATCTGATGCGCAATACGGGGCTCGACGGAAACGGCACGTTCGGCAGTATCTCCTTCCCAGCGATCGCCGATGGACACCCACTGGCGATCTCGTACCACGCACAGATGCTCTCGGCCTATCTCATGCGCGAACTCTCGGTCGATGTCGTCCAAGAACTCGCACGGCTCGATGCGCCGGAGGCTGCCGTCACGCTCGCTCCGGAAGTCCGTCGGCATATCGGCGTCGGCAACGGCTCTGCGCTCGGCCTGGTGATGTTCGTCTACAATCGGCCGGCACTCGTTCACGCGTATGTGTCGCTCACGATCGACGCAGTGCGCCACGTACTCGAGCAGCCGATCGCCTGCGGCGACGACCGCCTCGCACATCTTGAAAGACTGCTCGATCGTGCGATTCAGTACCGGGCATTGGAAGACACTCGGTATCGGGTGTTCACCGGGGGGAAGCAGCTCGCCACCGATCTGCGACGTATTCGAGCGGTGCTGCGCGCAGCTCGTCGAGGCGAGCTCGTACGCGACTCGAGCGAGACACTGCTCGCGGCAGTGCATCGCTACGTCAACGGGAGAGTTTCCTTGGAAGCGCTCAACACGCTGCATACGCTGCTCATCGAACTCGCGCCAGACTATGCGGATGCGCTCGTGCAGGAGCGTCTGGCATTCGACGAGACCCAGGAGCTCGACCCGAGGCTGCCCGCGCTCGATGTGCGCAAAGCCCTGCAACAGACCTTCGGGTGGGCTCTCTCGCTCCCACTGAATGATCCCGAGCACCGTGACCGCGTCTGGTATCAGTCGCGTGCAGCGGAGGAGCCGCGTTCCGGGCCCGCCGAAGAGGTGCCGGGAGCCCACGAGGTGATCCCGAATTACCCCTCTCGTGCGCGTGAGCTCCTCACGGCACTCGCCGGTGTCGCCGATACGACCCCGATTGGGGAAGTGCTCGCCGCGCGGCCTGAGCTCGAGCATGTGGCACGCTCCGCAGTAGCTCTTCGCGCATTGCCCTATGCAGTGCCGCACGCAGATCCGCACGACATCGATTTCGTACCCGTTTGGCTGGTGCGGCTCATGAACGCTTGCGTGCACGGGCTCGACCGGACAGAGGATTTTCTCAATCGTTCGGTGCTGGGTTTGATTTACGACGGAGCACCGTTCCGCGATGAGTTGGCGGGTGCCGACGCCGAGAGCTGGTGGTGGAGGCACCGTGAGGCAACGCCGGCTCACATTTCACAGCCGGGGAACGCGGTCGCGCCAGTGCTCGCACCAAAAGTCAGCTCGATCGTCGCGCCCGAGCATTCCCCCGATGCGCGAGTCCTGATGAAATTCCGCGAACTTCGTCTCGCAGCAGGTCGCGCGATGCAGGCGCTGCGCGTGCCGGAGGGTTCGTGGCACGGTGCGCGTGAATTCTTCATCGCAACGCTGCTCGCCGATTCGCGGTCGGTTGCGGGATTCGCCGAGGTGCTCGACCGCATGCTCGACGCAGATGGGAACGCACCTGCGTGGCGGCCGCCGTCCGTGGAAGAGGTTCCTGGTGCGATCCGGATCTCCGCACACGGAGGCAGCCTCCACGCCTACGGGCACGTACTCGTTCATCTCATCGGCGCACGCTCGAGCGAGTCGGAGATCGAGGTTGAGCTCATCGACATCGAGTTGGATCATGCTGAAGCCGGGCTGGAACTCGCTCTTGCGCGGGTCGGTGTGGAATGGCGTGCAGTTGACCTCGATGCCGGCCGCTTTCGCGCCCGTGCGGCCGCCGATCCGGCTGCTGCACATGCGCGGTACACCGCAGCCCTCGCAGCGTTGCTTCGCGACGGCATCGAGGTGCCCGCCCAGCAGTGGTGGAACATCTACTATCCGGCGAACGCCGGCCTCTATCCCGACACGGCGCTCTCGCGTCAGCACACCGGCACGGTCAAGGACGCATATGTGCCGGGGCAGCGCCTCACTCGACTGTTCGACCCGGCCGAAGTCGCCGCTTCGGTTGACCCGAACCGTGATACCGACCTGTTCATTCCGATCAGCGGTGCCGGAGTGCCGGCACCGGTCGCATCTGAACTGCCCAGCACCGAACAACCGGCTGCCATCTAAAAGGAGAACAATGATTTACGTCGACAGCCTGCTCTGCTCGCCTCTCGAAACCGAGCGCCCACACAACCGCCCCGCACTCGAAGAAATTGCCGCGGGCGGCCTCGGCGCCATGACCGTCACCGTCGGGTTCTGGGAGGACGCAACCGAATCCATGGACCAGCTCGTCAAATGGCGGTACATGGCTGAGGACAACGCCGACCTCGTGGAGATCGCCTATCGTTCCGGCGACATTCGGCGCATCGCGGAGTCGGGACGCACAGCGATCATTCTCGGATTCCAGAACGTTTCGTTCCTGCAGGGACGGCTCGGCTACGTCGAGCTCTTCGCACGAATGGGAACGCGGGTCGGACAGCTCACCTATAACATTCAGAACGACCTGGGCGGCAGCTGTTATGAGCCTCATGACAGCGGACTCTCGCGCTATGGCGCGTACGTGGTGCAAGAGATGAACCGCTGTGGAATGGCGGTCGATCTCTCGCACGTGGGGGAGCAGACGACCCTGGACGCGATCGAAGCATCCGCGGAACCGGTGGCGATCACCCACGCGAACCCGGCCACGCTTGCACCGCACGCGCGGAACAAATCCGATCGCGTACTCGATGCATTGCGCGAGCGCGATGGCGTCATCGGTGTTTCTGTCTACCGCAACTTGGTCGGCGCGTATACGACGCCCGAGCGATGGTCGGAACTCGTGGCCTGGACCGTCGACCGAGTCGGAATCGATCGGGTGGGCATCGGCACCGACCTCGATCAGAACGGCGGATTCGCCTACGTCGAATGGATGCGTCAGGGGCGGTGGGCGCGCGAAACCCAGTACGGCGCATCGGGGCCTGCGAAGCCCGGGCCTACGCCTCCGCTCGACTGGTTCAGTACGCCGGCCCAATTTCCGAACGCCGAACAATGCCTTCGAGCGCGCGGGTTCTCCGATGACGAGGTCGCGAAGATCATGGGCGAGAACTGGCTGCATTTTTACGACACCGTATTCCGCGAGATCTGAGCAGAAGGAGCCCCACATGGCACTCATCGATACGTCAACGACGACGTATACCGGTTCAACGCTTCGCCCATTCGTCAACGCCGAGCACATCGTCAAGCGTTTTGGAGACCATCGGGCTATCGACGACGTGTCGCTGGCCGTCGGTCGAGGGGAGGTGATTTCGGTCATTGGCCCTTCGGGAGCCGGTAAGAGTACGTTTCTGCGATGCCTCAACCTCCTGGAAATGCCTGACGCTGGCGCACTGACCGTGGGCGACGAACATATCGAATTCACGGATGAGCGACCGCCGGCGCGTGCGCAAGTCGCTCGACTTCGGCGTCAGGCCGGCATGGTCTTCCAGTCGTTCAATCTGTTTCCGCATCTCACAGCAGCGCAGAATATCGAACTCGCCCAACAGCGTGTGCTCGGCCGCGGGCGCGAAGCCGCGCGCGACCGAGCACACGCACTGCTCGAGAGAGTGGGGCTCTCCGCGAAAGCCGATGCGTTTCCCAGTCAATGCTCCGGCGGTCAGCAGCAGCGGATCGCGATCGCGCGAGCGCTCGCGATGGACCCCGACCTCATGCTCTTCGACGAGCCCACTTCGGGTCTCGACCCGGAAGTCGGTGCGGAGATTCTCAGCGTGATGCGCGAGCTCGCAGACTCGGGCATGACCATGCTCATCGCGACACACGAAATGGAATTCGCACGCCACGTTTCGAATCGCGTGATCGTCATGGTCGACGGCGCGATCGTCGAACAGGGGCAGCCCGAGCAAATCATGACCGAACCGCGCAGCGAGCGCGTGGGACGGTTTCTCTCTGCCGTGCTGGGGCGCTGACATGGGAAATGCGCTTGGGGCCATCGTCCTTGCGGCGGGCATGACCATTCTGCTCACTGCGGTCTCAGGGATCGTCGGGATCGTGCTCGGTGCCCCGGTGATGCTGCTCTCGCGGAGCCGGTTCGCCCCGGTGCGGGCCTGTTATTGGGCGTTCGTGCACGTGGTGCGCGGAGTGCCGACGCTCGTGTGGCTCTTCATCGCCTTCTTCGGTATCACCCAACTCGGCATTACTCTGAGCGCTGTCGCTTCGGCGCTGATTACGCTGAGCGTCATCGCGGTCGCGAGTATGGCCGAGATCTATCGGGGTGGACTCAACGCCATTCGTGCCGGCCAGTGGGAGGCGAGCGCCGCTCTCGGCTTGGGGCGGTGGAGCACTGCCCGTGACGTCTTGTTCCCGCAGCTCTTCCGGGCCGTGTCTCCGACGGTAGCGACCTACCTTGTCGGGCTTGTCAAAGAATCCGCACTGGCATCCACGATCGGCGTCGCCGAAATCACCTTCGTCGCCGGACTGCAGGTGCAGTACTTCGGAGACGGTCTCACCTTCTTCGCATTTGCTGGCCTGCTCTACCTCGCACTGAGCGTGCCGCTCGGCGGCGTCTCGCGGGTCGTGCACGCCCGACTGACCCGGAGGTACGCGGTCCTATGAATGACACCTCATGGCTCTGGGATTGGCCGACACACATCCCGAATCTGCTCCCCGGGCTCGGGGTGGCGATCCTGCTCACCGTGGTCTCCTGCTTCATCGGCTATCCGCTCGGGTTCTTCCTCGCCATCCTCTCGGAGTCGCGCAATCGCGCGGTGCGCTGGGCAACGATCGTCGTCGTCGAGGTCGGACGCGGAATTCCAGCTCTGGTACTGCTCTATCTCGTGTACCGCGGATTGCCGCAACTCGGTGTGCTGCTCGATGCGCTGCCGTCGGCGATCATCGCGCTCACGGTCACAGCTGCGGCGTATTCGGCAGAGATGATCCGTGCGAGCATCGCAGCACTCCCGCCTGGGCAGACCGATGCGGCGGAGGCCCTCGGGCTGTCGAGAAGTGACCGGTTCCGCTTCGTCATCCTGCCGCAGGCCGCCCGAATCTCGATTCCTCCACTGGTGAACCTCACCATCACCATGTTCCATATCACCTCGCTCGCGAGCGTCATCACGGTCGCCGAGATCATGCACGCCGCGTATCTCAGTGGTGCGATCAGCTGGCGATACATGTCGGTGTATATCGCGGCGGCGTTCGTCTATGCGTTCATTGCAATTCCGGGAGCGATACTCGCTGGTCGGATCGAACAGCGAGTGAGTGGAGGATCAGCCGGGCCTCGTCGCCGTCTGCGTCGGGGGCGCCGCGACACTACGGAGAAGCAGGTGCCACTGGCGTCTCAACAACCTCTCGAAACGCACCAGCTCGATCCGCAGAGCTCCCCTGCGCCGCGCACCGCAACGCGCCTGCCCGCAATCACCGCAGTTCCCACCATCACCCCAGCCAGGAGGCACCAATGAAGAATCGACTGACCAGCATCGCCGCGCTCAGCGCCCTCGCAGCACTGATGCTCGCCGGGTGTAGCGCAACCGAATCCGCGTCGTCCGCTGTGAGCGAAGACTGCGTCCCGGCGCACCCGGACGTCGAGACGATCACCCCCGGGGTGCTTACCGTCGCCCACTACGACTACCCACCGTTCGGATATATCGAGGAGGGAGAATTCGTCGGCATCGAAGGAGAGATCATCGCGCAGATCGCCGAAATGGAGTGCCTCGACCTGAAACTCGTGCCGGGAGACTCTTCAGCGATGATCACCTCGGTGCAGACCGGCAGAGCCGACACGACGGTCGGCAGCTGGTATCGCACCGCGGAACGTGCCGAGGTCGTACGGCTCAGCGCGCCAGTCGTCACGTCGCCGCTGTCACTCGTCTCGACTTCGGGCGCGAAGACCGTCGACGAACTGGCCGAACTCGACGCCGTCGGCGCCGGTCAGGCCTTGGTCGGCATTGAGGAACTTCAGGGGCTGCTCGGCGGCAAACTCAAGCTCTACTCCACCAACGACGCGGAATTCGCAGACTTCCAAGCAGGTCGCATTCAGGGAGCGGTGCTCGGTCTCGGCGCTGCGGTGACCCTGCTCGAACTGTATCCCGTGGACGGAGCGACGGTCGAACCGATCGAACCCGATGAGCGGCTTTCAGCCACGGTCAATGTGGGTCAGACGAACTTCCCGGTGAATCTGAATGCTGACGCATTGGGCAAGGCGATCGATGCAGATATCGAGCAGCTGCGCGAGGAGGGTGTGATCGCGAAGCTCGCAGAGAAGTACGGGTTCCCCGCTGAGATCGCCGACCCGGGGGAGCCAAATCTGCTCTAGTCGTTCAGGCACTGATTGGTCATCTGGCCGCCCCGATAGCATGTTTCGGGGCGGCCGAACCCAGCCGCTCGCGAGAGACGGGGTGCGCATGGGCAAGACGATCGTCATCACCGGAGCAAGCGACGGCATCGGGGCCGCAGCGGCCCGCCGGTTGCACCGTGATGGGCACACCGTGGTGCTCGTCGGGAGGTCGGCCGAGAAGACCGCGGCGATCGCCGACTCGATCGGCGCGCACTGGTTCACGGCCGACTTCGCCGATCTCGCGCAGGTGCGCGCGCTCGCCGCAGCGCTCGCTGACGCCTACCCCCGGATCGATGTGCTCGCGAACAACGCCGGCGGCATCATGGGGGAGCGTGCCGAGACCGTCGACGGTTTCGAGCGCACTTTCCAGATCAACCACCTCGCCCCGTTTGCGCTCACGACGGACCTCATGCCGGCGCTCATCGCGGGGCGGGCCACCGTGATTCAGACGGCGAGCCTCGCCGCACGCGTGTTCAGCCGCTTCGATATCGAGGATCTGCAGAACGCCCGCAACTACGCCCCGCAGCGGGCCTACGGCAATGCGAAGCTCGCCAACATTCTCTTCACCGTCGAACTGCAGCGCCGCTTCGGCGACGCAGGCATTTCGGCCGCAGCATTCCACCCGGGCATCGTCGGTACCGGGTTCGCGAGCGACACCACTCATGTGATGCGCTGGCTCTATCACGGGCCACTGCAGCGGCTGTTCACGGTCAGCCCGGAGCGCGGCGCCGATCAACTGGTCTGGCTGGCCGAGGGCGAACCCGGACGCACGTTCGCACCGGGTGCGTACTACGAGTCGCGGGCGATCCCGAACCGCGTGAGCCCCGAGGTGCACGACCCCTGGATCGCACGTGAACTGTGGGAGCGGTCGGCGGAGATGCTGCGCGGCGGCGTCTAGAAGCGTGCGCGCGCGTACTGCGGGGGGACGAGGTCAGCGGCACCCGGAGCCCGGAGTTCGTGCGCCCAGGCGATCGGCAGATGCGGGTCGGCGAGCAGCGGCCTGCCGAGTGTGATGATGTCGGCCTGACCCGACGCCAGAATGCCCTCGGCCTGCGCGGCGCTCGTGATGAGTCCGACGGCGCTCACAGGGAGTGCGTCAGCCGCGCGCAGATGCGCCGCGAGCGGCACTTGATACGACGGCCCCACTGGAATGCGCGCATCGGGCACGTTGCCGCCGCTCGACGCATCGACGAGGTCGGCCCCGTCTGCCCGCAACCACGCGGCGACCTGAGCGGCCTCGGCGACGTCGAACCCGCCATCGACCCACTCGGAGGCCGACACCCGCACGACGATCGGCAAACCGGGGTGCGCCGCGCGGATCGCCTGCACCGTCTCGCGGAGCAGTCGAGCGCGGTGCGCGAGCGACCCACCATAGGCATCGGTGCGCCGATTCGAGATCGGCGAAAGGAACTCGTGCAGCAGATAGCCGTGTGCGGCGTGGATCTCGACCAGGTCGAAACCGGCACGCACGGCACGATCGGCCGCGGTGACGAAGGCCTCGACGACCGCGGCCAGCTCGTCGATCTCCAAGGCTCGGGGCACCGCGAATGCTCCGAACGCAACCGCCGACGGGGCAACGGTCTGCCAGCCGCCCTCATCGAGGGGCACGCTGCCATCGGCGAATCCCGGCAGCGACGGGTAGGTCGATCCCTTGCGTCCGGCGTGGGCCAACTGGATGCCGATCGCGGCGCCATGGGCGTGTGCGGCGCGCGTGATGCGCTGCAACGGCGCCACCTGCTCATCGCTCCAGATGCCCGGGCAGCGCGGGCTGATGCGACCCTCCGGAGCGACCGCGGTCGCCTCCATGAACACCACACCCGCCCCGCCGCGGGCGAGCCCTCCCAGATGCTGCAGGTGCCAGTCGGAGACCACGCCGTCTTCGGTGTCGACCGAGTACTGGCACATGGGAGCAACCCAGAGGCGATTGCGCACCTCGAGATCACGAATGGTGAACGAGCGGAACAGGTGAGGATCGGCCATAGCTCCCGAGCCTACTCCGGCGATGTTTCGCGCGCGCCCCTCGCCCGAGCCGACCCAGCGGCAGGAATGGGGGAGGTCGCTGGTACGTTGCATGCCATGACGTACACCGCAGAGGAGGCCGAGCCATGGGCACGCTGATGCGCATCCTGAAATTCACCCGCAGCCTGACGCCGTACTACATCGGCATCATGATCGCCGCGGCGGTCGTCACGGCCGCAGGTCTGGCCGTCCCGTTCATCACCGGCCGCGCGACCGACGTCATCGTCGCGGCACTCGGCGGTGCCGCGAGCGGGGATGGCGCCGCACCCGTGGCCACCGATCCCGGGCGCGCCATCGCGACCGTGCTCGCGCTCGCCGCAGCACTGCTCGCGGTCAGCCTGATTGAAGCGGTCATCGGCAACATCGGCGGCTACTGGGGCGACGTGATGAGCGCGAAGATGCGCACGATTCTGTCGACCCGATATTTCGCCCAGCTACTCGCCCTGCCGCAGCGCTACTACGACACCGAGTTGACCGGCACGATCGTGGCACGGCTCAACCGCTCGATCTCCGAGATCACCAACTTCATGAAGTCGTTCTCGAACCTCTTTGTGACGCTGCTACTCACCACGATCTCGGTGCTCGCGATCAGCGCATGGTACTACTGGCCCCTCGCCGTGTTGCTCGCCGTCGCGTATCCGGTCTACCTCTGGCTCACCGCGCTCACGAGCCGCCGCTGGCAACGCATCGAAGGCGAGAAGAACGAGCATGTCGATGTCGCCTCCGGCCGTTTCGCCGAGGTCGTCGGCCAGATGCGCGTGGTGAAGTCGTTCGTCGGCGAAACCCGCGAGCTCCGCGCGTTTCGTGAGCGTTTCGACGCCACCGAAACGCTCACTGCTGATCAATCACGTCACTGGCACCGCATGGATGCACTGCGCCAGGGCGTGCTCCATCTGATCTTCTTCGGGCTGTACGCCATTATCTTCGCGCGAACGGTGCTGGGCTACTTCACGATCGGCGAAATGGTCATGCTGGTACAGCTGATGGCCATGGCGCGACAGCCGGTGACGAGCCTCAGCTGGGTCGTCGACACCGCGCAGCGAGCCATTGCCGGCTCGCAGTCGTACTTCGCGGTCATGGATCTCGACCCGGTCGTCGTCGACGGCGGTGGCTCGCGGCCCGTCAATGCGGCACCGGCTGACGCGTCACTGAATGCGTCAGCGGACGGGAGCACGGGCGGTGCGGCGGTCGCGTTCCGCGGCGTGCACTTCGGGTACGACGCCGATGACGACGTACTGACCGACATCTCGTTCGACGTGGCGCCGGGGGAGCGCGTTGCCTTCGTCGGAGAGTCGGGCGGCGGGAAGACGACACTGACGAGTTTGTTGATGGGGCTGTACGGCGTGCGTTCGGGAACCATCGAGGTGGCCGGTGCGGGCGACAGCATCGACGACCTGCGCCGCAGCATCGGGGTCGTGTTCCAGGATCCCGCGCTGTTCTCCGGCACCATCGCGGAGAACATCGCCTACGGGCAGCCCGACGCGACCCGCGAGCAGATCGAAGCGGCGGCGCAGCGCGCTGCGGTCGACGTGTTCGTGCGTCGATTCCCCCGCGGCTACGACACGCTGATCGGCGAGCGCGGAGTGAAGCTCTCGGGCGGCCAGCGCCAGCGCATCGCAGTCGCCCGAGCGATGCTCAAAGACGCGCCGATTCTCGTGCTCGACGAGGCGACGTCGGCGCTCGACACCAAATCGGAGCGGCTCGTGCAAGCCGGCCTCGAAGACCTGATGCGGGGGCGCACCAGCCTGATTATCGCCCACCGGCTCTCGACGATCGCCGAGGTCGATCGCATCGTCACGCTGCGCGATGGTCGAGTCGATGAGATCGGCACCCCCGCAGAGCTCGCTCGATCGGGCGGCATCTACGCGGAATTGCTTGAGCTGCAGTCGTCGTCGACACGCGACGACCGCAAGCGACTGCGTGATTTCGAGGTCTTCGGCTGATCGAGCGCAGCATTGTCGGCGGTCTGTGCCAGTGTTGGGGGTAGGCATTCCCGACGACTCTGAAGGAGGCACCGTGCACGAGATCCAGTGCCCCCACTGCCATACGGCGTTCACCGTCGACGAAGCCGGGTACGCCGACATCCTGAAGCAGGTGCGCGACAGCGACTTCGACGCGCAACTGCACGAGCGCCTGCAACTCGCCGAGCGCGACCAAGCCCGAGCACTCGAGCTGGCCGAGGCCGCCGCTGCGGGCGAGCTGCAACGGGCCACATCCGCGAAAGACGCCGAGATTCAGCAGCTCACGGCGCGGCTCGATGCCGGGGCCACGGCGCAGAAGCTCGCGGTCGCCGAAGCCCTCAGCACGGTCGAGCGAGAGCGCGACGCGCTGGTCAACGATCTCGCGCAGGCGAAGCGAGACCAGCAGGCCGCGGGTGAGCTCGCCGAGGCGCAGCGCGCACGCGAACTGCATGAACAGGCAGCTGCACAGCAGGCCGAGGTGCAGCAGTTGCGGGCGAAACTCGACTCGATCGAGTTGGCCCGTAAGCTCGAGATCACCGAGGCCGTCAGCGTGATCGAGCGCGAGCGCGATGAATTGCGCAGCGGCCTTGAGCGAGCGGCACTCGAGAAAGAGCTCGCCGAGCGGTCGCTCAAAGAATTCCACGCGGTGCAGTTGCGCGATCGCGACGGCGAGATCGAGCGGTTGAAAGATTTCAAGGCCCGGTTGTCGACGAAAATGATCGGCGAGACGCTCGAGCAGCACTGCGAGACGACGTTCAACCAGATTCGTGCGACGGCGTTTCCCAACGCGTACTTCGAGAAAGACAACGACGCCCGCTCCGGCAGCAAGGGCGACTATATCTTCAAAGATCTCGACCTCTCGGGCATCGAGATCGTCTCGATCATGTTCGAGATGAAGAACGAGGCCGACACCACGGCGACGAAGCACAAGAACGAAGACTTCTTGAAAGAGCTCGACAAAGATCGGCGCGAGAAGGGCTGCGAGTACGCCGTGCTCGTCAGTCTGCTCGAACCCGAAAGCGAACTGTACAACAGCGGCATCGTCGACGTCTCGCACCGGTACCCGAAGATGTATGTCATTCGACCGCAGTTCTTCATTCCGCTCATCACCTTGCTGCGCAATGCTGCCCTGAACTCGCTGAAGTACAAGGCGGAGCTCGAACAGGTGAAGTCGCAGAACATCGATATCACCCACTTCGAAGCCGAGCTCGACACCTTCAAAAATGCGTTCGGGAAGAACTACGAACTGGCGTCGCGTCAGTTCCAAGAGGCGATCAAACGCATTGACACCTCGATCGCCGAAATGCAGAAGGTGAAAGACAATCTGCTGAAATCGGAGAACAACCTGCGCCTCGCGAACGATAAGGCGCAAGGCGTGACCATCAAGAAGCTCACCCGCGGCAACCCGACGATGCAGACCAAGTTCGCCGAGCTCGAACGCGGCGATACTACCCCCGGCGCCGAGGAGCGACAGGAGCCCGAACACTCATGAATTTGGGATCGATACTCG
Source organism: Leucobacter japonicus (assembly GCF_001273855.1). NCBI lineage: Bacteria > Bacillati > Actinomycetota > Actinomycetes > Micrococcales > Microbacteriaceae > Leucobacter > Leucobacter japonicus. Next base: position 119,634 of record NZ_JHBX01000104.1, on the reverse strand, counting down.
ACTCCACCCGTTTCGAATCCTCCGATGACGCGTTCTCAGCGTTCGAGGAGTGGGCGTGGGAGCAACGCGCGCTCCGACTGTACCCCGCGCAAGAGGAGGCCGTGCTCGGCATCGCCCTCGGCAGCAACGTCATTCTGGCGACGCCGACCGGCACCGGAAAATCGCTGGTCGCGCTCGGCGCCCACTTCATCGCACTGTCTGAACAGCGTCGCACGGTCTACACCGCCCCGATCAAAGCGCTCGTCAGTGAGAAGTTCTTCGATCTCGTCGATGTATTCGGTGCCGATCGCGTCGGTATGGTGACCGGCGACAGCTCGATCAACCCGGATGCGCCGATTCTGTGCTGCACCGCTGAGATCCTCGCCAACCTCGCGATTCGCGACCGCACCGCGGGTGGCATCACGCAGGTGGTCATGGATGAATTCCATTACTACGCCGAGCCCGATCGCGGCTGGGCCTGGCAGGTGCCACTCCTGCTGATGCGCGATGCGCAATTCCTGCTCATGTCGGCCACGCTCGGCGACGTCACTGAGCTCGCCGACGATCTCTCACGACGTACCGATCGCGACACGGCGCTCGTCACCGGTGTCGAACGGCCGGTGCCGCTCTCGTTCGCGTACGAGGTCGCTCCGGCGCACGAGGTCGTCGAGCAACTGCTCGAAGATCGACAGGTGCCCGCCTATCTCGTGCACTTCAACCAATCGCACGCGGTCGAGCAAGCGCAGGCCCTCTCGAGCATTCGTATCGTCGATCGAGCAGGTCGCGATGAGATTGCCGCCGCGATCGGCGACTTCCGGTTCTCGACCGGGTTCGGCTCGACGCTCTCGCGCCTGGTGCGATCGGGCATCGGGGTGCACCATGCGGGCATGCTGCCCCGGTATCGCCGCCTGGTCGAGCAACTCGCGCAACGCGGGTTGTTGCGCGTGATCTGCGGCACCGACACTCTCGGCGTCGGCATCAACGTGCCGATCCGCACGGTCGTCATCACGGCGCTCACGAAGTTCGACGGCGAGAAGATGCGCCGATTGTCGGCACGCGAGTTTCACCAGATCGCGGGTCGCGCGGGCCGTGCGGGCTTCGATACCGAAGGCGACGTGATCGCGCTCGCACCCGAGCACGAGGTCGAGAATGCGAAAGCCGCCGCCAAAGCGGCCGCGAAGGCGACCGGCGGCAAGAAAGCGAAGCCGGCAAAGAAGAAGTCCCCGCCCCAGGGCTTCGTCGCCTGGAGCGAAGCCACGCTCGAGAAGCTCGTCGGGTCGCAGCCCGAGGCGCTCGTCAGTCGCATGCGGGTGACGCACTCGATGGTGCTCGGGGTCATCGGGCGCGGAGAAACCCGAGAGGGCGAAGCGCTCGACACCATGCGCACCCTCGTGTTCGACAGTCACGAACCGCGCTCCGCGCAGTTCGCGCACGCTCGCACCGCACTCGCGATCTTCCGCACACTGCGTCAAGGCGGCATCGTCGAAGTGCACACCGACGGGCGCGGGCAGCAGCTGCTGCGCCTCACGGTCGAGCTCCAAGCCAACTTCGCGCTCAACCAACCGCTCTCGCCGTTCGCCCTCGCTGCCATCGAACTGCTCGATCCCGAATCGACCGAGTACCCGCTCGACGTCATCTCGATCATTGAGGCGACGCTCGAAGACCCTCGCGCGATTCTGCGCGCGCAAGAGCACAAGGCGCGAGGCGAAGCCGTCGCCGCGATGAAGGCCGAAGGCATCGAGTACGACGAGCGCATGGAACTGCTTGAAGCCGTCACGCATCCGCAGCCGCTGAAAGAGCTCCTCGACGAAGCGTTCGGCGAGTACACGAAAGAAGTGCCGTGGGCCCGTGACTTTGCGCTGCGGCCGAAGTCGGTGGTGCGCGACATGATCGAGCGGGCCTTCGGGTTTCGAGACCTGGTGTCGTTCTACCAGCTGGGACGCTCCGAAGGTGGAGTGCTGCGTTATCTCAGCGACGCGTTCCGCGCCATCGAGCGAACCGTGCCTGAGCAAGCAAAGACTCCCGAACTCGAGGAGCTGCTCGACTGGCTCGGCGAACTCGTGCGGCAGGTCGACTCGAGCCTGATCGACGAGTGGGAGCAGCTCTCGAATCCCGACGTCGAGGCGCACCGCAAAGCGCGCGAACTGCTCGGGCTCGACGCCGACGGCGCCGATGCTGCGGCGGCGCTCGCGCCGCCGACCCGCTCGGTGCTGACGAATCAGCGCGCGTTCCTGGTGATGCTCCGCAACGCACTGTTCCGCCGTGTGCAGGCAGCATCGTTCGAACGCTATGCCGAGCTCGCCGAGCTCGACGGCTCGCGCGGCTTCGGCGAACAGCGCTGGCGCGATGCGCTCGCCGACTACTACAGCGAGTACGACGACATTCGCGTCGATGCCGATGCTCGCGCAGCCGGGCTGCTCGAGATCGACCGATCGAGCGCCCCCGAAGGGTTCTGGCGCTTCCGCCAGGTGCTGCTTGACCCTGCAGGCGACCACGACTGGGCGATCGAGGGCTCGGTCGACCTGGCCGAGTCGGAAGCGGAAGGCGAGCCGATCGTTCGGGTCGAACGCGTCGGGGCCTTCGAGGGATAAAATGCGGGATCGCCCGGCGCTTCAACGCGCAGGGCGATCCCGCACCTCCCGGTAACTCTGGGATTAGCTCCCTGCGTCACCCGCCGTGTCGCTCGACGCGTCGGCCTGCACTGCGGCGCCCGAACCGTTCGCGCCCGTGGCCGCCTCGTTCGACGAACCGGTCACCTCCGCGATCTCAGCATCGGTGAGCACCCGCCACGGCGAGTCCTGCGGCTGCACCAGCGCGGCGTCCGGGCTGTCGCCCAGCGAATACCACTTCGCCTCGTACCCGTCGCCATCGAACATGACGCGGTCGCCGCGGCGGTACTCCTTCGTCTTATCCCAATCGGCGTAGGCGCCAGCGGGCAGCTTCGGTCGTTCGATCGGCTTCTCGCCGTCGAGCACCGGGCCGAGCAGACGCCACGGCTGTGAGCCGTTCTCGGCAGCCTGGTCGGGCTGATCGCCCTCGGTCCACCACTTCGCCTCGTACACGTTGCGGTGCCAGACGACCTTCGTCTCTGCCGGGTACGCCGTTGTCTCGTTCCAGATCGGGTACGGGCTGGTGTCGGGGTCGTCTTCGACGAGCTCGACCGGGCTGTCGGTGTCGACCTCTTCGGCGACCTGAGCGATCGCGCCCGAGCGGTGCTCACGCAGAATCTTCGTGAAGTCGCCCTTCTCCTGCGTCACACCGCTGCACGAATCCGAGACGGTCTTCGGGTCGGGCCAGTTCGCATCGCACTGCTGGTCGCGGTTCAGCGACCACATCGACATGCGGGCCATGCCGCGCTCGTCGGCGAATGTCGACAGCTTCTGGGCGTCTTCGAGGGTGAAGAGATCCTTGCGCGTATCATTTTGGCCGATCATCGGGGTCGCCGAGACGCGGCTCCACGCGGTGGCCTCGCCGATGGGAGCGCCGATCTCCTGGTACAGCGAGCGCAACTGCGACTGCGTGGCGTCGAGGCTGCTCTCGACGGCCGGATAGAAGTCTTTCTCCTTCTCGGAGTTGTAGTTCATCGTCATGACGTTGACGCCCGCGAGGTCGACACCGGCCTTGAGATAGGCGCGGATCGCCTGAAGGCCCTCGAACGTCAGTCCATCGGGGGCGACCGGCAGCGTCAGCCAGACATCGAGCCCGTCCTTCTGCGCATCCTGCACCGTGCGAATGGCTGCGGCCTGACGCGCGATGCCGGCCTCGTCAGAGAGAAACGCGCCCTCGATATCCATATCGATGCTGGCGAGTTCATAGCGATCGACGACGCTGGTGTAGCCGTCGACCAGCTTCGCCTCGTCGGTGCACTCGTACGCGATGTCGTGGTTGGCCTGCCCGCCGAACGAGACCATGGCCGAACCGCCCAGATTGCGCAGGCGCTGCAGCTTGCGGTCGAGGTCGAGCGAATTCTCGGCTTCATCGAGCCCGTAGTAGCCGCCCCATGACGGGCTGCAGACATCGTCGGGTGCCGCGACGATGAACGACAGCACAACATTCTTCTGCCCCTCGTCGCCCGGCGATTCAAAGGGGAACGTCGGGGTCGCGGTGACGTCGACGTACGAGTCAAACCACGGGGTGCGCTCGGTCGCGACTGCGACGTCTTGCACGCGCGTCCATGCGTAGACGCCGCCACCGACGAGCCCCGCAATCACGACGAGCACGACGCTGAGCCTCGCCCACGACAGTTTTCTCCCTGGATACCACTTCGCCATTGCTGCCCCTTCACCCGCGCCCTCGCCCGACGGGTCTGGGATGCACCCTCTACTGGCTGTTTCCGTCAGCTATGCTATACGAGCGATAACACGAATCTTTACAAATACTCGGTGATTTTTTGAGTGTTCGTAAGAAAAACCCGCGAAGAGACGACCGTGTGCCACGGCACACCCTCGGTAGGACCGACGCGTGGACGACCGGTTCTTCAGGGGGTTTCAAGGGTGGCGAAGCAGACAGAGGCGAGCGCGAACGCGCGTAGACGGCAGTGGGGTGCGGAGCGGCGGTCAGAACCGCTCGCGATCATGCACTCGCGCCCGAGCGGCGGAGCCGTGGTGTGGGCGCGTGCGGCGATTGTCGTCACAGTGCTGGCGTGGTTCTTCTACATGATCACGACGATCGTGCGCATGGTGATCGAGGGGCCGACGGAGTCGTTTATCTTCCACGTGCAGACCTGGGTGTATGGCCTCACGGTGACGGCGCTGACGTTCTCGGCGCTCATGTACCTCACCGCGCGCTACGGCGCGCTGGTGCGATTCCGTGAGCACCGTCGCGTCGAGCGCGCACTCATCGACCAGCACTTCGCCGAGTCCGATTCCGACGTCACCGTGCTCATTCCGAGCTACGACGAAGAGCCCGAGGTGGTGCGCTACACGCTGTGGTCGGCGGCGCTGCAGGAGTTCCCGTCGGTGCGCGTCGTCCTCCTCATCGACGACAAGGAGAAGGGGCTCGAGGGCGAAGCGCTCGCGCGCCTGAAGCAGACCCGCGGGCTGCTGGGCGATATTCAGGAGGCACTCGAGTCGCCGCTGCACGACGCGCTTGAGGCGATGCGCCGGTTCCAGGAGGAGACCCCTGAGGTTCCCGGACCCGAAGACGCCAAGCGCGCCGCCGAGGCGTACGCGGCCGCCGCGACCTGGTTCGACGAGTTCGCTGCGGCGGAGAAGATCGAAGACCACATGGCCGAGTTCTTCGCCGAGCAGGTGCTGCTGGGCCTGTCGAACGACCTGCGTCTCACCCGTCTCGCGCTGCATGCTGCATTCGAACAGGGGGGATCGCCCGATCGCGAGCGCCTCGAGCAGCTCTACCGCCGCTTGATCTGGATCTTCAGCGCCGACATGAGCTCCTTCGAGCGCAAGAAGTACGCCTCGCTCTCGCAAGAGCCGAATAAGGCGATGAACCTGAACTCGTACATCTCGTTGATGGGCGGCCGCTACCGCATCGCCGACGAGACCGGCGTGCAGCTGCTCGAGCCCATTCGCGAGCGCGACGAGGTCGAGCCCGATCTGGTGATCCCTGACAGCCGTTACCTGCTGACGCTCGACGCCGACTCGCAGCTCTTGCGCGATTACTGCGTGCGTCTCGTGTATTTGCTTGAGCAGCCCGAGAACGAGCGCGTCGCGGTGACGCAGACGCCGTACTCGTCGTTCCGTGGCGCCCCGACGCGCATCGAGCGCATCGCCGGTGCGACGACCGACCTCCAGCACATTCAGCATCAGGGGCTCACCTACTTCAACGCCACCTTCTGGGTGGGTGCGAACGCGGTGATCCGCAAGGAGGCGCTTGCCGATATCGCGGTCACCGAGACCGTGGGCGGCTTCGAGATCACGACGTACGTGCAAGACCGCACGGTCATCGAAGATACCGAGTCGAGCATCGACCTCGGCGCGCACGGCTGGTCGCTCGAGAACTATCCGGAGCGCCTGAGCTACAGCGCCACGCCGCCCGACTTCGGCTCGCTCATCGTGCAGCGCCGCCGCTGGGCGAACGGCGGTCTGCTGATCATGCCGAAGATGTTCGAGATGATCCGCATCCGCAAGGGCACCCCGGCGCGCGTGCGTCTCACCGAGAAGCTGCTGCGCACGAACTACATGTCGTCGCTGGCCTGGGCGAGCTTCGGCCTGATCTTCCTGCTCTTCTTCCCGTTCGATTCGCGCTTGCTGAGCCCGCTCGTCGTGGCCGCCGCGCTGCCGTACTTCATCTCGCAGGCGCTCGACCTCCGGGCCAGCGGTCACCGCCTCAGCGACATCTTCCGCATCTACGGCTTCAACCTGGTGCTGCTGCCGGTGAACCTGGCGGGTGTGCTGAAGTCGATGCAGCAGGGCGTCACCGGTGAGAAGATTCCGTTCGCGCGTACCCCGAAGGTTACGGGTCGCACCGCATCGCCCGCGATCTACGTGATTCTGCCCTTCGTGATCATCGCGTTCTCGGTGATCACTGCCTACCGCGACTTCATGCTCGGCAACTGGGGCAACTTCATCTTCGCCGGCTTCAACGCGATCATGGCCACCTGGGCCGCGGTCTCGTACATCGGCGTGCGCGCGGCGATCGTCGACGCGGTGCTCGGTGTCGTCGGCTGGCTCTACGTGGCTCCGAAGCCCAAGAAGCAGAAGGCCAAGAGCCTGGTCGACCCCGATGCCGAGGTCAACTGGCAGGCGATTCTGTACCACGGCGACCGTCGTCTGCGCCGCGACCTGACGCGTTCGAGCGATCGGCGTCGTCGCCTCGGCGGCGTGCGCAAGGAGGTCAAAGCGGTGGCCGAGCTCAGCGCCGGTGCCCCGCGCATCGAGGTCAACGAGGTGACGCTTGCGGCGCCGACCAACTCGACCGACGTCGGCCCGATCATCACGCCGAACGGCGACAAGGCGGCGTCGCCCGACTGGTACCGCAAGTAGGGTCGCGCCGGATCACCCGGCCGCGGCACGCCGCACGGCGTCGGTGAGCAGCGCTTCGGCGCGCTCACCGACGACGCCGATCTCGGCGAGTTGCGCGACGGCTGCGAGGGCGATGCCGCGTGCGGCGGCCTCGATGGGGTCGTCGCCGAGCGACACGAAGGTGCCGGCGCGGCCCCGCCCCTCGATGACGCCGCTCTCCTCGAGTGCGCGGTAGGCGGAGGCCACCGTGTTCGCCGCCACGCCGAGATGGGTCGCGAGACCGCGCACCGTCGGCAGCTTCGCTCCCGGTGCGAGGGCACCGTCGGAGACCGCGCGCACCACCGCGTCGTGCAGTTGGCGGAATGGAGGCTGGGCCGATCCCGCATCGATCGTGAACAGGTGGAGTGCGGCGTCGCTCATGCAGTCAGCGTAACGCGCACTAGAATCGCACCATGCGTCTCGGAGTGATCGACGTCGGATCAAACACCGTCCACCTGCTGGTCGTCGATGCCCACCCGGGCGCGAGTCCGGTGCCCTACCATTCGCAGCGCTCGGTGCTGCGGTTGATGCGGTACCTCGACGCCGACGGGGCCATCTCGGAAGAGGGGGTCGTACGTATCGTCGAGGCGATCCGCGAGAGCGCCGAAACGGCCCGCGAGATCGGCGTCGACGACCTCATCTCGACCGCCACGAGCGCGATTCGCGAGGCGACGAACGGCGACGAGGTGCTCGCGCGCGTGACGCGGGAGACTGGCGTCGTGCTGCGGGTGCTGTCGGGCGAGGACGAGGCGCGCATCACTATGCTCGCCGTGCGCCGCTGGCTCGGCTGGTCGGCGGGGGAGGTGCTGCTGTTCGACATCGGCGGCGGCTCGTTCGAGATCGCGCAGGGCGCCGACGAGTATCCCGATGTGCAGGTGTCGCTGCCGCTGGGCGCGGGGCGATCCACCATCAATTTTCTCGCGGAGGATCCGCCGCCCCGCGAAGCCGTCTCGCGCTTGCGCGCGCACGCCCGGGCGGAATTCACGCGCGTGCGCGACGACCTGTTCGCCGATCGGCCGCGGCCGAAGCGCGTCGTGGGCACGTCGAAGACGATCCGTTCGCTTGCCCGGCTCGTGGGCGGCCCGTCGGACCCGGTGACCGGCGACCTCGCGCAGCTGCATTACGTCGGCCTGCGCGAGTGGGAGCCATCGCTGCGCGAAATGCCGGGCGCCGTGCGCGAGTACCTGCCGGGCATTACGCCCGAGCGCGGCTACCAGATCATGGCGGGAGCGGTCGTGCTGCGCACCGCGATGAAGGTGTTCGGCGTCGAGACGCTCACGATCTCGCCCTGGGCGCTGCGCGAGGGCATCGTGCTCCGCTACATCGACGCGCTCGACGGGCGCGGCGCGGAGCCCGTGCGGGGCTGACGTCTTTCGCGCGTTCCGTCACGCAGGAGAAATTGCGTCACGCGGGTGAAATCGAGCAGGATCACCCGAACGACGAGATTTCTCCGCCTCGACGGGTGGTGTCGGCCGCGGATGCGCGGCGCGGAGCCGGTGCGGGGCTGACGAGCTCACCTCGACGTGCGCCCGCCCCGCGTGTTTGCGAGGATGGATGCATGATCGAGGTCGAGCGAGCCGTAGTCAGCGAGGGGGCCGTCACTCTGCTCCCGGAGACCAGCCTGCACGCCGCGGCGGGCGACGCCGTCGTCGTGCGCGGGCCGAACGGGGCCGGCAAATCGACCCTGCTGCGACTGGTCGCGGGCATGCGCGAGCCGTCGCGCGGGTCGGTCACGATTGCCGGCAAGCGCGCTACCGCGAAGCATCGCGCGCTGCGCCGCACGGTTGCCGCGATGATCGGCCTCCCGCCGATGGCGCCCGACCTCACCGTGCGCGATCACGTGCGGCTCGTGGCAACGACCTGGGCGGGCAACGCGCCAAGCGCGGAGCGACTGGCCGCCGAGGTGCTCGACGAACTGGGGCTGGCGGCGCTCGGTGAACGCTTCCCGCACGAGCTCTCGTCGGGGCAGACGCAGCTGTTCGGGCTCGCGTTGGTGTTCGCCCGCCCGTTTGACGCGCTGGTGCTCGACGAACCCGAGCAGCGGCTCGACGCCGATCACATTCAGCTGGTGGTCGCGGCGCTCCGCAAGCGTCGCGACCGAGGGGCCGCGATCGTCGTCGCCACGCACAGTGACGCGCTTGAGCGCGGGCTCGACGGTCGCGCGGTGCGCCTGCAGGCGGCGGCATGAGTTCGGGCGCGGGTCGCGCACTCGCGATCTGGCGGGCGCGGCGGCCGCGCAGCGGGGCGGATCGCGGGTACGTCGCCTACCTCATCGTGATGGTGGCGATCATCTGCGTCGCTCCGGCCGTGCGCGCGCTCTGGCTGGGCGCCACGACCCCCGGGGCGCTCGCCGCGCTCGCGGATCCGAGCCTGGCCTCGACCGCGGGCGTCGTCGCCGCCGGACTCTGGGCGCTCGCGCTCGTCGCCGGCGGATTCCGCGGCCCCGCCCTGCGGCCGCTCCTGCTCACCACGATCTTCGCCCGCAGCGATGCACCGCGCGCCCGCACGTTCGGTGGGGCGGTGCTCGTCTCGGGTGCCGCGCTGACCGTCGCCACCACCCTGGTCGCCGGCTTCCTCGCCGCGGTGCTTGCGAGCCACGGACTCATCAGCGCGGGGCACGCGGGTGAGCTGGTGGCGCTCGGAGCGCTCACGGGCGTCATCGCGACGGTCGCCTGGCTTGCGGGTCAGGCCGCACCGCGGACGGCGCTCGCGGGTGCGGGTGGCGTGGCGATCCTGCTCGCCATCGGCCTGCTCACGCCCGCGGGTGCGGTGCTCAGCGGGGTCACTCCGTGGGGGTGGACCGCCTCGGCTTGGGCAGGCGGTGCCTCGACAGCAGGCGCGGCGTTTGCGATTCCCGGGCTGCCGCCGCTCGCCGCGCTCGCGTTGCTCGCCGTTGCCCTGCTCGTCTGCGCTCCGCTGCTGCTCGCCCGGCTCGAGAGCGCGGCGCTCGAGGTGCAGGCGGCGCGCTGGGAGTCCCTGACCGCGCACGCGTACGGCATGGATTTCGCCGCGGCGATCTCGATCTACGGAGCCCGCCCGAAGCTCGGCCGATCGCTCGCCGCCGTGCGCCCGGCGCGATCTCTGACCGCGACGTTCGTACGCCGCGACGCCATCGGTGCGGTGCGCACGCCGGCGCGGCTCGTCGCGGGCGCGCTCGGCATCGCCGCGGGCAGCCTGCTCATCGTGCTCGCCTGCACCGCGCCGACCCCGATCTGGGCGCTCGGCGCCGTTGCCGCGGTGCTGATGTTCGCGGGCGTGGGCCCGTTGACCGACGGACTGCGGCACGCGGCGAGCGTCGCGTCCGATCTGCCGCTCTACGGCGTCAGTGACGAACGATTGGTGGCGATGCACGCGGTGTTTCCGGCGGTTGTGGCGGCTCTGGTCGCGGCACTGGGCGGTGCGGTGTCGGTGATCTTGCTCGGGGTCACCGGCACCGGCACCGGCACCGGCTCCGACGCTTCGACGCTGAGCATACTCGTGCCGGTGCTCGTTGCCGCGGGCTTGGCACTCGTCGCGGTGCTTGCTCGGGTGAACGCCGCGCTCAAGGGGCAGCTCTCGATTGCGATGCTCACGCCGATTCCGACGCCCGTCGGCGACGTGAGCGTGCTGGTGCGGCTCGCGTGGGCGCTCGACGGCGTCATCGTGGTCGCGGCGGCCGGTGCAGCCGTGGTGCTCGCCGGGGTCGCGCCGGTGTGGGCCATCGCGGTGGTGGGTGGCATGCTGCTCGTCTGCGTCACGCGCTGGCGCCGACGTCGCGCGGGGTGACGTCGCGCTGGCGCCGCCGCGTTGCCGCCGCCGCGCGAATCAACTTTGAGGCACATCGGCACTTCGCCTGCTACAGTGGAGCCCGCAAGGGGAGTACTCCCGCTCGCAGTGTGCCCGTCATTACGGTTGCGTCGTCGCAGCCCGGGCCGCTGGCTCTGAACTGCATTCGCAGGGGCAGAGCGGAGGAGACCTTGGTGAGTATCACCGAACCCTTGGAGCACCCATGCAGATCACGCCGTTGGTGTGGATCATCACGATCCTGGTCACGATCGCTTTTTTCGTATACGAATTCTTCGCGCACGTGCGCAAACCGCACGAGCCCACCATTGGTGAGTCGGCGCGCTGGTCGGCGTTCTACATCGGTCTCGCGCTGGTCTTCGGCGTCGGTATCGGCGTCGTGTCGGGCTGGAACTTCGGCGGCGAGTACTTCGCCGGCTACCTGACCGAGAAGGCGCTGTCGATCGACAACCTGTTCGTCTTCCTCCTCGTGATGGGCGCGTTCGCGGTGCCGAAGATGTACCAGCAGAAGGTGCTGATGGTGGGCATCATCATCGCGCTGATCTTGCGCGGCATCTTCATCGCGGTCGGCGCGACGCTCATCGAGAACCTGAGCTGGATCTTCTACGCATTCGGTGCCCTCCTGCTTTTCCTCGCATGGAAGCAGGCCTTCTCGAATCACGAAAGCGACCCGGCGAACGGTCGCTTCATGAAGCTCGTGCGCCGCGTGTTGCCCGTCACCGACGACTACCACGGTGACAAGCTCACGGCGAAGATCGACGGCAAGCGCTTCTTCACCCCGATGTTCTTGACGATTGTCGCGATCGGCTTCATCGACCTCGTGTTTGCGGTCGACTCGATCCCCGCGATCTACGGCCTCACGAACGAGGCCTACATCGTGTTCACCGCCAACGCCTTCGCGCTCATGGGCCTGCGCCAGCTGTTCTTCTTGATTGGCGGGCTGCTCGAACGTCTCGTGTACCTGTCGCAGGGTCTCGCCGTGATCCTCGCGTTCATCGGCGTCAAGCTCGTCTTCCACGCCCTGCACGTCAACGAGCTGCCGTTCATCAACGGCGGCGAGCCGATCCTCTGGATCCCCGAGATTCCGATCTGGTTCTCGCTCGGCTTCATCGGCCTCACGATCACGGTCGCGACGGTGCTGAGTCTCAGGAAGACGCGCGGGCAGCGCACCGCTGTCGGTGCCCACGCGGCCGAAGATCAGGTGTCGGATCGCGCGGAGCTCGACCAGCACTAACGTGAGCGGGCGGATGACGAGTGCCCTCGGGGTCGCCCGGGGGCACTGCTCATCCCGCCGCCGGGTGCTCGCTGAGCGCGACAGCGTGGCGGATCGCCTGAGCGAGCTGCCGCACCGCCGTCGTGGGCTGGTCGCTGGCACCCTCCCGGGGCGCGGCGAGCAGCACCGAGCGGGCGAAGCCGGGGTCGTCGATCGGCCGCAGCACGACACCCGGGTGCAGGGGGCCGGCGGCGAGCTTGGCGACGAGGCCGATGACCATGCCGGCGGCGATCATGCCGAGCATCACCTGGAAGTCGTCGGTGCGAATCGCGACCTCGAGTTCGTGCCCCTCCGCGGCGAACGCGTCGACGAGCACGGTGTCCATGGGGTCGTCGAGGCTCGTGCCGAGTAGCCAGCGCTCGCCCCGCAGCGACATGAGCGATTCGCGGTCGATCGTTGCGCGGGCGGCGAGCGGGTGCTCCTCGGGGAGGGCGAGCATCAGCGGATCGCGCAGCACCTCGGTCGTGATGATCTCGGGGCGCAGCGGCGCCTCGTATCCGGGTACTGAATACAGCAGCGCGGCGTCGAGTGTGCGGGCGTTCACCGCGCTGACCAACGGCCCGACCTCGAGCAGGGTCGCGTCGATCTCGATGCCGAGGTCGGCGACCTGCGCCACGATCGACGGCAACAGTTTTGCGGCCGCTGTCGGAAACGTGCCGAAGCTGAGCCGTGCGCGACCCATCTGCGCGAGGTCTCGGGCGTCGCGCAGCGCCCGATCGGTGAGGGTCAGAATCTCTTCACCGCGATCCAGCACCAAGACCCCGACCGGGGTGAGTGTCGAGCCGCGCTTCGACCGTGCGATGACGGGGGAGCCGATGAGGCGCTCAAGATTGCGCAGGTGATAGTCGACGGTGGGCTGACTCCAGGCGAGGGATCGCCCGGCCTGCGTCACCGAACCCTCCCGGTGCACGGCTCGGAGCGCCTGGAGCTGCCGCAGATCGATCATGATGTCCCTTATGCCATGTCGTGATCTCGAACGCAAATCGGATCGTGTCACACACAGTGTATGTGACCTCACAGCGGTTGCGGGGATTCCGCCGCGCGGCGCGGAGGGCCACGATGTGAGGCATGCTGCACTCCGTTCTCACCGTTGCGCCTCGGTTCGCCCTCGACCACAGCCGCGCCCCCTATGCCGATGCCCTCGAAGCGCACGTCGCGCGCGGCCCGGTGCAGCTGATGGTGCCCGGTCACGGCGGCACGGAGGAAGATCTCAGCGGGCGCCTCGCCCAGTTCCTCGGTGAGCGCGCGCTGCACCTCGACATCCCGATGCTCATCGACGGCGTCGACCTCGCCGCTCCCGGCCAGACCGTGACCCCGCTCGACGAGGCGCTCGCACTCGCGGCCGACGCGTGGGGTGCCAAGCGCACCTGGTTCCTGACGAACGGCGCCTCGCAGGCGAACCGCACGATCGCGCTCGCAGCGCGAGGCCTCGGCGACCGCATTCTCGCCCAGCGCAGCGCGCACTCCAGCTTCAGCGACGGCATTCTGCTCGCGGGCATCACGCCGAGCTACGTCATGCCCAACGTCGATGCCGAACACGGCATGGCCCACGGCGTCTCACCCGCGGCGCTCGACGCGGCGCTCACCGACGCCGAACGGCAGGGAACGCCGGCGCACGCTGTCTACGTCATTTCGCCGAGCTACTTCGGGTCGGTCGCCGACGTGCGGGGGCTCGCGGAGGTCGCGCACGCGCACGGTGCCCCGCTCATCGTCGACGGCGCGTGGGGTCCGCACTTCGGCTTCCACCCCGAGCTGCCCGAGTCGCCGGCCCGGCTCGGCGCCGACGTCGTCATCTCGAGCACACACAAGCTCGCGGGGTCGCTGACGCAGTCGGCGATGCTGCACCTCGGGCACGGCCCGTTCGCGGATCGCCTGGAGCCCCTCATCGAGCGCGCCTTCAGCATGACCGCGTCGACCTCGACGAGCGCGCTGCTGCGCGGCTCGCTCGACATCGCCCGGCACGCACTCGCCACGGGCGAGGAGGCCATCGGGCGCTCGGTCGCGGGAGCGCGCCGCTTCCGCGAGATCCTGCGCGCAGATGCCCGCTTCAGTATCGTGAGCGACACCTTCGACCGCTTCGCCGACATCGTCGACACCGATCTGCTGCGCGTGCCGATCAACGTGAGCGGCGCGGGCGTCACCGGGCACTGGCTGCGTCAGCACCTTATCGAGCAGCACGAGATCTTCTTCGAGATGTCGACGGCGACCTCGATCGTCGCGGTGATCGGTGCGGGCAAGTCGTTCGACTTCGACGCCGTGTACCGCGCGATGGTCGCGAGCGTCGAGTCGCCCGAGGCCGACATCGAACGCCGGGCCACGGGCGACGCCCACGACTTCCCGAACCTGCCGAAGCCCGGTGCCTACCGGGTCAGCCCGCGCGACGGGTTCTTCGGCGAAACCGAGGTCGTCTCGGCAGCCGAAGCGATTGGCCGGGTCTCCGCCGACACGCTCGCCGCCTACCCGCCGGGCATCCCCAACGTGATGCCCGGCGAAGAGATCACCGAAGAGGCTGTAGCCTTTTTGCAGGCTGTCGCGGCTTCTCCGACCGGATACGTGCGCGGGGCGATCGATCCCAAGATCGACCGTTTCCGAGTATTGCGGGGGTAGAGGCCCTGCGGCGCCTGCGACGGCGCCGCTCTGACTTCGCGGCCCACCGCCGCGGATTGCCCGAAGTACGGGCATCGCCCGGAAGACCGGGCACCCGGCCGCGCAATGCGACTCGGGACGAATAACCGGGCCCTCGGGCCCTGCGACAACGAAGTCTGGAGACACACGTATGGCGAGCACTCTGCGACAGCAGCTCTTCCGAGTGAAGCCCGTTCCGCAAGACGGGGGTGAGAGCGGGAGTCAGCTGAAGCGGAGCATCGGTCTCGTGCCGCTGACCATGATCGGTGTCGGTGGCACGATCGGCACCGGTATCTTCTTCATTCTCTCCGAGGCCGTGCCGATCGCCGGCCCCGCGGTCATCTGGTCGTTCATCATCGCCGGCCTCGTCGCCGGGCTGTCGGTGCTGTGCTACGCCGAGCTCGCGAGTTCCGTGCCGGTCTCCGGATCCTCCTACTCGTATGCCTACAGCACGCTCGGCGAGCTGCCGGCGATGGGGGTCGCTGCCTGTCTGCTGCTCGAGTACGGCGTCTCGACCGCCGCGGTGGCGGTCGGCTGGTCGCAATACGTGAACCAGCTCGTCAAGAACTTGTTCGGCTTCGAGTTTCCGCATGAGCTGCTCTACGCACCCGAAGAGGGCGGCATCATTAACCTGCCCGCGGTGATCCTGATCGGCCTCTGCTGCCTGCTGCTCATTCGCGGCACCTCGCACTCGGTCGTCACCAACACGATCATGGTCGGCATCAAGATTGCCGTGCTGCTCTTCTTCGTGGCCGTCGGCATCACCGGCTGGAACATCGATCACTTCGCGAACTTTGCACCCTTCGGTTTCGCCGGCGTCATGACCGGTGCCGGGCTCATCTTCTTCTCGTTCGTCGGCCTCGACGCCGTCGCCACCGCCGGTGACGAGGCGAAGAACCCGCGTCGCAACCTGCCGATCGCGCTCATCGCGGCGCTCGTCATCGTCACGACCGTCTACGTGCTCGTCGCCGTCACCGCACTCGGTGCGCAGGCGACCGACGAGTTCGACGGGCAGAGCGCCGGACTCTCGGCGATTCTCGAGAACATCGTCGGCGCCTCGTGGCCCGGCACCGTCGTCGCCGCGGGCGCCGTGATCTCGATCTTCAGCGTCACGCTCGTCGTGCTCTACGGCCAGACCCGCATCCTCTTCACCATGTCGCGCGACGGCATGGCTCCGAAGATCTTCAGCAAGGTCAACCCGCGCACCGGCACCCCGATTGCCAACACGATCATCGTGTCGATCATCGTCGCGATTCTCGCCGGCGTGATTCCCATCAACTTCCTCGCCGAGATGACCTCGATCGGTACGCTCGCCGCGTTCACCGTCGTGTCGGTCGCCGTCATGGTGCTGCGCCGCCGCGAGCCCGACCTCGAGCGCAAGTTCCGTGTGCCGCTGTACCCCGTGATCCCGATTCTGTCGATCATCGGCTGCCTCTGGATCATCAAGGATCTGCGCCCTATCACCATCATCGTGTTCGTGATCTGGACCGCCGTCGTGCTGGTCTGGTACTACTTCACCGGCCGCAAGAACTCGGTGCTCGGGCGCCGCATCGACACCGGCATGATCGTGCTCGTCGGGCCCGGCAAGTACCGCCTCGGTTCTGCCGACGGGGATCTGTACGACGGTGGGGAGCTGGAGGAGTCGGCATCAGCTTCGTCCTCGGCGTCGGCTTCGTCCTCGGCGTCTTCGGATCGGTCGCCGTCGGAGCGGTGATGCGCTGACAGGCGTGCGGGGTAGCGGCTCGAGCTGAGTTGCTCACATTCGGGCCCACCTCGCGCGCCTGGCGGCCTCGCGGGTCGCATGCTGGATCGCATGAACCCGAAACCCCGCACCCCGCTTGCCCCTCAGCCGCTCTCGCCGTCTACTCCGCTTCCGCCGGCTGACCCTGATCGGCGGCTCGACACCGACGTTGCTCTGTTGGAGCAACTCACGGTATTGATGATGACGGCGAATCAGCGCCAGGTTTGGCTCTTCTTCTTGGATGACGAGCACCGACTGGCTGAACCGATCATGCCGATGGACGACTACCCACTTGAACCCGACGAACTCTGCGACACCGACGATCTCGGACGGGTGCCGTTCTCACAGGTCTTCATCGATCGTGCGCAGCTGGTCTGCCGCATGATCGCCGCGCGCGAGTTCGTCGTGGTCTGGGAGCGACCCGGAGGTGAAGTGCTGAGCCCGGTTGACCAACGGTGGGTGCGTGCGGTGATGGAGACGATGAAGCTGCGCGAGTCTGGTGCTGTTTCTGACTCTGGCTCTGACTCGACACCGCTGCGCCGACAAATGCTCTTGCACGACGGCGGGCTGCGCATGATCGAGGCCGACGAGCTGGGGTGAGCGCGTGCTTGCGGTGCTCGGGGCGTATCCCTGGGCATCGCGAGTCGCTAGCCTGAATCGTATGGACCAGAACCCGCTGATGCCCGCCGCAGGGCTGCATCTGATTCTTTCGATCGTCATTTGGCTGTTCGTGACGATCGTGACGCTCTGGATTTTGTGGGCAATCATTCGCGGGGCGGTGCTCTCCGCGCTGCGGAAGCACTCCGCGGAGCTCGCGGCGGCGCAGGCGTCACGCACACAAGTCGAACCGCCGGCCTATCGCGGGTAGCGGGCCGCTCGTCAGAGCAAGAGGTAAAAGTTCGTGAGTCAGAAAAGCAAGGAGGTGGGGGAGTTGCGAAAGTGTTCAATCGCCGGTGTGCACAGCACGCAGGCAGTGGCGTTGCGAGTCGTGACTCGTGAGCCCCCGACACACCCTCCGGTGGATCTGCTGCAGGTGTGGACGGGATACGTGTAGCGCAGCCGCTGCACGCACCCATCCCCATCCCCATCCGTATCTGCGGCGCCCTGGCGCTGGCGCGGCCGTCGGCTTCCGCCGTGCGGCCTGAACTTTGGAGTACCCACCCATGACTGACACCACGCCCACCGCTGATTTTGCTGCGGCTCCTGCTGCTGCCGCGCCCCTGCTCACGCAGCCCGCTGCCGAGGGCACGCGGCTCGATGAACTGTGGTCGATCCTGCCCGAAGAATCGGCCGTCGATGCCGACGGCGTGCTGCACCTCGGCGGAGTGTCCGTTGAGGCGCTGGCTGAGCAGTACGGCACGCCGCTGTATGTGTATGACGAGACAGGCTTGCGCCGGCAGATTCGCCGCTTCATCGATGGACTGAGCGAGCGGTGGCCCGACTCCGAGGTGTTGTTCGCCTCGAAGTCGTTCCCTGCGGTCGGCATGTATCGCATCGCCGCCGAAGAAGGTCTGTCGGTCGACATCGCCGGCGGGGGAGAGCTGCGACTCGCACTCGCTGCCGGGGTGTCGCCGTCGAAGCTGCACTTTCACGGCAACGCGAAGACCGATGCCGAGCTGCGCATGGCGATCGAGGTGGGCATTGACACGATCATCGTCGACAACACTGACGAGCTCGATCGGCTGGAGCGCCTGCTCACGAAGCCGCAGAAGCTGCTGCTACGCGTGATTCCGGGTGTCGAGGCGAAGACGCACGCGTCGCAGGCGACCGGGGGAGACGACTCGAAGTTCGGTCTGCCCATGGATCAGGCGCTGGCCGCGATCGAGCGCATGCGGGCGCACCCGCTGCTCGAGTTCGAGGGCGTGCACCTGCACATCGGGTCGCAGATTCTTGATGTCGAGCAGTTCGGCGAGGCCGTCGCGAAGATCTCGACCGCCGGCAAGTTCGACGTCTACGACGTGGGTGGCGGACTCGGCGTGAAGTACACGTAC
Organism: Leucobacter japonicus; assembly: GCF_001273855.1. Lineage (NCBI taxonomy): Bacteria > Bacillati > Actinomycetota > Actinomycetes > Micrococcales > Microbacteriaceae > Leucobacter > Leucobacter japonicus. Next base: position 101,283 of record NZ_JHBX01000104.1, on the reverse strand, counting down.
GACGAGGTTGCACCGTCGGTTGCGGAGTACCTCGACACGATCGTCGCTGCCGCTCGCGAGCATCTTCCCGCAGGAGCACGCATCATGATCGAACCGGGTCGCGCCCTGGTCGCTCGTGCCGGCGTGTCGCTCTACCGCGTGACGACCGTGAAGCGCACCGGCCGCACCTTCGTGGCCGTCGACGGTGGACTCGCCGACCAGATGGATGCAGCACTCACCGGTCAGCGTTTCGAAGCACTGCTCGCAAACCGCGCGCTCGACCCCTGGACCGAGACGTCGCAGCTCGTGGGGCGCCAGTGCGAATCGGGCGACCTGCTCGTCGATCGCGCTCCGCTGCCGCACGCTCGCGTGGGTGATCTGGCCGTCGTCGCAACGACCGGTGCCTACGGCTACACGCTCGCGAACAACTACAACGGGGCGCTCAAGCCGGCGATCGTGTTCGTGCGCGACGGGGCGGCGCGCCTGGTCGCGCGCCGCGAGACATACGAGGAGCTGCTGGCGCTGCACGCGCCGGCGCTGGAGGGCTAGCTTCGTCGGCGCTTTTCTGCTCTGAACGGGGCGGCGACGCGCGCGGGTTGCGCGTGCGGCCGCCCCGTTTTGAGTTCAGGGGGGCTTCAGGGTAGAGTTAACTCTCGGTGCCGCGCTCCTCGGAGCCGCGGATTTCCGCTTTGGGATATGGTGTAATTGGCAACACTACGGTTTCTGGTACCGTCATTCTAGGTTCGAGTCCTGGTATCCCAGCCACGTTAAGCCCCCGGTTTATTGCCGGGGGTTTGTTGTTTTTGTTTGAGCTGCTTCTTCGAGCGTTAGGGTTTTGAACCAAAAATAGGGTTTTAGGCAGAAAAGTGGATGGCTTCGCGTGTGTTTATCCGCGTCCGGCCCATCCGGTTCGTTCCCAGAGTCCCTCCTCGTCGGTGAGCTTTCGGGGCGTCCACGCGCTGATGTCGGAAGGCTGGACGCTGAACTGTCCGCGCTCAATGTTCTGTCGAGCCGTAGAACTGCTCCCTATGCGGCGAACGCTGATCCGCAGATCAGGCAGTATATCCGTTCCATCGAGTCCTCCGGCACCTTCAGCGGCTCGTTGGGGTGGCACGGAGGCTCGATCATCACCATGTCGTCCGGCTCGATCAGCGGGTTATGCACCTCTATGTCGACGCTGAATGACGGGTTGGGCCTATACGCGAAACCTTTCATTCCCTTGAATAGGTTGGCCATCGCATCCTGAACAACCTGATCGATAGCACCTCCTGCACTGCCGTAGACGTGCTCGAGCTGGGCTGGCGTCCACCAGGAGTCGAGGCCTGAAGGTTTGCCGCAGAGCGGGCAGAAGTACTGTGTGGTCGGCTCCGCGTTCAGGTCACCTTCATTGTGGCTGAACCACTTGAACTCTCGCACGCAGGTCGGGCATTCACGTCGGAGGAAGCCGTGGCCGTCTAGAGGCAGGCTCACGGGAATTCGGATTTCTTCGCCCAGCGTCATCATCCGTTCATGTCAAGGAACACGTCTTGAGTGTGTTGTTCGCCGCCATCGCAGCGAGCGGTGATCGTGACGTCGAAAGCGTTGTCCATTCCGGCGCCGCTATAGACCATCCGCGAGGTCATCACGTCGATGGTAACGGAGCGTCCACCGCCCGGGATCTTGGGAATCACTGGAAGCCCGGTGGAGCGCAGGTCAATACCTGCCTTCTCCGGCACCGTAAGCGTGACATCGTAGGCTGTCTCCGCGCCCCGGTTGATCACCTGGAGCTTGTCAATCCGGTTGCCACCTTTGTTGAAGTACTTGAGATCGAAGTCGATCGGCTTCCGCACAGGCTCGGCGCTCGGAAGTCGCCGTCCGAGCGCGAGACCGTCGCCAGGCGAAAGCGGCGCGGTGAAGTCACCTGTGGTGTGCCAGTCCGTGCCCGTCAGATCCACATCGCAGCCCGCGGTCTTGAGTCTGGTTGCGAGCGCCTGGCGGCTGGCCGGAGCATTGCTCAGTCGGATCGCATGGCGGCCCGCGACGTCGCTAAACGGGCGTACCTCTCCGACCTCGACGAGCACCGCGCGCTTCGCATCCCGACCGAGAGCCATCCCAGCTTCGAAGAGCACGTTCGGCCGAGCCTGCGCGGCGGGCTGGGTCTCGATATCGCCGTCACCGTGGCCGTAGCGAGGCTGCAGGTACGCGACTTCGTCGGGGGTCATGAGTACGACGACGGCTGTGGCGTGCTCGAATGCAGCGTCGAGTACCTGCCCGATGTAGGGCGAGCCCTCACCTGTCAGTTCGACGGCGGTCGTCCACTCCATCGGGGACAGGTTGATGCTGCGGAGGAAATCGAACATCGCCTTACGCAGAGCCTCGTTGCGTCCATGCACGACGAAGACCAACCGATTGGCACTCTGGTTACTCACTGATGTTCTCCTTGCGGGTGGTGGGTTGACGCGTGGTGTCCAGTAGTTCCTCAGACCAACGGTACGGACGACCTCGGACATTTGGTTCTCGAAGGTGCGGTATTCTACGCGGCGATTGGCACGAGATCCCGCACGAAGCCGCGCACGTCTTCCAGGCTGAGATCTAGAGCAGCGGAGGCTTCTCGCACGGTGACTTTGCTGGCAGAGCCGTACATGACCTTGCGCAGAAGCTGTGACGTTTCAGGGACGATTCCGCCTGGCTCAGACGACCTGTAGCCCTGATCCGACAGCGTCACGCACATCGTCCTGTACTGCCAGTTGTTGAGCAGATGCAGCTCGTGGAGGCGGTGTGTGAGAGCCATAGCGGAGACATGCCAATACGATCGAGCGGCCAAGATGCGATCGAGGCTGGCTGCACGCATTGACTGCGCGAGTACTGCGCTTTTGGGCATCAGGAATGATGCGGCAAAGCGGTTCGCTTGAGATTCTCGCTCCTTCGAGGTGCTCGGGTCCATGTCGATGTCGCTGTGTAGAACGAGATGACCCAACTCGTGTGCAATGTCGAAGCGTTGGCGCTCGCCTGACTTCGACGTGTTAAGGAACACGTACGGCGTACTGTCTCGAACGAAGCAGAAGGCATCGATGTCGCTGTATTCGTGCCGAAGCGCGGCGATACGGACGCCCTTGGACTCCAATAGGTGAACGAGATTGGAGATCGGGCGATCACCAAGGTGCCAGCGGCGGCGTACGAGTTCGGCGGCTTGCTCCGGTTCGAGTTTGTCGAGGGTCGGAACGTCTGGGCCTGGCAAAGTGAATCGCGACGAGATGTGCTCGTAAAACTCGACGGTCAGGCTTGCAGCGGCGAGTACTGCGTCTCGGCGGGTGGCGGTGGTCTTGCTGAGTTTGCGAAAGCTTGCCGCATCAACGGGCACAGCTTCGAGCGGCTCTCGATCGAAGAACGAGCGCGGAACGGAGAGCGCGACGGCGATCTTGACGAGTGATTCTTCGCTTGGCGGTCGCTCTCCCGTCTCGAAGTTGGTGAGAGAGCGTGGAGATACGCCGCTCTTTTTGGCGAGCCCGGTCAGTGTCAGACCAAGGCGTTGGCGGGCCAATTTCAGACGTTCTGGGGAGAACATAATGGTCGTAAGCGTGTCAGGAGCGAGGTGCAACGGGCACGTCAAAGTCGCCGTCGTCAGGGCTGTCGAAGATCGACAGGTCGCCATCGAGATCGAGGAAGCCGATCAAGATGCGCTCGTCCCACGCCACAATAGCACCGGCGTCCGTCATCTTAGACGGACGGGAGAACTCCAGGTTGAGGCCACGGTCGGTGCGTTCGTGAACAAGGAACCACAATGGTGCTTGTGCCGCCGCCGCGATCAGAGCAGCATCCTGCTCCACCTCCGGCTCATCGAAGAGCGGCAAGACATCTAGCTGCGGGGCAGCCAGCGAGTTTCGCGTAGCCTTGCCCTTCTTTCGCGTACGTGGCGACTTCCGGCGGTCGGGGTTGGCAACGTTGTTTCCCGAGGCGAGAGTGAAGGCGATGAGGGCGTCGGGATGCAGGAGGCGAGGTTGGCGGTCGATCCAGACGAGCTTCCACCCAGTATCAGCGAGGGCCAGCGCGAGTTGCTCCATCGTGTCGTGGTAGATGTCCGTGCCCGCAGACGAGGGGAGCGCCAACGCTGTGCGGTTGGCCGCCCTCGACAAGCCAGGTCGTAGTGCCGAGTGGAGCGCCTCAGTTGTGAGACCGAAGGCGTTGAGGCGACGTTCGTCACCCTCGCCAGCTGGCAGTGCGATGCTTGCGATACTCATTGGGGCCTCCAAGAACTCAATTGCGCATTACGCTACCACATTTGTGGTCGTATATGACGCAACGAATCTCAGTCCGGCGTGCCGGTTGGGTCTCGTGCAGCACCTCGGCAGCGTCTACCGACCGCTCCCACAGTCCGATGCTACCGGCCAGTGCGGCACCTCGTCGGGAGTCTCGTCGTGGCGCTCGTCGGCAAACCGGGGGAGTGCACCCGCGGGGGTGTGCGCCGGATCCGCAGCGACAAGACTCCATTTCATCTCGTCACCGATCGCGAACTCGTCGCCGCAGCAGACCTGCTCCCACCCGCTGACCATGACTTCGATGCGCATGCGTTCGAGTCTACGGACGGGCTGAGCGGTGGCCCGGGTGGGACGTGCGGACAGGGCGGGCGCTGCGTCGCGTTACTGCGCGCGCAGCTCGATCGGGTCGGTGGCGCCGTCGGGGGTTTCGAGCGTCCACCGCTGGTCGGCGCTGGCCTCGGGCAGCAGCTGAGCGATCCACCCCGTCACCGCCGTGAGCACCGCGTTTTCGAGCTCGATGCGCCCCCAGCCGCGAGGGGATGGGGGTACGTCGGGATCCCAGCCGTCTTCCGTCCACTCCACGCCGATGATCTGGCGTTCGTCGCCCACGCGGCGCTGCGTTTCGAACACCGACTCCTCGGGGAAGCGGGCCCAGATGTCGAACGGCCCCTCGGCGTCGTCGTCGACGAATAAGTCGAGCACGACCTCGGTGAGGCGCCCCGCGCGTGCGGCGTCGGCGACGATCGCGAGTCTGCGCTGCGCGTCGGGGGCCATGGTGTCGAGCACCTCGCGGAGAGCGGCGGGGTAGCGGTCTGGGGTGGTCATGAGCGCTGCTCCGCGAGGTACTGCTCGAAGTGCTTCCGAAACCCAGCCTCGTCGAGCACGGGAACCCCGTACTGGCGTGCCTTCGCCGCTTTCCCGCTCACCGAGTCGGGGTCGGCTGAGACGACCGCCCGAGTTGACTTCGTGATGCCGCCCGTCGTGAGCCCGGCAGCGACAATGTCGGCGATCCAGGCATCGCGCGGCCGAGAGAGTTCGCCAGTGAACACGACACGATCGCCGACTTCGAATAGCGTGCTCTGTGCTTCGCTGCGATGCTCACGGGTTGCGTCGAGCGCTCCGACGACGTCGACGGGGGTGAGCCCCATGCTTACAGCGGCGCGGCTGAGGTCGGCGAGCTCGTCGTCTGTGAGCACTCCGTCTGCCCATGCCTCAGCTGCGAGCGCATGCAAGTGCTCACGGTGTAGTTCGAGCATGCGGGGGAGTGTGACACCTGAAGCGGTCGCGATCTCGGCGAGGGATCGTCCCTCCGACTCCGAAATATGGAAGTCGAGCAGCGCTCCATCAAGCGCAACGAGATAGGCGGCCTCAGTTTCGGTGTGCTGAGCAGCGGAAATGAAGGTCGCATTCTCGAGCACACGCTCCATCCACGAGTTTGGGCGCACTGAAGCTGTGGACCGTCGTGCAGCGGTGCGAGGAATGGTGTGCTGTGCGCTGATTGCCCGTGGCCAGACATACGATTCGGAGGCTGAGCGATCCTGCAGCCACTCGGTTCGCGCGCCGCCGAGCTGCACCAGATGCGACACGAGTGCTCCGGTCGCTTCGGCATCGGCGAGCGCCGAGTGCGCGTTGGTGAGCGGAATGCCGAGGGCTTCGCAGCAGTGCTGCAGTTTCGACGCGCCGAGCAATTGGCGCGACCACTTCATCGAGCACAGAGCCGCCGGCCTCGACGCGATCGCATAGCCCGCGCGCCGCAACTCGTGCTCGAAGAACCGCATGTCGAAGCTCGCGTTGTGGGCCACGACGGTGCGCCCAGAGACGAGTGACAAGAGATGATCGCTCACCTCGGCAAATCGTGGCGCATCGAGCACGTCGGCGCCAGTGATGCCGTGAATGTGCGTGGCGCCGATGTCTCGCTGCGGGTGCAACACGGTGGACCATGAATGCTCACGCGCACCTGATTCGTCAAGCAGCACCACCCCGACCTCGAGCACTCGGTCGCTGCGTTCGGGCACGAGCCCCGTTGTCTCAAAGTCGATCACGGCGAAACCTGACATGGTGTTCCTTCGGTTTGGAGGTGTCTCACGGGCAGCCTATCGAAAGCGCTGAGGGGGTGCATAGATGCTGGCCTTCGGAGCGGCCGATGGAATTCCTCGTGATGTCTTGGGTGCTTGGATACACTCGCTCGTGGGGATTGTGGAGCGCGCTGCAAAAATACGCGCAAATCGAAAATCAAAGGAGCCAGAGTGGCTGAAGTGCGTGTACTGGTGGGTCAAGGTCTCGACATCGTGGCCGAGGGCTTAGAACCGATCGTTGCCGCGCGCTTTCGAGAGCTGCTGCCTACTATCCCGGAGTGGATCGATGTGATTCGAGAGAAGGACGTACAGAACGGTCGCTCGCACGATCTGTATCGTTCGGGAGACCTTGCACTCATGCTGCGCGCGATGACCGAGCGCCTTGGATCACTCGGCTTCCCGTTCTCGGAACACTTCGGACGCAAGTCGTCAACCCTGGCGAGCGAACTCCGTACCGTGCGAAACGAGTGGGCGCACGGCGCGAACTTCACATCCGCGGAAGCATATCGGGCGCTCGACACAGCTGAGATGCTGCTTGCCGAAGTCGGTGCGAGTGTACACGCTCCGCAAGTTTCTCGATTGAAACTCGCAGCACTCTCGGGCCTGCAAGCGTTCGCCCACGATGTAGGTGCACACGCTGCCTCGCCTGCACCACAGGCAGAGCCAGTTGTGAGCGATCGACCGCTCTCGCTCATGGCTGACAGCTCGACTGCAGATCCATCCGCATTGGCAGTCGCTGCAGAGCAGACCGCGGTGCCTGAACTCTCTGCTGCCGCGACTGCTGAGCCGGTAACCACGGCAAAATTCTCGGTATCTGTCGTAGACGTGCTCAGCTACGCGATGGCAAACAGCCGTGTGCCGATCCTGCACGAACTGAGCGTGACGTACTCGGGGCCAGAGCTTCGCGGCGCGTCGGTAATAATCGAAGCGCTTGGCCCCAATACCAGTCTCAGCGACCCCAAGGTTCTGCTTGCAGACTTCGACGGTTTGGGTGAAACACACTTCACCGATATCGGCTTCACCCTCGACCCGGCACGCATGCTGCAGGTCGACACGCAAGTTGAGGGTGCCATTGTCGTGACGCTTCGAGATGCGATGGGAGAGGTCATCGGTGAACATCGCAGCACCGTGCGCATTCTGTCATCGCATCAGTGGATCGCGCGGCCCATGCAACTCGGTCTCGAATTGATCGCTGCGCACATTCAGCCGCAGGCGTCTGAGATCGGGGCACTCATCAGGGAGGCCTCGCAGATACTTGAATCAGGCGGATCACCCAGTGCCTTAGACGCCTACCAGTCAGGTGATCCCGAACGGGTCGATACCATCGTGCGTGCGATGTATGAAGCCATGCAAACGCGCGCGATTCGTTACGCTGAGCCTCCGGCTAGCTGGGGAATCAACGGACAACGAGTCCGAACACCGGGCGAGGTACTCGCGGGGGGACTCGGCACCTGCCTCGATACTGCGGTGACGTTTGCAGCCGCGCTCGAAGAGATCGGCATTAACAGCAGCCTATGGTTCGTGCCAGGCCATGTCTTTTTGGGGTACTGGCGAGTCGATAGCTCGTTTGATGCCCCCGCGGATACCGACGCCTCGGAAGCCATCAACTACGTCGGCCTCGAAAACATGCGCGTGCTCGAGACGACGTCGATCACTCTCGGCGAAGACTTTGCGACGGCAATGCGACGTCCGATCGCAGAGCACCTCTCGCGAGGAAACTCACACTTCGATGGAGTGACTGACGTCAAGCAGTCGAGACTCGCGGGAATTCTCCCGCTGCCGAGTCGATCGCTCGACGAGACAGGACAGGTCGTAGTTCGTGAATACCAGGTGGCTCCGGCAGCCCCCGCCCTCGAAATCGGCACGGCATCGGCCCGTGGCCAGGTCGCTGATACCCGAAATCTGCCAGCACGGGTGACACAGTGGAAGAACGCATTGCTCGACCTCAGCCTGCGAAACCGGCTGATTCACTACACCGAGCGAGCCGGTCACTCGTTGTCGGTGCCGCGTGAACGACTGTCTGAATTTGAAGACTTGATCAACGCTGGCACCCCCATTTCACTGGTGGCTGCCGATAAGGTGCCCACGATCGAGCAGGCTCGCGGGATCCGTCTCGGCCAAAACCTCGGTGACGAGACACTCACGCACCTGCTGCGAGACCGCAAACAGGTGTTCATCGATATCGGCGAAGCGGCATACAGCTCCCGTCTGCAATCTCTCGCTTACAAGGCGCGGACGATCCAGGAGGAGACCGGCGCGAACAATCTGTATCTCGCCCTCGGAACGTTGCACTGGCAACTCGATGGACGCGACCTCCGGTCACCTCTGATTTTGGTACCCGTGCGTCTTGTCACCGCGGCACGGGGTGGGGCCTTCAAAATCGTGATCGACGAATCCGGTGAATCGACGCCGAACTTCTGCTTGATCGAAAAACTCCGAGTCGAATTTGGCCTTGATCTACCCGGACTCGCGCAGCCCGAGCGTGACGAATCCGGAATCGACCTCGCAGCAACATTCGCCGCGACTCGGCGCACTCTAGCTGCAGGCCGCGTGCCATTTACGATCGATGAGACGGTCGACCTCGCGGTATTGCAGTTCGCAAAGTTTCGGCTGTGGAAAGATCTCGACGAGAACTGGGAACAGCTCGCCGAGAATTCCCTTGTTCATCACCTCGTGCACTCGGCGACTGAAGCGTTCCGAGACCCGGTCCCACCAACAGGTGACGCGCCATTGGATGCAGCAATCGTCGAGCTTCCGGTGCCCGCCGATTCGTCTCAAACGGAGGCCGTTCTCGAAGCCGTTTCCGGTCAAACATTCGTGCTCGAGGGGCCACCCGGAACTGGCAAGTCACAGACCATAACTAATCTCCTTGCACATGCAATGGCGCATGGCAAGAAGGTGCTCTTTGTTGCAGAAAAGCGCGCCGCGCTCGACGTTGTGAAGCAGAGACTCGAGGCCGTAGGGCTCGGAAGTCTGAGCCTCGATCTGCATGACAAGGGAGCACGCCCGGTCGCGGTTCGCGAACAACTCAGCGCGGCCATCGATGCCGCCTTCACTTCTGATCACACGCGTCTCCTCTCAAGCCGCGAACTGAACGCGTCGAGCGCGGCAACGCTGCGGCGCTACGCCGAACGCCTGCACGAACCCAATGCATTCGGGTATTCGTACTACCGCGCACAAGACGCGATGTTGGCCGCAGAGCCGGGTATCAAAGCGCTGCCAATCCCGACTTCATTTGTGAGCACCGCCGGTGAAGCGGAGGCCGCGGAATTGCGTTCCGCACTTCGTGAACTTCCGGAAATAGCGGATCTCGCTCTGCCGTCCCCTTTGCACCCTTGGGGATTCATCACCCAGCCTGTGCATGAACGTGCGTTGAAGGAAATAGTGAGTGCGGCCCAGGCATTCGACCGGGCGTTCTCCGACGTCGTTGCAGCGCAGGTGGATGAGGAGCTCCTCGCCCTCGTGACGGCTCATGAGGATCTCACTGAGTACGCCGCACTGTATCGCTCGCCGCGCGTTTCGCTTGCGGTGGTTGATGCTTCGCGTGCCCCGGTCGACTCTGGTCAAATTGCGCACTTGCGAGCTGACATTTCCCGGCTCGCTTCAGACGTTCCACCTTGGGCTTCGACCATCGGCGTCGAATGCTTGGGCGGCGTCGATGTATCTGGTGTGCACGCGCGTGCCGTCGTGGCCGATCAATCCTCGTTCTTCGGCCGAAAGAAACGGCAACGCAGCGCGTTGGCGGAGTACGGTTCGGCACTGCGCATCGATCCGAGACAGATTCCGGCGAGTCACATCTCCGCGTTGACCGGAGATGTGCATGCAACCGCTACGACACTCAGCGATATCGTGCAGCGTTCCGCACAATTGCCGCTGCGGATCATTCCACAGGGCTGGAACCCGTTGATCGCGCCCGGGGCCGAGCCCGTGCTGCAGCAACTCGACTGGGTGGTGTGGCTCTCTCGGACGCTGCGCGGAGGCGATCCTGTTGCGAAGGAAAGGGTCACTCATCTGCGTCGCGTATTCGAGACCAAGCCGGCTGATGACCGAGCTGCGGCCGCGCTCAGTGCATGCGCGACGGCGTGGCGCGAGTTCGAACGGGTGCTGCAGGCCGCTGAGGGGACCGCAGGTGCACGTCTTCAGTCGTGGGCCGGTGACCAAGGCGTGCTCGCAGCCTGGGCGCAGACTACTGAGGGCCGTCGGTTCAATCGCGAGCCAACGGCATTCGCTGCTCGATATGTGCATTTCTTGTCGAAGTTGGAACCACTGCGCAAGGCGGCTCTTCATGATTCCTATGCTGGCCTGGTTTCCGGGGCATTTGCCGCCGACGATGCAGCGATTGCCTTCGATTTGGGCATCGCGCAAGCCTCTCTGCAGGAGCGAGAAGATGCCCAAGCACTTGGGCTGTTCGACGGGAAGACGCACTCGCGAGCGATACAACGGTTTACGGCGAGTGCGCGTGACGTTCGAGAAGAACTGCCCCGTTGGATTCCCGAACAGGTGATTGGTCGCCGCCAGATTGACCCCGCATACACCGGCGGTGCCATGGGCGAATTGCGTCGGCAGCTGACACGAAAGCGCGGCGGCATGAGCATTCGTACGCTGTTCGAGCGGTTCGAATCGATCATTCTGCAGATCACCCCGTGCGTGCTGATGAGTCCCGAATCTGTGGCACGTTTCTTCCCTGCCAGGTCGAACATGTTCGACGTCGTCGTCTTTGATGAGGCCTCGCAGATTCGTGTTGCCGATGCTGTCGGAGCGATGGGACGAGGTGCTTCGGTCATTGTCGTCGGAGACAGCAAACAGATGCCGCCGACGTCGTTCGCAGAGGTTCAGATTGGCGAGGTTGGTGATGCTGACACCGCCGGCGAAGCAGTCGTCGACGAGGAATCGATTCTTTCTGAGTGCGTGCAGGCGCGCGTCAGTCAGAAGTGGCTCTCGTGGCACTACCGCAGCCAGGACGAGTCGCTCATCTCATTCAGCAACCACACCTACTACGATGGCAAGCTTTCCTCGTTCCCTGCACCACTGCCAGCCTCGGGTGGTTCCGATCATGGCATCTCACTCGTTCGCGTCGACGGTCACTTCGCCCGAAGCGGTTCGGGGGCGTCGCTGCGAACGAACGAGGTCGAAGCGCGAGCAATCGTCGAAGAAGTCGCACAACGGTTCCGTGGCTCGGCAGCGATATCTCCTTCAATTGGGATCGTCACGTTCAACGCGCAGCAGCGTGCGCGAATCGAAACGCTTCTGCGGGAGCATCCTGACGAGCGGTTGGCTCTCGCGCTCGAAGAGCGCGACGGCCTTTTCGTGAAGAATCTTGAGAATGTACAGGGTGACGAACGCGACACCATTTTGTTCTCGGTCGCCTTCAGCGCCAACGAGAAAGGCGTCGTGCCGTTGAATTTCGGACCGCTCACCCGCTCGGGTGGTGAGCGACGTCTCAACGTCGCGATCACGCGAGCGCGCAGACAAGTGGTGCTGTTCGCAAGCTTCAACTCCACAGACTTGAGAACTGAGAGCACGATATCGCACGGTATCAAGCACCTGCAGGCGTACATGGAGCTCGCAGAACGCGGCGTCAAGAGATCCTCGCTCGGGGCTACCGTGAAACCTCAGGTCGATCGACACCGCTCTGAAGTCGCAGCAGCGCTGCGCGAGCGCGGCTACGTTGTGCGTGAAGATGTCGGGCTCTCTGATTTCCGAGTCGATATCAGCGTGGCGACCGCAGCTGAGCCGGATGCACCAGTGCTCGCAATTCTGCTCGATGGGCAATCGTGGCGCGAGCGGCGAACCGTCGCTGATCGCGATGGTCTGCCATCGGAGGTACTGCAGAACTTGCTTAAATGGCGTGCTGTGGAACGCGTATGGCTGCCCGAATGGCTGAAAAACCGCGAGGGCACGGTGCAACGTCTCGTCGAGGTGGTCGACCACGCACAGATTGCTCCCGAGACGGCGAAAGCGTCCGTTCCTAACGAAGCATCGGCGCGGATTTCCGCCGTCGACCATGTGGAGCAAATGCCGAGTTCGGTTGCAAGCGAGAAGTTCGGAATCGAGCGGGTCTCGCTCTTGCCATCGGTCACTCCGGATGCGGTAGACGTGGCGAGCCACGCGCCTGTTGCATCACGTGCATCGGTGCCGACGAGCTCGGCAAGGCAGGCAACTCATGAACGTTTGCGTAGCTTCGTGCCTTGGGCGGGCGGCCAACGCGGTGGGATCGAGGTACTCGACGCACTTCCCGGCCGGGCAGCTACGCGACTGGTATCAGGTGTCGCCAAGGAAATCGTTGATGCCGAAGGTCCGGTGCACGTTCAACGACTGGTGAAACTCGTCGCGGAGTCATTTGGGCTGTCGAGGGTGGCGCAAAGTCGGTCGGCACGCATCGAGGCTTGTATTCCCGGCGAATTTCTCCGCAGCGAGCGAGGCACGTTTGTTTGGCCAAAAAGCGGCTTGAACGCATTCACCGACGCCCGGGTGCCGGGACCCGACGAACGCCGCGATATTGATTCCGTCGCGCTTGAAGAAATCGGGAATGCAATGATTGTCTTGCTCGAGAGATCGGGAGGTATGAGTCGTGACACGCTCGTCCGTGAGGCGCTCGCTCTCTTCGGCGGACGGCGCATCACGACCGGTATCGCGAACCGCCTTGACGAAGCACTCCAACGTGCAGAAGCGAGTGGAAAAGTCTCTCGAGCCGGCATGCACTGGGTTGCGACCTGAACGATGACGCGACCAATGATGCTGTAGGAGAAGTGCGCGCCTCGACTGTCTCAATGGTCGGCGCCATAATCGCTAAGAGCGAGTGGGCGACTGCGGCCCTCCGCGCGACCATGGCCGGTCGGGCGACCACGCGCGAAAAACAGGCTTCAAGGTTCGCTTTGCTCACCTTCTCTGGAGTACCTCGTTGAGTTCGCGGCATACATCGCGTGAATGTCGGTGGTTGCTGGTTGAGTGGAGACATGGCATCAGTCACCATCGCCCCTCTCGCATCGCCCTCGCTGAGCGATCTGCCGGGTGCGGTCGTATGCGCTTCGGGTGCGGGGGTTGGTGCAGGATCGCCGGGCGTCTCTCAGATCATGTGGTGGATCGGGCGGCTCGAACACCAGCAGCGCGCCCTCGACGCTGCCCGTCTCGAGCTGCTGAACGCCGCGCTCGAGGCGGCGACCGGGCTGGGTGCCGCGCATCGGACGTCTGATCGAGTCTCTGGCTCGCGAGGCAGCGAACTCGAATATCGGGCTCTGCGAGCCGATCTCGCGGGCGTGCTCGGTGCGAGCGAGCGCTCCGCGGAGGCGCAGCTCGACACTGCCTGGCGGGTGCAGCACGAGTACCTTGCCGTGCAGGAGGCGCTGGCAGCCGGTGAGATCTCCGCAGCACACGCGCGGGTCATCGTCGACGCTGGGATGCGGGTCGGGCACGGTTCCGAACCCGACGTAGTCGCGCGACGCTCGGCCTACGAATCCGAAGTGCTCACGCACGCACGCGTCGACACCGTGAATCGCCTACGGCCCATAGCCCGTCGCCTCGCTGAGCAGCATGCCGTCGAGTCACTCGACGAGCGCCACCGCGAGGCCGTGCGCGAACGACGCGTGATGGTGCAGGAACGCGAAGACGGCATGTCTGACCTAACCGCGTACCTGCCGACGGTCGAGGCGTATGCGATCCATGATCGACTGACTCGGATCGCGCGTGAAGTGCAGCGGGTTGAGGCTTCGGGGCACGAGTCTGAATCTGCGGCTGAGAGTGATGCGGAATCGAGCGAGCCCGTTCGCGGGCGTGACGAAGCGCGCGCTGACGTCTTTGTCTCGCTGCTCCTGAATTCGGATCCAATGGAGGTCGACTGCTCGGCGACGGCTGCCCGGTCGATGCGTGCTCGCGTTCAGGTGATTGTTCCGGTCGAAGGTCTCGTCGGTGCGGGTGCTGGTGCCGGCCCTGGTTCGGCCATGGACCGCCATGAGTGGCGAAATGGCGAACGTGGCGATCATGCCGTCGCAGAGCTCATCGGTGCGGGGCCCATACCGGTCGGCAGCGCTCGTGACATCGCTGCCGAAACGCCCGTCTGGGAGCGCGTCACAGTTGAATCCGCGACCGGAAGCGTGCTGGCAGTCGACCGCTACCGACCGAGCGAAGAGATGCGCCGCCGCCTCGGCGCGCGCGACCAGCACTGCCGGTTCCCAGGATGCCGGGTGCCGCTCGCGCGCTGCGATCTTGACCACACCATCGACGCGGCGCTGGGCGGTGCGACCGCAACCGACAATCTCGCACATCTGTGCCGTGGGCACCACACGCTGAAGCACCACACCGGATGGATCGTCGAGCAGCGATACGACGGTGATCTGCTCTGGACGAGCCCGACGGGCCGCAAAATTCCCGACCGGCCGCCGAGTCGGGTGAGGTTCGCGCGGGTTCGAGCCGGAGACGACAAAGACGGGGAAGAAGCCTCCAAGAATCTCGATGAGGACGCGTCTTCAGCGCACCGTGCACAGATGACGGAGATTCGCGCTGAGATCGAACGCCGCAGGAACTGGGACCTCGAGTTACAAGAGCAACCGTTCTAGAGATGTGGACGCAGATGCTTCGCGCTGGGAGGCGAGGCGACGCGATGCGGGGTGAGGCGGCTCCGGGCTCGGGCCTCGGAGAGCTCGTGGCGTCGGGCCGTGGCGAAGCTTCAGCTGTCAGCCGCGCAACTGAGCGATCTCCCGCGCCACATTCGCGCGGGCGCGCGCCTCCCACAACTCACGGGCGGCCTCGGTTGCGTAGAGGTTTGGGTTCGAGAGATACGACTCGAGGATCGTGGATCGTCCGCGTGCGAACGCGTCATCGGGCACATGCGCGTACTCCAGGCGTACCGAGGCCGCGTAGTCGGCGTAACGCGTGGGGTGAGACGCGAAGATCCAGAGATCTGCGTCAAGAAGGTGCGCGACGGGCGGGGAGGGAATGGCGGCGGGGTCACCGGAGCCATCCACGGAGGACGCGGGTGTCGTCGCGATGATCTGAGCGCGGACAGACTCGATGACGCTCGGGGTGAGGCCAGGGAACGCCGGAAGATCGGCCTCGGCCGACAAACGAACCGCAGCGAGCCGGGTGAGTTCGGCAACCGCGAGCGCGGCCGATCGCTGCTCGTCGGCGTGGCCTGATTCGGCGCGAGAATCTGCATAGTGAGAATCTTCAGCGCGAGAACCTTCAGAGCGAGTCCCGCCAGCGGGAGTCTCGTCAGCGCGGCTCTCGCCGGCGCCGGTTCCGGTTTCGCCGGCGGCAGTGCCCCCGGCCTGCGCGGCGCTCGTCGGTACCGCCCCCGTATACACCGCGTCGTGAAACCAGGCCGCGAGCAGGGTCTCGGGCGCAATGCGCTCGCCGCGCGAGGCGAGGTGATCAAGCGCGAGCAGCACGTCTTCGAGGTGGCGCTCGTCGTGATAGCGGCGGTGTGGCTCGGTCCAGCGGGCGAGAAGATCCTCGCCGAGTGCGGCCCAGGCGGGGTCGGTGGCCGGGGCGGGGCGATCCGGAGCCTGACCCGCGAGAAGCTCGCCGAGCCGGGCCCACTCGTCGCGGAGGTACTGCTGTCGCCGCACCGGGGTTATCGCTGCGCGGTCGACCTGGCGCACGCGCAGTCCGGTATTGCGCAGACGGTGCACCACCTCGCGACCCGACACGGGCAGCGCGCCGAGCGCCACCGCGCGGTCGTAGTTCGCGGCCGAGACGTCGTAGTGGTCGAGGTCGAAGCTGCGCCGCGGAAACCCGAGCCGCCGGGCGAACGCGTGCAGCTCGTCGTAGCTGGTGTCAGAGACGAGGTGGCTCCAGATGGTGCCGTGTGCGGGCCAGGCCGGCGGGTCGATGAGGATCGCCATGCGTTCAGCGTACTGCGGTGGTGGGCGGTTATCGCCGACCGAGAGGCCGGTTACGCTGCGGGCGTTTTCGGCGTATCGAGCTCCCACGCATCGGCGATGCGCGAGACGGCGGTCGTCCAAGATTCGTGCTCGGGATGTTCGAGGTGCCCACCGGCACCCGCCCCGTGTCCCCAGGTGAGGCGGGCGACCGCGCACGTCGGCATCTCGGTGATGCCGCCCCCGGTGAGGCGCGCGGCGAGCTCGGAGAGCCCGGGCTCGTGAGCGACGATTAGCACGGTCGACGCGGGGGAGTCGCCGCCGCGATCGGCCGCGGTTCCGGCGGAGACGGCGACCCCGGTGAGGGTCTCGGGGCTCGCGAGGTAGAGCTCCGGGTCGAGTTCGAGCGCGACGCCAAGCGCATCGGCGAACACGGCGGCGGTCGTGCGGGCGCGCAGTGCGGTGCTCGAGATCAGGCGGTCCACCGGCTCGCCGAGGGTGCGGAGCTGTACGGCTAGGCGATCCGCCATCACCGGCGCATCGCGCTGCCCGCGGGCATTCAGTGAGCGATCGTGGTCGGGGAGACCCGGGTCGCCCCAGTCGGACTTCGCGTGACGAACGAGAATGAGCGTGACCATGCGGCCAGGATACGGGGGAACACTGGGGGCGACGCACGCACACCACCGGTCACTCGCGTCGCCGGGTCTCGCGGAACAGCAACCAGATCAGATAGAGCCCGCCGACGCACACGGTGATGAGTCCGACGGGAACCGGGCGATACACCTGGGCGAGCGACAGCGACAGCAGGTGCGCCGATGACAGCAGCGCCGCGCCCATGCTCGCCGCCCCCATGAGTGAGACGCCCGGGCTGCGGGTGAGTCGCCGCGCGAGTTGGGGTGCGGCGAGTGCGATGAACCCGATGGGTCCGGCGGCAGCGGTGACGAGTGCCGACGTGGCGACACCCGCGACCAGCAATCCCGCGCGTGCCCGCCCCACGCTGACGCCCTGCGCGAGGGCGGCGTCATCGCCGAGTTCGAGCTGCCGCAGCGCCGGCGAGAGCACGCCTGCGCCGATGAGAATCACGACGCCGAGGGCGAGCGATGGCACGAGGCTGGGCCAGGTGACGCGTGTGAGTGATCCGGCGCCCCAGAATCCGACGGAGATTGCGTCGGTGAGATCCGCGCGCGTGATGAGATACGCATTGATTGACCCGAGCAGCGCAGACACAGCGATGCCGACGATGATCAACCGGAACCCCTGTACCCCGCGCCGAAACGCGAGCGCGTACACGACGATCGCCGTCGCCAGCCCGCCCGCGATCGCGGCGCCCGCGACGATCCAGTAGCCCGACGCGCCGATCCAGAGAATCGTGACGACGACGGCGGTGTAGGCGCCGGCATCGAACCCAATGACATCGGGGGAGCCGAGCGGATTGCGCGTCAGCGACTGGAAGATCGCGCCGCCCACGCCCAGCAGTGCGCCGAACGCGACCGCCGCGATCGCCACAGGCAGACGCCACTCGACGATGATTGTGCGCGTGAACTCCTCGCCCCCGCCGAACAACCCCTCGACGACCTGCGCGGGCGACAACGGGTAGTCGCCGATCCCGATCGCGAGTACCGCGAGCACCACGGCGATGAGGAAGAGCACGCTGTGTGCCACGATGCTGCGAGTACGCACGCGCAGCGCCAAGACGCGCCCCCAGCGGAGGTCGCGGTAGGCGTACCCGGGGTCAACGGCCTGTCTCACGGCGGTCGGTGCTGGAGTGGGCAGCGCCGAGGCGGACTGTGCCGGGGTGGTCTCCGCGCTCACAGCCCGCTCGTCTTTCCGCGCCGCACGAGCGCGATGAGCACCGGTGCGCCGATCACCGCGGTGACAATGCCGACCTCGACCTCGCCGGGGCGCGCGATGATGCGGCCCAGCACGTCGGCTGCCAGTACGAGTACGGGCGCTGCGACGAGGGTGATCGCCAGGATCCACCGCTGATCGGGGCCCGTGAACCAGCGCACAATGTGCGGGATCATCAGGCCGACGAACGCGATGCCGCCGGTCAATGCGGTCGCGCCGCCGGCGAGCAACGTCACCGCGACGATGCCGAGCGCCCGTGTGCGCAGCGGGTGCGCGCCGAGCGACGAGGCGAGGTCGTCGCCGAGGGCGAGCGCGTTGAGCGGCCCCGCCACGAACGCCGCGACGAGCAACCCGGTTCCCAAGAAGGGGAGCACCAGTAGGGCGTCGTCGAGGCTTGTGCGTGCGATTGATCCGACGCCCCACGAGCGGATCGCGCGGAACGTGTCTTCGTCGATGAGGGTGAGAAACGTGGAGATGCCGGTGAGTACCGCGGAGAGCGCCACCCCGGCGAGCACCAGGGTGACGGGTGAGCCGCCGCGTGCAGTGCCGCCGATGAGAGAGACCAGCACCGTCGCAGCGATGGCGCCGAGAAACGCGAACCAGATGTAGCCCGAGATACTTGAGATGCCGAACACGCCGACACCGAGCGTCACCGCGAACCCCGCGCCGGCATTGACACCGAGGATGCCCGGGTCGGCGAGGGGATTGCGCGTGAGCGCCTGAATCAGCGCGCCCGCGAGCCCGAACGCGGCGCCCGCGGCGATGCCGACGACGGTGCGTGGAATGCGGAGGGTCCACACGATGATCGAGGCCTCGCTCGAATCGGGGTGCCACAGTCCGCGCCAGACCTCGGGTAGCCCGAGTGGGTTCGCGCCCACGGCGAGGCTGAGGAGTACGACGACGATGAGCGCGCCGACCGTGATGAACAGCGCGAGCAGCCGGCCGCCGACGCGCTGCCGTGCTGGTGCGGGTGTCTGCGCTGCTGCTCGCGCAGGAGTGGTTTCGGAACTCAGGAGACGGCCTGTTCCGCGAACCCGGTGAGGCGGTCGATGAGCCACGGCACGCTCAGTGCGCTCTGCACGTTCAGGCCCCACGCGAACGCATTCGTGCCGGTGTCGGGGTCTGCCGCATCAAATACGGCTCGTCCCTCGGCGACGGCGGGAACGGCGGCAAACAGTGGCGACTCGGTGACGTACGTCTCGGTGCCCGCGTCGAACGTGCTGACGAGCAAGAAGTCGGCATCGATCAGCGAGATGAGCTCGCCACTCACCACATCGCTATCGAGGAAGCGTGCCGCTGGCTCGGGCAGCGCGAAGCCGAGCTGTTCGATGAGCGCGGCGGTGTCGGTTCCGGGAGCGCTGGCGTACGCGACGCCGTACTCCTCTTCGTAGACGATGACGTGCGTCGCGGTCTTGCCGGCGAACTCGGGGTGCTCGGCCCGTGCTGACGTGACGGCGTCTTCGGCCGCGCCTACGGCCTCGGTCGCCGCCTGCGAGAGGTCGAGCGCGGCTCCAAGCTCGGTGGTGGTCTGCTGCCACGAGAGCGAGTCGCTTTCGGCGTACTGCACCGGCGCGATGGCGCTCAACTGCGTGAATCGGGTGCGGTCGACCGCATCAGTGGCGTAGAGCGCCACGATGAGATCGGGATCGCTGGCGGCGACCTGCTCGGCCGACACCTCGGCACCCGCCTCCGAATCCCAGAGTGTCTCGATGCCGTCGATGGTCTCTGGGGAGATCCAGGCGTTGCGCTCCACCGTGGACGGCGCGAACACCGGAGTACCCCCGAGCGCAATGAGCGCATCGGTGTCGATCGTGGATGCCGTGACGATCGCGATGCGCTCGGGGCGCTGCTCGAGCACGGTCTCGCCGAACGGTGTGTCGAGCGTGAGCGGGTACTCGGTCGTGCCCTCGGCTGCGGGGAGCAACGGGGCATCGGGCGCGCCAGAACCAGAGCCGGTGTCTGAGCTGGTGTCTGAGGTGCTCGACGCGGCCCCGGCGCACCCGACGAGCAGGAGCGTCGCTGCGGCGACGGCGGCGAGACCGGCAAAGCCACGCCTGCGTCGCAGGGCGCGGGGCGCGGCGTGCGACGCGGTGCCCGGGGTGTTGATCGGTGAGTGGTGCGGCATGGTCGATCCTTATCGGGGAAGAGCGATGGAGTAGAGCGCGGCGCCCCAGCCGACCGTGCGTCGGTCGGGAGTCGGCAGCGCGGCACTGGCAAAGCGTGCGCGCAGCTCGGGATCGGTGCGCGCACCGCCGCCCGTGAGTGCGAAATCGATGAGATCGTCTTCGAACTCGTGCTCGTCGGCGAGGTCCAGGTCGAGCGGCTCCTCGAGTACGAGGAGCGCGCCTCCGGGTACGACCGCTGCGGCGGCCCGCTGCAGCGCCAAATCGGCGTCGGCATCGGCGAGCGGAGCCAGCACCGTCGCGAGCAGCACTCGGTCGACGGGGGTCGCGGGCGTCGCGAAGCTGCCGGCGGGCTCGTAGGCGATACGGTCGTGGACATCGTGCAGACGCTGGAGCACGGTGATCTCGGAGGGCGCCGCGAGCACGGTCACCCGCAGCTCCGGGTGGCGCGCCACCAGGGCCGCGGCGAGCACGCCGGTGCCGGGACCGATGAGCGCGGCGCTCGAGCAGCCGTCGAACGCCGGCGACTCCGCGAGTGCACTGGCCACATAGTCGGCCTCCTGCGCCTCACCCGCGATGCGGTCGTCGAGCGCAGTGCCCGGCCGCGACACGTGAGATCGCCAGTCGGTGCCGAACCAGCCCGCGAAATCACCGGTGCCGGTGCGCACCGCTGAGAGCAGCGCGAGCGCGCCGCCGAGTTCCCGCTGCGCGCGCAGACCATCGAGATCGAGATCTTCAATAGTGTCTTCGTCGTCGAGTTCGCTGCCGAGCGCAGTGAGGCGGTAGGTCGTTCCGGGCGCCACCGTCTCGATGAGCTCAAGCGCTTCCAGGTACCGCAGCAGTTTGGCGAGCCCGTGCGGGTGGGCCCCGGTGCGCTCCGCGAGTGATTCGAGGGTGCGCGCGGCCCCGCCGAACGCGGCGGGCAGCCTGATGGTTGCGGCGATCCTCACCGCGAATGCCGGCAGCAGCTCGGTGAGTTCGTGGAAGCGGTCGCTTGGATCGAGCGCATCCGCGAGCGTGTCTGCGGTGTCGGCTGCATCGTTCCCAGCAACATCGGCTTCGGGGGAGGCGGGGGTTGTGGGTAGCTGCGTGGTCTCGATGGGCGCAGTCGCCGTGTGCTCGCCTGCCCCCGCCTGCCGCCGCCAATACCCGGTCACTTCAACCTGAGCCTTCGTGAGCCCGCGCTCACCGCGCAGCCAGCGGCGAATCGGAATCAGTGTGAGCGTTTCGCCGGCGATCCAGGCGAACGGGGTGCCCGGCCACCATTCGGCCGCGCGGATCGCGTCGAACAGCAGCGACGTCGTGCCCGGCTCGGCGCCGTCGCGACTGAGCCAGGTGATCTCGACGCCGTCGGGGCACGGCAGCGGCTGGCGGTGCGCCTCGACGGCGACCTCGATGAAGATCTGCGCGCGAGCACCGGTCGGCCACTCGTCGAGCCAGCGGGCGATCGCGGGGAGCGCGGTCTCGTCGCCGGCGATGAGTGTCCAGTCGGCGCCCACGGGGTGCGGCGCCGACATCTTGGGGCCTGCGATCTGCAGGCGGTCACCGACCTGCGCTTCGACGGCCCAGGTCGAGGCGGCACCGGTGCCGTGCACCACGAAGTCGACGTCGAGCTCGCCGGCCTCCGGATCCCACCGGCGCACCGTGTAGGTGCGCAGCAAGAGGTGCTCGTCGCCGCGGGGCCAGTTCAAGACGCCGTCGGCCTGGGTCGGCCCGACGATCTCGGCGGCATCGGGGTGAGGCAGCAGCACCTTGAATTCGTCGTCAAACCCGTCCGAGCGAAATGCGGCGACGGGAAACCCGTTGCTGGCAGTGTGCGCGGCGAGGTCGGCGCCGCCCAACGTCACCCGGCGCATGCCCGGGGTGACGTCGGCGACGCGCAGCACCTCGAGCGTGCGCGTGGTGATCGGATAGATCGACAGGGGGCGCATCGAGTGAGCCATGAAATCTCGCTCTGCTCAGTAGAGATCGGCGAAGGCGTCGGTCAGCTGATCGACCGTCCACCGATTGGCCAGCACGTTCGGGTAGGCGAAAGCCCACGCGAGGTCGAGGCCGTCGGTCTCGGGATTCGGATCGACGAATGCGACCTTGCCCGCCTGCACGGCGCCCAGCTGCTGGTAGAGCTGATTGCTCTCGAGCCAGGTGGTCGCCTCCGCAACGGTGCCCTCCCCGCCGTGTCGAGCGATGAGCAAGCCGTCGGCATCGACGAGTCCGATGTTCTCGAGGCTGATCTCGCCCCAGTCGAAGCTGCTCAGCTCATCGACATGCGGGTGCTTCGCGAACCCGAGTTCGTCGAGGAGCTCCTCGGCGGGCGATCCCTCGATGTTCACGAACTGGAGCCCGGTCTCTTGCCCACGGTTGATCACGATGCCGACGGTCTTGCCGCTGAACTCCGGGTGATCCTGCGCCGCTTGCGTGATGCGGCTCTCGGTCTCGTCGATCTGCTGCTCGGCGCGCTCGGAGAGGTCGGTGGCCTCGCCGACGCCGCGCACGAGCTCGCGCCAATCCCAGGCGAAATCGCCGCTCGGTGCGACGGCGAGCACTGGGGCGATGCTCGACAGCCGCTCGTAGTCGTTCTCGAGATTGCCGTACGTGCTTGCCACGATGAGGTCGGGCTTCGCGGCGAGCAGCTTCTCGAAGGCGAAGCTGTCGGCCCACGGGTCGATGAACGTGTCGACCTCGTCGAGCCGCGTGCCGTCGTTCCAGAGGTAGCCGTCGTTGTCTGATGCGACGACGGGGGCGATGTCGAGCGCGAGGGTCGACTCCTGGTCGCCGAGCCCGCCGATCACGGCGATGCGCTGCGGGCGCTCGTCGAGCGTCGAGCTGCCGTATTCGGTGTCGAGCGTCAGCGGATACGCGGTGTCTCCCTCGGCGGCGGGAAGGAGCACGGCATCACTCTGTGCGGACGCGCTCTGTGCGGCATCGGCCTGACCGGCGCAGGCGGTGAGAGCGAGTGCGCTGAGTGCGAGCAGCGCGATGGTGCGGGTTGCGGGGAGAAGTTTCACGGTGCCTTTCGGGGACGCGGCCCATGACGAGCCAGCATACGTGTGATCTAGGTTAGGGAACGCTAAACTTTTGGATGGTGCAGAAAGCGACACTCTCGGTGCCGGATGCGTCACCACGCACCCGGAGCGCGGCGGTGCGTACCGCAACGGAATGGTGAGGAGAGCGACGCGTGAGAACGGAAGGGACACGTCGCCGCGCGATCACACGCCCCATGGTGCACATACCTGCGGTGCGGCTGACGGCGCGCGTGCACCACGGCGACCACCTGCTGCTGTGGCAAGCGCGCGGCAGCTCGGATGTGCGTGCCGGCATCGAACGCCACGTACTCACCGAGGGCACCGCCGTCTGGGTGCCGGTGGGCACCCGGCACGCGCTGCAGGTGCACGAAAACTCGGTGCTGCTGCCCATGTTCTTTGGGCTCGAAGACACCGAGACCGCGTTGCAGCGCGTCACGGTGTTTCGCGTCGACGATGATCTCTCCACCCTGTTTCTCGCGTGCATCCAGGCGCAGCAGACTGCGCTGCAACCCGACATAGACCTCAGTCGGCAGCTGCTCGCGCTCATCGAGCTGCAGCCCGCGATCACCAGCGCCCTCACCATGCCGCGCACGCCCGAAGCCGCGGCGGTCGCCTCGGCGCTGCGCGCCAACCCCGGCGACCGGCGACCAGCCGCGGCGCTCGCCGCAGCCGCGCACGTTTCCCTGCGTACGATCGAACGGGCGTTCGTGCGCGATACCGGCGTCACCTTGCGCGAGTGGCGGATCAGCAACCGTATGGAGTCCGCGGCGACGCTGCTGAGTTCCGTGCAGCGCATCGAGACCATTGCGCATCGTGTCGGCTATACCGACGTGAGCGCGTTCCGGCGGGTGTTCAAGGCGCATTTCGGAGCGACGCCGGCGGAGTACCGCGCCGGCCTCGGTGAAGCGGTGCCGCACGCCGTGTGACCAGCGTCACCCGACGAGCACGCGAGCTACCCGACGAGCGCCCCGCCGATGCGCCAGTAGCCGAGAAACGCGATGCGATCCTTCGCGATGCCGAGCTCGCTGGTGAGATACCGGCGGATGCGGGTCGTCGCCCCTGACTCGCCGGCGAGCCAGACGAACCAGCGCGGGTCATCGCGGGCGGTGGCGCCGTGCTCCGCGCCCCAGCGACGAACGGCCCGCTCGACACCGGTGAGATCATTCGGCCCCGTGCTCGTGCCGCGCTCGGCGACGACGAGGCGCACGGTGGCGATTGCGGTGTCGCTTGCGATTGCGGTACCGGTGTCGGCACGCCCGGAGGCCGCTCCAGCGCCGGTCACCGCGAAGTCGCCCGAGACCAGATCATCGGCGGGGTCGTCGATGTCGAGCAGCAGGTCGACCTCGGCGCCCGGCGGCAGCGACGCGACGATGTTGCGGGCGGCCGGGAAGGCGGTTTCGTCGGCGACGATGAGAAAGCGATCGTGCGTTTCGGGCTGCCAGTGGATGCCGTAGCCCGTCCAGCCGTTGCGCGCATCGGGGCCGGTGATGACGAGGTGATCCCCGGGCCGAGCGGCGAGCGCCCACGCCGAAGCTGGGCCGGCGGGCTCGTGGATGAATACGTCGACGTCGAGCTCGCGCACCTCGGGGCGGATCGCCGCAGGGGTGTACGTTCGCAATACATTGCGCTCGCCCTCGGGCAGGAGGCGCCAGCGCTGATACCAGTCGGACGGGTGGGGCGTGGGCTGCTCGAGCAGGCCGAACTCGGCGAGCCGAAAGTCGCGCGGTGCGTCTCCGGGCATGGGGAGCACCAGCTTGATGCGCTGGTCGAGACCCCACGGAGCGAAGTGCTGCAGCGCGTCACCGAAGAACGTGACGCGTAAAAACTTCGGGCTGAGGCGCCGGATCGCCCGCACGGTCACGGGGAACGCGCTGTAGGCCCACGGGCGCTTGGCGAGCGACGGCTGCGGGGTGCTCACGCGTGCGCTCCGAGGTTCGGTTCCGCTCCTGTGCCCGGGCATGCGCCCCGGCCGCTGCGCACCGCGCTGCCGCGCAGGGGCACGACGAGTGGCCCGCCCGTCACTGGATCTTCGATCACCATGTTCGGCAGTCCGTACACCTCGTGCACGCGCTCGCTCGTAATGACCTCGGCGGGGGAACCCTCGGCCACGATCGCGCCGTCACGCATCGCGATGATGTGGCTCGCGTACCTGGCCGCGTGGTTCAGGTCGTGCAGCACGGCGACAACGGTGCGCCCGTCGGCATTGAGTTCGGCGAACAGCTCCATGAGCTCGACCTGGTGGGCGACGTCAAGGAAAGTCGTCGGTTCGTCGAGCAGCAGCAGGTCAGTCTGCTGCGCGAGCACCATCGCCACCCAGACACGCTGCCGCTGCCCGCCCGAGAGTGCGTCGACCGGGCGCGGTGCGAGATCAAGTGTGCCGGTGGCCTCGAGCGCCTCGTGCACGGCGCGCTCGTCGGCATCGGACCACTGCCGAATGAACTTCTGATGCGGAAACCGGCCGCGCGCCACGAGATCGGCCACGGTGATGCCGTCGGGAGCCGACGCGCTCTGCGGCAGCAGTCCGAGGCGCCGCGCAACTTCTTTCGCGGGGTACTCCGAGATCGCCCGCCCGTCGAGCACCACGCGGCCGCTGCTCGGAGCGAGCAGGCGCGAAAGACCGCGCAGCAGTGTGGATTTGCCGCAGGCGTTCGGGCCGAGGATCACGGTGAACGATCCTGGGGGGATCGCGACGCTGAGGTCGGCGACGATCGGGGTGCGGTCGTAACCGAGCGTGATGGCGTCGGCGGTGAGGCGCGAGGAAGCGGGGAGGGGCTGAGTGAAATCAGGCACGGCGGCGAATCTCCAGAATGATCATGAGGACGAGGTAGGCGCCGCCGACCGACACGGTGACGACGCCGACGGGCAGCGCGACCGGCAGCACGTGCTGTGCGACGATGTCGGAGCCGAGGAGCAGCAGGGCGCCGATGAGCGCCGACGCGGTGAGCGACAGGTATGGGGTGCCGGTGAGGCGACGGGCGATCTGGGGCGCCGCGAGGGCGACGAACGCGACAGGGCCAGCGACCGTGGTCGCCGCCGCGACGAGGGCGACACCGATGACGAGTGCGGCGGTGCGCACCGTATTCGGGCGCACCCCCGACGCCGCCGCCATGTCGTCGCCGAGATCGAGTTGCCGCAGTCGGGGCGTGAGCAGCGCAGCGGCGGCCACGAAGGGCACCGCGGCGAGCACTGCGCCCGCGAGGGGCGGGGCGGTGACACCGTTGAGCGATCCGGCGCCCCATGACGACGCGAACATCGCGGTCTCGAGTTCGATCTGCAGCAGCATCCACGTATTGATCGAGGCGAGGATCGCCGAGACGCCGATGCCCACCACGATTAGGCGGAAGCCCTGCACCCCGCCCCGAAGCGAGAGCGTCCAGATGATCGCTGCGGTGGCGATGCCGCCGACGAGTGCACCGACGGTGAGCGCGGGCCAGCCGCTCGACACGAACACGAGCGCGAGCAGCATGCCGGTGAACGCGCCGTTCGAGAGGCCGAGAATATCGGGGCTCGCGAGCGGATTGCGCGTGACGGTCTGGAAGAGCGCGCCAGCGATCGCGAGCAGCGCGCCCATCGTGATCGCGGCAAGGGCGCGAGGCAACCGCCACTCGAGCACGACGGTGCGCTCGAGCGGGCTGCCGCCGCCGAACAGCGTGCGCAGGACGTCGGCGGGAGCGACCGCGAACGTGCCGAGGCCGAGTGCGAGCACGAGCAGTACCGCGATGACTCCCGCCGCGAGCGCGCCGACGACGAGACTGCGTGTGCGCACCGTCGCCACGAGTGGCCCGGCCTGCAGCACGATGCGGCGGTAACCGATATCGACCAAACGGTCGTGCCCCGCCCCGCTCACAGTGCGCTCGCGTTTCTGCGGCGCGCGAGTGCGATCAGCACGGGTGCACCGATCACGGCGGTCACGATGCCGACGGGCACCTCCGCCGGAGCAATGATGATGCGTCCGAGCACGTCGGCGAAGAGCACGAGCACCGGTGCCAGCAGGGCTGAGAGCGGCACGATGATGCGCTGGTCGACGCCGAAGGTCCAGCGCACGATGTGCGGCACCATGAGCCCGACGAACGCGATGGGACCGGCGAGCGCCGTGGCGGCACCGGCGAGCAGCGTGACGGCTGCGATGACGCCGATGCGAATCGCCGTGACATTCGCGCCCTGCGACTTCGCGACGTCGTCGCCGAGCGCGAGCGCGTTGAGCCCCGGGGTGAGCAGCAGAGCGAGCAGGAGCCCGACGACGATGAATGGCGCAATCGGGCCTGAGACGTCGAAGCCGCGACCGAGCAGCGATCCCGCATTCCAGCTGCGCATCTGGTCGAACGCGTCGGGGTTGCTGAGGGTCATGCCCGTGGTGATTCCCGAGAACACTGCGCCGAGCGCGACCCCGGCGAGCGTGAGGCGAATCGGATCGGCCGCGCCCCGTCCCGAGGAACCGATGAGGTAGACCGCCACCGTGACCACGAGTGCGCCGAGAAACGCCAACCACACAAACGAAGCAGCCCCCTGCAGTCCGAGGAACGCGACGCCGATCGCCACAGCGAGCGCGGCACCGGCGTTGACTCCGAGGATGCCCGGGTCGGCGAGTGGGTTGCGGGTGAACGCCTGGATCAGCGCGCCAGCGACGCCGAGCGCAGCCCCAGCGAGGATGCCCGCGGCCGTGCGCGGAATGCGGAGCGTGAACACGATGTAGTCGGTCTCGGTCGTGCCGTCACCGCGCAAGGTCGCGAGCACGGTGCCCGGCGAGAGCGCGTTCGCACCGACGGCCAGCGAGAGCGCCACCGCCAGCGCGAGGGCGGCGAGCAGCGCGATCGCGCCCCACGCCGCCCGCGAGGAATACCGGGAGGTCGTCGGTCGTCGGTCGGGAGCTGGTCGGTGGTGGATCGTGCCGGTGCGGTCGCCCTCCGAACTGCGGCGGATCACTGCGCCGCAGCGAGGAACTTCTCGATGTCGTCGAGCACGACCTGCGCGCCCTTCGGTCCGACACCCGAGACCCAGGTGCTGGTGTCGACGAGTGTGACCGACGGGAAGGCGTCGGCGTTCTCCGTGATTGCCGACGGAATGGTGGAGCGGTCGTCGATATCTGCGGTCGTCACGAAGACCTCATCGGCCGCGGCGTCGACGATGTTCTCGGGGGAGAGGTCGGCCTGCAGGCCGTCTTGCCACTCGCGATCGGGGATCGTGTAGCCCACGCACTCGATGAGGCTGCCGGCGAACGAGACCGGGCCGTAGAAGCTCAGCGTGGTCTCGTCTCGCGGGCGCACGATCTGCGCGGTGGCGCCGTCGACGTCGTACTCGTCGCTGATCGCCGCGCAGCGGTTGTCGACGTCATCGATGAGTGCGGTCACCTCGGACTGCTGGCCGAGCGCCTCGCCGATGAGCGCGGCGTTGTCGCGCCAGGGATCTGCCTGGGTGCCGATGAAGACGGTGGGGGCGATGCTCTCGAGCTGGTCGTACAGGCTTGAATGCCGTGATTCGGTGCCGAGAATGAGGTCGGGCTGCAGCGCGGCGATGGCCTCGAGGTCGGGCTCGGGCACGGTGCCGACCGGCTCGACGCCGTCGACGCCCAGGTACTCAGGAATGCCGGCCACATTGCTGGCGACTGCAGCGCCGACGGGAGTGATGCCAAGTGCGACGGCGGTATCGAGCTCGAGCGGTTCGAGGGTGACGACGCGTTGCGGGGCGTCGGGCACCTCGGTGGTGCCGCGAGCGTGCGTGATCGCGTGTGTTCCGGCGGCGGTGTCGGATGCGTCCCCCGCACCCGATGCATCGGCGTTTCCGGAAGCGGCGCAACCGGAGACGAGCAGAACGGCGGCAGCGGCTGCGGCGGTGACGGCGGCAGCGCGGCGCGTACGAATCGAGGGCATGAAGAGGCCTTTCGGTCGAGACGTGCGCCGTTCCCCCGGCGCACCGATCCGACCCTAACAAAGATCAGATGAAGGCGCGAAGTGAAGTGTGCGCGATTCGTCAGACGACATTTTCGTGAACACGGTGCAGAACGGAACGGCGTCCCACTAGTGTTAGATCGTTCTGCATGTAACTCTCCGAGTCCGAGGCGCCTGCCTGGGGACGGCCTTGGAGCACTGGAGGGGTGTCACAAGGGTGGGTAGCACAGGCGTGCGCGGAAAGCGCATACTCGCAGGTTCGGCAGTGGTCGCGTTGGTCGGAGGGGCGCTCATCGCGAGTGCCGCGGCCGGCAACAGTGCACCGCAGACGCAGGTCGTCTCGTTCGCGTACTCGGCGACTGCGCAGTCGTGGGTCGTACCTGCCGGGGTGACGTCGATCGACGTCGAGATCCGCGGCGGCGAGGGCGGCAATGGCGGCAAAGATGCCACGCCCGCTCCCGATATCGGTACGTTCCGCGGACTGGTGACCGGCACCGTTGACGTCGTGCCGGGCTCGACACTGACCGTTGTTCCCGGCCAGGGCGGCGCGACCGGCGCCAGCACCACGAACGCGTCGACGGCTGCCGCGGTCGGCGGCAACAATCCCCTCGACGGATACAACGGTGGTCGTGGCGGCAACGCCGGATCGCGTGGTTCATCGGGTCAGGGTGGTGCAGGTGGGGCTGCCAGTGTGCTGCGTATCGGCGACATCGACATCGTCGCCGGTGGTGGTGGTGGCAACGGCGGCTCGGGCCAGTACGCGCCGACGCGCGGGCGTGCTGCTGACAGCGTCTTCGTCGCGCGCACGGTCGACCCGACCTCCACCGACGGGCAGGGAGGGCAGAACGCCGCAGACGCGTGCGCGGCGTCGACCTGCAACAACGACGACGGTGGCGGCGGCGGCGCGGGCGGCGGCGGCGCGATCGGCGGCAAGCACGGAGCGATCGAGTTCGGTGCCGGCACCTCGAACGAGTGGTTCGGGTACGGCGGCTCGCTCGGACAGAACTCCACGGCGTCGCAGCCGGGACTCACGGAGTCCGTCGAGTACGTCGCATCGAACTCGGCGAACGGCTCGATCAAGATCTCGTACACGACCGGCACTGCGAGTGCGCCGACGGCGCCGCAGGCCGTCGCCGGCTCGGGCAGCGCCGCGCTCAGCTGGACGGCTCCGACCAGCGTGGGTCAGGGGCCGCTCGAAGGCTACGCCGTGCGCGTCACCCCCGTTGGCGGCACTGCATGGACCGAGCCGATCCTCACCGGGTCGACCGACACCGTCGTCACCGTGCCCGGCCTGATGAACGGCACGGCCTACCGGTTCGAGGTCGCAGCGGTGACCCCGGCCGGCATCGGCACGTACTCGACGCTCTCGAATACGGTCACGCCGCTCGCGGTTCCGTCGGCGCCGCGCATCGAGCAGCTCGAAGCGCGGGATGGCGGGCTCGCTGTCACGTTCGCGGCTCCCGAGTCGGGTGCTGCGGCGACCGGCTACCAGTACCGCGTCGACGGCGGTTCGTGGGTACAGCTCGACGCCACGGCACGCCCCGCGGTGATCTCAGGGTTGACCAACGGCGTCTCAGCGCTCATCGAGATCCGCGCGACGAGCGCTGTCGGCATTGGCGAGACGAGTGACCCGGCCACGGCGACGCCGCGTGCGGTACCGGGTGCGCCCTCGGTAACGAGTGCCGCAGTCGAAGGCGGCTCCGCGGCGATCGCGTTCACCGAAGGGTTCGACGGAGGCACGGCGATCACCGACTACCAGGTGCGCGTCGACGGCGGCAGCTGGGCATCGACGGGATCGACGACCAGCCCGGTCGCGGTGGCGGGCATTGCGGCAGGATCGCACGCCTCGATTGAGCTTCGCGCGGTCAATGCGGCGGGCCCCGGTGCGGCCTCCTCGCCCATCATCGTCAGCGCGCCCGGTGTGCCGGCAGCGCTGGTCGATGCCGCCGCCGAACGCCGTGACGGCTCGATCGTCGTGTCGTGGCAACTCGGATCCTCGGGTGGTGCACCCATCACCTCGGTCGAGTACTCGCTCGACGAGGGAGCGCGCTGGGAGTCGTTCTCGCCGAGCGCGCCGCAGAGTATCAGCGGTCTTGAAAATGGCACCGAGCAGCGCATTCTGCTGCGCGCGGTCAACGCGATCGGGGCGAGCGAAGCAGTCGAGGTGACGGCCGCTCCGGCCGGAGTGCCTGGCGCCCCCGCCATCACCCGGGTGCGTGACACCGGTACCGGTGAGCTTGAACTCGCCTTCGCGGCGCCCGCCTCGAACGGCGGCGCACCGATCACCGCATACGACTACACCACCGATGGTGGGCTCACCTGGCGCGCACTCGGCGCGACCGAGTCACCCGCCGCACTGACCGAGTCGAGCTCGGGGGCAACGCTCGACGCCGACGTCGAATACACCTTCGTCATCCGTGC
This sequence comes from Leucobacter japonicus, assembly GCF_001273855.1. NCBI lineage: Bacteria > Bacillati > Actinomycetota > Actinomycetes > Micrococcales > Microbacteriaceae > Leucobacter > Leucobacter japonicus. The sequence goes on along the minus strand of NZ_JHBX01000104.1, from coordinate 69,879 downwards.
GGTGAACGAGGTTGGTTCTGGCCCCGCTTCGGCCGGTGCCACGCGCAACGGGCCGGTTCCCGTCGCGCTTCCGGGGGCTCCGGTGATCGATCAGGTCGTGTCGCAACCCGGAGCGGTGCAGGTCGACTTCACGCCCGCCGATCGCGGCAGCGTGCCCGTCGACTACTACGAGTACTCGCTCGACTCGGGGGCGACCTGGCAGCGCACGCCGAGCCTGACCCCCAGCTTCGTCATCACCGAACTCGCGGATGGTGTCGCCGTGGATGTGCGGGTGCGCGCGGTGAATTCGCAGGGCGAGGGCGCGCCGTCCGCTGCAGTGTCGGCGACGCCGGCATCCGCGCCGAGCGCCCCCGATCTCACCCGCGTGGCGCGGGCGAACGGGTCGCTCTCGGTCGACTTCTCGCTCGCAAATGACGGGGGATCGACCGTGACCGCGATCGAGGCCAGCGTCGACGGCGGCGCAACATGGCACGGGGTGGAGGTCGTGGCCGGATCATTCACGATCAGCGGGCTCGAGAACGGCACGGCCTACACGGTGCAAGCGCGCGCCGTGAACGCGGCGGGCACCAGCAGTGCGTCGAATGTGCTCACTGCAGCGCCGGCATCGGCACCGCCCGCACCGGCCGCGACGCTCGTTCCAGGTGATGGCACCGTCGGCGTCCACGCGGAGTTCTCGGGCGACGGCGGTGCGCCACTCACCGCCATTGAGTACTCGATCGACGGCGGGCAGACCTGGATCGATACGCGTAGTCTGTCAGGCGATGCACTGATCACCGGCCTGCCGAACGGCACTCCCGTGACCGTCGCGGTGCGCGCTTTCAACGCGATCGGCGCGGGCGATGCCGCCACGCGCACGTCGACGCCGCGCACGGTGCCCGGGGCGCCCCGCAACGTGTCGGTGGTTGGCGGATCCGCAACGGCCACCGTGCGCTGGGAGGCCCCGGAGTTCGATGGCGGAAGCCCGATCACCGACTACACGGTCACGATCACCTCGGCCGATGGCAGCGCCGCGCAGTACCGCGGTATTGCGAACACGGGGCCGTTCACCGTCACCGCGCTCACCAATGGCGAGACCTACACGGTCTCCGTGACCGCGACGAATGCGGCGGGCGCCGGCCCGGCGTCGTCACCGCGCCCCGCCGTCACGCCGCTCGCCCGTGCCGCCGCACCGACCATCGCCCTCGCGGCGCGCGGTGACGGTCTCCTGCGTCTGACATTGACCGCGGCGAGCGGCAACGGTCAGACGATCACCGGATACGAGTACACCGTTGACGGTGGCACCACGTGGCAGGCGTCGCCCGGTATCGGTACGTCGAAGACGATCTCAGGGCTCACCAACGGCACCGCCACCTCGGTGCAGATGCGCGCCCTGACCATCGCCGGCGCCGGCGCAGCGTCGAACACGGTGACTGCGACCCCGTACGGATACCCGAAGGTGCCCACCGGCATCTCCGTCGCTCCCGGAACGAACAGCGCCGTCGTGAGCTGGCAACCTGCCGACTTGAACGGCAACGCGATTTCGAACTACTTCGCAACGGCCTTCAACGCTGCCTCGGGCGGAGCGACCGTGCAGACCTGCTCCGCCACGAACACGAACTGCACGATCTCGGGTCTGACGAACGGCACCACGTACTACGTCTCGCTGCAGACCGAGGCGACGCAGACCGGAGTGACCGACAAGCTCTACTCCGAGCGCTCGAACCCGCGCGTCGCCGTCACGCCCGCGGCCGCGGGCACGGCGCCGACCTTCGGCGCGGTGACGCGTACGGCGAACGGGTTCCAGGTGCCGATCACGAACTTCGCTTCGATCGCGCAGTACGCGGTGACCGCGAGCGGCGACGTGTCGGGTACGGTCGACGCGAGCGGTCTGCTCACTGTCACCGGCGTTGCCTCCGGCACTCCCGCCTCGGTCGAAGTGCGGGTCACTCGATCAGGGGCGCTCGATGCGACGGCGACGGTGCAGGGCACCGCACTCGACGCGGGTATCGCCCCAGTCTTCGGGGAAGTCGTGCGTCTCGCAGACGGCTTCGAAGCCGCGATCACCAACCTCGACGCGGGAGCGACGTACACGGTGACGTGGCCGGGTTCCGATGCATCGATCAACGCGCGCATCGACAACGGGAAGTTGCGCGTCACCGGATTGCAGCCGGGCGTCTCTCTCGAGGTGACTCTGGGCGTGGCGAAGTCGGGAGCCACTCCGGCTTCGAGCCGGTTGACCGGCACCGCCCTCGACGCGGGGATCGCGCCCACGTTCGGTGATCCCGAGCGCACCGTCGACGGGTTCAGCGCCGTGATCAGCGACTTCGACGCCGCCGCCCGCTACGACCTCGAACTGGTCGGGCTGCCGAGCAGCGCCGCAGCCATGCTCGACGGCGACACCATCGTGGTCACCGGACTCGCACCTGACGCCTCGGCGACCGTGCCCGTCACCGTGCACCGAGACGGTGCGGTTGCCGCCCGCGCAGATCTCTCGGGCCGGTCGCTGGCGACGGGAGTCGCTCCGACGTTCGGCTCCGTCACGCGAACAGATGACGGTTTCTCCGTCGACATCGAGAACTTCGACGCCGACGCCGTGTACATCGTGCTGCCGACCGTGCTCAGCCCGCAGGCGGAAGTGATTCTGAACGGAGCGACGCTCACCGTGAGCGGGCTCGACGCTGGCGCGCAGGGCAGTGCCGTCGTCACCGTGTCGCGCGCCGGTTCGACCGATGCTCTTGCGACGGCGACCGGCTCGGCGCTCGAGGCGGCGCCCGAGGTACGTTTCGGGCCTGAGACGCGCACCGTGGACGGGTACGTGGTCACGCTCGAAGATCTCGACCCCCGGGTTCACTACGTCGTCTCGTTCACTGATGCGCCAGAAGGTGCTCGGGTCGTATTCGACGCCGAGACCGGCACGGTGACGGTGACCGGGCTTCCGGCGGGCGCAACCGCGACGGTGCTGATCGAAGCGAACCAGGCCGATCACGCGGTCGGAAGCGAGACGTTCACGGCGTCGGCGCTGTCGACCGGCAGTGCGCCGCAGTTCGGTGAAGTCGTGCGCACTATCGATGGCTTTACCGTCGAGGTGACCAACTTCGTCGACGCCGGCAGCTATGCCTTCGACACGACGGCGCTCGACGCCGCGGTTCGGGTGGTGCGGAACGGGTCGGTCATCACCGTCACCGGTCTGCAGCCTGGGGAACGCCTCACAGTGCCCGTCAGCGTGCAGCTCGCAGGTTCGACGGAGGCGACGGCGTCGGTGACCGGCGTCGCGCTGCTCGCGGGGATCTCGCCCGAGTTCGGTGCCGCAGTGCGCACGCCGGACGGCTACACGGTCGAAATCACAAACTTCGACGCGGCGGCCAGCTACGCCGTCGATGACGCGCAGCTGCCCGATGGGGTGCACGCAGCACTCGACGGTTCGCAGCTGTCGGTCACGGGCCTCGCCGCGGGCGAAGGCGCGGAGATCGCCGTCACCGTCGAGCTCTCGGGCTCCGCGCCGGCCACGGCGTCGGTGACGGGGGCCGCGCTGCTCGCAGGCATCGCCCCCGAGTTCGGCACTGCGGTGCGAACGCCCGACGGCTACACGGCGCAGATCAGCAACTTCGACGCCGACGCCCAGTACTGGGTTGACGCAGTCGAGGGTGTCGAAGGACTGTCGGCGCGACTGGACGGTTCGCTGCTCATCGTCAGTGGCCTACAGGCGGGCGCAACGGCAGACGTTGCCGTTGCGGTCATGCGCGATGATTCGACCAGTGCGAGCAGCACCGCCCAGGGGCGTGCTCAGGAGCGCGGTTATGCGCCGATTCTGACGACGACGCAGTCGCTCGTCGACGGGTTCGAGTTCCGCATCGAGAACTATGACGAATCGCTCGAGTACACCGTCGCGCCCGCGGGCATCGAGCTCGGTCGTGCGGCGCGCGTCGCGGCAAACGGTGCGAACACGCCGACGGCGGCAGCCGAAGCCCCACCCGCCACTGCTGCCGCCACGGTGCCGCAGCTCGATCGCTCGGGTGCGCTCGTCAGAGTCTCCGGGCTCGAGCCAAGCGAATCCGCGACGATCGTCGTCTCGTCATTCAACGCCGACATCGCGGTGGCGACCGCCGAGGTCACCGGTTCGGCGCTGCCGGCCGAAGCCGGTGCTGGTGCGAGTGCTGAAGCTGATGCCGATGCCGACACTGAAGGCGGTGCCGGGGCAGGAACCGACGGGTCGAACGATGCGACGGGCAGCGGCACGGCTGCGGGTTCGGGCTCGGATGGCGGCGCGGGTGCGTCGGGTTCGGGCGCAGGCGGCTCGACCGGAGCATCGGGATCCGCCGGCGGAGCGGGCACGGGTGGCCTCACCGCAACCGGCGGATCGGGCGTGATGGGTGGTGTCGCGCTCGGCGCGCTGCTGCTCGCAGCCGGTGCCGTGCTCGTCGTTCGACGGCGGCGCGCGCACTGATCGCTGAATCGCACGCGGCCCGCGGATCCTGAACAGATGCGCGGGCCGCGTGCGTTGTGGGCGTCAGCTGAGCGTGCCGGTCTCGGTTCTCGTGTCGGCGACTGCTGCGGTCTCAGTGTTCGCGGGGCCGACGACCACTGCGCTGTCGACCGGCACCCCGTCGCGCACGTGATGCCGCCCTCGAGGCAACATCAGCGGCCGCCCCGACACGGGGTCGGAAACGATCGTGCTCGGCATGCCGAACACCGACGCGACGAGTGCCTCGGTGAGGACCTCGTCGGGCGAGCCGGCTGCGTGCACGGTGCCGTCGGCGATCGCGACGAGGTGGTCGGCGTACCGTGCGGCGAGGTTGAGATCGTGCAGCACCATGACGATGGTTGTGCCGCGCGATCGGTTCAGATCGGTGAGCAGGTCGAGCACCTCGACCTGGTGCGAGACATCGAGAAACGTGGTCGGTTCGTCGAGCAGCAGCACGTCGGTGCGCTGCGCGAGCGCCATCGCGATCCACACGCGCTGCCGCTGCCCGCCCGAAAGCTCGTCGACGGCGCGGTCAGCGAGCGAAAGCGTGTCGGTGGCTTCGAGTGCTTCAGCGACGGCGGAGTCGTCGTCGTGACTCCACCGGGCGAAACGACTCTGATGCGGGTTGCGGCCTCGGCCGACGAGGTCGGAGACCGTGATGCCCTCGGGGGCGATCGGCGACTGCGGCAGCAGCCCGAGCGTGCGCGCGAGCTCCTTGGCGCGCATCCGGTGCACGGAGGCGCCGTCGAGCAGCACCTTCCCCTCGCGCGGAGCGAGCAGTCGCGACATCGCGCGCAGCAGTGTCGACTTGCCGCTCGCGTTGGCGCCGACGATCACAGTGATCTTGCCGGGCGGCACGGACAGGCTGAGGCCGGTGATGACCTCGCGGTCGCGGTAGCCCAGCGAGACGGCGTCGACGTCGAGAGTGTGGTCGATCGTCACAGCGATCCTCCTGCGCGGTTGGTGCGAATGATGAGATAGACGAGATACGGGGCGCCCAGCGCGCCGGTGATGACGCCCACGGGGTAGCGCGTGTCGAACGCGAACTGGCCCACGAAGTCGGCGACGAGCACGAGCAGCGCGCCGACGAGCCCTGCAGGAATCAGTGGTGATCCGTACGGCCCGATGATGCGCACGGCGATCGGCCCGGCAAGGAACGCGACGAACGCGATGGGCCCGGCCGCGGCGGTCGCGAACGCGATGAGCCCCACGGCCGCGACGATGAGCAGAATGCGGGTGCGTTCGCTGCGCACGCCGAGCGCCGATGCGGTGTCGTCGCCGAGCTGCAGCAGCGACAGGTTGCGGGCCTGGGCGTAGAGCAGCGGCGCGAGCACGACGAACGCGATGAACACGGGCGAGACTTCTTGCCAGCGCGCGCCGTTGAGGCTGCCCGACAGCCAACGCATGGCCTCCTGCAGCTCCCACTGCGGCGCTTTCTCGAGCACGTACGACGTCACCGAGTCGAGCATGGCGGCGATCCCGATGCCGATCAGGATGAGCCTGGTGCCCGCCACCCCGCGCCGAAACGCGAGCAGGTAAATGGTGAGCGCGACGATCAGGCCTACCGCGATGGCGAACGTCGACACCCGCGCACCCGTGAGCCCGAGGATGATGATGGCGAACGCGGCGGCCGCGCCGGCGCCCGAGGTGATGCCGATGATGTCGGGGCTCGCGAGCGGGTTGCGCAGCATCGTCTGGAACGTGACGCCGCCGAGCCCGAAGCAGAGCCCCGCGATGAGGGCGAGCACGGCGCGCGGCAGGCGCAGGCGCCCGACCGTGAATGATGCGCCCGGCACGTCGTGCCCGAGCAGCACGCCGAGCACGTCGGGCGTGGAGTAGACGGTGCGGCCGAGGTGCAGGCTCACGACGAAGACGGCGGCGATCAGGATCGCCAGGACGGCGATGACGAGGCCGCGACGGCGGCCCCGCGTGCGACGCTGCGTCGCGACCGCGGTGATGGCACTCGTGCTCATAGCTCTCGAATCCTTTGCCGGCGCACGATCCAGATGAAGACGGGGGCGCCGATGAGTGCGGTGATGATGCCGACGTCGATCTCGTCGGGTCGGGCGATGACGCGGCCGACGACGTCGGCGGCGGTGAGCAGCGCGGCGCCGACGACGGCGGAGAACGGCACGAGCCAGCGGTAGTCGACGCCGACGAGCAGGCGGCAGGCGTGCGGCACGACGAGCCCGACGAAGCCGATGGGGCCTGCGACGGCCGTGGCAGCGCCGCAGAGCAGCACGGCGCCGAGTGCGCCGACGCCGCGGATCACGGCGACGCGTTCCCCGAGGCCGGAGGCGAGCTCATCGCCCAGTGCGAGCGCGTTGAACGAGCGGGCCGAGAGGATGCAGATGAGCGCGCCGACCGCGAGGAAGGGGAGAACTTGCATAATCGGCTCGAAACTCGCACCGCCGACACCGCCGATCTGCCAAGATCGCACGCCGCCCGCGATGTCGCCGCGGGGCAGCACGACCGCGCTGATGAACGAGGCGGCCGTGGCGGAGGTCGCAGCCCCGGCGAGCGCCAGCTTCAGGGGAGTGGCGCCGCCGCGGCCGAGCGATCCGACGATGTACACGAAGGTCGCCGCCACTGCCGCGCCGAGAATCGCGACCCAGATGAACGCGGTGAACTGGTACATCGCGAACCAGGCCATGCCGATCACGACGGCGAGGGAGGCCCCCATGTTGACGCCGAGCAGCCCCGGGTCCGCGAGCGGGTTGCGCGTCACGCCCTGCATGGCAGCGCCGGCGAGACCGAGTGCGGCGCCGACCAGGATCGCAAGCGCGGTGCGCGCGATGCGCTTCGAAACCGCGGCGGCGCCGAGCCCGTCGACCGAACCGGTGAACGCTGCGCGAATGTCATCGAGGCTCACCGAACGTGAGCCGACGACCACTGAGAGCACGGCAAGGCCGGCCAGCACCGCGATCGCCGCGACGAGCCAGAGCACGCGAACCCGGTTCGGCCGCCGCACGATGGCGACGGCCGAACCGGGGCCCTGCGGGCCGCGTGTGAGAACGCTCAATTACTCGGCAGACTTCGCGGTCTTGCCCGCGAGCGCATCGTCGAGCTGCGTGACGTAGTCGTCGAGTACCCACGAGATCGAGAGCGGGGTCGGGTTCGCCGCGGTGCCCATCGGTCCGGATCCGTCGAGGAAGACAATCGCACCGTTCTTGACCGCGGGCATCTGCGAGAGCAGCGGGTCGGCCTCGAGGGTATCGACCAGTTCCTGGTCGCCGTAGGTCACGATGAGGTCGACGTCGTCGAAGCGATCGACCTGCTCGGCGCTGATGCTGCCCGAGAACTCGCCCGACTTCGATGCTTCGACGACGGCCGCGGGCTCGGTGAGCCCGAGATCGGTGAAGAACGCCGCTCGGGTGTCGTTGGAGGTGTAGAAGTTGACCGTGCTGAGATCGGTCGTGTCGACGTGCGTCACGAACATCGTCGAGGCGCCGGCCAGGTCGGGATGCTTCGCGACCGTCTCGTCGATCTCGTTCTCGAGCGAGGTGATGAGTTCATCCCCGGCTTCTTCGAGACCCATGCCGAGCGCGTTGTAGCGGATGACGTCCTTCCATGACGTCGACCAGGGTGCCTCGGGGTAAGCGACGACGGGTGCGATCTCGCTGAGGGTGTCGTAGTCCTCCTGCGTCAGGCCGGAGTAGGCGGCGAGAATGACGTCGGGGTTCGTGTCGGCGACAGCCTCGAAGTCGATGCCGTCGGTTTCGTCGAAGAGTACCGGGGTGTCGGCGCCGAGCTCCTCCAGGCGATCCTCGACCCAGGGCAGCACGCCGTTGCCGTCGTCATCGCCCCAGTCGGCGCTGGCCATGCCCACGGGCACGACGCCGAGCGCGAGCGGAACTTCCTGATTGGCCCAGTTGACGGTCGCGACGCGCTCCGGAGCCTCGTCGAGGGTGATCGTGCCGAGCGCGTGCTCGATGGTGAGTGGGAATTCGTTCGTCGGCGTGGGGGCCTCGATGACGGAACCTGACGCCGCATCGGTGGCCGATGAGCCGGATGCGCACGAGGTGAGCGCGAGCAGCGCCGCGCCGGCGAGGGCGGCAGCAGTGAGAAGTCGACGGGGTGAAGCAGACATGGGTGGGGAACCCGCTTTCGATGGGGGACATGACGATGCCCTCCGGCCCGGCGCGCTGCCCGCGCACTTCGCGGTGCACGGCGCCCGGAGTCGGGCGCATTCGTGCGTAACGGGCGAATGCCGGGGCGATCCGAGCTGCTGAGGGAAGGCTTGACTTCATCATATGAACTCGCGGGCGGGTGGCGCAATCGCGAGAAAGTGACGCAGGATCGCGCAAAATGGACACGGGGGTCGGAGTCTGTGTTTATGTCGAGACGACGCAGCTGCGGGGCGCCAGCCCGATCGCGCGCCGCCGTCAGTCGCCGACGAACCCGCGCGCCTGACTGGGCGTGATGCCCGTGGTGCGACGAAATGCCGCCCCGAACGCGCTGACCGAGGCGTAGCCCGCGCGATCCGCCACCTCATCGACCGGGAGGCCGTCGCTCAGCAGCAGCATCGCCCACTGCGCCCGCACCGAAGCCAGCCAGGCGGTGTAGCCGTGACCGGTTTCGGCGAGGAACGCGCGGGCGATCGTGCGCTCGCTGACCCCGAGGTCAGCTGCCCACGTACCGAGTGCCGGCGCCTCGCCCGGAGCGTCGAGCACCGCGCGCGCGATCGGAGCGAGCAGCGCGCTCGTCGGAATGTGCACGGTCAGACTCGCGCGCGCCGGGGCGAGCACATCGCGCACCATCGCCTCGGTGAGCCGGCGCGACTCGGGGCTCAGGGGCGAACCCGCGGTCGTGCTGTCGGCCAGCCGCTCGAGCAGCAGGCGCAGCAGGGGCGTCAGCGCGATCGCCTCGGGGTGCGCGGCATACGCAGCGAACGCGCCGATGTCGAAGTGCGCGGTGCGGTATACGGTGCCGCTCGGCGCGTGCCCCGTATGCAGGGTGCCGGCCGGAATCCACAGCCCGACCTGCTGCCCGATGGTCCAACTGCCGCCGTCGACGGTCGCCACCGACATGCCGCGGTCGTTCCAGAGGATCTCGTGCGTCGGATGCGAGTGCGGCTCCCAGTAAGTGTCTGCCGTCAGCGCCTCGGTCATGCCGTAGTGCTCGAACGGGATGCTCAGCTCGCCCGCGGCGAAACTCGGCAGCTCGCGGCGCTCGATCGCGGCCGCCGTGCGCGGTGAGCGCGAGCCGGTCGGGCGAGGGGAGCGGGTGGTCACGCAGCGACGTTACCAAACGCGGCGGTGCTGGGGTGGTGCGGGCGTGAGCGGGTACGGTGAACCCATGCCGCACTCGACGCCGCACTCGCACGACCCGCACCCCTACTTCGACGGGGCGGGGCATCCGCGCGTGATCGCCCACCGGGGGTTCGTGTCTGCCGAGCTCGCAGCGCAGGGCATCGCCGAGAACACCCGCGCCACATTCGCCGCCGCGCTCGCCGCCGGGGCCGACCTGCTCGAAACCGACTGCCACCTCACCCGCGACGGTGTCGTCGTGCTCGCCCACGACGCCGACCTCAGTCGTGTCGCGGGCGATCCACGCCTGATCACCGAGGTCGATGTTGCCGAGCTCGCGGACATCTTCGCCGACCGCGGTGGCCTGCTCACGCTCGAGCAGGCGCTCGCCGAGTTCCCCGACGCGCACTGGAACATCGACGTCAAGGCGGCCGCCGTCGCGGTGCCGCTCGGGCGCATCGTCGCCCCGCACGCCGAACGCGTGCTGGTCACCAGCTTCTCTGAGACGTTTCGTCGTGCGGCGATCGAGGCGGCCGGTTTGGAGCGGCCCGCGACGCTGCCAGCCAGCCTGCCCGCCACGTCGCCGGGTCGGGGTGCGCTCATCCGGGTGCTGCTCGCGGTGGCGCTCGGTTCGCGACGGCTCGCCGCGCGTGCGCTCGCGGGCTTCGATGCGCTGCAGATTCCCGAGCAGCAGGGGCCGATTCGCGTGCTGAGCCCGCGGCTCATCGCGGCAGCGCACGCGAACGGAGTCGAGGTGCATGTCTGGACGATCAACGATGCCGCGACGATGCGCCGGCTGGCGACACTCGGGGTCGACGGCGTGGTGTCGGATCGCACGGACGTCGCCGTCGCGGCACTGCGGGGCGGGGAGCGCTGACCGGAACCGCCTCAGCGAGCGGCGTTCTGCGCTGCGGGTGCCGCCGCACGCACCTCGCGTTCGAGCCGCGCGAGTTCGCGATCGCGTCGCCGCGCGAGCGACGCCGACACGTATCGGAAGATCGTGCCGCCGAGCGACACGATGATGGAGCCGATGAGGATCGGCGTCAGCAGGTACCACCAGCCCTCCTGCGCCAGCATGATGGCGATCGGGGTGCCGCCGGCCGGCGGGTGGGTGACGCGCAGCGCAGCCATGACGGCGAGGGCGACACCGACCGCGAGTGCGAGGCTCCACCAGGCGGTCGGGAGCGTGAAGCGGGCGATGAGCCCGACCGCGGCCGACAGCACGTGCCCGCCGATCACGTTGACCGGCTTCGACAACGGCGAGTCGGGCAGCGTGAACACCAGCACGCACGAAGAGCCGAAGGCGGCGGCGAGCAGTGGCAGGTTGGTGGCCGAGCCGAGCAGGCTGAGCACCGCGATGACTGCGGCACCGGTGCCCGCGGCGCAGAGGAGTCGCGCGGTCGAAAGCCGTGCCTGCGGACGGATGAAGAACGAGGAGAACATGGCGGACTTTCCGCCGGGAATCAGCCGCGCGTTGCCGCATCGATGGCGGCCGCGATGGGAGGCATCGGGTCGTCGGCCATACGAACGAGGGCGAGGGGGCTGAGCACATCCGGCTCAATGAGGGGGAGCACGCGCAACTCGGCGGTGGTGCGGTGCAGTGAAGATTCGGGAACGACCGTGACCCACGGCCCGGTCGCGACGAGTGCGAGGAGCGCTTCGACCGAGTCGGTCTCGACGCGCGGCCGTACGTCGAGACCCCAGTCACGCATGCGCTGATCGAAGATCTGGCGGGCGCGCATGTGGGGTTCGAGCAGGCAGAGCGCGGCCGACTCGAGCATCTGCCCGTCGACCTCCGTGACGTCGTCGGGGAAGGTGCCGGGGCGGCTGACGACGACCGCACGAACCGGCGCGAGCGGGAGCACGTGCAGGTCGGGGCCGTCGGCGGCGGAGGGGTGGATCACCCCGGCGTCGAGCTCGTACGCGCGGAGCCGCGAGACGATCTCCTCAGACGTGAGGCCCGTCGAGATCGAGGCCGTGACCAGGGGGTGCGCAGACTCGAGTTCGGAGACGATGTGTGCGGCAGCGTCGATCCCGGACGGAATGACCCCGAACCGTGCGCGCGTCGACAGTCGATCACGGGCGGCTGCCAGTTCGTCGGAGAGCCCGCGATGGTCGGTGACCATGCGCCGCGCCCAGATGAGCACCAGTTCGCCCTCGGCCGTGAGCCCCTGAAAACTGCGACCGCGACGCACGAGTGGCACCCCGAGCTCGGTTTCCAGCTTGCGCACCGACTCCGAGAGCGTCGACGGAGAGATGAACTCAGCGGCGGCCGCGCGGCCGAAGTGCTGCTCCCGTGCGAGTGCGACGAAGTACTCGAGCTGGGAGAGGAGCATCGTTGGCCTTTCGAGCGTGCGCGAGGGGGTCGGGGTGGCGACGCCCTGCGACCTCGCCACCCTGCTCACCCTACTTCTTCGCGTACGAGTGGGCACCGGTGCCGGCGTAGGCGCCGCCCTGCACGATGATGTACTCGGGGCGCTGCTCGCGGCCCTCGAAGTATGCCTCGAGGATCTCGCGGGTGCCCGCCGCGTACTTCGCCTGCGAGGGCAGCGAGGTGCCCGACGTGTGCGTCGTCATGGCGTTGTTGGGCATCGTGCGCCACGGGTGATCGGCCGGGGCGGGCTGCGGGGCCCATACGTCGCCGGCGTACCCCGCGAGCTGGCCGCTCTCGAGCGCGCGCACGATCGCGTCGCGGTCGGCGATGGCGCCACGGGCCGGGTTCACGATGTATGAACCGCGGCGGAATGTGCTGAGCAGCTCGTCGTTCAGCAGACCGTTCGTCTCGTCGGTGAGCGGCGCGTGCACGGTGAGTACGTCGATGTTCTTGACGAGCCCCTCGATGTTCTCGTGGAACGTGAGGCCGTACTGCTCCTCGACCTCGGCGGGGAGGCGGTAGCGATCGGTGTAGCTGAGCTTGACACCGAAGGGCGCGAGGCGCTCGATCACGGCGCGGCCGATGCGGCCCGCGGCGAAGATGCCCACATCGAGACCCTCGAGGTCGTACGAGCGCTGCACGGCGTCGGCGATGTTCCAGCCGCCATCGCGCACGATGTCGTGCTGGCGCACGAAGTCGCGCACCAGTGCGAGCACCTGAAGCACGGTGTGCTCGGCGACCGCGATGCTGTTCGAGTAGGTGACCTCGGCTACGGTGATGTCGCGTTCGATCGCCGTCTTCAGGTCGACGTGATCGCTGCCGATGCCGGCGGTGATCGCGATCTTCAGGTTCTTCGCCTTCGCGATGCGCTCGGGCGTGAGGTATGCGGGCCAGAACGGCTGCGAGATGATGACTTCGGCGTCGACCAGCTCCCGCTCGAACTCCGAGTCTTCGCCGTCCTTGTCGCTCGTGACGACCAGCTCGTGGCCGTTCGACTCGAGGTACTCGCGAAGGCCGAGCTCACCCGACACCGAACCGAGCAGCTCGCCCGGCGTGAAACCGATGCCCTGCGGCGAAGGGAGGGTCTGCCCGTTCGGATACGCCGTCAGCGTCGGAATCGTGTCGCGCGCGTAGGTCTTCGGCAGGCCGCCGACGGGATCCGGGTAGAGAACGAGCAGAACCTTGGCCATGAATATCTCCTTGCGTGAGGTGCGTCGCGATCGTTGCGCCGCAGTTCTTTCACGCTATGACCGACGGAGGCGGGGCGTCCATCAGGCAGCTCCGCATGCCTATTCGGTGAGAGCGATGGATGCGGTGTTGGCCGCGGAGATGTGCGCGTCCTCCTCAGCTTCGGCTGCGGCGCGCTTGCGTGCGACCTCGGCACGGACGAGCGCGCGATCGCGGTGGCGGGCCGCAGCCGAGAACGCGAGTCGGTAGAGCGAGCCGCCGAGCGCGATGATCACCGCACCGCCGAGAATGAGCGGCACGAGCGAGAACCAGTGCTCGTTCGCCAGCATGATCGCGATCGGGGCGCCGCCCGCCGGCGGATGGGTCATGCGCAGGGCAGCCATCGCCGCGAGCGCGACTCCGACCGCGAGGCCCAGGCTCCACGGTGCGACGGGCAGCAGCAGGCTCCCGGCAATGCCGACGACTGCCCCGATGACGTGCCCACCGATCACGTTCACCGGCTGCGAGAGCGGCGAGTCGGGCAGCGTGAACACCAATACGCACGACGAGCCGAATGCCGCGACGAGCAGCGGATGCCCCACCGTGCCGCCGTAGACGCTGATCAGGGTGACGACTGCGGTGCCCGTGAGCGACCCGCACAGGATGCGCAGCCACGACGTGCGAGCTTGGGAGCGCGTGATGAGTGATCTGAGCATGAGCACCCCACACTGTACCGTTCGCTCGCCCCGTGCGTGACATCATCGTGGGGTGATTGACCCGCGACAGACCCCGCTCGAAGCGCAGCAAGCCCCGCCCGATCTCGACTTCGTGCTCGCCTGCGTGCACGACGATGCGGTGGCCGGGCGCTTCGCCGACTGGGGCCGATCGACGGTCATCGATGAGCACACCGGCGTGGCCTCGTTCGACCGAGAACTCTTCGAGGTGCTGCACGCTGCAGCGGGAATTTCGGCGGAGTTCCCGATCGGCAACGCCGGCGTCATGCACGTCTACGGGTACTGGTTCTCGGAGGTGCCGACTCCGTTCGGGTTCAAGCGCGACCGCTGGCTGCACGGCGAGGTGGCGCGGGCATTCGGGCTCGCGCCTGATGCGTTCCATCTCACGCGCGGAGCCGCCGACGGCTCGACCCCGCTGCAGCGCCTGTCGCGGGTCGCGCTGCCGGCGCTGCGCTCGCCCGCTCCGGGGACGCCGGAGGGGAACGCCCTGATCGGTGACGGCGCGAGCCGCGTCGTGTTCGCTCAGGTCGCTGGTGACGTCGAGGAGCCTGGCGGAGCCTCGGGCGGGGCTGGCTTTACGGATGCGGCCGGGGTCATCAGTGGCGGATCGCCGGCGCTCATCTACGGCATCGCGCCGACTGCGGGCGCGCCCCTGCAACTCATCACGGCGTTTCCGTTCGGGGGCGAGGTCGAGGCGCTGATCGCCGAATTCGAGGGCGAACCCACCGCGCGTTGGAATGCCGCCATCGACTCGTAACGGTCTGTTCATGTGCTGATGGCCATTTCGTCCATATCGCTCCGTAACTTTGGATGCATCGTCCAAACACTCAAGGAGCGCACATGGCACCGAGCATCGTATTCGACTTCGACGGCACCCTCGCCGTCGGCCACGGCCCGGTGCGCGCGTATGCGCACTGCGTCGCCGCGGCCGCCGCAGCCGGGTACCTCGATCGGGTCGAAGCCGAGCTCGCTCGCTACGACGCGGGTGACAGCGCCTTCCGTGACGGGTACGACATCGTCGGATCGCTCGCAGTCGCTGACGGCGTCACCGCAGAGGCAGCGCAGCGCGCGTACGCCGAGAGCCGGGAACTGCTCGGTACCGCGAGCGCACCCGTCGACGCCGTTGACGGACTCGATGACATGCTCGAAACACTGGGGCGTTCGGCGCGTCTGATTCTCGCGACGAATGCTCCCGAGCCGGGCATCGACCGCGTGCTCGCGTCGTGGGGCGTGCAGCACCGTTTCGACGAGCGCCACTTCACCGTCGGCAAGCCTGCCGGGCTCGCGCCGCTCGTCGAGCGACTCCTCGCTCACGGCCCGGTGCTCGCGATCGGTGACATCGCCGAATACGACCTCGTTCCGGCGATCACCCTCGGCGCGGATACCGCGCTGGTGGGCGCGACCGCGGCGACCTCCACTGTTCCGGTGACGATGCGCGGAGCCTCGCTCGCGCAGCTGCGCACCGAGATCGAAACCTGGGCCGCGCTCGCGGCTTCCAGCACCTCCGCGCCGCTCGGCGCGGGATCCGGCATCGAAAGGTAACCCCACCCATGCGTTCATCCGTTCTCGCAATCGGCGCCCTCACCGTCGCCGCGCTCGGTCTCGCGGGCTGCAGTGCCAGCGACTCCTCGGCGTCGGCCACCGACGAAGCGCAGGCCTGGCCCGACTCCATCACGGTGTCGCTCGTTCCCTCGGTCGAGGGCGAAGACCTCGCCGAGGCGCTCGACCCGCTGACGACGTACCTCTCCGACGGTCTCGGCATCGAGGTCGAAGGCGTTGTCGCGAGCGACTACGCCGCGACGGTCGAGGCGCTCGGCGCCGACCAGGCACAGGTCGTCATCACCGACGCCGGCTCGCTCTACCAGGCCATGAACCAGTATGACGCTCAACTCGTGCTGCGCGACGTGCGCTTCGGGGCGACCTCGTACTCCTCGGTCGCGTACACCAACAACCCCGACAAGTACTGCGAGACCGCCCCGGTCAAGGCGACGTACGCCGCGAGCGACATCGAGCTCTCGTACTGCAACGGCATCGAAGAAGCCGGGAAGAATGCGACCGGCCAGGGCGAAGCCGGCATCGACGCGCTGAAGAAGATCTCGAAGGGCACGAAGGTCGCACTGCAGGCTGCGACGTCTCCCGCCGGCTACCAGTACCCGGTCGTCGCCATGCGCGACGCGGGCATCGACACCGACGCCGACATCTCCCAGGTGCCGGTCGAGGGCAACAACAACGCCGTGCTCGCAGTGGCGAACGGTGACGCCGAGGTCAGCTTCGGCTACTGGGACGCGCGCACCACGGTCACCGCCGAGGCTCCCGACGTCGCCGACAAGGTGACCGCGTTCGCGTACACCGAGATGATCCCGAACGGTGGCGTCGCGGTCTCGAACACCCTCCCGGCTGACCTCGTCGAGCAGCTGACGAAGCTGATGGACGACTACGCCGACTCCTCGGACGAGGCGAAGACCGTGATGTTCGACCTCGTCGGTCTCTCGGACTGGACCAGCGAGACGGCTGACGACGAGATCTCGCGCTACGGCGAGATCCTCACGCAGTTCGCGAAGTGACGTCGCGGCAGCGCGGCACACCACCACACGCAGGAGCACGAAGCACTTCGATGACACACTCACTCGATGAGCACCGCGGGGCGAGCGGTCGGCAGACGCCGGCCGCCGCCTCGTGGCGCATCGCCCTCGACGGGGTCTCCGTCACCTATCCGAACGGTACCCGTGCCCTGCACGATGTGTCGTTGACCATCGAGCCCGGCGAGATGGTCTCGATCGTCGGGCTCTCGGGATCGGGCAAGTCCACACTGATTCGCACCATCAACGGTCTCGTCGGCGCTGCCGGCGGCACCGCGACCGCCGGCAGCGTCACCGTTGGCCCGCACCGCATCTCCGAGCTGCGCGGTCGCGCGCTGCGCGAGGCGCGCGGACACATCGGCATGATCTTCCAGGCGTTCAATCTCGCCGAGCGCACGAGCGTGTACCGCAACACCCTCGTCGGCCGTTTTGCGCACTCGCCCGCCTATCGCACGCTGCTCGGGCTGCCGAGCGCCGAGGATCGCGACATCGCGCTGCGGGCGCTCGACTCGGTCGGCATCCTCGACAAGGTGTGGGTGCGCGCCGGTTCGCTCTCGGGTGGGCAGAAGCAGCGCGTCGCGATCGCCCGCGCGCTGTCGCAGCAGCCGAGCGTCATGCTCGCCGACGAACCCGTTGCGAGTCTCGACCCGCCCACCGCGCACGCCGTGATGGCCGACCTCGAGCGCATCAACGCCGAGCGCGGCCTGACCGTGCTCGTGAACATCCACCTCATGGATCTCGCCCGCCAGTACACGACCCGCATGATCGGGCTGCGCGACGGCCGCGTCGTCTACGACGGGCCCGCGGCATCGGCGACCGACGCCGACTTCGAACAGATCTACGGCCGACCGATTCAACCTCGCGACCGACTGGGGTCGCAGGCATGACGAGCGCGGCTCACACCGAGATCAAGACCGAGCTCGAGGCCCCGCTCGAGGTGCCGCCGCGCCCGCGCCACACGCTCCGCACGGCGCTGATCATCGCGGCGGTGGTCGGCTTCACCGTGCTCACCTGTCTGCCGGCGATTGGCGGCATCGAGCTCGACCTCGCCGCGATTGCGAAGAACTGGCGCAACGGCGTGACGAAGCTCGTGCAGCTGGCGCAGCCCAACTTCGCCTTCCTACCGCGCACCTGGGCGCCGCTCGTCGAGACGCTGCAGATGGCCCTGGTGGGAGCGGCCGCTGCGGCGGTGTGCTCGATCCCGCTCACCCTCTGGGCTGCGGCCCCCACGAACCCGAACCGTGTCACTCGCGGGCTCGTGCGCACCCTCAACAACATCAATCGCGCGGTGCCCGACCTCGTCTTCGCGACTGTGCTCGTGGCGATGGTCGGGGTCGGCGCACTGCCCGGTGTGGTGACGCTCTTCCTGTTCAACATCGGCATCGTCGTGAAGCTCGTCTCTGAGGCGATCGATGCGGCGGATCACCGCTACATGGAGGCCGGCCGCGCCGCGGGTGGCACGCAGTTTCAGATCAACCGCGCCACGGCACTTCCGCAGGCGTGGCCGCTGTTCGCGAACCAGTGGCTCTACGCGCTCGAACTCAACGTGCGCATCTCGGCCATTCTCGGCATCGTCGGCGCGGGCGGCATCGGGCGGCTGCTCGACGAGCGCCGCGGGTTCTACGCCTACTCCGATGTCTCGGTCATCATCCTCGAGATCCTCGTCGTCGTGATCGCCATCGAAGTGCTCTCCAACGTCATCCGCCGGAGGCTCGTATGAGCGCATCGCTCGACACTCGGCCCAAGGCAAGCCCTGCCATGCAGGCGTACGCGCCACTGCAGTTGCCGGCTCGGCCGTCGCGTCTCGCACCCACGGCGTGGGCGGTGGTCGCGGCGCTGGTGATCCTCGTCGCCGGAGGCACGCTGCAGATCACCTGGAGCGACCTCCCCGCCGTGCCGGGGCAGATCGCGCACTACCTCGAACTCATGTTCGCGTCGCCCAACTGGGAGAAGCTGCCGCGGGCGCTCTTCGAGACCTGGCGGTCGATCTCGATGGCGTGGATGGGAGCCATGCTCTGCGTCATCGTGTCGGTGCCGCTCGGCATGCTCGCCGCGCGCTCCGTCGGCCCGGCGTGGCTGCGCGCGCTGCTGCGCGGGGTGTTCGCCGTGATCCGTGCGGTGCCCGAGGTGATCATCGCCCTCGTGCTGCTTACGGTGACCGGCCTCACACCGCTCACCGGTGCCCTCGCGCTCGGCATCGCCGGCATCGGCACCCAGGGTAAGTGGGTGTACGAGACGGTCGAGTCGGCGCACGAAGGGGCATCCGAAGCGGTGCGCGCCGCGGGCGGGTCGACCGCCGAGGTGACCCGCTGGGCGATCTGGCCCGCCGTCGCGCCGGCGCTGCTCTCGTTCGCGCTGTACCGCTTCGAGATCAACATCCGCACCTCCGCCGTGCTCGGTCTTGTCGGGGCGGGCGGCATCGGAAGTATGCTGTCGAACTACACCAACTATCGGCAGTGGGACACGCTGGGAATGCTCTTGATCGTCGTCATCGTGGCGACGATGCTCATGGATACGATCTCGGGCGCGATTCGTCGCCGGATCATGAACGGAAGCAGGTAACGGTGGCCTGGCACGGAGCCCCCGACGCGCGCCCCAGCGCACGCATCGCCTCACTCGCCCCTTCACTGCAGCGCACCGAGCGCCGAGTCGTCGAGGCGATCGCCGCCGACCGCGAGCGCGCCGTCGCCTGCACCGCCCAGTCGCTCGCGGAGTGGGTGGAGGTGGGGCGCACCACCGTGATCCGCGCCGCGCAATCGCTCGGCTACGAGGGGTACCCGCAGCTGCGCGTCGCGCTCGTGCAAGAGCTCGCGCTCGAGGGCGCGGCGGCCGAGGCCGCGGGTGGTTTCGGCGGCGGCTCGGGCGGGGGAGATGGCGCCGGATCGGCGGCGGGCGACGCCACGATCCTCGGCGCGCTGCGCTCGCGCATCGGCCGCCTCGCCGCACGGCTCGACGACACCCTGGCGGCCCTCACCGTCGAGGGGGTCGACGCCTTCGTGCACGCCCTCGACCGCGCCGACCGACTGCTGGTGATCGCGAACGGGCTCTCGAGCCCGCTCGGGCTCGACTTCGCCATGCGCCTGAACTCGGCGGGCCGCTCGGTCGAGCAGTTCGCCGACCCCATGGCGCAGCAGATCGCCGCCCGCCAGCTCGGCACGGGCTCCGTCTGCGTCGTATTCTCGGGGTCGGGTGCGAACCGCGCCACCCTCGAGTCGATGGATGCCGCGAAACGGAGCGGCGCCCAGGTGCTCGCCATCACCTCGTTCGCGCGCTCCGCCGTCGACCGCCGCGCCGACGTCTCGCTCGTCGTGCCGCCCGTGGGGGGCAGCTTCCACGACGAGCTCATCCACACCTCGCGCGCCGCGCTCATGCTTCTCACCGAGCACCTCGTCGACGCGTTCGTCGAGCTGCGGGGCGAACGCGGGCAGGCGGCGCGGTCGGCGGTGCTCGACGTGCTCGCGGGCGCGCTCGAGGAGTAGTTGAGCGCGGGGAGCGCGGACTGACCCCTGGCGCGTACCGCTACCCGCCGAGGTGATCCCGCAGCGTGACGCCGGAGTACTCGCTGCGGAAGATGCCGCGCCGCTGCAGCTCAGGGACCACACCGTTCACGAAGTCCTCGAACGACGAGTGATAGAGCGCCGGCATGATGATGAAGCCGTCGGCCGCCTCGCTCTCGAACAGGTGCTGCAGCTCGTCGGCGATCGTTGCGGGCGAGCCGACAAGCTGCGGGTGCAGCTGATTCAGCGCCTGCTCGATCGCGAGATCCGCCACCGTGAACCCGCGCCGCTCGCTGACCGCGGCGAGCATGTCTTCGAACCCGACGCTGCCGGTCGCCCCGCGGTGGGCGGCGAGCACCTCGGTCGCCCGGGCCGCGGGGTCGAGCGACTCCGCATGCAGCAGTCGACCGAGCTTTTCGAGTGCGCCGGGCAGGTCGATCTGGGCGACGAGGGCCGCGAGCTTCGCCTGCGCCTCGGCATCGGTCCACCCGACCACCGGCTGCACGCCCTGCAGCACGCGGATCGCGTCAGGGTCTCTGCCGTGGTCGAGGCGCGCGCGATCCCGAATCTCGGTGCGCAGCTCACGCATCGCCTCGGGGGAGTCGCCGATCGCGAACACCACCTCGGCCCACCGAGCCGCGAACGCCCGGCCGCGCGGCGACGACCCCGCCTGCATGAGCACCGGAAACCCCTGTGGGCTCTGCGGCAGGGTCAGCGGACCGCGTGAGAGCGACCCCGCGACGCGGTGCACACGGGTGGCATCGGCGAACTCGCCGGTCGCCTGGTCGTGCACCAGCGCTCCAGGCTCCCAACTGCGCCAGAGCTCGACCACGGTGTCGACCACCGCGTCGGCGCGATCGTAGCGATCGGCCGGGGGAGCGATGCCCTCGTGCCCCTGGTTGCGCGCCTCGGCGTCGGTGGTCGAGGTGACGATGTTCCAGGCGGCACGGCCGTTCGAGAGGTGATCGACGGAGAGCAACTGCCGGGCGATCGTGTACGGCGGCACGAAACTCGTCGACACCGTCGCCCCCAGGCCGATGCGCGAGGTGGCCCCCGCGACGAGCGACACCTTCGTGATCGGGTCGAGATAGATGGCGCCCTTGCCCGCGGTTCGCAGCGTCGTTGCGAACCCACCCGCACCGTCTTCGGGCACCGCCAATGCATCCGCGAAGAAGATCATGTCGAAGCAGCCGCGCTCCAGCGTGCGCCCGAGGTCGGCGTAGAACGCCCCGCTCAGCCAGTCGGTGCGTCCGAGCGGGTTGCGCCAGTTCTCGGAGTACTGGCTCGTCGGCGGGTTCACCATGCCGACCAGGTGCATGCCGCGGCCGGTGCTGGTGCTGGTCATACCGTGAGCTCGGGAGCCGGGATGCCCGCGATCGACGGGCTATTGATCGAGACCGTGAGGTGCGTCACGACGTGCTGCACCGTGGCGCCCACGCCGATCCACGCGTTTGCGGCCGTCTCGAGCACCGCCGAGAGGTCGCCGTCGAGCCGGGTGGCGTAGTGATCGGAGCCGGAGTAGACGCCCTCGTGCTTCGCCTGCTCGATCGCCGCGTAGATCGGGGTCATGTGGTCGGCGGGCGCGGAGTCGGCACGCGAGCCGTGCGCTCCGTCGGCGCCGTGCGCGTCGAGCAGCGGGTAGAGCGACCAGTGCGCTCGGGCGCGCACCCCGGTAGGCGACAACGCGATGGGCGACGCAGCGAGCGCGTACACGCCGGGCGGCAGCGCGCACTGCAGCTCGCCGGGGCAGCCGCGCGACAGCAGAATCGCGGCCGAGAGATGCGCGCCGCTCTCCGCAGCCGCCGAGATCACGTCGCGCACGTACTCGAGCACCCGCTGTTCACTGCCGGTGATGAACGTCGAGATGTCGTTCGTCTCGACGGTGAGCCCATCAGCCGAGGCGCTTGCGAGGGCACCCAAGATGATCCGGACGTACTCGGAGTCGTACACGGAGAGTGTGAAGCGCGCCCCGACACCGTACTCCACGGGCGTCATCGGCTCGGTTGCGGCCTGAGCACCGGGTGCGGGTTGAGTGCCTGATGCGGGCTGAGGGATCGGTGCGGGCTGCGTGCTCGGTGAGGTCTGCGTCACGCAGCCCACCCTAGGGGACGAAGCGCGCCACTTGCGCGAATGTTGCTAGGGTGAGTGCCACACGGGAGTCCGGTAGGCCGGGCTGAGAGGAAAGTACTCAACTTTCGACCGTCGAACCTGATCTGGATCATGCCAGCGCAGGGAGACACTCTACGAACCCGTGCCCCATTCACCACAGAAGGGCACGCTTTCATGCGCAACCACCCCACCCATCCACGCCGCAATATGCGCCGGATCGCCACAGGTCTCATCGCCGCGGCGCTCGCCGCAGGGCTCGCGAGCTGCTCCACCGCAGCCGACGCGAACGACTCGGCGAACTCTGGCTCCGACGGAGCGACCCCGGTCACCTTCGCGCTCGACTGGGCGCCGAACACCAACCACATCGGGATCTACGTCGCCGACGAACTCGACTACTTCGACGATGCCGGGCTCGACGTCGAGATTCTGCCCTACGGCACGACGTCGGCGACGCAGCTCGTCTCCGCGGGCGAGGCCGACTTCGGCATCGGCGGGCAGCCGGGCGTGCAGACGGCGCGCACCGCTGGCCTCGACCTCGTGTCGGTGTACCGCGTCACGCAGATCGACTCCGGTCGCATCGTCGCGCTCGCCGGCCGAGACGATATCACCCGACCGAAAGACCTCGACGGCAAGACGTTCGGCGGCTTCGGGGCCCCCTTGTACTCGGCACTCGCATCGTCCACGATCGCGGGTGACGGTGGCACCGGCGACTTCACCGAGGTCACGCTCGACACCGGTGCCTACGAGGCGCTGTCGCAGGGCCGCATCGACTTCACTCTGTCGGTGGCGACCTGGGAAGATCTGCAGGCGAAGATCGACGGGCACCCGTACCGCGAGTTCAGCTACCAGGATTTCGGGGTGCCCGAGCAGCAGTCGACGGGCATCGTCTCGAGCGAGGCCTACCTCGATGCGCACCCCGACGAAGCCCGCGCGTTCGTGCAGGCGGTCGCCCGCGGGTACGCCTACGCTGCCGAGCATCCGGAGGAATCCGCCGATCTGCTCATCGAGGCGAACCCCGACACGCTCGGCACCGCGACCGAGCTCGTGCACCAGAGTGCGAAACTGCTCGCCGACGAGTACTTCACGTCGCCCGACCGCGAGATCGGTGCGGCGAACCCTGAGGCATGGAACGCATTCGGCGCGTTTCTGGTCGATGGCGGCTTCCTGACCGACGCCGACGGCTCGACGGTGACCGAGGCGCCCGACTGGAGCGACTACTACACCGACGAGTACCTCGAGTGACCTTCGCCCGAGACGCGGTGAGCGTGACGGTGCGGCGGGTGCTCCCGCCCGCCGTCGCGCTCGTCGCGCTGCTCGGTCTCTGGCAGTGGGTCTCGGTCTCGGGCATCGTTCCCTCCGAACTGCTGCCGTCGCCTACCCGTGTCGCGTCGTCCGGGGCCACCGAACGCGGCGCGCTTCTGCACCATGCCCTGCCGACGCTGCTGGCGACGCTCACCGGGTTCAGCCTCTCGGTCGTGGTGGCAGCGCTCACCGCAACGGTGCTCGACTTCTCACGGGTGCTCCGATCAGCGTTGCTGCCGTTGTTGATCGTCAGCCAGACTCTTCCCCTCATCGCGATCGCGCCCCTGGTGGTGCTCTGGTTCGGGTTCGGGCTGGTGCCGAAGATTCTGCTCGTCGCATTCGTCACCTACTTTCCGATGGTCGTGGGTTTGCTGCGCGGTTTCGCGTCCGCCGACCCCGACGCCGAGCAGCTCCTGCGGTCGATGGGGGCGTCGCGCGTTTCGGTCTTCCGTCTCGTGCGGCTGCCCTCGGCCATGCCGTCCTTCTTCTCGGCGCTGCGCATCTCGATCACCTATGCCGTGGTCGGCGCGATCTTCGCCGAGTACGCCGGGGCCGTCGCGGGGCTCGGCGTGTACATGCAGTCGGCGAAGAATGTCTTCCGCACCGACCTCGTGCTCGCCGCCGTGGGCGTCAGCACCGCGCTGACGCTGGCGCTCTTCGGGCTCGTCGTGCTCGTCGAGCGCGTCGCGCTGCCGTGGATGCGCATCGACCGTGGCGAGCCGGCGGGTGCGCGATGACGGCGGGTTCCGGCACGGCGACGCTCGAGCTCGCGTCCGTCGAGAAGCGCTTCGGCGAGCGCCGCGTGCTGGCCGACGTCTCGTTCACGCTCGACCCGGGTGAGATCGTCGCACTGGTCGGTGCCAGCGGCAGCGGCAAGTCGACACTCCTCTCGCTGCTCACGGGCGCGCTCCCGCTCGACGGCGGCGAGATCAGGTACGACGGATCCCCACTGCCGTCACCGCGCCCGTTCGCGTTCATGCCGCAGCGCGACGCCCTGCTGCCGTGGCGGCGCGTGGTCGCGAATGCCGCGATCGGGCTCGAAGTGCAGGGAGTATCTCGCTCCGAGGCCCGACAGCGGGTGACGGCGCTCCTCGCACCGTTCGGGCTTGCCGACGCGGCCGATCGGTATCCGCGGCAGCTCTCGGGTGGCATGCGGCAGCGGGTGTCGTTTCTGCGTGCGGTCGTGCAGGATCGCCCGATCCTGCTGCTCGACGAACCCTTCGGGGCGCTCGACGCCATCACGCGCGATGAGCTGCAGCGCTGGTTGCTCGACATGTGGGACGTGCACCGCTGGAGCATCCTGTTCGTGACGCACGACATTCGGGAGGCGGTGCGATTGGCCGACCGGGTGATCGTATTTGCCAACCGGCCCGCGCCCATCGCGGGGTCGGTCGAAGTCAGTCGAGACATTCCGCGCGACGAACGGTTTCTCGTCGACCCTCGGGTGCCCGCGCTCGAAGCGGAACTCCATGCGCTCTTGCGGGCTCAGGCGTCGCGATCGAACCCCATGGCATAGGCGCGTTCGGGCAGTCGCACGAGCGGAGTGCGCATCGCCGTGCGCATCGCAGCGGCGATCGTGCCCGTGACCGGCCGGGGCCACGGGCGCCCGAGCGCGGTGTTGAGCCCGGCGAGTCGCCCGGCCGTGCGTGCCGACGCGAGTCGGTTGCGCTCCCAGTGCGCAAGCGCGTGCGGTTCGTCGACCAGAGCGTGCGCGTGGAGGCGCGCGAGCACCGGGGCGAGGGTCACCGCATCGAGCAGACCGAGGTTCATGCCCTGACCCCCGATCGGGCTGACTTCGTGGGCCGCGTCACCGATGGCGATGACGTAGCCGGATCCGGCGCCGTGCTGCGCCCACGGCCCCGAGACCATGCGCGAGAGCAGCACGCGCCGGATGCCGAACCCGGTTGCCGCCGTGACCCGCGATGCCAGCTCGGCACGCCCGATCCGCTCGAGCACGGCAGCCGCCAGTCGATCGACATCGGCGGCTTGCGCGGCGCGCGCCAGTGGCCCGGCGAGATCGACCTCGCCGGTGCGGTCACCGATCTCAGCGTCTCCGATATCAGCGCCAGCGCTCGTCAGACGCCCGCGTCGTTCCCGCGCCTCGTGCGGGCCGGCGGCGGTGACGCGCGCGACCAGTCGCCGACCGCCGTTCGGCAACGGGAACGATTCGGCGACACCGCTCGCCCCCAGCGTGATGACCGCCGTGTGCTCGGGTTCTCCCGGAGCATCGGCGAGGTCGGTCATGAGATATCGGTCAGCGTAGGCGTGCGCGCGCACGGGGAGAAACCCGCTCAGCAGTTGCCGTCCGCGGGCGCCCGCCGCGACCACGACCGTGCGCGCGGCCCACACGGTGGTGTCGCCCGCGGCGTCTTCGGCGCGCACCCGCATGAGGTCGCCCGCGGCGTGCACCCCGATGACCCGCATTCCGCGGAGGGGCTCAGGGGCGATCGCCGCGAGCGCCGCCTCCGTGACCTGCTGCGGAGCCGCGGCGATGAACGGGAAGCGCGGGTGCCGACGATCGAATCGCACCGTCGCGATCGTGCGCCCGGCTGCGCGGGCCATGCCCCGAGGAATGCGGGCGGCACCCTCGAGAATGCGTGCGGTCGCCCCGCTCGGCTCGAGCGCTGCGAGCACGGGCGGATGCACCCCGATCGCCCGGCTGCCCGGCGCTGAGTCGGTGCGACGCTCGATGAGCAGCGCTTCCACGCCGAGCCGCCGCAGTTCGGCGGCCAGGAGCGTGCCGCTCGGCCCCGCACCGATGATCAGCACCTCGTGCACCCCGGGGGCCTCGCGTTCGGCACTCATGGGTTCACGCCCGCGCCGTCTCGAGCCGGGCCATCGCCCGCTTCGGCCGATGCACGGCGAGCAGCCGGAACGGTCCGACTCGCTCCATGTGCCAGTTCGCGGGCAGTGCTTCCGAGAGCTCAGCGGGCCGGTAACTCCGCCGAATGCTACGCAGGCCGTCGACGCGCAGCAGCGTGCCGGGTGACACCGGCGCAACGCCTACGGAGAACGCGGCGTAGGCGAACCGCCCGCGTGCGATGTCGGAGTGCACGGCGAGGCGATCCGCCAACCGCTCGGAGTCGGCGAGCAGCGCCTCGAGCGCCGGCGTCTCAAGGTGGTGCAGCAGATGATTCGAGACCACCACGTCGAAGCGCGCCCCCGATGCTGCGAGTTCGTCGCTGAAGCACTCCCGGTAGCGCACGCCGTCGAGCGGCGCTGCGGCGCGAGCGACGGCGATGGCACGCGGGTCGGGATCGATGCCCAGGCCTGAGACGCGGTAGCCGTCGCGTCGCGCCCAGCGCACCAGGCGGCGCAGCACATCACCGCCTCCGCAGCCGATATCGAGCAGACGCTGCTCCGCCCCGCCCGTGGCGCGCGCAGCCGAGAACGCGGGGCGGATGTGTGTGCGGTACACCCGACCCCAACGCGCGACGGCGGAGTTCACGATGCCGAAACGCTCGAGCGTGCGCCGCAATTGCGCCGGCTCGCACTCGGGGTCGTCCATGATCTCGCGCAGCTGCGTGTTTCGCCGGTCGAGCTCGGAGAGCTTCATGTCGAACGCGCCGCCCGCCGGGTGAACCGTGCGGTTTCGACGGTCAGCCCTGGGCCGAAACACAGCCCAGCGATGCTCGCGCCATCGTGCAGCGCGTCGTCGGCGAGGATGCGCTGCAGAATGAACAGGATCGTCGCGCTCGACATATTGCCGTAGTCGCGCAGCACGCCGCGTGAGACCTGCATCGCCGATTCCGGGAGGTCCAGCCCGCTCTCCACGCGATCGAGCACGCTGCGCCCGCCGGGGTGCACGGCCCACGCGTCGACGCCGTGCGGCTCGGCGCTCTCCGCGCCCGCAGCGTCATCGGCGAGCATCGGCCCGACGACGCCGGCGATCTCGCGCCCGATGATGCGCGGCACGTTCGCCGTGAGTCGCATCTCGAACCCGTGGTCGCCGATGGTCCAGTCCATGTCGGCCTCGCCCTCCGACGTAATCGCCGTCGAGAATGCGCCGACCTCGAGCGTGGGCGTCGCGCGGTGGTGCGGGAATGGGTCTGACGCGACCACCGCAGCGCCCGATCCATCGCCGAACACGGCCGAGGCGACGATCTGCTCGGGATCGCGTGACGAGCGGATATGCAGCGAGCAGAGCTCGGTGCAGACGACGAGGATCACCGAACCGGGCTGGGCGTCGGCGATGCGGGTTGCGGCGCGCAATGCCGGGAACGCCGCAGCGCAGCCCATGAAACCGATGTGGGTGCGTTCCGCGCTCGTCGGAATGCCGAGGTTGCGCACGAGCAGGTAGTCGGGGCCCGGTGCGAAGAATCCGGTGCACGACGCCGTGACCACGTGCGTCACGTCGGCTGCGGCAACGCCGGCCCGGTCCAGTGCGTCGCGGGCGGCGCGCTCCGAGAGCGGGGGCGCCTCCCGGCGATACACGAGATTCCGCTCGCCGGTCGACGGGGCCCGCAGCACCTCGCGATCCTCCGTGAACAGCTCGGCGTGCGAAAACGAACCATCATCGTCATCGAGCCCGCCGATAACCGAGTAGCGCGACTCGATCGCCGATTGATCGAAGGCGGCCGAGATGAGTCTGGCGGCGAGCCGATCGACCCCGGGCTGGGCGGCGAAGAAATCCCGGGCGCGGGATTGGGCCAGACGAGCGCGCGGCACTGCGGTGCCGATTCCGAGAATCTGCGTGACCATGGGGACAACCTAGCCCCGAGCACTGACTTTGCCCAGGCCTTGACGTGGGGTGCACGGGCCGGCGGACACTGGCTGCGGCGCGCATTGCGGAGAAAGCTGGGAACTTACTGCACGTTCGCGGTGTCCCGCAACCCACTATCGCTTCCGCTCCGAACGATCAACACTGGGGAAACCAGGTGATGCGCGCGGCGTCGACACGTCAGTCCCACGGCGAACATCACCGCAACAATGAAGGAGAACGTCGTGAAGAACTCACCCAACCGCATTCTCGGAGTGATCTTCGGTGCGGTCTATGTATTGGTCGGTCTGCTGGGCTTTGCCGTGACCGGGGGCGTTGGATTCATCGCTACCGAGGGCGGACTGCTGCTCGGCATCTTCGAGGTCAATCCGCTGCACAATATCGCCCACCTGTTGATCGGTGCCGTGCTGCTGCTCGCCGGTCTCGCGAACGTGCGCGCGGCGAAGGGCGTCAATGGCACCGTCGGTGCGGTCTACCTGCTGCTCGGTATCGTCGGCTTCTTCATCGCGAACACCGCGGCGAATATTCTGGCGCTGAACACGGCTGACCACATTCTCCACCTCGGCAGCGCGTTGGTGCTGCTCGCCGTCGCGTTCGGCGCCGATAAGCAGGTGGCTCCCGCTGCGCCTCGCGCGGCAATCTGATCGTCGCTCCGTTCTGAACGGTGCGGTGTACCACCGCACCGTTCATCACCGTCGAATGATTCGAGGTTTCTGATGATTCGCGCACTGTGGCCGGCTCTGGCATCGTTCGGAGCCGGCCTCGTGTGGTTCGCGACCGCGGCCGGGTCACCCCTCGCCGTCGCGATCCCCGTCGGCGCCCTGGGGGCACTGCATCTCGTGTGGGCCTTCGCGGTGCTGCGCGCCGAACGCGTGGTGATGCCCCGCGCTTCAATTGCCGGAGGGCTCGTCGGCCTGGTGGCCGCTGCGTTCCTCCTACTCACCGGGCCTCTGGCGCTCGTGCCGTTTCTCGCGCTCTTCATTTTTCAGTGGTCGATCGCGATCGCCGCGGTGATCGAGGTGCGGCGGGGGAGTGCGGCACGCGAGGGGAATCGCGGAACGCGCCGCGCGGGCGTGTTCGCCCTCGCGCTCGTCATTCAGGCCATGTTGGTCGCGGCCATCGCGACGCCGGCCCTCGCCGCGAGCGAAGCCGGCGAGTTCGCGGTGCCGCACGGCACCTTCCACCACGGCGGGCACTGACGAGTCGGTGAGGCTCGCGCACCCCCGGTCTCGCTCTGGTGTGCGCCCTCGGTGCGCGTCCTCGGTCTCAGCCGACGGTGACGCCGGGCAGCTGCGCCAGCTGTTCCGTGCGTAGCACGGCGCTCATCGGCACGGCCCCGAGGCGGGGCTGCTCAGCCGCCGCGATCGCGGCGTGTGCGGCGATAATGCCCGTCGCCCGTGACTGGCCTGATCCGGTGGCGAGGCGGTGCTTTCCGGTAGCGCGGTCGATCGCACGAATCTCCCAGCGCTCATCGCCGATATGGGGAGCGCGGGCCACGAGCGAACGCAGCGCGGGCACCCGCCCGACCAACCCGAGTGCCGCCGTTGCGAGACGGCTGCCCGTCGAGAGGTAGCTGCGAATTGCGGGGGTCGCACCGGTGGGGGGTGGGGTCGCCAGCAGCACCTGGTCCGGGAAATCGGCCCGCAGGAAGCGGCGCGGCCCGATCGCTGTGGGCAGCGTGCGCGACTCGATGAAGTTCTGCACGGGGTGCGGTTCTGGTGCCCCGTAGACCGCGCGACCGGCCAAGCCCGCGGTCCATGCGAGGGCCGCGGGCCCGTGCACCTCGCCGGCACCCAGGGTCACGGCGACGTCGATCTCGGGTGCGCTGACCGTCAGCGCGGTCGCCCTCGAACGGGCGTGCGCCTCCAGCAGATCGGCGACGAGCGCGGTGCTGAGCCCGGGCGCGATGCCTGCCCCGAGCACCACGGTGGGCCCGGGCTCGGGTGCTGCTGCGCTGGATGCTGCGGCGCGGGTCCCTGCTCTGCTCGCCGCGGCAAGCTCGTACAGGTAGGCGCCCGTCGCCGAGATGTCGACGAAGGGCGTGCCTGCAGCGGCGAGCACGCCGGCGATCTCGGCGCGCTCGATGCCCGAGGCATTGATGACGACGTCGTGCTGCCTCGCGGCCGTGCTGAGGGCGGTGAGGCCGTGCGTCGCTCCGAGGTCGATGCGTGCCGCCGGGTCGTCTGCGCGTCGGCTCGCTGCGGTGAATCGGTGACCGGTGCGGGTGAGTTCCTCGGTGATGGCTCGGCCGACGGCTCCGCTCGCGCCGATGACGAGCGCGGAGACGGTGCGCCGAGGGGAGTCGAGACGTGCGTGATCGGCGGATGGGGTGGGGTGCTGAGACACGTGGCTGCTGCCTTTCCTGCGCCGCGATCGGGGCGCTTCGCTGATCCAAATGATTATTTGCAAACGGATCGTTGGGGAAACGGTACCTCCCCAACGGTCCGTTTGCAAATGCTCGTTTGCAGATTCAGGCGCGCGCTGGATAGAGTGGTCGCATGGCGTGGGATACGCAGGCGACACAGCGCAAACTGCTCGAGGCGGGGGTGCGCCAGTTCGCGCTGAACGGGTTCGCCGGTACGACCATGGACGCGATCGGGCGCGACTCGGGCGTCAACAAAGAGCGGGTGTACCAGTACTTCGGCAGCAAACGGGCGTTCTTCTCCGCAGTGCTCACCGACCGGTTGGATCACCTGCTCGACAGCGCCCCGATCGAGGGCAGCGGCCCCGACGCGGCCGCGAACTACGCGATCGCACTATTTGATCGCTATCGCGAGTCGCCCGAGCTCGCCCGATTGCTCGCCTGGGAGAGTCTGGAGCTCGAAGAGCCCGCGGCTCCGAGCGATCGACGACTGTCGTGCGAGGCGCAGGCGGCGTCGCTGGTGCGGGCGATCCCGACGCTCGACGCTGCCGGTGCCGAGCAACTGCTCCTCACCATCGTCACCCTCGTGACGGGGTGGTGGACGCTCGAGCGACTCGCCGAACTCGTGCTCGGGCCCGGCAGCAGCGCCGAAGACCGGCGCGAGGCACTGCGGCGACAGGTTGCCGTGCTCGCCGAGGCATCGACCGCGTAGGGTGGGGGCAGACCCGCCTGCACGGGGCGCGGCCGAAAGGAGTGCACCATGACTGGCATCGACGAACTGGCCCAGACCGGCGGCGCGAGTACGCTCCCGTGGGTCATCACCGCGATCGTCGTCATCGCTCTCGCGGCGGCGCTGCTGATCTTCGGTGCGGTGCGCAAGCGGCGAGCGGCGGCGCTCGCCGAGGCGGCTGCGGGATCACCGGGCGTCGTGAGCACCGCGGGTGGTGCGGTGGATGCCGCGGACCCGCTCGGGCTGCACAGTCCGGCTGATCCGACGACCCCGAGCGATCTGACGACGCCGAGTGATCCGGCGGATCCGACTGACCCGAGCGGCTCCACCCGGTAGTCGTCGCTTGCGGCTTCGCTGCATACGCAGCCTTGAGTGCACTCACAGAAACTGTATTGCTGTCGTAACATGCCTTCGCTAGCGTGAGGTCGTGGTCCACTTGGGCCACGACCTCGACCTGACGAGCGCACCGCAGCGCTGCCCTGCGCTCGTCGAGAAAGCGTGACCCATGCAGCTCACCTCTCTGTGGCGTGCTCCCCAGCGCGCCCATCTCCGAACGCGGAGGCGTACCCGCGCGATCGCCCTGGCCGCCAGCCTGGCACTGACAGCTCCACTGGGCCTTGTGCTCGGTTCCTCCGCGGTGCAGGCGGCGGAGCCCATTGACGGCGGGCAATCCATCGGCGATTCGCTCTTTACGGGCATCGGCAATACGGGCTATGACGTCAGCCACTACGACGTGCAGTTGCGCTACGTGGCCGACGGGTCCATCACCGCGACCACGACGATCACGGCGCAGGCGCCCGAGGCGCTGCGATCCTTCTCGCTCGACTTCGAGGGACTCACTGTCGATTCGGTACTGGTCAACGGCAACGCTGCGACGTTCACGCGTACCGAGGATCCGGCGACGAGCGCGTACAAGTTGATCATCACGCCGACGGCACCCGTCGTTGCGGGAGAATTCACCGTCGCGGTGTCGTACTCGGGCACCCCGGTCACGCACACTGACCCCGACGGGTCACCGGAGGGCTGGGTGCCGACATCAGACGGAGCCACTGCGCTCGGCCAGCCAGTCGGCACGATGACCTGGATTCCGAGCAACAACACCCCGGCGGACAAGGCGACGTTCGACTTCGCGATCACGATCCCGACGCAGATCGGCGGCAAGGACGCCGCGGCCGCGAGTAACGGCGAATTGATATCGCGTACTCCGTCAGGTGACGGCAGCGAGACGACGTGGGTGTGGCAGCAGCAGAAGCAGATGGCCACGATGGTCACCATGCTGTCGATCGGCAACTACGACGTGCACGAATCGTCGGTGACCCTGACCGATGGTCGCGTGATTCCGGAGTGGTCGTTCGTCGATTCGTCGGTGCGGCAGTCGCTGAAAGACACGATCGCGACCCGGCGCGGGCAGATCCAGGGCATGATCCAGTTCCTGGAAACGAAGTACGGGCCGTACCCCGGCAACAGCACCGGCCTCGTATTCGACGTGACCAGTCTCGGCTATGCGCTCGAGACGCAGGATCGCTCATACTTCGAAGGCGGCGTCAGTGTCAGCACACTGGTGCACGAACTCGCGCACCAGTGGTTCGGCGATGAAGTGAGCCCCGCCGACTGGAACAGCATCTGGATCAGCGAGGGCATGGCCACGTACTCGTCGGCGATGTACGCCGAAGAGGTGCAGGGTTCCGCGACCACGACGGCGACCAGGTACTTCAACTCATGGAACGCGACTGATGCCGCGAATTCCGACTGGGCGACACCTCCGGGTGGCATGACCGACCCGGCCGATCTCTTCGGGTGGCAGGTCTACAACCGCGGCGCGATGACGTTCGAGGCCCTGAAGCAGGCGCTCACTCCGCCCGTGTACAACGAACTCATCAAGACCTGGATCGCCGACAACGCCGGAACCAGCCAGACGACGACGGAGTTCCGCGCACTCGCCGAAGAACTTTCGGGGCGCGACCTGGGCGGGTTCTTCCAGGACTGGATCTTCGACGCCGACAAGCCGGCCTGGCAAGAAACGCTCGATCTTGCGCTCGCGAGTGACCCCGCTGGGAGCCAGGTACCCGTGGGGTCCGACGTGAGCTATACGCTCACCGCGCTGAACACCGGCAAGGTACCCGCGGTCGGGAGCGTCGTCTCCGTCGATCTGAGCGCGCTTCCCACTGGCGTCGTCGTCGATGCGGCGACGCTGCCGGCCGAGCTGTCGCTCGCGGGGGATCACCTGACGTGGACGGTGCCCGAGACCGGACTGGGGGCGACGGCTACGGTGTCGTTCGTCGTCCACATCGGCGAGCGGGCACACGGTGCAGCGTTCGAGGTGGCGGCGCGTGCGGACACGCTGGGTGTGACGTGCACCTCGTGCTCGGTCGCGCACTCGACTGCTGCACTTCCCCCGATCACCGAGGACGACCTCACGGAAGAGACCCGCGGCGGGGTCGAACCCCCGGCGACCGCGAACCCGGGGCAGACGATTACGGTGACACTGCCGAGCGACGACTACGACGGTGAGACGTTCAGCGCGGTGCTGTTCTCTGATCCGATTGAGCTCGGCAGCGGCCCGGTGACCGGCAACACCTTCGCGGTGACGATTCCGAGCGATGCGGAACTGCGCAGCCACAAGCTCGCCATTCGGTCTGCGGTCGGCGAATTGATCGGTTGGGGCGACGTCGAAGTCGCTGCCGCTCCGAGCGCAGTTGATGCTGCTGCGGATGCCGATGGCGGAGCCACCGCCGGAGCGACAGCGGGAGCGACCGCGACCGCCACTGCCACGGGAACCGCGGACGCGGGTGCCGGTGCCGGTGCCGGTGCAGATTCGGGAGCGGGTGCCACGGGCGGGGCCACTGGCGCCGCAGCTGCAGGCAGTGATGCTGGCGCGGCCGGATCGGGTGCGGCGGGCTCGGGCACCGCTGGTTCGAACGCCACGAGTGCTTCCGGCGCGAAGAACGGTCTCTCGGTGACGGGGTCGTCGGGAATGCTGCCGTGGGTGCTCGGGGCAGGCGCCATCGTGGTTCTTGCGGCGGGTGCGCTCCTCGTTGCCGCGGGGCGTCGGCGACGGTCAGCCGTGACTGGCGACGCGGCAGGAGTCGATGACCTCCTGGGGTCGGCTTCGGAGAACTCACGACCGTAGCCCTCGGGGTGGGAGCGCCGCGGTTGATGTGTCGGTGCTCCCACCTGTCCGAGGTGAGCTCGGGTACGCGCTTACGCTGCGGCCGCCCGCATCACCGCGGCGGTCGTGGCGGCGAGTATCGAGGTGTCGATGCCGCCTGCCCAGCGCACGTCGCCGTGTGCACCGCGATACTCCACGAGGGTGAGCGCGCGACTGCCGTTGCCCGAGCCGACGCTCGTCTGGTGCAGTGAGAGCACCTCAACCGTGACCCCGTGTTCGGCGAGCGCGGCAGTGAGTGCCTCGACGGGGCCGAGGCCCGGGAGCACGCGCGGCTCGATGCGCATGGTCGCGTCGTCGACCGGCACCGGTGCGATGAACTCCCGTTCCAGTACGTTCCAGAGCTCGTGAGCGGTCGCCTCGATGCCGCTGCGGTCGGTGTGTACTTGTACCCTCCGCGCCAGCTCGATCTGGAATCGGCGGGGCAACTCGATGCCATAGGCCGACTCGAGCAGGTACGCGATGCCGCCCTTGCCCGACTGAGAGTTGACGCGGATCACCGCATCGTAGCCCCGCCCCAGGTCGGCAGGGTCGATGGGCAGGTAGGGCACGCGCCACTCGGCCTCGTGCTCGGGGACTCCAGAGGCTGCGGCCCGGGCGCGGTGTTCGGCGAAGCCCTTCTTGATGGCATCCTGGTGCGTACCACTGAAGGCCGTGTGCACGAGGTCGCCGACATAGGGGTGCCGGGGGTGTACCTCGATGCGGTTGCAGTACTCCACCGTGCGGCGTACCTCGTCGATGTCTGAGAAGTCGATCATCGGGTCGATGCCCTGCGCGTGCAGGTTGAGGGCGAGCGTCGCGATATCGACGTTGCCGGTGCGCTCGCCGTTGCCGAAGATGCACCCCTCGACGCGCTGCGCCCCCGCGAGCACCGCCAGTTCTGCGCACGCGATGCCGGTGCCGCGGTCATTGTGAGGGTGCACTGAGAGGATGACGCCGTCGCGCCGGGCGAGCGTGCGGTGCATGTACTCGATCTGGTCGGCGTACACGTTGGGGGTCGCGATCTCGACGGTGGCGGGAAGGTTCAGGATCACCGGGCGTTCGGGGCGCGCATCCCACAGTTCGGTGATCGCGTTGCAGATCTCGACCACGTAGTCGGGTTCGGTCAGGTTGAAGACCTCGGGGGAGAACTGGAAGCGCACGTTCGGGAGGTGGCCCGCCAGTTCCAGCAGGTCGCGACCGCCATCGAGAATCAGTTCGCGCAGCGCCGTGCGATCCCGACCCAGTACCGTGTCGCGCCAGGTGGGAGCGGTCGCCGTGTACATGTGGATCACGACGTCGTTCGTGATTCCCGCGATGGAGGCGACGGTGCGCTCGATGAGGTCGCGCCGCGCGGGGGTGAAGACCACAATCGTCACGTTGTCGGGTGCGATATCGGTCTCGGCGATCAGGCGCACGAAGTCGTAGTCCGTCTGCGAGGCCGACGGGTAGCCGACCTCGATCTCGCGGTACCCCATCCGCACCATGAGCTCGAAGAACCGGCGCTTGCGCTCCGGGTCCATGGGTTCGGCGAGTGCCTGGTTGCCGTCGCGCAGGTCGACGGGCACCCAGAGCGGTGCCTCGGTGAGGCGGGCGTCGGGCCAGGCGCGGGTTGCGCCCGGCGCGGGGTGCGGGATCGCCACACGTGCGAAGGCGTCGCGGTACCGATGCGAGGGCATCGTCGAGGGGGTCTGCCGGTTCCAGTGATTTCTGGCCGTCGGCTGCGCGGCGTCAGTGGGGCGAGTGATGAGAGACATGCGGGGCTCCGTTCGGTTCGATCGTGCGGGCCGGCACGAATGCCACCACGACGAGGAGCCGGCCGGGCTAGGTCTCGTCGTGGCGTCGAAGCAGGAGCAGCGTGGTGGGGCGCATGGCGACGAGCGTAGCACAACTCCTCAGACAAGTAGCGGAGTGGTAGGCTGAAGTGCATGTCAGCCCCGACCCCCTCCCACGTCGAGCGCCGCGCACCGCTGGCCGACCAGGCCGCCGACCTGCTCCTCGCGCGCATCCGCAGCGGTGAATGGGAACTGGGGCAGAAGCTCCCGGGGGAGACGACGCTCGCGCCCCAGCTTGGTGTCGGTCGCTCCACGGTCCGCGAGGCCATCCGCCAGCTCGCCGGTCGCGGCGTGCTCGCCACCCGGCAGGGCGCCGGCGTCTTCGTCACCGCCCTCGACGCCCGCGAAGACTGGGACGCCGTGCTGCTGCGCGCCGACATCGTCTCCGTCATCGAAGCTCGCAGCGGCATCGAGACCGAGGCCGCCGCGCTCGCCGCAGGGAGGCGCACCGCCGCTGAGGTGCGCGCCATCCGAGCCGCGCTCGCCGCTCGCGACGCGCAGCGCGCCGACCTCGAGGCTCATGTCGACGCCGACACTGCGCTGCACCGCGCGATCGTTGCCGCGTCGCACAATCCGATCCTGCTCGAACTCTTCGACGGCTTCACCCCGCGCACCCGTCGCGCCATGATCGAGATGCTCCGTATTCGCGGGGTGTTCGGCGGCGATGCGGATCACCGAGCACACACCGAGCTCGCCGAGGCGGTGGTGTCGCGCGATGCCGACGCCGCACGTTCGCTCAGTCGCGCCCACCTCGAGGCACTGAAGGAGGCCCTCGCATGACCCCGCCCCCCGCTCCCGACCTGGCGCCGCCGGTGCTCGAACTCCGCGACATCGTCTTCCGCCGCAATGGATCCGACATCCTGCACGGAGTCGATCTCACGGTGCGACGTGGAGAGCGTTGGGCGCTTCTCGGGCCCAACGGCGCGGGCAAGAGTACGATCCTCGGGTTCTGCGGCGCGCAGACGCATCCGACGTCGGGCAGCGTGGACATCCTCGGGCGCCGGTTGGGTCGGGTCGACCTCTCCGAGCTGCGTCGGCACATCGGGCACGTGAACCCGCGGCATCCGGTGCGGTCGGCGCTGACGGCGCGGGAGGTCGTGCTCACTGGTATTACGGGCACCATCGAGTTGCCGATGCGCTGGGCAGCGTCGACCGACGACATCGCCCGTGCCGATGCGGGGCTCGAGGCCGTGGGTCTCGCACACCGGCGCGATGCGATCTGGCCGGTCATGTCGCAGGGGGAGCGCGGTCGTGCGCTGATCGCTCGGGCCCTGATCGCGCAGCCCGAGCTGCTGCTGCTCGACGAACCGACCACGGGCCTCGATGTCGCTGCGCGCGAGCAGTTCCTCGAAACCGTCGACGGGCTCGCGGTGGATTCGCCCGAACTCACCACGATCCTGGTGACGCACCATCTCGAGGAGCTTCCCGAGACCACCACGCACGCGGTCGCGATCGCGGAGGGTGCAGTCGTCGCGGCTGGCCCGGTCGGCGACGTCGTCACCACCGAGATCATCTCCCGAGCGTTTGCCTACCCCATCGAGGTGACGCACGCCGACGGTCGCTGGGGTGCGCGTGCTGCACGCTCGGCCTAGATGATGTCGGGCGCGGTCGCCGTGCCGGCAGCTTCGACGGGCTGGCGCAGAATCGTGCGCAGCCGGGAGGGTGCGGTGCGCCTCGGATCCGACAGATAGATCTCGTGATGCGTTCCACGCGGGCGCAGGCCCTGCGCCGGCATGAACACGTCGTGCATTCGCGCGAGCACCGGCGCCTCATCGTCGTACGAGCCGACGTGCAGCGTCTGCACGCAGCGGCCCTCCGAGACCGTCTCGAACCGCACGTCCGCGAGTCGGGTCGGAGCCTCGGGTTTTGCCGCGACCCGCGTTCGGGCGGTCTCGACGAGGTCGGGATCGATCCAATCGGGCTGCACGATCAGCAGCGTCCATCGCCACTGGCTCTTGTCGCGAGCGGTCGTGAACGAGGCGTGGTCGTCGGCCCACCAGAGACCCTCGAGCGGCATCACGGTGTAATCGCGACCGAGTTCCCGTTTGCTCGCGAACTTCACCGTATAGGCGAGCGGGTAGAG
Organism: Leucobacter japonicus; assembly: GCF_001273855.1. Taxonomy (NCBI): domain Bacteria; kingdom Bacillati; phylum Actinomycetota; class Actinomycetes; order Micrococcales; family Microbacteriaceae; genus Leucobacter; species Leucobacter japonicus. The sequence continues at coordinate 31,552 of NZ_JHBX01000104.1, read as the reverse complement.
CGCGGCGACGGCGGCCGCATACGCCGGGTCGACGTTCGGATCGCCGTGCCCGTCGATCATCAGGGCACGCTGGGGCGGCACCTCGAGCACCCGAAACTCGCCCACCTTCGCCCGATACGCATCGAGCTCGCGCTTCAGGTCGCGCTTCGGAATCGCGGGCAGATCGTCTGGCGTATGTGTATTGACCAAGTGCGCGTCGTTCTGGTGTGCTTCGGTCACGAGCGCACCGCGCCATCCGAGTCGACCAGTTCGAACGCCGCGCGATCCTGCACCACGCCGTTCACCTGCAATGCGACCCACGCCACGCCCGGATAATAGCGCCGCGTCGTGAGCGGGCGAAAGGACTGCGTCCCGCTGACGGTCACGGACTCCCCGGGGGCGAGCTCGCGCTGCACGAGCTTGAACACCTTGCGCCGCTCGCCGCCACGCGCATCCGGGAAGCCGAGCACGTAATCGACGATGACGTGAGCGACCGCATCGCCGACGTTCGTGAGCTCGCCCGCGAACCCGATCTCTCCGCCGAGCGGCACCTGCTCCGATGTCAGCACGAGCGGCGCGACCGAGATATTGACGGCACCGAACCCGAGAAATGTGAGCGCACCGACATCCCCGCGCTTCACGAGCGTGCGGAGGGCGTGGCGAGCGGTGCGCTCGACATGCGCGCCGCCGCTCGTGCGCCACCCGGTGACGGCCTCGACGACGTGCGCCGCGTGCGCGCGGCTGTGATCGTTGAGGTGGTTCGCGACGGATCGGCGCACCGACTCCTCGGGGTCGTCGTAGAGCGCGTCGAGGATCGCCCGGCTGCGCACCGGGTCGGCAACGAGGGCGGGGATGCGCTCGGCCCAGGGGAGCAGCGGGCGGCTGCCCTCGGAGGCGAGCCGGCGCACGTTCCAGTCGTCGTGCTGCGTCCACTCGAGCAGTTGCGGCAGCGCGCGGTCGAGGTCGTGCAGCAGCAGCGGGCGGATGGCGAACTCGGAGGTCATGCGCGGAGTGAGTTCGCGGAGCACCGCGAGCGCTTCGTCGAACGCGTGCACGTCATCTCGGGCGACGGCCGTGCGTGCGACGGCGAGGCCCGCGGGCCAGAGCATCCAGCCGGTGAACTCGTCATCGGCGAGCGCGTCCCGAGTGAGCGCCGCGATGCGCACCGGATCGCTGCCGAAGTCGATTTCGATGGCGCCCGCGAGCGCTCGTGCGCGTTCGCTGAGCCCGAGACCGGTGAGAGACTGAGCGGCGGCTGACATCTCCGGGGCTGCGGCTGAGGCCGCGATTGCTACGCCTCCGGAGCCGAGCTGACCTGCGTGCGCGGCGCCGAGGATCCGGGCGAGTGTCGTGGCCTGGCTCGTGCCGAGCAGGTCGTCGGTCATCGACATGGCGGGCTCCGTCTCGCGAGGTGTGGCGGGCCTGAGCGCGAGGCGTCACGGCGACCCGCAGGGTACGGCTGGAGTGTACGGTACCCGGTTCGCGTGCGGAAACCCGGTTGTCGCCCCCGCGCGCGCCGGATACCGTCGGCGGTACGGTGAACCGGTCGACCCGGCAGGGGCCGCCGCCGATCATCAGAAGGGACGCACCATGAGCACGCACGCAGCGCCAAGCGCCTCGGCATCGCCTCCGGCCTCGTCTGCGGCAGGCGCAGCGAGCGACCTCGGCGGGGCTCCGCCCGTCGAGGAGCGCGGGTTCATTCCGAAGCTCATTGCGCGTGCGCTCCGCCTGCGACTCGTGCGCGCGTTCCTGCGGTACAGCGAGCACCGGGGGTCGATGCTCGCCGACAGCATCACCTATCGCGCGCTGTTCAGCGTGTTCGCCGGCATTCTGCTGGGCTTCTCGATTGCCGCGCTCTGGCTAGGGTCGAACCCCGACGCAATGGCATCGCTGGTCGGCACCCTCGATCGCGTCATTCCCGGCATCGGCGGTCTCGTCGACACGACCGAGATCGCTCCCGTCGGGTTCACGATCGCCGGAATCATCTCGCTGCTCGGTCTCGTGGGGGCAGCGATCAGCGCGATCGGCAGCCTGCGCACGGCACTTCGCACGCTGGCCGACGAAATCCACGACGACGTCTTCGTGGTGTGGGTGATCCTGCGCAACCTGCTCGTCGCGGTCGTCTTCGGCGGTCTGCTCGCGGGCGCCGCGGTGCTGAGCGTCGTCGGGTCCGTCGGCATTTCGGCGGTGCTGTCGTGGATCGGGATCGGCGACGGACCCGTCGCAGAGACGGTGACGCGCATCTTCGGCGTGCTCATCGTCTTCGTCATCGACACGATCGCGATCGCGCTCGTGTTCCGGGTGCTCTCGGGCGTGCGCGCACCGGCGCGAGCGCTGTGGAGCGGAGCGGTCATCGGCGGCGTCGGCCTCGTCGTGCTGCAAGAGCTTTCGGGGCTCTTCGTGCGCGGCGCGACGTCGAACCCGCTGCTCGGTTCGTTCGCGGCGCTCATCGCACTGCTCCTCTGGATCAACCTGTCGGTGCAGGTGATCCTCATCGCCAGCAGTGTCATCATCACGGCTGCCGCCGAAGATCGCGATCGCGTGCGCGAAAAGTTCGGTGCCGAGACGCTCGCGCAGCACCGTCGCCGTCGCGCCGAGGAGCTCGTGCAGGCCGCGACCCGAGAACTGCGCGACGCCCAAGACGCGGAGCAGCAGGAGCTTGCGAAGGCGGCGCGCTCCGCCGCGGCCTCAGAAGCCGGAGCCGACGCAGTGGACGCTTCCGGAAAAGTTGACGCCGACCCGAACCGCGAGCCGGAGTCGCGCTAAGCCGCGTCGCCTCCGAGCTTCGCGATTACCGCGGCGACCCGGCGCTCACGGGTCTCGTCGCCCTTCGCCTCGGTCACCGAGCGCGCGTGCTCCTTACGGTGGGTGAACGCGAGCGCATCGAACGCACCGCGCAGACCGGCGCCCTCGAGCGCCGTCGCGAGATCCTCGGGTACCTCCACCTCGCGCTCCGCGGTGTCGAGCTCGATCGTCGCCGACACCGCGTCGCCGATCTCGACGCCGAGCTCCGCGCGCGAGGCCTTCGACAGGCCGATCAGGTTGCGCCCGCCCATGCGCCCGAGCCGCAACCTGGCGGTGCGATCCGCGATGGTGACGCGCACCGCAGCGCGACCTCCACCGCCCAGCGCCTCGACCTGGGCGTCCGTGAGTTCGATGGCCGTTGCCGGGCCCTGCGCTTCGAGCACGGTGTCGATCTGGAGTGTCATGGCGTCATGCTACTGCGGGCCGGTGAGGTGTGGGCGAGAAACTGCATCAGCGGGAAGGCCCGGAGCTCGTGGGTCGGGGACCTCGGGGATAGGGTGGATTCGCGGCCCGAATCGACGGGTCATCGCATCGATATCCCATCGCGGGCGACCCCCGCGGGAAGGCAGGCGCACATGACCGACCAGCAGCAGTCCACCTTCGAGACGGCCATTCGCGCCGCGGCGACGGCGGGGCACGAGCGCACGCTCGACGACCTGCAGCGCCTCGTGCGCATTCCGTCCGTCTCCTGGCCGGCGTTCGACCCGGCGCACGTCGCCGCGAGCGCCGAGGCCATCGCCGAACTGCTGCGCGAGGTCGGCGTCTTCGACGTCGTCGACGTCCGTCGCGCGCCGATCGAGGGCGGCACCGAGCTCGGTCATCCCGCCGTTGTGGCGCGGCGCGAGGCAAAGAATGGTCGCCCGACCGTGCTGCTGTACGCGCACCACGATGTGCAGCCCCCGGGCAAAGACGCCGATTGGGAGTCCCCGGCATTCGAACCGACCTTCCGCAACGGCCGTCTCTACGGTCGCGGTGCCGCCGACGACAAGGCCGGTGTGATGGCGCACATCGGCGCGATCCGGGCCCTCGCGGCTGCTGCGGAAGCCGAGGGTCGCGAGCTCGACCTCGGCATCGCCTTGTTCATCGAGGGCGAAGAAGAGTGGGCGTCGCAGTCATTCGGCAACTTCCTGCGCGAGAACCGCGAGCTGCTCGCAGCCGATGCTATCATCGTCGCCGACTCGAGCAACTGGGACGAGGTGACGCCCGCGCTCACCGTCGCGCTGCGCGGCGCCGTCGCGTTCAACGTGCGCATCGAGACCCTCGACCGCGCCTCGCACTCCGGCATGTTCGGCGGAGCCGTGCCCGACGCGATGCTCGCGGCGGTGCGTCTGCTCGACACGCTCTGGGACGCGGATGGCGCGGTCGCCGTCGAGGGGCTCGCTTCCTCGGAACTCGACGTGCCGGCGTACGACGAGGATCGCCTGCGCCTCGAAACCGGACTGCTCGAGGGCGTGAGCCCCATCGGTCGCGGGGAGATCCTCTCGCGCCTCTGGGCGCAGCCCGCGATCTCGATCACCGGCATCGACGTGCCCGACGTCGCCAACGCGTCGAACACGCTGATTCCGAGTGTGCGGGTGCGCATCAGCGCCCGCATCGCGCCGGGGCAGGATCCGAGCGCGGCATACGCCGCACTCACGCAGCACCTCGAGCAGCGCGCGCCGTTCGGTGCGAAGCTCACCTTCGAAGATCCGGGGCTCGGCCAAGCCTTCCAGGTCGACACCAGTGGCTGGGCCGTCGCCGACGTGCGCGGCGCGATGGCTGACGCCTGGGAGCGCGAGCCCGTCGATATTGGTGTCGGGGGCTCGATCCCGTTCATCGCCGAGCTCGTCGAGGAGTTCCCGGCCGCGCAGATCCTGGTGACTGGCGTCGAAGACCCCGACGGCCGTGCGCACAGCCCGAACGAGTCGCTGCACCTCGAGTCGTTCCGCAAGGCGCTGCTGACCGAGGCGCTGTTCCTCGCCCGGGTGAACGTGCACGACGCCTGACAGCCGGCGCAAACACACGAATCGGTGTCACATTCGGCGCGACGCGAAGGGGGATTCGCGCAGAATGTGACACCGATTCACGGTGTGGTGCCTGACAGCTGTGGTGCAGTGCGGTGCGGTGCAGCTCAGTGCTTGTGCGCGGGGCCTCCGGTTGCGTCATCGGCGTTCGTCGCCGTCGCAGGAGCCGGTGCCGTGGGAGCCGAGGCCTCGAGCGACGACGCTGCGGGCGTCGCCGGCACCGGAGCAGCTGCCGCAGCCTGCGCCTTGAGCAGATCGCGGATCTCGCCGAGCAGATCGACGTCGCTCGGGCCGGTCGGCGCCTCGGGCACCTTCGGGCGCAGCTTGTTCATCGGCAGCACGAACACGAAGTACACCACCGCGGCGACGATCACGAAGTTCAGGATCGCGCCGATCACCGCGCCGAACGCGATCTCACTCCCGCTGTCTCCAGGCAGGGGGAGTTTCAAAGCTCCATCAAGGCTGTCCGCCTTGAACACCGCACCGATGATCGGGTTGATGAGCGAATCGACAACCTTCTGCACGACCGCGTTGAATGCGGCGCCGATGACCACGGCGACCGCGAGCTCGATCACGTTGCCGCGCAGAATGAAGTCTCTGAATCCCTTGAACATGTGGGGTCCTTTCGTTCGTTGATGAGTGGCGACCTGAACCTGCAGGCTGCCGACGTGCGGCCTAGTAGCAGCTCACTCCATCGTTGGTGACCGCCTCGGCGAACGCCTCGCCGTCGCCCGAAGTTGCTCCCGCATCGATGCCATTCGTCGTGATCTCGAGGTAGCGCTCGTAGACCTCCTGATTCGGGCTGTCGATCGTCGCGAGCTTCTCGAGCGCGCTGATCCAACCGGGGCGAGCGTCCTCGGTCACGGGTGCTGACACGAAGTCGTTGAAGGCCGCGCAGAACTCGGGCGAACGTTCACCCGCTTCGATGCCGAGCTCGGAGTAGTACTCGTCAAGGCCGTCGGCGGCACCGTCTGACGCACCGTTCGACGCGCCTTCCGAGGCCGCGTTCGCCGAGATATCCGCGGCGGCACTGGCGGCCGCGTCCGACGCGACGTCGGCGGTGAATCCATCGCTGCCGTCGGTCGGCAGCGAGCTCGAATAATCTTCCAAATCGCTGAGCGCGGAGTTCGTCGAGTTGACGGCAGCGCCGATGAAGAACACCCAGAAGATGATCCCGGCGATGGCGATGAGCGTGGCGATGCCGCCCGTGATGATGCCGGTGATCGACATGCCCTTGGACTGCGCCTTCTTGATGGCGAGAATGCCGAGAACCACGGCGGTGATGCCGCCGAGAATGCCGATGGCGTTTCCGATGAAGGGGACGAAGCAGAACAGCAGGCTCACGATGCCGACGATGAGCGCGGAGATCGCGAGCCCCATCTTCTTCGGTGCCGGGTACCCGCCTGCGGCGTAGGCAGGCTGCGGGTACTGCAGGTTCGGCGGCACGGGCGGCGCGCCCGCGGCGGGCGGCACTGCACCGTAGGTCTGCTGAGGCTGAGGCTCGCCGACGGGCGGCACCGGTGCGCCGGCGGCGGGCTGGCCGTACGTCGGAGGCTGCGGAGGAACGACGCCCTGCGCCGCGGCCGGAGCCGGGGGAGCGGCGGGCTCAAACGCGGGTGAAGCCGACGGTGGCACCGGTGCGCCCGGCACGAAGTCGGTCGGCAGCTTCGACGTGGGCTGCGGCTCCGAAATGTTCGGAGGCAGCAGCGGCGTCGTCGGCTGCGCGTCGTTGGCGTCGTTCGGCCGCGATGCGTTCGAGTCGCTCGGCAGATTGGGATCGGACATGAGCGTGTCGCTCCTTCTGAATTGATCGGCTTCCCCTGGGCCGATCCACCGCGTCAACAGACGTGCGGGACCCCGGTTCGCGCAGCTGTTTCCCCGCTGCACGGAGATTATTCTAGACGCAGTCCTGCCTGAACAGTGGTGATCCTGTGGATGAACCCAGTGGGAGGCATCGGTGCTCGAGCACGCCGCTTTCGCGAATGTACTGAGCGAAAATCCGGCACTCCGGGGTGCCGCACGACTCCATGGCCTAGCGTGGAGCACATGGAGTTCCTCGGAGCATTGCCCACGGTCGATCTCACCTACTCGGATGTCTTCCTGGTGCCTCGGCACTCGGACGTGCGCAGCCGACTCGACGTCTCGCTCGCACCGGGGGATGGCACGCCGGCCACGATTCCGCTGGTCGCAGCGAACATGAACTCGGTCACGGGTCCGCGCCTCGCGGCAGTGCTTGCGCGTCGCGGTGGTCTGGCCGTACTGCCGCAAGACCTGTCGCTGCAGCAGACCACCCGGGCGATCGCGCGGGTGAAGGCAGCGCCGGTGTCCGTCGATGCGCCAATCGTGCTCGCTCCCGACGCGACGGCCGCCGACGCACTGAGATGGATCCCGCGCGCCGAGGGGCAGTCGGTCGTCGTGGCCGATGCGCCCGGAGACGCCGAGGGCACATTCGGTGGAGCGATCCCGATCAGCAGCGTGCGGGGCACCCTGAGCGCGAGCCGACTCGCCTCGGTGCCCGCCGATGCGCGTCTCGGTGATCTGCTGCACGCGCAGACCGTCACCCTCGACGAATCGGAACTGGGCGACGCCCGGGCAGCTTTCGACGCAGTGGACGCCGCGCTGGCTGCAAATCCCGGTGGCGCTGCCGACCTCGTGTGCGTGGTGCGCAACGGTGTGCTGCTCGGCACGCTCTCGCGTCGTTCGGCCCTGCGGGCGTCGATCTACGGCCCAGCACTCGACCGCGACGGCCGTCTCGCGGTCGCGGCGGCGGTGGGCATCAACGGCGACGTTGCCGCGAAAGCCCGAGCGCTCGCCGATGCCGGCGCCGATGTGCTCGTCGTCGACACGGCGCACGGGCACCAGAGTGGAATGCTGCGCGCGCTGGATGCGATCGCCGCGCTCGACCTGGGCCTCCCGATCGTCGCGGGCAACATCGTGACCGCCGAAGGCGTGCACGATCTCGTGAACGCGGGCGCAACGATTCTGAAGGTCGGCGTCGGTCCGGGCGCCATGTGCACGACGCGCATGATGACCGCAGTCGGGCGACCCCAGTTCTCGGCGGTGCTCGAATCCGCTCAGGCGGCCCGAGAGCTCGGCGCGCACGTGTGGGCCGACGGAGGGGTGCGGTACCCGCGTGACGTCGCCCTTGCCCTGGCCGCCGGAGCCGCGTCGATCATGATCGGATCGTGGTTCGCCGGCACCGCGGAATCACCCGGTGAGCTGCACGCCGATGCCGACGGCCGCCAGTACAAGGAGTCGTGGGGCATGGCGTCGACGAAGGCAGTGCAGGGGCGCTTTGGCGGTCTCGACGCCTACGAGCTCGCGCGCAAGGAGCTCTTCGCCGAGGGCATCTCGTCGTCGAAGATCTATCTGGACCCGCAGCGTCCGAGCGTCGAAGATCTCGTCGACATGATCACCTCGGGAGTGCGCTCCTCGTTCACCTACGCGGGTGCGGGCAGCGTCGCCGAGTTCCACGTTCGCGCCCGAGTCGGGCTGCAGTCGGCCGCCGGCTATGAGGAGGGGAAGGCCCTGCCCGTCTCCTGGTGACGGTGCGACCCATAGACTGGTGTTTCTACGACCGTAAGGAGCATCGGTGAAGTACATCTCGACCCGCGGCGGCATGGAGCCGGCACCGTACAGCGCGATCTTGCTCGAGGGGCTCGCGACAGATGGCGGTCTCGTCGTTCCGGAGACGCTGCCGCAGGTGACCGCGGCCGAGATCGAGTCATGGCGCTCGTTGAGCTACCCCGAACTCGCCGCTGAGATTTTGAGCCGGTTCGCCACCGATATTCCTCGAGCAGATCTCGATGAGATGATGCGCGCGGCCTACAGCGCTGAAAAGTTCGTCTCCGAGCAGATCGTTCCGCTCACGAAGCTCGATGAAGAGATCACCCTGGTCGGCCTCTCCGAAGGGCCGACGCTGGCGTTCAAAGACATGGCGATGCAGTTCCTCGGTCAGTCACTCGAGTACGTGCTCGCGCGCAGCGATCGCGCGCTCAACATCATCGGCGCGACCTCGGGAGACACCGGCTCGGCAGCCGAGTACGCCCTCCGCGGCAAAGACGGCATCGCGGTGTTCATGCTCTCCCCGCAGGGTCGCATGAGCGACTTCCAGCGTGCGCAGATGTACTCGCTCGACGATGCGAACATCCACAACATCGCGGTCGAGGGCGTCTTCGACGACTGCCAGAATCTCGTCAAGGCGCTCTCGGGTGATCTCGACTTCAAGCGCACGCACGAGCTCGGCACGGTCAACTCCATCAACCTGGGCCGCATCAGCGCGCAGCTCGTCTACTACTTCTGGGCGTGGCTGCGCGCGAGTGACTCGGTTGCCACGGCCGATCGCGCGTCGTTCGAGGTCTCGGTCACGGTGCCGTCGGGCAACTTCGGCAACATCCTGTCGGGGCACCTGGCCAAGTCGATGGGCCTGCCCCTGCGCCGGCTCGTCCTCGCCGCCAACGAGAACAATGTGCTCGACGAGTTCTTCCGTTCGGGGGTCTACGCACCGCGCAGCGCAGCCGACACGCATGCGACGTCGAGCCCGTCCATGGACATCTCGAAAGCATCGAATCTCGAGCGCTTCATCTTCGATCTGCTCGGACGCGACGCCGAGCGCTTGGCAGCGGCCTGGCGTGAACTCGACGAGACGGGTCGCATCGATCTCACCGCCGAACTACCGCGCTTCGAAGCCGAGTTCGGGCTGCAGAGCGGTACGAGCACGCATGCGGATCGCGTCGACACCATTCGATCGGTCTTCGCGGGCAGCGGCATCTTGATCGACCCGCATACGGCCGACGGCGTCAAGGTCGCGCGCGAGCATCTCGAACCCGGAGTGCCCATGCTGGTGCTCGAAACGGCGAAACCCGAAAAGTTCCCCGACATCGTCTTCGAGGCGACCGGGCAGCGTCTCGGCATGCCGGAGCACCTTGCAGGGCTGCTCGAGCTGCCGCAGCGCGTCACGGAGATGGCTGACGATGCTGCGGAGCTTCGTGCCTTCATCGCGGCGCGCGCCGTGCAGCGCTAAGCGCAAGACCCGCCGGGTCGGCGGGTGCAAGACAACTCGATCGACGAAGGGGAGTGCACATGTTCGGCTGGGGTGCGAAACGCGAGATCGAGGATCGACTGACGCGTTTGGAGTACGGTGAGGCCGCCGAGCGGCCCGCGCCGCGCTCCGTGAAACACGCATGGAGCGATGGCTTCGGCCTGATGGCGACGCGATCGCTGCAGATCATCATCGTGCTGCTGCTCACTGCCGCCGTGATCTGGGGGATGCGCTCGCTCACCACGGTGGTCATCCCCATCCTGCTCGCGCTGATCTTCGCGAGCACGTTCTCGCCGGTCACCGCGTGGTTGCGCCGACGTCGCGTTCCCGGGGCTCTTGCGGCCGCCATCGTGCTGCTCGGAATCGTCGTGATGCTGACGGGCATCGGCTGGCTCATCGTCTGGGCGGTGCGCGACCAGTGGGATGATCTGTCGTCGCAGGCGCAAGACGGCTTCGCTCAGGTCGTCGACTGGTCGAAGACGCTTCCGTTCCTTCCCGATCAATCCCAGCTGCACGAGTGGGGCGACCAGATCACCGACTTCCTGACGAGTGCGCAGTTCGGCTCGGGGGCGCTCGCGGGTGTGGGGGCCGTGACCAGCTTCATCACCGGTCTCGTGCTGATGGTCGTCGTGCTCTTCTTCTTCCTCAAGGACGGCCCCAGTATCTGGCGCTTCCTCCTGCGACCCTTCCAAGGGGAGGGCTTGCGCCGCGCGGAGCGCGCCGGGGCGAAGACGGTCGAGACCCTGGGCTCTTACGTGCGCGGCACGGCTGCGGTAGCCGCTGTCGATGCGCTCGGCATCGGGCTCGGCCTGGTGATCCTGCAGGTGCCGCTCGCGCTGCCGCTCGCCGTACTCGTCTTTGTACTCGCTTTCATTCCGATCGTCGGAGCGACCGTCGCGGGCATCCTCGCAGCCCTGGTCGCACTCGTGGCGAATGGCCCGGTGAATGCGATCATCGTCGTCGGCGTCGTGATCCTGGTGAACCAGCTCGAGGGCAACTTCCTCCAGCCGGTGCTGATGGGTCGCGCGCTCAAGCTGCACTCCCTGGTGATTCTGCTGGCGTTGACCATCGGCACGGTACTCAGCGGAATTCTCGGCGCGATCCTCGCAGTGCCCATCGCCGCAGTCGCGTGGGGAGTCGTCAAGGTGTGGGATGGTCCGGACACGCCGGCGAAGTGGGCACGCCCGCATCGCACCGCTGATTTCTGACCCGCATGATTCCGGGGAGCGCGCGCGACGCGTTCCCCGGAATCATGCGGGACACTCCCGGGCGGCGGGCCCCGATTTGGCTCAGCGGCCCGGCGTGTGTTTATATATATGAGTTGCCAGCGCGGCGGGGAAGCCCGAAGAGCTGGGAATCACGTTCGGCCCCATCGTATAGCGGCCTAGTACGCTGCCCTCTCACGGCGGTAACGCGGGTTCGAATCCCGCTGGGGTCACCGAACGCAGAAGCCTCACCTTCGGGTGGGGCTTCTGCTGTTTTCGGGCTCTCATTGGTGTGCGGCGCAGTCGAATTGTGTGCGAATCTCAGCAGTATGCTGGAGGAGTTCGCACGCAACGAAGGAGCGCCACGTGACCCGTACCATCAAGCTCGCAGTCATTCCGGGTGACGGGATCGGCCCTGAGGTTATCGCCGAGGCGAATCGGGTGCTCGATGCGGTGCTCGACGGCGGCGATGTGGTGCTCGATCGCACGGAGTTCAAACTCGGCGCCGACCGCTTTCTCGAGACGGGCGACACGCTGCCCGAGGCCGAGCAGGCGGCGATCGCCGAGCACGATGCGATTCTGTTCGGTGCCGTCGGGGGAGTACCGGGTGACCCTCGCCTGCGCGACGCGAATATCGAGCGCGGGCTGCTGCTGAAGCTGCGCTTCGACTTCGAGCACTACGCCAACGTGCGGCCCTGCACGCTGTTCCCCGGTGTCGAGTCCACACTTGCGGCACCGGGCGACGTTGATTTCGTCGTGGTGCGCGAGGGCACTGAGGGGCCGTACGCCGGCAATGGCGGGCGTCTGCGCCCGGGCACCCATGCTGAGGTCGCGACCGAAGTCTCGGTCAACACTGCGTTCGGCATCGAGCGCGTCGTGCGCTACGCATTCGAAACGGCTCTGACGCGCCCGCGCAAGAAGCTCACCTGGGTGCACAAGACCAATGTGCTCGTGCACGCCGGTGCCACCTGGCAGCGCATCGTGCAGTCGGTCGCCGCCGAGTACCCCGACATCGCGGTCGATTACATGCACGTCGACGCGGCCACCATCTTCATGGTGCAAGACCCGTCGCGTTTCGACGTCATCGTCACTGATAACCTGTTCGGAGATATCCTCACGGACCTGGCCGGCGCTATCGGCGGCGGCATCGGGCTCGCGGCCTCCGGCAACATCAATCCCGACGGCACGTACCCGAGTATGTTCGAGCCGGTGCATGGCTCTGCGCCCGACATCGCGGGGCAGCAGCAGGCAGACCCGACCGCGGCGATCCTCTCCGCGGGTCTCATGCTCGATCATCTGGGGCTCGTCACCGATGGCGATCGCATCCGCGACGCCGTCCGTGCCGACCTCGCCTCTCGAGGTGCCGGTGCACGCCGCACCTCCGAGATCGGCGACGCCGTGATCGCACAGCTTCCGCAGCGCGGGGCCTGACCCCGCTTCCACTCACGCGAGAAAGAATTTCGATGACCGACCTGCAGTTCACCCGTACCGAAGCTGACCGCCTCTCAGACGCCGAGCGCGAGGCGCTGCTCGCCGATCCCGGCTTCGGCAATCACTTCACCGATCACATGATCTCGATCACGTGGACGAAAGAGGCCGGTTGGCATGATGCCGAGGTGCTGCCCTACGGGCCGATCCCGATGGATCCGGCATCTTCGGTGCTCCACTACGGCCAAGAGATCTTCGAAGGCCTCAAGGCGTACCGCCGCCCCGACGGCTCGGTCGTCACCTTCCGGCCCGAGGCGAACGCGCGCCGGCTGAACGAGTCGGCCCGTCGTCTCGCGCTGCCCGAGATCCCCGAAGAACTGTTCGTTGCGGCGATTCGTGAACTGGTGAGCATCGACGCGGCCTGGGTGCCGAGTGGGGCCGACCAGAGCCTCTACCTGCGCCCGTTCGTGATCGCCGACGAGAGCTTTCTCGGCGTGCGCGCGGCCGAGCGCGCGCGTTTCCTGATCATCGCGAGCCCGGCCGGCCCGTACTTCACCGGGGGCGTGAAGCCGGTCTCGATCTGGCTGTCGGAAGATTTCGCACGCGCGGGTCGCGGCGGTACCGGTGCGGCGAAGTGCGGCGGCAACTACGCGGCCTCCCTGCTGCCGCAGCAGGTCGCGGCTGAGAACGGCTGCCAGCAGGTGCTCTTCACCGATTCGGCGACGGAAGACACCATCGACGAGCTCGGCGGCATGAACCTCTTCCTCGTCCGTTCCGACGGCACACTGGTGACGCCGCAGCTGAACGGCAACATTCTCGATGGCATCACGCGTCGCAGCCTCATCCAGCTCGCCGAAGACCGCGGCCACGCGGTCGAGCAGCGGGAAGTGACGGTGTCGGAGTGGCGCGAGGGCGTCGCGCAGGGCACCATCACCGAGGCGTTCGCCTGCGGCACTGCGGCTGTGATCACCCCGATTCGCCAGCTCAAGGGTGCCGGGTTCGCCATCGACTTCGGCGATGCGGCTCCCGGTGCACTGACGATGTCGCTGCGCGAAGAACTGACCGGGATTCAGTTCGGTACGGTGGAAGATCGCCACGGGTGGCTCAACGTGATCGTCGGTGCAGCGGAGCTCGCACGATGAAGGTCGCACGTTTTCAGATCGACGGCGAGATCGCGTTCGGTGTGCTCGATCACGCCGAACACGGCAGCGGCGTCGAGCTCGTCGAGCTCAGTGGCGACCCGATGGTGGCGGGCTACGACACCACCGGGCGTCGCTTCAAGCTGGAAGACGCTCAGTTGCTCGCACCGGTCATTCCTCGCTCCAAGATCGTCTGCGTCGGCAAGAATTACGCTGACCACGTCGCCGAGATGCAGGGGGTGACCGGCATCGACGGCGGGGCGCCCGAGGAGCCGCTACTCTTCTTGAAGCCGAACACGTCGATCATCGGGCCCGACGATGCGATCGTGCGTCCATCGATCTCGAACCGCGTCGAGCACGAGGGCGAACTCGCTCTCGTCATCGGCGCTGTTGCGAAAGACGTCTCAGAAGACGATGCACTGAAGTACGTGTTCGGCTTCACGTGCGCGAATGATGTCACGGCGCGCGACCTGCAGATCAAGGACGGGCAGTGGGCGCGGGGCAAGGGCTTCGATACGTTCTGCCCGCTCGGGCCGATCATCGAGACCGATCCCGATCTCGCCGACGCCCGCGTGGTCACGCGAGTCAACGGAGAGGTGCGGCAGGACGGCCGCACGTCGCAGCTCATTCACTCGCTCGCGCGCATCGTGTCGTACGCGTCGCAGGCCTTCACACTGCTGCCCGGTGATGTCATTCTCACGGGCACCCCGGCGGGCGTCGGGCTGCTCGAAGCCGGAGACACCGTCGAGGTCGAGATCGAAGGCATCGGCATTCTGAGAAACCGGGTCGTATGAGCCCTGCCCCCGTGCCCGAGGACGAGCACCCGGAAGGAGTAGCCCAGGCCGACTCCGGGACCAGCCGCCGTGCATTCTTGCGCCGGGGCGGCATCCTCGCCGCGGGGGCAGCGCTCGGCGCGGGCGGCGCCGCGACTGCGTGGGGCGTCGCGAGCGAACGCGCAGCTGACACGCATGGTGCGACGTATGTGCCCGAGCGATTCGCGGTGCCGAAGCCGCGCACGAACCCGGGCTTTGATCATCTGGTCGTGCTCATGGGAGAGAACCGCTCCTTCGACAACCTGCTCGGGTACCTGTACACCCCTGAGTCACCTCCGGCCTCGGGGAAATTCGCCGGACTCGCGTTCGGCGACTACCGCAATGCGGCGGCCGACGGTACCGAGGTGCCGGCGCACCGCTATACCGGCCCCACCGACCGCATCATGGGGCAGCCCGACCCTGACCCGGGCGAGGAGTACCCCCACGTCAATACGCAGTTGTTCGGGCGGATCGACCCGCAGAACCGAGGGCGTGACGTTGCCGACATGACGGCGCCGTACAACGCGCCCAGCGACGCCGCGCACCCGCGCATGGACGGTTTCGTGCTCGACTACGAGGCCGATTTCGTCGGCCGCTCGGGGCGTAAGCCGACCGCCACCGAGCGCGATCAGATCATGGGATCCTTCGACCCCGAGATGCTGCCGGTGGTGTCGACACTGGCGCGAGAGTTTGGCGTCTTCGATCACTGGCACTGCGCGGTTCCGAGCCAGACGTTCTGCAACCGCAGTTTCTTTCACGCTTCGACCTCTCACGGCTTCGTGACGAACGCGCTCGGCGGCTTCGACAAGTGGCTGAATGCCGCACCGACCCCGACCATCCTGAATCGTCTTGAGGACGCCGGTCTGACCTGGCGCATCTATTTCGATGAGATGCAGCTCATCTCGTTCACGGGCCTGCTGCACGCTCCGGTGCTCGAGAAGTTCTGGAAGACGGAGCACTTCGCGACGATGCGGCAATTCCATGACGACGTGGCGGCGGGCACGCTGCCGGCCTACGCGTTCATCGAGCCGCGCATGATCTTCAACCACAACGACTTCCACCCGCCGGTCGGCACGTTCGCCGAGAGCACCGTCGATGGCGAAGCGGTGGTCGACGGCGCGGTTTCCGACGTCCGTGCGGGCGATGCACTGGTGCACGAGGTGTACTCGGCGTTGCGGGACGCGATGTCCGAGACCGGCTCGAACTACCTGAACACGGCGCTGCTCATCACCTTCGACGAGCACGGAGGGACTTACGACCACGTGCCGCCGCCAGCCGCGACCCCGCCCGACGACTCGGGTGCCGGGGAAATGGGGTTCACGTTCGATCGCCTGGGCTGCCGCGTCCCCGCGATACTCGTCTCAGCGCACGTCGAGCGGGGGTCCGTGTTTTCGGGAGCGATGCACCACGGGTCCGTGGTTGCGTCACTCTGCGAACGGTTCGGCTTGGAGCCGCTCACACGGCGAGATGCCGATGCGCCGACGCTCGACGCGGCGTTCAACCGGCGAGTGCCGCGCAATATCGCCGACTGGCCGCAGACCTCGGCGGCGTACGTTCCTCCGAGCGGGGAAGCGGGTCCGCATCCGGCCGACGCGCACCCGACGCGGCCGCTCAGCCCGCCGGCGAAGGGCCTCATCGGGCTGTTGCTCTCGCGATACGGCACCCCCGAGGAACGCGCGAATCCGCCCCAGAACTTCGGCGACGCCTATCGCGTGCTCACGCGCCACGGAGCTGGGCTCTTCGGCACCGGGTAGCGGTCGAGCGCGATCGACGCCCGCCGGCGTGGACGCTTCGTGACGCGCCGTGATCCCGGAGCGGATGGCCTGTGCCACACTGGAATCTCCCGACGAAGGAGCAGGTGCTGAGATGGCTGCGACCCCCGCCGCGCCGCCGAGATTCGGCGTCGAAGAAGAGTACCTGCTGCTCGACGCGCAGACCGGTGCGCCCCGCGATGCCGTCGACGAGATGATCGCCGCGCTGCCGGGTCGGCTCGCGGAGCACGAGTACTTTCACTGCCAGCTGGAGACCGCGACGCCGGTATGCGATTCGAACGCGCAGGCGCTGAACGCCCTGAGCGAGTTCCGGGTCGCCGCGGCCGACGCCGCTGACAACGTGGGCGTTGTGCTCGCGGGGTCCGGTCTGCCTCCGCTCGGGGGCGAACGGCACGGTACGCGAGTCGGCAAGCAGCGCTACCACGACATCGAGTCGGCGATGCGCGGCATGGTGACGCGGTACTACTCGACGGGCACCCACGTGCATGTCGAGGTGCCTTCGAGAGACGCCGGCGTGGGTGCGATCGCGCGCATCGCACCGTGGTCGCCGATACTCGTCGCGCTGACCGCGAATTCGCCGATCTGGCTCGGTGAGGAGACCGGCTACGCCGACTGGCGGTTCATGTCGATTCAGCAGTGGCCGACCTCGGGGTACCCGCCGAAGTTCGACGACGCGGCCGAATACGATCGCGTCGTTTCCGGTCTGGTGCGCTCGGGTGCCCTGCTCGACGGAGGGCTCGTGAACTGGCTCGTGCGGCTCTCCGACAAGTATCCGACGATCGAGGCTCGCCTCGCCGATTCCCAGTTGACCGCGGGCGACGCGGTCGCCTACGGCCTGCTCTTCCGAGCCCTGGTCGCTCGGGCGTTGCGCGAGTATGAGCTCGGCGCGGTGGTCGAAGAACCGCAGCGCGATCACCTGCGCGGCGCCCACTGGGTTGCGGCGCGCAACGGGCTCGAGTCGGTGCTGGTTGATCCGGCTTCCGGCGATCCGCGACCGGCCTTCGACGTCGTCGATGCCTTGCTCGACCATGTGGCACCCGAACTCGAACGCGCGGGCGACCTCGCACTGGTGACAGCCTTCGTCGAACGTCGGAAGCAGGGCGGTGGCGCGCGGGCACAACTCGAGCATTGGCGCTCCGGCGGCATCAGCGCGCTCCTGGGGTTGTACCGCGGCGCGCATCGCGAACCGTGAACAGGCGGGCGAACCGGCCCGTTGGGTGGGTCGTTGCGGCCGACGGTGCCGAGGCCGTGCTGCACGTGCGGGCGCTCGCGTTGCCGTTCGGCGTTTTCGTTGCGCTGCTGGTCGGCACCATCGTGTGTGCGGGAACCGCGGCAGTCGCGTTGCTCATCGCACTCACCGGCACTGAGCGAGACTGGCTGCCGCGCTGGCAGGTGGTGTGGATCTCTGCGGTGATCGGCATCGCAGCATTCTTCATGCTGGCCGCCGTGCTCCGCGTGAGTGCCGGCACGCTGTACCTGAGAGTCACGCCCCACGGGCTCACGGCCGCGCTCGGTTCACGAGACATCGACCTGCCCTGGAGTGCGGTCACTCGGCTGATGCTGCGATCCGGCACCGACTATGCCCGCGTGCAGATCGCCGGCGCTGCCCGCCCATTGACGGCCCTCATCGGGGCAGCCGCGCTCGTCGGCTACCGTGCGGGTATCGAAGATGTCAGCCCTCCCGAGTGCGTGCTCACCTGGTACGCGGCGGCGGGATTGCGCAACCGGGCCGACCCGGGGCGTCACCCCGGCATGCTCGATCTGCAGCGAGGCGACGCGTAACGCTCGGCACGATGCAAGCCGAGTCGGGTACGCTCTGAGCATTCGGGACCGCGAGGAGGGGGTCGTGATGTCTCACACCTGGCAGGCGCTGCGGCGCGGGGAATCGGCGCTGGAGCGGCGGCGTCTGCTCGAACGCGCGCACGAACGGTTCGTGGCAGATCGAGGAATCGTGCTCGACTCGGACGGCCGGGCGCAGTTCGCACAGGCCACCGCGGTGCGCCCCCTCGTGCTGGAGTCCTGGCTCAGAGCGCAGCACCACACCGTCGACCCCGACCGCGTGCCCGACCGCCCGGCGATCGATGCCGACGCGCTCGTTGATCTGCAACGGACGCACCCGATCGGCGAGGCGCTGCCGGTGGTGCGCCGCCTGCTGCTCGAGGAGGCGAGCGAGTCGGGATTCATCGTCGCGCTCGGCGACGCGTCCGGTCGGCTGCTCTGGGTCGACGGAGACGCGCGACTGCGCACCCGTGCGGAAGAGATGGGATTTCGTGCGGGCATGGACTGGTCCGAGCGAGCTGTCGGCACGAGCGCTCCCGGGAGCGCGCTCGCGCTCGACCACGCCCTGCAGGTGCTCGGTGCCGAGCACTACTCGCGCGCGGTGCACCCGTGGAGCTGTACCGCGGCGCCGGTGCACGACCCGGTGAGCGGCGCCATCATCGGCGTCATCGACGTGACGGGCGGCGACGGCGCCGCGTCTCCGCACCTGATGCCGCTCATGGATGCGACGGTGGCCGCCGTCGAGGCCGAGTTGCAGCTTGCGTCGCTCAGGCGGCGCATGGAGCAGGATCGCGGCGCACGCACGAGTCCCCGCCGTTCCCGCGCGCCACTCGCCTCCTCAGGACCCGCGCCGCGCCTCGTCGTGCTCGGTCGCGATCCCGCCGTGCTCGAGTGCGGAGGCCGTGCTCTGCCCGTCGCGGGTCGGCACGCCGAGATTCTGCTCGCCCTGGCGGCGTCACCGCGCGGGCTCGGGGCTGCTGCCCTCGCCCGGCAGATCTACGGGCACGACGGAGCAGAGGGCACGCTCCGCCCGGAAATGGTGCGACTGCGCAAGTGGCTCGAGCAGCACGATACGGGTCTCGCACTCGTCTCGCGGCCCTACCGGCTCGAGCCCGGCGTGCGGGTCGATGCCACCGAGAGCCTCGAAGCACTCGGTCGCGGCGCTCACCGCTTGGCGCTCGCGGCCTACGAAGGTCCGGTGCTTCCCGCCTCCAGCGCGCCCGTCGTCGAGGAGCTGCGGGCATCGGTCGATGCGACCCTGCGGGAGTCCATGCTGCAGTCGGCTGCCCCTGACGCACTGTTCGCCTATGCGCAGAACTGGGCATCCGACGATGTGCAGGTCTGGGAGACCCTGTTGCAGGTGCTGCCGCCGATGTCGCCCAAGCGCGCCCGCGTCGTCGCCCGACTCGAACAGCTCGGATAACCGCCGCGAAACACGCGCGCAACGTGCGTGCAACGTCCGCAGACGTACCGTCGTCGCAACCGATCCTCACCGAGTGATCGGCACCGACAACGACGTCAGAGGAGATGCACCATGACCGTGTACGCAGCACCCGGGCACCCGGATTCGCTCGTGACCTTCAAATCGCGCTACGAGCACTACATCGGCGGCGAGTGGGTGGCGCCGGTGAAAGGCCAGTACTTCGAGAACATCACGCCCGTGACGGGCAAAGCATTCTGCGAGGTGGCCCGCGGCACCGCCGAAGACATCGAGGCGGCGCTCGATGCGGCCCACGCCGCAGCACCAGCGTGGGGGCGTACGAGCCCCGCAGAACGTGCTGTGATCCTGAACCGCATTGCGGATCGCATCGAGCAGAACCTCGAGGCCATCGCGGTCGCCGAGACCTGGGACAACGGCAAGGCCGTCCGGGAAACGCTGAACGCCGACATTCCGCTCGCCATCGATCACTTCCGCTACTTTGCCGGCGCGATCCGCGCGCAAGAGGGTGGGGTCTCGCAGATCGACGAGGATCTCGTCGCGTATCACTTCCACGAGCCGCTGGGCGTCGTCGGCCAGATCATCCCCTGGAACTTCCCCATCTTGATGGCGGTCTGGAAGCTCGCCCCCGCATTGGCCGCGGGCAACGCCATCGTGCTGAAGCCCGCGGAGCAGACGCCCACGTCGATCCTGTTCCTGTTCGAACTCATCGGCGACCTGTTGCCCGCCGGCGTCGTGAACATCGTGAACGGGTTCGGTGCCGAAGCCGGCAAGCCGCTCGCATCGAACCCGCGCATCCGCAAGATCGCCTTCACCGGTGAGACGACCACCGGTCGCCTCATCATGCAGTACGCCTCCGACAACATCATCCCGGTCACCCTCGAGCTCGGCGGCAAGAGCCCGAACATCTTCTTCGAGGACGTGCGCGCCCAAGACGACGCGTACTGGGATAAAGCCCAAGAGGGATTCACGATGTTCGCGCTGAACCAGGGAGAGGTGTGCACCTGCCCATCGCGCGCGCTCATTCAGGAGTCGATCGCGGGCGACTTCCTCGACGCGGTCGTCGAGCGCACCGAGCGGATCACTCGCGGCAACCCGCTCGACACCGACACGATGGTCGGTGCACAGGCATCGAACGACCAGTTCGAGAAGATCAAGTCGTATCTCGACATCGGCCGTCAGGAGGGCGCGCAGGTGTTGACCGGCGGCGGCGTCGAAGATCTCGGCGGCGAGTTCTCGGGCGGGTACTACATACAGCCGACCATCTTCCGCGGAGACAACTCGATGCGCATCTTCCAGGAGGAGATCTTCGGGCCCGTCGTCTCGGCCACGACGTTCACGGACTTCGACGACGCGATCCGCATCGCGAACGACACCCTGTACGGCCTTGGCGCCGGCGTCTGGAGCCGCAACGGCACCACCGCGTACCGCGCCGGCCGCGCGATCCAGGCGGGCCGCGTCTGGGTGAACAACTACCACGCCTACCCGGCGCACGCCGCGTTCGGCGGCTACAAGTCGAGCGGCATCGGTCGTGAGAACCACCTGATGATGCTCGACCACTACCAGCAGACGAAGAATCTGCTCGTGAGCTACCGCGAGACGGCCGATGGCTTCTTCTAAGCCGACGAGCCACTCCGCATCCGCACTGAGAAAGGACACCGCACGATGAGTACGACGCTTCCGATTCAGACCACCGCACGATCGGCCGATGGCCGCACAGATGGCGCAAAGATGCGTGGGGCATCCGTGCCCGCCTTCGGCGCCCGCCTCGATGTCGAGGCGCTGGAGATCCCGACGCCCGGGCCGGGCCAGGCGCTCGTTCGCGTGTTGACCACGGGGGTCTGCCACACTGACCTGCACGCCGTTGAGGGGGATTGGCCCGTGCAGCCGAGCCCCCCGTTCGTCCCCGGACACGAAGGCGTCGGCATCGTCGAAGCGATCGGTGAGGGCGTGACGAACGTCGCGGTCGGCGACCTCGTGGGCAATGCGTGGCTCTGGTCCGCCTGCGGTCACTGCGAATTCTGCCGCACCGGGTGGGAGACGCTCTGCGAGCAGCAGCAGAACGGCGGCTACTCCGTCGACGGCTCGTTCGCCGAGTACATGCTCGTCGACGCCGCCTACGCTGCGGTGGTGCCGGCCGGTTCCGACCCCGTCGAGGTCGCACCGGTGCTCTGCGCCGGGGTGACGGTCTACAAAGGGCTGAAGGTGACGGGGGTGCGGCCCGGGCAGTGGGTCGTCATCTCGGGAATCGGTGGGCTCGGGCACATCGCCGTGCAATACGCCGTGGCGATGGGCATGCGCGTCGCCGCGGTCGACATTTCCGACGAGAAGCTTGCGCTCGCGCAGCGCCACGGAGCCGAGGTCGTCGTGAACGCTCGCGAGACCGATCCAGTGGCCGAGATCCAGCGACTCACCGGCGGCACGCACGGGGTGCTCGTCACGGCCGTTCACCCCTCCGCCTTCGGGCAGGCGATCGGCATGACCCGCCGCGGCGGCACCATTGTCTTCAACGGTCTGCCGCCGGGAGACTTCCCCGCCCCGATCTTCGACATCGTGCTCAAGGGCCTCACCATCCGCGGCTCGATCGTGGGCACGCGGCAAGACATGATCGAGGCGCTCGACTTCTATGCGCGCGGCCTGATCCACCCGACCGTCGCCGAGCGCCCGCTCGAGGACGTCAATGAGGTGCTCGACGAGATGCGCGCCGGCAAAATCGATGGTCGCGTCGTGCTCCGCCTCGCGGCGGCGTGAGACCGGATGGGCCCCGAGGCGCACTGTCGCGGGGCCCATCCCCACACCCGGCGTAGGCTGGGGAGCAGCAGCGGCAGTGCGGCCGCGGAGAGGAACGCGCTCATGAGTGCTCCAGAAACAGTTTCGTCGCCGACGGACATCGGTGACGCGTGTACCTTGTCCGGGTCGCCGGCGGCTCCCGCCCCCGCGGGTACGGCGGAGATTCCCGGCACCGTCCCAGCGCGACCCGAGGTCGCGGGGGAGTCGGAGAGCCGACTCGCCTTCACACCGGACGCACTGCACCTGATCGAACAGTTGTGGGCGATGCACGGGCCGCTCATGTTCCACCAGTCAGGCGGTTGCTGCGACGGCAGCTCGCCGATGTGCTACCAGCGCGGCGAGTTTCGCACGGGTGATCAAGACGTGCTGCTCGGCACGCTCGAACTGCCCGCTGCGGCTGCGGAAGCCGCTGCGGGAGGCGATCCCGCACCTGAATCGCGAGAGATTGGCTTCTGGATGTCGCGCGAACAATTCGGCGTCTGGGCACACACCCACCTCACCGTCGACGCGGTGCCCGGGCGCGGCAGCGGGTTCTCCCTCGAAGCGCCGGAAGGTCGTCGCTTCTTGATCCGTTCACGGCTGCTGTGATCGGCCCGCGCCGCGACCTGCGACAATAGACGGTGTGGATCCCAACAAGCTCAACCATGATCGCGCCCCCGAGAGCACGCCGCTGATCAAGACCCGGCCCGCCGCGGCCGGTGCGGCGTCGCGCCCGCAGGTGCGCCCGAAGGCCGAGGGTTGGAAGCAGATCGCCGGCCCCGACGGCCGCCCGACGCTGCAGTTCGCCTCACCCCGCGTGAAGCAGCCCGCCACGCACCTCGCTGACCTGACACTCGAAGAGCGCGAGGCGAAGGTCGTCGAGATGGGCGTGCCCAAGTTCCGTGCGAAGCAGATCTCGAAGCACTACTTCGAGCATCGCACCACCGACCCCGAGCAGATGACCGATTTGCCGAAGGACCGCCGCGAGGAGCTCGCCGAGGCCTTCTTTCCGCCGCTGCTCACCGAGGTGAAGCGCCTCGTCACCGACGACGGCGACACCATCAAGTTCCTGTGGCGCCTGTTCGACGGCGCGCTCGTCGAGTCGGTGCTCATGCGCTACCCGGGTCGTATCACCCTGTGCGTCTCCAGCCAGTGCGGCTGCGGCATGAACTGCCCGTTCTGCGCCACCGGCCAGGCCGGCCTGACGCGCAACATGTCGACGGCCGAGATTCTCGACCAGATCGTGCAGGCTAACCGTGTCATCGCCGAGGGCGGCCTTGGCCGCAAGCGCCGCGAGGGCAACGGTGCCGAACCCGAGCGTGTCAACAACATCGTCTTCATGGGCATGGGTGAGCCGCTCGCCAATTACAAGCGCGTGATGAACGCGGTGCACCGCATGATCGCACCGTCGCCCGAGGGTCTCGGCATGTCGGCTCGCGGCATCACGGTGTCGACGGTGGGGCTCGCCCCCGCCATCCGCAAGCTCGCGGACGAGAACATCCCCATCACGTTCGCGCTGTCGCTCCACGCCCCCGACGACCAGCTGCGCGACGACCTGATCCCGGTGAACAGCCGATGGAAGGTCGAGGAGGTGCTCGACGCGGCGTACCACTACTACGAGACGACGGGTCGACGCGTCTCGATCGAGTATGCACTCATCAAAGACATGAACGACCACGCGTGGCGCGCCGACCTGCTCGCCGAGAAACTCAATGCGCGCGGCCGCGGCTGGGTGCACGTGAACCCGATCCCGCTGAACCCGACGCCGGGTTCCATCTGGACGTCGTCGACCCGTGAGGTCACGCGCGAGTTCGTCGACCGGTTGAATGCTGCCGGCATCCCGACGACGCTGCGCGACACTCGCGGCAAGGAGATCGACGGCGCCTGCGGTCAGCTGGTCGCGACGGAGCAGGACAAGGCCGAAGCCGAAGCCTTCGCCGCCGCCGGCTAATCGCCCCGGTCAGCGCCCGAGCGCTGCGACCAGCAGGTCGACGTCGTCGGTCGTGTTCCAGAGATGGAAAGCGACGCGGGCGTTCCCGGCGCGGCCTGAAGCCACGATGTCGGCGCGCGTCATCGCCGCGAGGTCACGCCCGTCGGGGTCTGCCCAAGTGACGATCGCCGAGGGGCCAGTGACGCCCGGGTCGTGCGCGGCTCCAGCGATCCCGAGCCGCTCACGCGCCAGCGACGCCAGGCCGATCGCGTGCGCGTGCGCCGTTGCCGGGTCGATGCCGACCATCGTGTCGAGCGCGGCCACGGTGCCGCCGATGACTGGCCACGCGGGGGAGGGGTCGAATCGTCCGGCGCCTGCGGCGAGGGGCGTGTGCCCGGCGTAGCACGAAGACCACGGATCATCTGCCGAGCACCATCCCGCGGCGAGCGGCACCAGGTCGTCGTCGAGGCCCTCGCGGACGGTGAGAAACGCGGAGCCGCGCGGAGCATTCAGCCACTTGTACGCGTGGCAGATGGTGAAATCGAAGTCTCCCGCGTCGACAGGGAGCCAGCCGAGCGCCTGGGTGAGATCGACGCACGTACGCGCGCCGGCCGATGCCGCAGCGCGGGCGATCGACGAGGAGTCCGCGATCGATCCGCACGCGGATTGCACGTGCGACCACGCGACGAGGTCAGTCGTCGGGCGCACCGAGGCGGCGAGTTCGGTGAGCGGAGCGTAACGCACCCGCACACCGCGACGGGCCAGCTGTTCGAACGGGTGCGTGAGCGAGGCGAAGTCGCCGGCGACGCAGAGCACCTCCCCGCCGTCGGGCACGGCCGTCGCGACGATCGATGCGAACTGAGAGGCTTGAGTGCCCACGGCAACCCGGTGGGCGGGCACCCCGGCGAGTCGCCCGTAAAGCGCACGGCACTGCTCGACCTGCTCGCTGATCGTGTCGGCGCGCATGCGCCCCGACGCCCACACATCCACGAATGCGCGCACCGCGTCGGTCGTGACGTGTGCGGGGAGGCCGGCGGTGCACGCCGACAGGTATCCGGGAACGCGGGGGAACTGCGCCTGCACGTCGGCGAATGCGGGTTGGGAAGTCATCACGCCAGGCTAGAAGAGTGCAAGGCATAATGAAATGGAATCATTCTTATGTTTTGCTTCGCTTAACGTTATGTCTCGTGTACACTGCTCTCATGAGTACGACGCGCACTGCCGATCCGCTCGGGTCGATCGATTCGACCGAGCTTCGCATTCTCCATGCACTCGCCACTACAGGTTCGCTCACGGCCGCGGCGCAGAGCCTCGGGCTGAGCCAGCCCGCGGTGAGCCAGCGCATCAAGCGCGTGGAGACCCGCTTGGCCGTGCCGCTCATCGAGCGCAACGGCCGCGGAATCCGACTGACGACCGCGGGCCGCATCCTCGCGGATCACGGGCGAACCGTCGTCACCGAAATCGATGCGGCGTTGGCGGCGATCGACGATTTGCGCGGGGAACGTGCCGGCACCCTGCGCCTCGTCGGATTCCCGAGCGCGAGCGCAACCGTCGTTCCCACCCTCATGCGTCAGCTCGCGATCGAAGCGCCCGACGTGGCGCTGCAGTACCGGGAAGCCGAACCGCCGGCGGCCACGGCAATGCTGCGCGACGGCGAGGTCGACTGCGCCCTCATCTTCGACTACGAGGGTGCGGCAGAACTTCCGGCGGGCAGCGCGTTCCTGCCGCTGTGGCGCGAAGAGGTGCACCTGGTCGCCTCTGACGAGCGAGCGGCGGGCGAATCGACCGCACGCCTCGGTGACTTCTCTGCGGAGCACTGGATCGCCGGATGCGAGAAGTGCCGTGGCCACCTGCTCGCTGCAGCCGCCGACGCCGGCTTCGAGCCCGACATCATTCAGGAGACCGACAACGTGCCCGCGATGCTCGCGATGGCCGCGGCCGGTGGCGCGGTCGCGCTGGTTCCGGGCCTGGCACTGGCTGCAGCGCGCATCCTGCCCGAAGACGCGCGCGCCCTGCCGCTCGACCCGCCGCGATACCGCACGATCGGGCTGGTGTCGATGTCGACCGCCAACGAGAGCCCGCAGGTGCGGCTCGCCAAGCGTCTGCTCGCCGCGGTCGACGGGTCGGCCTGGCATCTCGAAGCAGTCGGTCAGCCTGTCTAGGGTGATCGCGCCGCACCGCGTGCAGCGCCGCACGGTCGCGGTGCTCGCAGCCGCCACGGTGCTCGGCGGCCTCGGGGTGGGCGCATCGTTGTCGGCAGGGGCACTGCTGATCTCCGAGGTCACCGGCAATCCGGCACTCTCGGGGTTCGGGTCGACGATGAACGCCGTGGGGGCTGCCCTCGCGGGGATTCCGTTGGCCCGCCTCGCGGCTCGCCGCGGGCGTCGGGTGGCGCTCGCCTCAGGCAATTTAGGCGCTGTCGCCGGTGCGGCGCTCGTCATCATCGCGGCTGGCGCGGAGCTCGGCGGGCTGCTGTTTGTTGGCCTCGCGGTGCTCGGCATCGCGGCCGCTGTGCAACTGCAAGCGCGGTTCGCCGCGACCGACCTTGCGAGCCCGGCGCAGCGCGCACGCGACCTGTCACTCGTCGTGTGGTCGATCACCGTCGGCGCGGTCATCGGACCGAATCTGATCGGCCCGGGTGAGTCCATCGGGCATGCGCTGGGTCTGCATCCGCTCTCGGGGATTTTCCTGTTCACGATCGTCGCGCAGCTCGCGGCGGGGCTCGTCGTCTGGGGTGGTCTGCGACCGGACCCACTGCTTGAAGCGCGGCGCCGCGCGGCAGTCGACGTCGGCCGTGACACCGCCCTCGGGGGTGCGCTCACGGCACCGTCGCGCACCGTGCCGCCGATCGCGCCCGGTGCGCGTACGGCTCAGATCCTCGCCATCGCCGCCGTGGCGATTGGTCATGCGGTCATGGTGGGCATCATGGCGATGACGCCGTTGCACCTGACGCACCACGGCGGCAGCATCGAGCTCGTCGGCATCACGATCAGTCTGCACATCGCCGGCATGTACGCACTGTCGCCCCTGGTCGGCCTGGCCGCTGGGCGCTTCGGTGCCGTGCCCGTGGTGCTCGCAGGTTTCGCGATGCTCGCCCTCGCGGCGATCGGCACCGCACTCGGCGGCGAGTCCGTGCCCGCCGTGCAGATTTCACTGGTGCTGCTCGGCCTCGGGTGGAGCCTGGTGACGGTCGCGGGCGCGGCGCTGGTCACCGCACTCACTCCCGCAGTCGATCGACCGGCGCGCCAAGGGCAGGCCGATACCGCGATGAACGCGGCGGGCGCGCTCTTCGGCGCCGTATCTGGTGTGCTCTTCGCGACCGGAGGATTCCCCGTGCTCTCGAGCGTCGCGGCGGTGCTCATCGGTGCGGGCGTCGTGTGCACCGTTCGCCTGCGGGAGCCCGCACGACGCTAGAATGACGTTGATGTCACACACCGAGAGCCCCCAGTTTTCCACTGCGACCGGAGCCGATGTCCGCGTTCGCTTCTGCCCGTCGCCGACCGGTACGCCGCACGTCGGCATGGTGCGCACCGCACTCTTCAACTGGGCGTACGCCCGGCACACCGGCGGCACCTTCGTCTTCCGCATCGAAGACACTGATGCCGCACGCGACAGTGAAGAAAGCTACGGCCAGATCATCGATTCGCTGCGGTGGCTGGGGCTCGACTGGGACGAGGGCATCGATATTGGTGGCCCGAACGGTCCGTACCGTCAGTCGCAGCGTGGTGACATTTACCAGGGGGTAATCGCCCAGCTCCGCGAGGGCGGGTACCTCTACGAAAGCTACTCCACTGCCGAAGAGATCGATGCGCGCAACATCGCCGCGGGTCGCCCGAAGCAGCTCGGGTACGACAACTTCGATCGCGACCTCACCGACGAGCAGCGTGCCGCCTTCCGTGCCGAGGGCCGCGAGCCCGCCCTGCGGTTCCGCGTGCCCGACACCGATTTGTCGTTCACCGATCTCGTGCGCGGCGACATCACCTTCCCTGCGGGCTCCACCATCGACTTCGTCGTCGTGCGCCCTAACGGTGCTCCGCTGTACACGCTGGTGAATCCGGTCGACGACGCGCTCATGGGCATCACGCACGTGCTCCGCGGCGAAGATCTGCTCTCGTCCACGCCGCGACAGATCGCGCTGCACCGCGCACTGGTCGAGCTCGGCATCGCCCAGGCGATCCCGCAGTTCGGCCACCTTCCCTACGTGCTGGGCGAGGGCAACAAGAAGCTCTCGAAGCGCGACCCCGAGTCGAACCTGCTGCATCACCGCTCGCGCGGCTTCATCCCTGAGGGGCTGCTCAACTACTTGTCTCTGCTGGGCTGGTCGCTGGCGCCGGATCGCGACGTCTTCTCCAGCGACGAGATGGTGGCGGCGTTCGACGTCGCCAACGTCAACCCCAATCCGGCCCGCTTCGATCAGAAGAAGGCCGACTCGATCAACGCCGACCAGATCCGACTGCTGTCGGAGGAGGACTTCGGCCAGCGGATTCTGCCCTACCTCATCGCTGGGGGCGCACTGCAGATCGAACCCACGGAGGCGCAGCGGGAGATCATCCGGCGCGCCGTGCCGCTGGTGCAGAGCCGTGTGACCGTGCTCTCCGACGTCGTCGGAATGCTCGGATTCCTGTTCACGACGACCGAGCATCTCGCCTACGAAGACGACGCGCTCACCTCGCTCAAAGACGATGCACCGCAGGTGCTCGCCGCCAGCATCGCGGCGCTCGATCCCATCGCCGAAGACGAGTGGTCGACGGAACGCATCCAGCAGGCCTTGCAGTCGGCCCTCATTGACGGGCTTGGCATCAAGCCCCGCCTCGCTTTCGGCCCACTGCGAGTCGCGGCCTCCGGGCGTCGCGTTTCGCCGCCGCTGTTCGAGTCGTTCGAACTGCTCGGGCGAGATGAGTCGCTGGCGCGCTTGCGCCGTCTGGAAGCCCAGCTCGCGAGCTGATTCCGAACACGCGGAGCGGGAGTATGACGACGACTGAAGCACCGATCGGTGTGGCAATCATCGGGGGAGGCCCGGCGGGGCTGTCCGCAGGGCTGCAACTCGTGCGTGCGAATCGACGCATCGCGATTATCGACAGCAATCGCCCTCGACATTCGGCGACGCTGCAATCGCACGGTTTTTTGACACGTGATGGTGCGTCACCGCTCGAACTCCGACGACTCGGCCGTGAGGAATTCACGGCCTACCCGACCGCGCTCTATGCGCAGGCAATCGTGCGAGAGGTCGTTCCGCTCGACGAGGCTGATGCGCGTGCCGCAGGTTTCCCCGACGGAATCGGGTTCACGGTCCGCGCTGCCGGAATTCGCGGCGCCGCCGACGTCGAGTACACGGCGCGTCGGGTACTCATCGCCGCCGGGCTGACGGAAGAGCTACCAGCGCTTCCCATGATCCGCGCCTACTACGGCACCGCACTGCATAGTTGCGTCGAATGCGATGGGTTCGAGAAGACCGATAAGCCATTGGCGCTCATCGGAGAGACGACCGATGTCTTCGCGCGAGCGTTGCTGATCAGCCGCTTCAGCTCTGATCTCATCGTGTTCACCAACGGGGCCGACACCGTGCGCTCCGAACAAGAAGCGCAGCTCGGTCGCATCGGTATCCGTGTCGAGCGACGTCCGATCGACGATATCGTCGGCGAACGCGCGGAGATGACCGGAGTGCGACTCGCCGACGGCACCGTGATTCCGCGCGTCGGCGGGTTTGTGCGGCCGCGGTGGCATGCCCCATTAGAGTTCCTCGGCAATCTCGATATCGCTCGAGACGGGTGGGGGCTGCTCGAAGTCGACGATCGCGGTGAGTCGTCGATCCGAGGAATCTACGGCGTCGGTGATATCGTGCCGCCGGGTCCGCAGCAGTTGATCATCGCTGCGGGCGGTGGCGCTCGAGTCGCTGCCAAGCTGAACCTCGACATGATTCGCGGCGCGCTCGGCGTCGGTCGCGTCGACGAATAGCGAACGTCACGCGCTGATGTTCGCCCGACAGGCGCCGCACTCGGCCGCTGTCGGGCGAACTGACCGCATCACTTAACCTTGCGACGCGTACCGGGCCGCCGCTTGCCGCGCGAACTCCACCCCGTACTGCTGTCCGAGCACCTCGTCGCGCAGCTCGGAAAAGGTACCGTCGATGATGCTCGTTCGAATGCGCTCGACGAGACGCACGATGAACCGCTCGTTGTGAATCGTCGCCAGTGTCGAACCGAGCATCTCCTTCGCTTTGAAGAGGTGGTGCAAGTACGCGGCGGTGTAGTTCTCGCAGGTGTAGCAGTCGCATTCCGCGTCGAGTGGTTCGAAGCTGCGGCGTTGACCCGCCGACTTCGCGTTGATGCGGCCGCGCGACGAGTACATTGTGCCGCCTCGCGCCTGGCGCGACGGGGCGACGCAGTCGAAGGTATCTGCACCGGCAGCGATCCCGGCGAACAGATCATCCGGTTCCGAAATGCCGAGCAGGTGTCGCGGCTTCGACTCGGGGAGCTCATCGGAGACCCAGCCGACGATCGTGCCGAGCTCGCTCTTCTCGAGTGCGCCGCCGATACCGAAACCGTCGAATTGCTGTTCCGTCGCGTCGGCTCCAGTCAGGCGAGCGAGCCCGGACGCCGCTTGACGACGCAGATCTTCGTATTGCGCCCCCTGCACGACGCCGAAGAGTGCCTGGTAGGGGCGGTGCGTGCGAGATGAGGTCTGACGCGCGTGCTCGTCCAGGCAACGGACTGCCCAGCGCTCGGTGCGCGCGACGGAATCCTCTTGATAGGCGCGCGTGTTGAGCAGGGTCGTGCACTCGTCGAACGCAAAAATGATGTCAGCGCCGAGCTCGTGCTGAATGCGCATCGAGACCTCGGGGGTGAAGCGATGCTCGTCGCCGTTCAAGAATGACTTGAACGTGACGCCGTCTTCATCGACGTGCGCCAGGCGTTCTTTGTTCTTGGCGATGACCTCGGCATCGGAGTGCATCGTTTCACTCATCGAGATCACCTTCTTGAACCCGACGCCGAGCGACATCACTTGGAATCCCCCTGAGTCGGTGAACGTCGGCCCATCCCAGTTCATGAACTTGCCGAGACCGCCCGCTTCGTCGACGAGGTCGCTGCCCGGCTGCAAGAACAGGTGGTACGCGTTGGCGAGCACGGCCTGGCCACCAAGCTCGGTCACTGTTGCAGGGAGCAGCGACTTGACCGTCGCCTTCGTGCCCACCGGGATGAACGCGGGCGTTTGGATGTCGCCGTGCGGGGTGTGGATCGTGCCGGCACGCCCCAGGGGGGAGCCGTCGCTTCCGGTAGCGCCCCCGGATTCGAGTCGATGCTCGACCGTGAAGCTGAAGTCTGCGGGGGAGGGGAGCGCCGAAGCGATGGAGGGGTCATTCACCCGTCCATCTAAGCACCCGCGAACGCCATGCGATTGGGGAAACGGGAGCCTACGCATCGGTGGTGCGTGGGTTTCGGGTGTGCGGCGCGC
>NZ_JHBX01000010.1:0-296 GCF_001273855.1 Leucobacter japonicus | reverse complement strand
GCCCCATCTTCTCCGTGCCGAACGTCCACTGGCGGCCGTTCTCGTCGGGCTCCTCGGTGGGGTTGCCCTCACTGTCGCGCTTCGGGTTCTTCACGGGGAAGGCGTCGGTGGTGATCGATGCGGCGTCGCCGCCGAAGGTGCCGTCGAGGTAGTGCTCGTAGAAGTTCTTGAGGTCGGTGACCGTCGTGACGGTCGCCCCGGCGCCCGAGAGGATCGATGCGGAGACCTCGGGAACCTCCACCGGGCCGGCGTCGCACACCGCCTTGCCACCGCTCAGCGGGTAGTTGGTGCCGGCG
>NZ_JHBX01000103.1:0-282 GCF_001273855.1 Leucobacter japonicus | reverse complement strand
TACTTGCCCGCAGTGGAATCGGGAATGAACGCCTCGTCGCCGTAGGCGTGATCGGCGCGCTTCTCGAGCTCGGGAATGAACGTGTCGCGATAGTAGTCGCTGAGTTGCGCATCCTGGGCCTCGGTGAGGGCAGGGCGATCCTGCAACTCGTCGAAAGCAGTGTTCATCTCTCGCGAAAGCGTCTGTGCGCTCAAGTTGCGCGACTGCAGGGACGCATCGAGTCGGATCGTCTGGATCGCGGTCTCGATCTCCGTAGCGCGCATCGACCGGATCGTCGTGACC
>NZ_JHBX01000102.1:0-210 GCF_001273855.1 Leucobacter japonicus | reverse complement strand
GATGAGCGCCTGCACGAAGTCGATGTGCTCGGGAGAGAGCAGGAACACCTTGCTGGTCACGCGCTCGATCCGGCCGTGCAGGCCCATCGTCAGGCCGCTCGCGAAATCGATGAGGCGCTTCGCGTCGCCCTCGCCCATGCGGGAGAGGTTGATGATCACCGGGACACCCTCGCGGAAGCTCTCGGCGATGACCTTCGCGTCCTTGTACTC
>NZ_JHBX01000101.1:0-240 GCF_001273855.1 Leucobacter japonicus | reverse complement strand
CTCCTTGACGAGGGAGCGCGTTCTGCCCCACGGCACCTGAGCCGGACGGCTGCCGTAGTTCGCGAAGGTGAACGCCGCGTCCGGCGCCGCCCTCCGGAGCAGGTCCCGAGAGCCGCGCGCCAGCGCGGCGACGCCCAGGTTCGGAGACGATTCGTCGGCCCACAGAACCAGAACTCGCGCTGCTCGCGGTGCATCGCTTCCCATCGTCCCATAGTAGGCGCGAGTCGACCGGAGTCGGGA
>NZ_JHBX01000100.1:0-230 GCF_001273855.1 Leucobacter japonicus | reverse complement strand
GCGTACTCGGTTTCAGAGGTGCAGGACGGGTTCCGGTAATCCAGTCACGCCCGGGCGCACGGCAAAGGTGGCGCCCGAGAGCGGGTCGTCGCCGATCAGGATCGACGTCACGAACAGGGTGTCCAGCCCGGGGCCGCCGAATGCGCACATGGCCGGTTTGGATGTAGGAATAGCGATGCTTCGATCAAGGCGGCCGTCGGGCGTGAAGCGGTGCACGAACCCCGCATCGT
>NZ_JHBX01000099.1:0-366 GCF_001273855.1 Leucobacter japonicus | reverse complement strand
CGACAACGGTGCGAGGCTTGCCGCGATTCTGCCAAGCGGACTCGCGACGGTCGCCCGAGGCCTCGACGCAGACCTGCCGGAGGAGCTCGCCTTCGCCGCTTCGAGCGGGATCGCGGAGCGCCTGCCGGCCGCGAGATCCTTCGTGATGGTGGTCGTCGACGGGCTCGGCCACGCCAACCTCACCGCGGTGAAGGGCCACGCTCCGACCCTCGCGCGGCTGCAGCGACGGCGCATCGAGACCGTCGCCCCGTCGACCACGGGGGCCGCCCTCACCACGCTCACCACCGGCGCGCTGCCGGGGGAGCACGGGCTCATCGGCTACCGCATCAGGCATCCGAGGCTCGGGCTCGTCACGACCCTCAAGGA
>NZ_JHBX01000098.1:0-250 GCF_001273855.1 Leucobacter japonicus | reverse complement strand
GCATACGATAGGGCTGAATGTGTAGTGGGAGAGGAGATGTGTATAAGAGCACGGGTGGGGTGAAAGAGGGAGGAGGGAGTGGAATGAGGGTAGAAGAGAGAGAGAAATGAGGAAAGAGAGGAGAGAGAAGGAGAGAGTCAGGGGAAGATTTTGAAATCACCGGTATGGACGAGTTCGATGAATGAGGTAAGAGAAAAAGAGGGAAGAAGAAGGGGAGAGAAAGATGAACTAGAAGAGAATAGAGCAGCCC
>NZ_JHBX01000097.1:0-238 GCF_001273855.1 Leucobacter japonicus | reverse complement strand
GTCGAGCAACAGACTCTGCGGCGCGTGCGACGTGGCGCAGACGAAGGAGAACTGATGATGCTGAAAGAAGGAGAGTCGATGCAGGCGTTCGCAGAAGGGCACGAAAACGGAGAGGAGAGAGAGGGAGAGGACGACACGCGTGAGAATCTCGGCGGGCGGAAAGCCGAAGTTCTCCATGGCGAAAGAGAGAGAGGAGGGAGAGGAGGAGGGGAAGAAATGGCGGCGCGGGTGCTGCAGC
>NZ_JHBX01000096.1:0-215 GCF_001273855.1 Leucobacter japonicus | reverse complement strand
CTCTTCACGTTCCCGGAGAGCGCGTTCACGAGTACCCAGGCGACGAAGCCCGCTCCGATGCCGTTGGCGATAGAGTAGGTCATAGGAAGGAAGGAGAAGGGGAGGAAACAGGGCAGCAGAACACGGAAGTCGGTCAAGTCGATGTGCTTGATCTGCGCCATAAGAAGAGAAAAAAAGAGGAAGAGAGAGGAAGAGGCGACCTCGGTCGGCACGAT
>NZ_JHBX01000095.1:0-233 GCF_001273855.1 Leucobacter japonicus | reverse complement strand
CCCGGTCGAGGGACTCAGAGACTCATCGTGCCGAGCACAAAGTTAATGAGATGAGGAAGTTCGGAGAGAGAAGAGCGGAGTAGAAACGCCCCAAAAGGCGTGATGAGAGGGGAGGGATTGAGAGGGAAGAGCGGCCCGGCGAACTCGTTGTGTTCGAGGAGAGCAGCTTTCAGCGCCTCAGCATTAGGGAAAAGAGGGAGGAAAGGGGAGAGGGAGAACGAAACGCCGTTGCG
>NZ_JHBX01000094.1:0-201 GCF_001273855.1 Leucobacter japonicus | reverse complement strand
GTGTTCGCGGGCAGCATGATCCTTGTCACCCTCGCCGCCGTCGCGATCTTCCTCATCGCCCGAAGCCTGCCGGCGTTCGTCGCGACCGATGAGAGCGCCTCGCTGCTCACCACCAACTTCTGGGCCTACGTCGGCCCCCTCGTCTTCGGCACGGTGTGGGCGGCGACCCTGGCCCTCCTCATCGCGCTGCCCCTCTCCATC
>NZ_JHBX01000009.1:0-232 GCF_001273855.1 Leucobacter japonicus | reverse complement strand
GCGTTCTTCCCCGTCTACACCACGGTGGCCGACGCCCTGCGCCACGTGGATCCGCAGCTCGTCGAGGCGGGCCGCACCTTCGGGCTGCGCGGCTGGTCGCTGTTCCGCACCGTGCAGCTGCCCGCCGTCGTGCCGTCGGTCGTCTCGGGCCTGCGCCTCGGGCTCGCCCAGGCCTGGCTGTTCCTCGTCGCCGCCGAGCTGATCGCCGCGTCGATGGGGCTCGGCTGGATGC